>JBMYWP010000022.1:0-54385 GCA_049607525.1 Flavobacteriales bacterium
CTTTTCATTCCATTGAAAATATAATTACAGACACACTATTGTGGGCACTACCTATTCCACTAGATTATCGTTTATTGTCCCTAATTAAATATCAAGTTTGTTATAAATGTGAGTTAATAAAGATTTTAAACCATTATTGTTCAATTTTTCAATTTTCTGAATGTTAATGTTATGTTAAATTTTTGGTTTTCATAAAAAATTGTATTTTAGAACAAACTAAAAAACTATATGAAAAAAATTGGATTAATTGTATTGACCTTTGTTGCGCTCATTCTCATTGGAGGTTTATTTGTACCAACAAAACAAGAATTTGAAAAAAAGATTACCATTGATGCTTCTCATGTAATGGTTTGGGATGAAATTTCTACCTTTGAAAAAAGACAAGCTTGGAGTCCTTGGAAAACCTATGACCCCGAAATGAAAACAACCCTCGAAGGCCCAGATGGAAAAGTGGGGACGAAGTTTTCTTGGAAATCTGATCACGAACGAGTAGGTTGGGGGAGTCAGACGTTTACTTTTATGGATAAAGCCAATTATATAGAAACAAAAATGGAATTTCAAAAGCCACATGAAGGGGAAGGTAAATCATATATGTCGTTAAATTCTAATGTAGATGGATGTGAAGTCACTTGGGGCTTTAATTTTGAAATTCCTTACCCAATTAATGCAATTATGGCGATTATGCCCGAAGACAAATCGATTGATAAAGATTTTACGGATGGTTTGAAAAAATTAAAAGCCATTTGTGAATCACGAAGCACTCGTTAAGAAATTAATGATATTTATGAATCAATAAAATATCATTTTCTAAATAATTATATTGCCTGATACCAAATAAAACATTAAAAAATTCACACTCCAATTCCTATTCTATTTACAAATTTTGACTCGAGTCGAAGATTTAATTATGAATAATATTTTACCTTTGGTCTTGGAAAAATACCACGTATGGAAATTAATTTGGACTACCCTGTATATATTGGAAATAGCTATTTAAAAGATCTAAATATCATCTTAGAAGATTATGAAGATCAATATTCTCGTTTATACATTATTGTAGATGAAAATACGCATGCACTTTGTTTGCCTCAACTTCTCAATGACGTAGAAATGCTTGAAGGTGCTCAAGTCATGGAAATTCCTTCTGGCGAAGATTCAAAAACCTTAGAAATTGTTCAACATTTATGGACAACACTTTCTGAAGATCAGGCCGATAGAAAGACACTCATTGTAAATTTAGGTGGAGGTGTGGTTACAGATCTTGGAGGTTTTACTTGTTCTACTTATAAAAGAGGAATCAGATTTATCCAAATTCCAACCACTTTATTATCTCAAGTCGATGCTTCTGTTGGGTCTAAAGTAGGTGTTAATTTTGGTGGTTATAAAAACCAGATTGGTGCTTTTACAGACCCTATGATGGTCATAATTGCTCCAATGTTTTTAGATACTTTAAAAACCAGAGACTTATTGAGTGGATTTGCAGAAGTGATGAAACATGCCCTCATAGCAGATTTAGATTATTGGAATTATCTTAAAAATCAAGATGCTATGGATTGGCCTAAAATTATTGAACGCTCTGTTGAAATAAAGGCCGAAATAGTGAAAAATGATCCTAAAGAGCAAGGAAAAAGAAAGATCTTGAATTTTGGACATACTTTTGCTCATGCTTTCGAATCTTATTCTGCAGAAATTAATAATCACATTTTACATGGCGAAGCTGTAGCTTTCGGAATGATTTGCGAAGGCTTTTTATCAGTGAAATACTTAGGATTACACGAAGATGCACTGCATGAGTTAACCGAGGCTATTCTTTCTATTTATTCGATCGATGAATTTGAATTTATTTGTAATGATACTTGTCTCAACTATTGCAGTCAGGATAAAAAAAATGAAGGGGATAAGCTGTTGTTAAGCCTTCTCACTCGAATTGGCGAATGTAAAGAAAATGTGGAGGTGTCTCCAGAAGATTTAAAAGAAGCACTTTCGTATTTAAAACAGCAAGTGAATGTTTAGCTTTTCTTTAAACATAGAAGCTTCAAAAAGTGAAAGTAATAGACATTTAATGCTTTTGGCTTATGCCAAAAAAGGATTTAGTGGCATAGACTGGTCATCTGCAGATGATGTCCAGGTTTTACAAAATATACTCACTGGTAAACAAGGGAATGTTTGGAATGTTGGACATGCAGGAACAGCTTTAAGGTTTTTAACGGCTTATGCCTGTCTACAAAAAGAGCATATTACCATAACAGGGAGTACGCGTATTCAAGAACGACCTATCCATGAATTGGTTGATCTATTAACCGAAATGGGTGCAAACATTCAGTATTTAGAAAAAAAGGGTTTTGCACCGTTTGTGGTTAAATCTTCCTCTTTACAATCAAAAGAGATATCCTTACCGGCTTTAAAATCAAGTCAATTTATTTCATCATTATTACTATTAGGGCCGTTTTTGCCTAATGGTATTCAGGTTGAAATTCATCCGAACCAAACATCGTTTTCATATATCCAATTAACATTAGATGTATTAAAAGCATACAAAATACCAGTAATTATTCAAGGTCGAACTATAAAAATTGAACCGTGGAAAAATCACGCTCAGTTTCAAGTTGAAATAGAATCGGATTGGTCTTCGGCAAGTTATTGGTATTCTATATCTTCAATTTTTAATATTCCATTAAGCTTAGGGAAATATAAGAGCAATTCCAGTCAAGGCGATTCTATATTGTTGAATTGTTTTGAGCAATTTGGTGTCCATTCTCTCATAGAAAATAACGTTTTACAATTAAACCCAAATGGCGTTCTAAGAAAAGATCACTTTAATATTAATTGTGAAAATTGCCCAGATATTGCTCAAACCTTTATTGTAACAGCTTTTGTTTTGGGCATGTCATGTGAGTTAACCGGATTAGAAACTTTAAAAAATAAAGAATGCGATCGGTTAAAAGCCATGCAAACAGAATTGGCTAAATTTGGTGGGGCCTTAGAAATTATTGATTCTGGACATATAATATTGCATAAAACTGAAATTTTGGTTTCGGAACCCATTTTAATAAAAACTTATAACGATCATAGGATGGCATTAGCTTTTGCACCATTGTTTATGTTATTTGCCGATTTTGTTGAAATTGAACATCCAGAAGTTGTGTCGAAATCTTATCCCAAATTTTGGGATGATTTAAATAATTTAATGTTCTTTTTAGAAAACCACTCATCTAAATAAAAACCATTTGCTATGAAAAAGTATACAGATATAGAAACTTATTTTACCGATCAGGAAAACGGTCAGGAGTTATTGTTGTCGCTAAGAAAATTGTTGCAAGAAACAGAACTTGAAGAAACGTTGAAATGGAGCGCCCCTTGTTATACCTTAAAAAATAAAAATGTAATTGGTCTGGCTGCTTTCAAAAACCATGTGGCTTTATGGTTTCATCAAGGTTGTTTTTTGAAGGATGAAGACAATATGTTGCAGAATGCTCAGGAAGGAAAAACAAAAGCATTAAGGCAATGGCGTTTTGATATAAATAAAGATTTCGATAAAACTTTGGTTCTTAAATACATTAAAGAATCAATAGAAAATGAAAAAGCAGGTAAACGCTTAAAAGCCCAAAAAACAACTGAAGTAGTAATTCCTATTGAATTGAATGAAAAATTGGAGAGAAATTCAGCGTTAAAGAAAGCATTTGAATCTTTAACCTTGTCAAAAAGAAAAGAATATGCAGAACATATCGCCTCGGCCAAAAGGTTAACGACAAAAGAAAGTAGACTTCTCAAAATTATGCCAATGATTTTAGAAGGCAAAGGATTACATGACAAGTATAAATCTTGTTAACACATAAAGTGAAAGACACAACTTTCGCTTTTTTTATTTTTAATACATTCTTAATGTTTAAAGTTGATATTATTCTGGCTGTTTCTGTTTTTTTACAAAAACTAAATCATGAAAATAGAATCGTTTAAAGTAAAAGGTTGGGTAGACCGAATTTTTGGTATTGTAATTAAAGAAAATGAAGACTGGATTGTATTAAAACAAGTACAACTTGATTTTTCTCCTGGAGATTTACTTTTGTTAAAGAAAAAGTATTGTAAAAAAAGGAGGTATGGCGTTCAGGAGAAAATATTTATGGGCAAAGTAACTTGGGAAGTTGATGACCGTTGTTTACCCAAATCATTTGAGTTTAGAAATACGATGGATCAGTTGAAATGGTTAGAGAAAGAGCTTGGAATCATTCAATTTCAAGATGGAAATAGAAGTGCTTTATCTACGGGGTATTTATATAAAATTAAGAAGAAAAAATTTAAAATAGATTTATTAAAAACCAATGGAACCCTGTTTGAAGCCTATGATTTTAAATACAAAATGAGTAAGGTGAGGGTTATTGTTTTAAAATCTGAAGGTTTAGAAAAATATTTGGAACTCGCAAACACACACTTTTGTTTAATTAAACCAACGAATACAAAAATCATTAATAGAGAAATATAAAAGGATAATTAAATTTTAAACATTAAAAAATGTTATAAAATCACGAGGAAATACAATATCTATGTTAATTTAATATGTATTTTTATATATTTGAGAAAAATGAATAAATGAAAATATCAATGCTGAGCCAACTTTTACGTTGGTTTTTATTTTTATGGACTTTTGTTGGACTTTCGAACAACAATCATGAGTATTATTATTCCATTACTGAAATGAGATATAATGAAGAAAAACATGATCTTCAAATTTCAATAAAGCTTGCAGCTCATGATTTAGAATATATTTTCGGAAAAAACAAATGGTGTGGAAATACGCCATTAAATTTTGAATACAACGATCCTTTATTGGAAGTTTGTCTAACAAATTATATCCAATCCACTTTTAAAGTAACCATAAAAGAGAAACAGAAACCGCTCGTGTTTGTAGGTAAAGAATACGAGAATGATGGTTATGTTTATGTGTATTTTGAAATTAATGATTTACCTAAGAAGATGATTCAGATAGATTTAGAAAATACCATTTTTCTAGAAACCTATGATCATCAGGAGAATATAACGCATTTCGAAACCATAGATAAAGCAAATAATAAAGGTAAGGAATCCTTCTATTTTTCAACAAATGTAACCAACCATACGTTTAACATCAAACTCTAAATATCTACTATGAAACAATTTTCTTATTTAGTTTTTTTAATTTCAGGATGTTTGTTTGCTCAAACAGAGCATTATAACAACAACAAGTTTAAACAACTCAAAGAAGAACTTGCCACACCAAATGTATACCGTACTGGTGGTGGAGCTCCAGGACATAAATACTATCAAAATCAGGCGAATTATTCAATAAACATAACGCTTAATGACGAGTTACAGCGTATAACAGGTTCCGAAGAAATTGAATACATCAATAATTCGCCCGATGCCTTGGAGTATATTTGGTTGCAATTAGATCAGAATGTAAGATCTAGAACATCTGACTCAAAGAAAATAAGAGAAAGTAAATTATCTAACATGTCGTTTGATTCTTACAAAAGAATGCATAATGACTTTGATGGTGGTTTTAAAATAGAAGAAGTAGAGTCTGTAGATGGAAAGAAATTTTCTTTTACGGTAAACAAAACCATGATGCGTTTAGATTTAGAAAATGCATTACAACCTGGAGAAACCATTAAATTCAAGGTAGATTGGTGGTATAACATCAATGATAGAATGCAAATTGGTGGTCGATCTGGATATGAGTATTTCACAGAAAACGATAATTATTTATATACCATTGCTCAATTCTACCCAAGAATGTGCGTGTACAATGATGTTGAAGGCTGGCAAAATAAACAGTTTTTAGGAAATGGAGAATTTACATTGCCCTTCGGAGATTACGATGTAAATATTACAGTTCCTTCTGACCATGTTGTTGCAGCAACTGGAATGGTTCAGAATTTTGATGAAGTGTTAACATCTGAACAAAAGAAACGTTTTGATTTAGCCAAAAAGACTTATGATGAGCCTGTTCTAATCATAACTCAAGAAGAAGCTGAGAAAGCAGAAAAAAAGAAAGTTAAAACGACAAAAACATGGCACTATAAGGCTGAAAATGTGAGAGATTTCGCTTTTGCATCGTCTCGAAAGTTTATGTGGGATGCTATGGCAGTAAAGCAAGAAACAAAAGATGTTTTGGCCATGTCTTATTACCCAAAAGAAGGTAATCCGGTTTGGGAAAAGTATTCTACACATGCCGTTGCTCAAACTTTAGAAACGTATTCACGTCATACATTCGATTATCCATATCCTGTTGCTATTTCTGTAAATTCTAAGAGTATTGGAATGGAATATCCAATGATATGCTTCAATTTTGGTAGACCAGAAAAGGATGGAACGTATACTGCTCAAACAAAATATGGAGTGATTGGTGTTATTATTCATGAAGTAGGTCATAATTATTTTCCAATGATTATTAATTCAGACGAGAGACAATGGACTTGGATGGATGAAGGATTAAATACATTCTTACAATATTTGACTGAACAGGATTGGGAAGACAATTACCCAAGTAGAAGAGGTCCTGCACGAAAAATTGTAAATTATATGAAGGGAGATAAAAATGGAATTACTCCAATTATGACCAACAGTGAATCTCTATTACAATTTGGAAACAATGCTTATGGTAAACCGGCTGCGGCCTTAAATATATTAAGAGAAACTGTTATGGGACGTGAGTTATTTGACCATGCCTTTAAAACGTATGCTCAACGTTGGATGTTTAAGCACCCTACACCAGCAGATTTCTTTAGAACGATGGAAGATGCAAGTGCTGTAGATTTGGATTGGTTTTGGAGAGGTTGGTTTTATACAACTGATCATGTAGATATAGCTTTAAACTCGGTTAAGTATTTCCAAGCAAGTACAGGAAATCCTAAAATTGAAAAAGGAATAAAGGCGAAACAAAAAAAGAATGAACCTGTAACCATAACTGATATACTAAATAAGAAAGAGTCTAAAAAAACGAGAGTTGGTCAAAACAAATCTCTTGCAGATTTCTACAATACCTATGATGTTAATGATGTAACCAAAAAGGATAAAAATAAGTTCGCTAAAGCTCAAAATGGACTTAATGCAGAACAAAAATCTATTTTAAAAGACAAAATGCATTATTATGAATTGGAATTTGAAAATGTAGGTGGTTTAGTAATGCCTCTTATTGTGGAATTTGAATTTGATAATGGAAAAAAAGAAATTGTACGTATACCAGCAGAAATTTGGGTACGTGATAATTTCAATGTTTCGAAAGTTTTCTATTTCAAAAACAGAGTTGTTGGAATTACATTAGATCCATATTTAGAAACGGCAGATACAGATGTTGATAACAATGTTTGGCCGAAAGCTTTGGCTCCAACCCGTTTCGAAATTTATAAATCGAAACAAAATAAAAAGCCTAATGCTATGCAACAAGCACAGTAATATTCGAAATAATAGTCGTATTTCGTATTGATAAACAAAAAACTCGAATGGTCGTATAACGGTTATTCGAGTTTTTTTATGTGATTAAGTTTTGAATAAATTGCAAGTTAAATATTAGAAACTCAGAATTATTAACGTTTTTATTGATGTTTTTTTCGAAACGGAATCATCTACACTTAATGATGGGTATTATATTTTAAGATTTTTAAAATAGTCTGTCAGGCTTATTTCTGTTTCTAAATTGATTTTTTTTCTCAATCTATGACGAGCAATTTTTACAGCAGATTCTGAAGTCATATTTGTAATGGCAATTTCTTTGGTTGTGAATCCAAGACGTAAAAGCGAAGCCAATTTCTTTTCATTTTTTGTCAAATTTGGAAGTACGACTTCTAAATCCTTATAAAATTGATTGTTCATGGTATTTAACTGGAGGTTGAATTCCTCAATTTCAGCACCGATTGCAAGTTGTTGTTTTAGCTCTAACCTAAATTTAGATAACTCTAAGGCCATGTTTCCTTTAGATTTAGATATGGTTTTTATGTTGTCTAATATCTTTTGGAGCATTTCGTTTTTTTGAGTCATATGCACTGCAATATTTACAAGATGTTGTTTTCTATTATCGAGATCCGAATTCATGTGTTTCTTTTCTAATTCGGCTCGTTTTAGCTGTTCTTTCAATAATAATTGTTTCGACCTTGAAATTTCTTTTTGTGCTATAAAGTGTTTTCTTTTAATAAAATATATTGAAATTCCTACTATGACTAATAAAACGATAGAAAGGTAGAGTAATAAGTGTTGTTTTTTATCAATTTTTTCCTGTAGAATAAGTTGTTTGATTCTTTGTTCCTTTTGTTCTACTTTATGAACGGTTTCTGTTCTTATGGCAAATAAATTGAACTTCTCTTGACTTAAATCTTCTTGTAGTTTTTGATTGATTTTTGTCCAAATCAGGGCACTTTTATAATCCTCCTGATGTTCAAATAAATGTATATAAGCCTCAACTACTAATAGTTTTTCTCTCAAAACGTCATAATCTTCTGCTAGGTTGTAACTTATTCTAAGATGTTCTCTCGCTTCTGACAATCTATTTTCTTTGGCTAAAAGGTAAGAAAGATTTACTCGAGCACTTATTTTTTGAGTGATAGCGTTTTCTTTATTGGCAATTTCTAATGCTTTCTCAAATAATGAGAGCGCCAATGCATTATTTTTCTTCTCTTCTTCTTGAATCCCTAAATTTATATGAATTGAAAACTGCTGATCCAGAACATTTAAGGTTTTATATCTTTCGTAAGCTTTGTTGTAAAATTCTAAAGCCAAACGAATGCTGGTAGAATCTTTTTTATTGATCAAGAAATTGGCTCTGTTGTTCCAAACATCAGCAATGAGTAAACTGTCGTTTTGTTTGTAATGAATATCTAGGGCTTTTTGATTGTATTCTAAAGCCAAATTGTAATTTTGAAGTCGGTTGTAAAGGCTAGAAATGGTGTTATAGGTACTGGCAATTTTATTTATATCGTTTTGACTTTCGTAAATAGAAATTGCCTTTTTGTAATTGATTAATGCACTGTCTGGTTGATTTGTATGCTCAAAATACAATCCAGAACAAAAATGAGCACTTCCAATACCCAATTTATAATCAATTGCTTTTGAAAGTGTCATTACTTCTTCAGTACGTTCAGAAACCTGACTCAAATCATTATTAATCAGTTCATAAATGGTATCAATTTTTAATGAAATCAATTTGATGTCTTGAGCGGAGAGAACAATTGAAAACAAAGAAAAAAGAACAATAAAGAAGTGTTTCATGCTAATAAGTTTTATCCAAAAATAATGCATAATTTTAGATTATGCTTGTAATTTGAAGGTATTAGTAGTTCAATAATAAAGGAAGTGGGAAATCGAAAAAAACATTAGTATTAATTTCATTTTTCAAATTAGTTTAATGTGGTATTAATTATTTTTTCTGAAATAAAAAAAAGGAAATTCAGTTTTACTGAATTTCCTTTTTGTCCTATTGGTATTGCTTTATTAAATATCTGTTAGGTTCACTTTAAACCATAATCGGATTGGTTCTTCAATTTGATTAAAGGTTGCCAAGTTTCTTTGTTTACCTGCAACTCCACCACCCATAACTCCTGGAGAATTTCCACCTCTATTCCCTGGAATACCTGATGTATTAGGAATAGCAGTATTCTGATTTGGAGCCTGCATTCCGTCTGGTAATTCAAAGTCTAAAACACCACTTTCTATTCCCAACGTAAATGATTTTGTTTCAGGATTTACAATGATTTTGGATAGTGGAATACGTAATCTATAGGTTAAAGATTCATTCTTATCAGCCAATTCAATTTCATAACCTTTTTTATCGAATAAGTAATTAAACTCTTCTTTTTCACCATTGTTCAAATAAAAACCTTCTTTTGGAAGTTGGTTTATGATTTTTGCAAGTTCATTGGTTGTATTTATAGAGAAATGATCGTTGTTAAAATGCGATTTGAAATCTTTCATGGTAAATGTCTTTTCCGTTTTTATTGGAAAATTCACACCTACTTTTTTCTGCTTTTTACCTTCTTCATCAAAAAATAAAGTAAAACCAGTATATAATAGTTTGTTTTGGGTTACAACGTTATCTGTATCCAACCAAATATTAAAATGTGTTTTGTCTTTAAATATGAGCCATCTAAATCCTGTTTTGGCATCATATCCTGAGTAGTTCACTTCAGAAAAATCTATATTTTCTTTATTTACACAATAGTAATTGGGTAATTTTTTACATGCCAATAAACCAAATAAGGTCATAGACAAAATAATAAGCTTCTTCATGTATTGTTTCTTGGTATTTAATGTTCGAAATTAGAATATTCAATTTAATATAGAGTATAAAATGAGGTATTATTGATTAATTAATCTTAAAATATTTAGAATTACATTGTATTTGCAATATTAAAGAGGTGCAAATTCATGTTTAAAGTATTATTAATAAAATTCTACAAAAAAAAAGAGCCTCAAAAAAGGCTCTTTTCTTATAATTTGAAATCTTGTTATGGAAGATCGTATGCAAAGTTTGTAACTTTTGGTCGGATACTCATAACTGGAACTTTTGAATTATAAATAATATTTTGTGCTGCAGAACCTAAGAAATGGGGTGTAAATTCATCTTCTTGTTGAGTCATAATCATAATAAGGTCTGCATTGCAATCGCTTGCATATTGAAGAATTTCTTCATTAATTTTTGCCGACTTATCTTTAAATAAAAGATCACCATCTACGTCAACACCTTTTGAGGCCATAAATTTATAAACTTGATGCAAATTGTTTTTTAACGTTTTTGTTTCGTCTTCATCCATAGATGTTTTTATGATAGAAACTACTTTCACTTTTGCATTAAAAATTCTGGCAAATTCAATGGCATTAGAAACTTTTTCCTTTGTTTCTTTTTCTAAGTCTAAAGGTAAAACTATTGTATCACAATGCTTGTGTTCTTGTCCTTTTATTGTTATTACCGGAATTTTTGAAGTACGAATAACCCTGTTGGCGTTAGAACCCATTATTCTCTTCATTGTTTTTGGTTGCCCCTGGGTTCCCATTACAATATAATCAGCGTCTATGCTTTCAGAGAATTCAACAATTTTTTGGTAAACTTTACCTCTAGAAACTAATACATTGACATCATTACCAGTACGAGTCATACTTCGTGCTGCAATTTCTTGAAGTTTTAGTTTAGTTCCTTTTATGAGTTTTTCAACCTCTTCTTCAGATTTGTCTCCAAATACACGGGCAAAAAAACCTGATTCTTCAATAATACTTAATAAAGTTAGTTCTGCTTGACTTGTTTTTGCTAAGTTCTCCGCTTCTCTTAATGCTATTAATGATTGTTCCGTAAAATCAATAGGAACTAGAATCATATTCTGTTTTTTAGACATTTTGCTTAATTCTAAATTTTTGTCAAAAGTAATAAATCAGAGAGTGTGTTTCACTTTCTTTCTTTAAATATAGGTTATTTTATGGTAAACATAAAATAATTGTATACAAATGACTTAAAATTGAAAATTTGAATCCATATATCAAGAGCCATTTCGGTTTTAGTTAAGGTCTAACATTTGGTAAATCTAACTATGATAATTATTCTGTTAAAGATGGCAGTGTTTTTATTGTTTTAAATATATATTTTGAAAAACTAAACATTCTATAGTTTTGAATTGAAGAATATCCCATTAATTTTGTGTACTAAATCTCTCCTTTAGGTATGATTCAAACCATAGTGCATTATTCTTTACATTTTGTATTTCCATTATTTATTGCTTTGGTGTTTTTTAAGAAATATTGGAAACAAGCCTATCTTATTTTTTTATTAACCATGTTGGTAGATCTTGATCATTTATTAGCCAATCCTATATTTCAAGCGAATAGGTGCAGTATAAATTTTCATCCATTACACAGTTTTTGGGCCATGTTGGTTTATTTGTCTTTATTATTTTTCAAAAAAACATTTCGTGTCATAGGTATAGGACTACTTTTTCACATGCTCACAGACTTTATAGATTGTCTTTTTATGTATGATCAATGTCCAACGTGTTTGCAAAATTCTCCTATGATCGAAACAATAAAATGTATTATGGAATAAGATTAAATATTTTCATATTAAGGAATGATAGAACGCCATAAAGGTCTAGAGACTAATGCCCAAAATGACCAGGGGATGGATAGTGAAATCAAAATTAAGGCCCAACAAGTTCTTTTATACCATATTTTATATCCTTTTATTCCATTTATTTTTTTTCCTTTAAATCCACCCGAAACAAAAATGGATAAAGCTATTGGCATCATTAACACATGTTCCATACCAAAAAAACGAATTTCTCGCATTTTTACAGTTTCCGGATAATGGCTATAAAAGTATTCTACAATGCCACTTTGTGTATATAAAACAATACCCAAAAAGAGTTGTATAATAGCAATAAACAAATTTAGTTTTAAGAGGCTTTCGTCGAACTTAGAAAAGTTTTGTTGAGAACTTTTCTTGAAATACGTATATACAAGTGTGAAAAGAAGGGCAATGAGAACTATCCATCTAAAATTTGAATGAAAAGCTAACCACAGATTAAAATCCATTTTTTTAAGATTTAAAATATAATGGGAATAAATGTAGTCTGTATTTTATGTTTTTAAGAGTTTCAGTTCGTTCTGTAACATCTCCATTTTTCAACTTTTCAATATGGGCATGAATTGGAAGCAAAAAATTGTGGAGTTCATCATGCGCTTTTCCTTTCATATCACATTTAGAGAATAGTGTAATCATTTCATTTTCTAATGTTTTTGATAAGCCGTCAAAATCTTTGGTATTGTTACCAATTGAAAATGTATTGATTTGTTCAATCATATTGGCTACTCCAACAGTTGTTGCCTTATTTACTGGCCACAATGTATTTCCCTCCGAGTGTATGCCATCTTTTTGGGATTTTACTATTATAGGAATCTTCAATTCTTTCCCTGTAATTTTAGGGTCTGAACAAGAGAAAATAACAAATAGAATACCGATTGCCGTTGTTCTAATAATAAAAAGAGATTTTTTCAAAATCATTGTTAAAAGAAATTTTACTGGAGGTTAGATTATTTAACTAAATTAGAATTTATTTGTAAATAAATAGATAATAAATGGATGTCATCACGATTTTTGTCATATTAGGAACCATTTCTTTTGCTATATCGGGTGCTTTATCTGCCATGGCAAAACAAATGGATGTTTTTGGAGTTTTTATTATTGCTTTTGTAACTGCCCTAGGTGGTGGAACCACTAGAGATATTCTTGTTGGACAAATTCCAGTGTTTTGGATGAAAGATGTTTCGTTTATCTATTTAATAATCATTGGAACTGTTTTGGCATTGGTTTTCAGGAATTCAATAAAGAAATTCAGAAAAACATTGTTTATGTTTGATACAATAGGATTGGGCATTTTTACAATTGCCGGTGTGCAAATTGGTATTAATGAAGGCTTACACCCAATAATTTGTATTATTCTTGGAACTATTACAGGAAGTTTTGGTGGTGTTTTAAGAGATGTCTTGTCTAATCAAACACCATTAATATTTCATAAAGAAATATATGCTACAGTATCTCTTTTTGGTGGTGGATTGTATTTAGTATTTATGCATTTCGAAAGTACCCATAATTGGGCTTATGTTGTAACGTCAATGTTTGTTATATTATTAAGACTTATTGTCACAAAATATCAACTAAGTATTCCTAAATGGTACTGAGTTTTTTTTTGAGGTTTGTATTCTGTGCTGGTTATTATTAAATATTTTTTTTTATAAGAAGTTACTAGACAAAAAAGTAAAGAGTTTTATTATTCCGATCTAAAGATAGTAGAAGGCCATAAAACTAAAGAAAATACAGAAAAGAATAATTCCTAAATAGATTCTAAAAACCTGTTGTTGTTTTGCTTTTTCAATATATCCTTCCTTAGATAATTCAGAAGAAAACAAAATCTCAATTAAAAAGGTGTATGGGCTTGATAAAAAATCTTTTAGAACATAACGTAGTTTGGCCTTTTCTAAAAGAGCCATTTTTTCTTTTTCAATAAGTAAGTTTGCATTATCAAGTTTATCTCTAGAAATTTGCCTTCTTTCTAATTCTTGATTTGCAATAGAATAAGCCTGAGGATGCCAATCTTGTGGAGAACTGACTATTTTCTGAAGTTCTTCGGTAGATCGACTAGAAATAGGTGGAGAAAATTCATCTTTCATTGCATTAATGAATATTTATTTATTAATAAAAATTGCTGATTTAGTTTTATAATTAAATTATTAGATAAATATAGTGTTTTACATTTATTTAGTACATGTTTTAATCATATTTTTTATGAATGGCTAATATTTGATGATTAATGGTGTAATTTGAAAGTTAATTATGAAAAGAGCTAAATGCTAAATTAAAGTTTTTATTGTGAAGTATTTTCTTATAATAAAGTTGACTTCATTATTGACATCTTATTCACTTTCGTGAAAATATGTTTTGTTCTCATTTTGTGGTTTTGACCGATTTTTATTTTCCTTTCTTTTTTAAACTTTTAGCGATTACTCCACCTATCAGCCCTGAGAAAGATGCCAAAATGGTTACCATAATAATTGTAAATATCCAAATGCCCATTGTCATTTCCATTTGGAAGCCTGCCGTATTTGGTTCTCCAAATAATTTTGCAACAAAAGAACCTATTGTAGATTCTGTAAATCCCAAGATAGCAGCAAATAGTGTTCCTGTTTTTAAATTCTGTTGCTTAGAAATTAAGTAACCAATAAGTCCATAAAAAATAAAAGATAATGGGCTTAAATAAGCATAATTAAAATCAAACATTCTAGAGGCAATGGAGCCGAAAAAATTGAGACATAACATCACCAGAATGCTTATTGCTAATATTCTATATTCATTTTTCATTCTATTGTTATTAATAATTGTTTTACGTTTAAACATATTTTTAACCAGAAGCAAAGGTTGTTAATATGTTGTTCTATAAATGTATTAAAATTTATTGAACAGACCTAGAGGTATTTATTTTTGTCTTCGAAAAGGAAATGAATCTAAAGTTAATTAATCACTTGCTTTGTTCTTGTGGTTTTTATGTAAACTGTTAAAATCACTTGAAAAGGCAATATTATTTGTAATTTCAGAATCACCAATTTCATTAATAGCAAGGGCAGACGTAGTTAATACAACATCTGCAGTTAAACCGCCATATTTATTCCAAAAGCCTTCTGGTTTGAATTTCACTCGGATTATTCCATTTTTTAAGAGTTCATCTTTTATCTCAAAGATGTTTTTCCATTCATTAATATGAATTCTCCCAATACGTTTATTTCGGATCTTTCTTTTTGTTTTTATTTCAATTTCCGATTTATCTTTTTCAAATTTTATTTCACGAAAAGAAAATAGCAAATCATCAAAATCTATTAAAGTTTTTGAGTCATTTATATGTGTGCAAATCAGTTTGTCTTTGTGAAATTCGAGTGCTTTAATAAAGTTTTTTTGACGTTTTAAACACCTTAAATTAGATATTATCTCAATGATTAAAAACGGAAAGATGAATACCGTAATATACCATGGGATTTTTAAGAATATTAATGTTAGATATGTTGCTATTTCAACAATGATTATTGTTAAATAATAGTTTTGTTTATTCCTTAAATGGTCTCTTTTAAATATCATTTATTTCTGTTAGAATAATTGATTTTGGATTCAATCTAAGAAAAGTACCGAGGAATCCCGAATGCTTAAATAGAACTCCGAATTCTTAATTATTGGCAATAGTTGTTACTCCTATTTGTATTCGTCTGGGGTGATTGAAATCTTGGTAATGAATTCTCCATTCTTATCCTTGTACGAGTAATTCATAGTTACATTATTGTCCCGAAATGTTTTCAAATCTGGATTGCTTTTTATGTTGTTTAATAGTTGTTCTTCCAAGAATTCTTCCATTTTTTTTATTTCGATCTTATCAATTACGCTATTGATTAATGTGTAATGGTACTGAAAAACATTATTTGGTAAAGCAATTGTATTATCCAATTGTGTATCTCTATCAACCATTAAAGGCAAGGATTTATTTAATTCGCTTGCAGTTGTCATTAAAACTTTGTCGAATGATGGGGGAGCAAATAAAAAATGGTTTACTAGGAAATATGTTAATATACCAACGATTACTCCGATTGCCGTTTTTAATTGGTTATTCTTACTTTTTTGTTCGCTCATT
The DNA here is from genome assembly GCA_049607525.1 of Flavobacteriales bacterium. Lineage (GTDB taxonomy): Bacteria > Bacteroidota > Bacteroidia > Flavobacteriales > CAJXXR01 > JBMYYR01. The sequence goes on from JBMYWP010000022.1 coordinate 16,179, forward strand.
GTTTTTTTCTTTTAAATGATTCCATTATCAATTTAAACACACCTCATTTCCAAAAGGTAGATTTACATGACTTATAAGTGTTTAATTTATTTTTATAAATGTATTGAAATAAGATAGAAATCTATATAAGTTTTGATGAGAATATGACAGAAATCTTTTCATCCTTAGATTGGGAATGAGTTTTTGCTGTCACTTTATTAATCAAGCTATTATTATTATTATTATTATTGAATCTTGTTTGTCTTTAATTTTTTTATCAAAAAGCCTATGGCAAATGGAATTATGAAGGTTGAAAAATACAATTTATAAATAGAATAAAATGCAAATGGAAAAGCAACAACAAAAAAGTAGGTAAAACTACCAATTGAATAATTCATCATACCTTTTTCACTTATTGTAAAGTTACAATATATCAAGTCGAAATAAATTAGAATTAAATAAGCTAAATAATGAATTAAAGGAACAAATATAAGTATTACAGCTATTAATTGTAGTATGAAACTTCTATTTTTTTTAATTGCAAATTTCCATGTATAACCTAAAATATAATATGTTAATATGGGGGCTGTTAAATAGAAGTGAAAATGGGTTGCATTAAATGAAATTGTATAACCATATACTCCGAAAGCAAATGCAAATATGGCATTTATACTTCCAAATAATTTCCATTCTTCATTTAGAAATACAGGGTGTTTTTTTACTTTGTTATTACTCTCCGTTTTCATAATGATAATGTTCCATTGATGCAGTAGTGAATCCTCCAATAAATATTGGATCATTTTTCTTTTGTTCAAATTTTTCAGGTTTCATGTTGATTAAATCATTTTCTTTTGCCCAATCAAAAACACCTTGGTTTCCGATTAATCTAGCGGAACCAAAAGTCCATTTTACTATAATTGGATTATTCAAGGATGTAATTCCGATTGTAATTCCAACAAGAAAGACAATCATTATAGATGTAATAATTTTCTTTCGAATAATCATTTTCTCAAATTGGTTACAATTAGTTTATGAAGCGTAGTTTTCCTAAGGTGCTATGATTTTATATGCAAGGTTAACTTTTCGTTTTTTTATTCATTTCATCTTCATAATACCATTCAGGAATTTCCCCTTCCAAGTACTCTTCTGTCAATTCGTAATATCTTTCCTTCCACTCTGATTTGTTTACAGGATCAATACTTTCTCTTAATAAATGAGTTAATTTTTGTATTTGTTGAACCAATGAATTGGAATAATTTCCGGAAGAACTAAATTCCAAAGATTGACTTCCATTTCCAACATAAATTGAAAAAAACAAATTCTCCGTGTCATCGTCAATATTAAGTTCTGCACCATCTAGTTTCTTTGAAATCTTATAGGGCACATAATTATTACTTCCCTTAACTGCTTTTTGAATTGAGATAAACGAGTTTTCTAATTGGTCAATTTTTGAATTCTTAATTGTCCCTAAATCAAGTTCTATTTTTGGGAATTTCCGATTTTCATCCACTTTTAATTCGTCTAAATCTAGTCTTTTTTTCCAATGCAATATTCTAATCATAGGAGGTAGGAAGTCTTCCTCTTTATTCATAGAATTATCAGTCCACAAGGAATATGTGGATATGTTTTGAAATCCTTCATCCCAAATCGTTAAATGTAAATCTTTTTCTAACCAATCACCTTCTGACAAACGAAATATTGCACTTGGTCCTTCAACAAGTTTATTCCCAATTTTCATTACTCTTCCACGATTAGTTTTTCTTTTCATTTCTTACTATTTTTTAATTACGGCTTACGGGAGTCAGTTTTAGTCAACACTAAGTTCAGTCCCGAGCCTTTGGTATATAATCGGCAAAACGAATTGTACACAAACATAAATCGAATTGTACCATTTTTATGCACACAAGCAAAAATAATTAAACCCCATTTAAAAGCCTTTTAAATGGGGTTTAATCGTTAATTACTCAAACCATTGTTTTTTGATTTCGTTGGCTATTCTAGCTATCATAAGAGGCGGTACAGACATACCACAAACATATCTAACATTAACATTTCGAAAATCAAAATCCTTTGGAAAAGTGCTCATTCTCCTGTATTCTGTATCATTTAGTCTTCTTTCTTCATGATAATAAACCGATGTTCCACCGCTGGTCAAAGTACCATGAACAGTATTATTATATACAATTGATGTAGAGAAAAAAGAATGAGAATCAGGATTATTTGTATAAATGCGATTGGCATACTTTAAACTCTCATCTCCTTTAGTAACATATTTCCATCTCAATTTAGTTGAGTTAAGCATTTCTTTATGTGTTGTACTTCCTGTATCTGCAATATCTCCGAAATAAACAGGTTTTTCATTGAATTTAAGTACTAATGGTTCAAAACCTAAATCTTTACGTCTTGCAATAAAGAAGATACGCTCACGGGCTTGTGGCACTCCCATTGTTGCAGCATTTAGTTTAAATATTTGAACATAATATCCTGCTTTCTCTAGTTTGTCATATATGCCAATTGTATATTTTTTGGCTTTACCTGAAACAATTCCAGTTACATTTTCTAAAATTGCAACTTTTGGTTGTAATTTTTTGATTGTATCGCAATATACATATACCAATTCATCTAAACACTGTTTGGATTGTCCTTCTCTAAACTGCTTTTCTTTTCCCCATGATTTCTCACGACTTCCAGCCATTGAAAAAGTGCTGCAAGGTGGTGAACCATCTAAAACATCTAATTCATACAATTCATTTGGTAAATCCTTACGTTCATTGAACACCCGAATATCTTCTTTGTAAAAGTATTTGGGTATATGATTGGTCTCATAAATATCAGCCATATTTTTATCAATTTCAACACCTCCCAAATGATCGAATCCCGCCAATTTATAACCCATTGTTGATCCACCACCGCAAACGAATGTTCCAAATGCTTTTAATTCTCCTTTTTTAGGAAAAGTATCACTACTTACCCAGTCTATTTTTAAGTTTTGCATACTCTTTTTTAATTTGATTAATGTCTAATTCTTTGTTTACAAATTGCTTTTGTTTCTTTCTCATTGTTTTGAAAATAAAAAACGCAGCTAATCACCTTCATAAAGAAGCTGTTTAACTGCGTTTTAATAGTTTATTCTATAATAGCGAAATATAATATTTAAAGTCCTTTATTTCGGAGGACTATGTTGTTTTACATTCCCTTAAACTTAGGAAATATAAGCTCACCATTAGTAGTTACAAAGGATGATCCTAAAATGGTTATCTCACCTGTTAAGGCTGTAATTTTAACCGCTCTTTGACCAGTTTCAGAAGAAAACAAACCGAATAAATCGTTTTCAGGTCTAAAACCTGCAGGTAATATTCCAATGCTCAAAGAATACGGATCAGATGATGACGCAATACTTGGTGTTTTTCCGCCAACATGAACCCTTCCGAAAAAGTCCTTTTGGTAGTATGGTCTTCTATCTCCTGAAAATGCCCAGTTTCCTAGCATTTGGATATTCTTTTCTTTTCCAACCATCACATCACGATAAGTAAACCAATGCTTGTTCCCTCCATCCAAAGAATAATAACACGAATCTAAAGCCGTATTACCCGATAAATCTAATTTGAGAACAGCGTGGCGTTTTTGATGTGCGTAGTATGTTGTACCATCATCTTTCGTTTTTTGACTTTCAGGTGAAACAATATCAGTTGTTTCTAAAGAAAATCTTACTTCCTGTTCTTGGTCGGAAACTTCAATTGAATGTGCCTCACATTTCACTAAATCTCCTGCAACAACCACCCAACCATCAGAAATATTTATTGTATCTGATCCTGTAACGGTTATTTCACAACCTGATAAAACAAAAGTAGGTTGATGTACAGCTAAATGTGATACATGTCCTCTAAGCACACTTAAAACGGATTCCTCTATAAATTCTATATCATCAAGATATAAGTCAAATCCTCCTAATTGGGTTTGTAGATAATTCATATCAAATAAATTCTATTTCGTAATTCTTGTTAGGTAGTTTCCTTTCGTCCACCCAAATTCGTAAAGCTTTTAATTGTTGTGCGTTTAAAAGTCCTGCAGGCATTTCTATAATAAAATGGATGGATGTTTCATATTCCTGCAAATAATAGAGTTTAATAGGCTTGTTCTCTGAAACCTGATAAATACGATTCGGTCTATTCTCAGCGTTTTTATACAGTGTTTTACGCTCTAAAAACTCCGCATTAACAACTTTGATGTTACGATCTTCTTTATCAAAAACATCATTTAAGTAGTGTTCAAACGTAATTCTATCTGCAGAAAAATAAGCGTTATAACTGCTTTTTGTTCTAAATTCAATTAACCCATCATATACTGAAGAAATCCCCGAAGCCAGTACTTCCAAAAAAGCCAATAGTTTAGGTTTTCTTAAAACTGGTGGCAACAACATCACCACCAATTTGTCGAAATCCCAATTAAAATGATTGTTATACGTATTCATAGTATTCTATGTTTGAATTACCTACATCCAACTCAAGATAACCCGAAAAAGGCTCAATTTCGCGAGTGAAAACAGTCCAAGGTACAACACCGTATTGGTAGGCAATCTCGATGAGTTCTAAATCCTCTACACCTTCAGTAGCTTGAATATGGTCTATTAATTTTTGCAAAGTCAATTTTCCATCAAATGGTAAATTCTTACAATAGTTGTTTATTGAATCTTCTACCAATGGCTCACCAGTAATTAAGTGTTCCCCTGTATTGGGGTCTATCACTTGAGCGTTTACATAAACCTTAATATTCAGTTTTAAAGCGTCTGCTTCCGTTGATATAACCGAATATTGAGTTCCTGGATATAGAATATCCAAAAGATAATTTTTAAACGCCAATTGCTCTGAACTTGTTAATGGCTCTAGGTTTCCACCATTCTCTTTTGTGACTTTAAAACGCATAGTTCCATTTCGCATGGATACCGAACAACGTTTTATGATTTTAGAAGCTTCATCAACCACCTCATAAACATATTGTTTTCCGTTATATTCGAGATTATGACCAAATTGGAAGTTTAAAGAACGGTTATGGTAAAAAATCAAAGTACCATGTGTTTGATTTTCAATTTGAGCATTTATTTCTTTCTTATGTTTTTTTAGAGCTTCATTTTGTAACCATGTTAAGGTTGCAATTATCCATACCCATAATCGCCAAACAGCTACTTTTGAACCACTATTGAGCTCATTCATTAAATTTGCTCCATTGTCATTATAGGGTGCTAATTCACTAAGCTCAGAATTTCCATCCTTTAATGCAATAATTTGGTTATAGTGATCTTTTATAGTCATGGTTTACGGATTTTCTTCGATTGATTTTATAGTGTGATTTCGGTCTAGTTTGGAAAGAAAACGATCTATTAACCGTCCAAAACTTGTGAGTGTGTTTAACTTCTTATTCTTTCCAAGAACCGACGAAATAGTCTCGTCTGGATTACCAAATGCGTAATATTGACCTTTTACAAAAATTTTATTAAACAACTCCTGAAACATCACATTAGCTAACTGATCAATACACAATGCAAGGTCATAGGCTTTCGAATTGGTTTCACTAAGTTTTAGTAGAATCCCTGCCAATAAACCAATTGGCATTAAAAGAATAAAAAACATTGATGCAACGATAAATAATAATATTCCCATTAGTCTTGAGTTTTAAATTTCCAATTCGACAAATTAACCTCACCTAATGAATTAGGAACATTACAAAGTGGGGTATTTAGAAACCAATACATCCCTTCAGGGTTTATTAAATAAACTCTACCATCTGTTCCAAACTCTAAATAATCAGCTAATAAATCCGTATAATTTGGCTTTCCTATTTCCAAAAAACCACCTTCTGGATTTAGCACTTGTGGTATCTTATTTTTATCAAATGTTAATGGAATTTGAAAAACAGGCACGGTAGAAGATTCTTTAAGGAAGAATCCGAAATTTAATGTTAAATAATCATCAATATCATGCTTGTTTCTATAGAGCCTAATAACAGGTTGATGATATTCACCTCCTCGTTCGTCTTTGAATTTAGGTGAATTGGGAAGTCGTTCTAATTCTATTAATGTTTTCATAATTATAAATTGTTTCTGGTTAAACTACTTTGAATGGCGTAATTATCTTCGGTGGTATTCGTCATTGTTCTAGTGAAAATTTCTTTTATTCGACCATAGAATAGAAAAGACCCTCCGTATCTATTAATTCCAAATGAATACCCTCCGAAATGAAGGTTCGAATAATTCGCTGCAACGAACCCACCTTGTAGAGCAGTACTCAAGTCTATTCGACTGTTTGAAATTGGCGTTAAACCAATTCTTAGTGTTGGAGTACCTACTGCTTGAGTCGTATTAGCCGTTCCCCAACCAAAGGCAAAGTAGTAAACACCACTATTAGCATTGAATAACACACAATTATAAGTCCCTGAATCCTGAGTATTTGCGACTAGATTCATAGAACTTCCTGTGAATTCTATGAAATTTGAGGTTTTATGAGATCCTAAAAATTTAAGACTAAAACTTCCATCTGATTCTAAAAATAAACTAGGAGCTTGACCTGAATTAAATAAAAGAGACTGCCCGCCTTTTTGATCAAACCACTCTAGAACTTCATTTGTTCCATTTCCTGCAGCTAAAAATGCGTTGACAATTGTCACATCAATATACCCGTAGGTCACTGTACTAATACCATTACTTAATCGAATTAAACCACCTGTGTAACCTTGAGCAATTTGTTTAAGCCCAAAAACTTGATTATAATCAATATTTATTATTACAATTTGACCTCCTGAAGTTTTATAAATCATTCTACGTCTACGCATCTTTCAAGTCTCCTTTTACAATGATTTTAGTCTTCCAAATCAAAATAGAAATTGAATCCATTCTATTTTCTGTTTGTGCCAGTTTTCCATCTGGTAACATAAATTCATAATCTCCTTGTTCAGCATTTACCAAATTTACTGGGCCTTCACCTATTTGATCGATAAACGTTTCAAAATTATTTTTTAACTGAGACGGATGAATAATAACATTCATAGTTGTTGGTCTATGCGCTAAAATCTGAGCGCCTGAATGCCAAATGGTATCGTTTTGAATTAATTTCTCTTCTTGCTCACTAAACAAAAAGGTACGAGCTCGAAATTTGTTTGAATGCTCAATCGTTTCAGGAATCCCCTCTAAATCGGAATATTGCTTTGAAAACAACTGTGGTTTATTAGCAAGATCGTTGTAACTCCCCGAAAATAAATTCGGTCTATTACTTAAATCCGTATAACTCCCTGAAAACACCACACGGTCTTTTAATGCCTGAAAAATCTGTTTTAGTTTTGCAGCCGAAACACCATTTTTTACACCAATTGGTAAATTGTTAATTAATACTTGTATTTGTGCGTCTGTCATGTTAATTAAATTCAAAATTAAATTCGTTAGTAAATTCTGAATGTTCGTCGTCAGTTGGTTCTTCAGTATTGTTTTTTGCTATTTGTGTTGCAATCGAAATACGTTTTTCTTGCAGGTATTTTACAACATCTTTTCTCACCATATCCTTGCGCAAAAAGATCGTTGATCCAATCGTTTCGAAACTCGTTTCAGGATTGTCTTCAAGCAACCAAATCACCCCTTCAATATGCCCATACATCTGTATGGCTATATCGAAAAGGGTTTGATTTTTAATTGATTTAATAATTTCCATTTATATCTATTCCTAAAGAATGAATCTTTATTTTTTTGATTTTAAAACCGTCACCAAGCAGCTGTTGACGGATAGTATTCTGCATAAATCTTGAAACTGTACCATACTTAGCCTTTATTAGTGAACAACCTACTAAGGGATTTTTCTTAAGAGAACCTGGTGTATAGATTAAAATCAACTTTACGTTTTGCTCACTACTTTCTCCAAGAACTAGGTCTCCATTGGCAAAGTCTAAATCGAAATCATTATTGAGTTTTAAATCTTTCATTCTCGGCTAATTTCAGTTTAAGATTTTTGTTTTCTTCTTCCAAAAATGTTTTAGCTCTTATGTGAAGCTGAATTTCATCTTCTAAGACTTGAATCTTTCTTTTAAATAGTTTTTCGACTTCTAAAAATCTTTTCTCATACCGATCTCCTAAATCATCCAAAGCCGCCTTATATAAGTCAACTTCCTTAGCTCGATTATCAATAATCTTACCTTCATTTTCAGTTTCTACTGATTCAGCTAAAGCATTTCGTTTACGTCGTTCAAAAAACCATCCTGCAGAAGAAAATGCTCCTATGAGAGTTGTAATTCCGGCAACCATTTCATTTATCATAATATACTTTCTAATGATCCTAAAATGTTTGTAAGAACGGTTCTATCTAGATTCACTCCAATATCAATTCTCTGCTTCATTAATTCCTTTAATAAAGTAACATTGGCATCTCTTAGATGGACGATTTCTCCAGTAATGTCGTTTGGTATTTTACTTGAAACAAACGTATCAACAGCCGTACCTATATCCGTAGATAATTTTGCTTTAGCTTGTGCAGCCGATAATGTTTTATCATTACTTACAGTTTCATAAGCTGTTTTTATTGCTGTAATTAATTGCGCTTTTGTCATAATTTATTTTTTATTTCGTTCAATCTTTCTTTATCCACTGAGACTCCAATATCTACTCTTATAGTTGCTATTTCGGCAATCAATTCTTTAATAGCCACTCGAGCGTTTAGATCTATTCCTTCGCCTGTTGAATTCGAATAGTTTTGTAAATAGTTAATAATGTCATTACCTAAACTTTCAGATAATCCATTAAGAGCTTCGGTTTTATTTTTTGCAGTGTAACCACTTTCAAAACTTTTCCGTAATCCATCCTTTAATATTTTTTCTATATCTTTTTTCACTTCCATTTAACTAAGAATTTGATTGATCTTAGTTTTAGATTGATCAAGAATTAATTTAGTTGGCTCGGCCATCGGAGCAGGTCCCATAGATGTGAGCACCATCGCATTTTTCACATTATCAATAAATTCATTCAAAACAGCTTTTAATGTTTGTCCGGACCTAGAAATCATAAATCCATTTGAATTGATTAATAATTCCGAATCTTGAATTTTGACATTAAACTGTTTTAATTGAGACCAAGACACTACAACACCAGATGTTTTTGTAATAAAGACCACACAAACCAGGCTTTTTACTGAAGGTTCAAAAAATACACTTGAATTTTCATCCGCTGTCAGAAACACATGAGATATTTCGGCTGATCCATCCAATGGTTTTAATACACATGTTTTATCCTCTACATTGACAGAAATCACTTCACAAACCTTAGATAATAAAGTTGTGTTATCTGGAACTAAATCCTTTATTATTTCGTTTATGTTTTTATCCATCATTCGTTTCTAAAGGAGTTCCAATCTCTATATCTTGACGAAAACCATCTGTTCCAAAATTGATCGTATTTTTTTTAATAAGATAACTCCCGGTATTTCCATCACTCGTTATTATATCAACTATATCACATTTACGAACGCTTGGTTCTCCAAAGGTTTTAAAACTTCCTTTTAGTCCGCTTGTTTTATATCTTAATAAGGCCTGTTTTGCATATTTAGCTAATTCAGATTCGGTTAATCCATCAATGCGTATTTCTATTAAATCACCATCTTTATCGCCTATTTCAATCGTTGTTTTTTTATTCTTGGCATCAAAACTTTGAGCTTGTACACGAGCTCTAATATCTTCAGCTGCTCTATATTCAAAATCTTCTGTTATGATGTTCTTTCCATGCTCAAATTTTACATGTTTTCGATTATCAAAAGGATAAGTTAAACCTATATACAGATAATCCTTTTCATCTAATGTTCTAAAATAAGAGCTTAATAAATAATGCTCCTTAAGCTCTTGTAATTCTTGGGCTATAGTTGGTTTTGTAATTCTGTAATTACCCAGTTTTATTTCATTATCAATAAGTTTAAAACTTATACCAGTACCCTGGAGCAAATAAGAAATAAGATCTGATAGTTTCGCATCCTTAAAAGCCTTTGGTGTTAGCTTTGTTTGCTTTAATAGAAACATGGAATCCTCACATTTAATCACGATGGGTGTTTGTTGACTAATACTTCTAATATAACCCGTAAAACGCTTTTTCAACTGATCATCATAACCCAACCAGACATCAATTTTATCACCTCGTTTAATAGGAGGCTTTCCATCCGTAAAATCTTCGTCGCCTTTCCAAATAATATTTTTAGGTATTTCAATTTCACATGTATCTGTTAACACTGAAACATCTTCAACAATCTCAAGATTTTTAACTGCACCAAATGACCATTTTTTGTTTCCTGTTATCTCAATATTGCAACTAAGTTTAAACATCGTTTAATTGAATTATAAAGGGTTCATCTGATAACATTTCAATATTTATTGACTGTCTGTTACTATGAGTTTCTTGAGTCAGTGAATATGAAGAAATAACAGCATTAGTAATATCAAATACATCCAATAAATCCGATTGTAATTCAATCGTTTCATTAAGAAGCAAAATTTCAGACAATTCGTTTACTTGTTCTATTGGATATGCATGATTTCCAAGTTCATTTATGATACCTGCAGAAATACTTAATACAAAATCCCCGTCACTTATATATTCTTTAACCGTTCCGTTTCTTCCTTGCATAGGAGTTGAAAGAATATTTTTTGATTGTGATATAGATATAATACATTCATCAAATACAAATTCAATTCCTGAAGGTTCATGTCTCATCGCTAAAGAAGTAATCCAATCATTCCCCAATACATTTTCAACTTCATGAAAATTAGGATTGCCATCAGGGCCAATATTTCCTTTAACTTCAAAAGGTTTTCCATTTCTTATTTCAGAAAATAAAACCTGTAAACCAACCGATTTAGCTAAAGTTTCAGGATGCGTTCTTAAATTTAAAGTTCCTAATTTCATTATGCTAAAGAATGATCCGCCGTAGCCGTTAATAATGCTTCCTTTATCAATTTGGTGATTTCATTCTTGGTTAGCTTTGCATTTCCTTGATATATGTTTATAGTTTCAACCAATTTATTAATGCTTAATGAACCACCACCTTTCCCAGAGCTTTGATTTTGAGTTTTAGAGTCTGAAGTAGATAACATTGTTTTTTTTGCAGCAACTCCACCAACCGTACCAACCTTAAGGTTGGTACGGTTGGTTATTGGTGCAGATTCCTTTGAGTTTTCAGTTTCTTTTTTCTTATCAAATTCTTCACCGGCTTTTTTTGCGCCATCCAATCCTGATTGATGAACAGAAATAGTTCCCTCACTTGAAAATATACTATTCCAAAGGTTTTTAATTGGTGTTAAAAGGCCATCGAGTTTATTAAATATCCCATCCAATAAACCTGTAATCCATTCCCAAGTACCCGAAAAAGCTTCCCTTATCGGATCTATTAATATATCTGTAATAAATGAAGCTAATCCACTAAAGGTAGATGAAAACCAATCCCAAATGAAAGTACCTACTGCAATAACACTATCCCAAATCCAAACAACAATATCCCAAAGCATTCCGTAATACCAGGAATAAAAATTAAATATTGCCATTCCAATTGGTTTAATCACATAATCCCAAACTCCAGTAATAACCATAACTACACCATCAAAAATGCCAGTAACCACATCACCAATAATACTAAATGCACTACTAAAAAAATCACCTATTCCTAAAGCAATAGGCTTCAAAACCATATCCCATAAACGAGTAGCGTATAGACTAATATTATGGAAAACCGCCTTTCCAACTCCGCCAATATATCCTAGTATTTCATGAAAACCTTTTGAGTTTTCCCAAAGATGTTTTATTCCAGCAATCAGTAAAACGACTCCTGTAATAATCAACCCAATACCCAAAGCGTCTAAGGCAATTTTGAACAATGTTGCACCAAATGTAGCTTGGCCAAATGACATGGCCACAGCTTTTAAACCTACGCTTTGAATTTGCGACATAACGGCTCCAATACCCATTTGAATATTAACCCTGTTTAGCGATGTTGTAAATAAATTTGAAAGGGTAATATTCTTAAGCCATTTTAAATTAATAGCGGCCATTAATTGATCCTTCGCACTCCAAATACTTAATAACGCGTGACTAGAAACCGCCAATTGACCAAATGAGGTAATCATAGATAACGAGCTTTGAAAAGCAGGCATCATAGATTCCGTTAGATTGAAAAAACCGATTTTTAAATCATCAATTTTCGCCTTCCAACGATTCATTCCTTCCTGGTAACTTCCCATAATTATTTCCGCTTGTTCAACGGCTGTGTTTGTACCTTCTAATTTTGGGGTTAATTGTTCTAAGGCATCCAAATTTTGCAATAAAGCCAAAGCAGCTGCAGAATTCTCTTTACCAAACAATTTTGTGATTAAAGCATTATCGGATAACACAGGTTTTAATCCTTTTAATCTTTCAGTTAAAGGAATAGAATGGTTGGTAAGTTGACTAATATCAACGCCTGCACCTTGTAACTGTTTACGAATATCTCTTGGTAAGAATCTACCTTGAGACAAGGTAGATAAAACATTTCGAAGTGCCACACCACCTTCGGCACCTTTCTTTCCGGACTTATCTAAAATTTGAATAGCTGCGTTGGTTTCTGCAAAACTAACGCTCGAGCTTTTAGCCATTAGTCCAACATTTTCTAAGGCTGAAGCAATTTCGGGTAACTCAGCAGAACCTTCTTTTGCACCCGCAGCCATAATGTTCATCATGATACCCATTTCTTTACTAGCCTGTAAAGGATCTTCTAAAGAAACGCCATATTGATTCATGGCTGTTGTTAACACGCCAGTGGCTGCAACCGAATTTCCACCCATTAATTTGGATGTATAACCAACGTTTTCACCCATCAAAGCTAAAGCTTCATTATTTTGCGCTATTTCTGGTGAAAGTTTTGATAACAGAATTTTGTAAGATTCTATATTTTGAGAGGCATCGGTTCCAAAAACACCAGCGCTCGATCTAGCAGACTTTTCAATCTTTTTTAATTCCTCATCCGCTAAACCTGTAATGGCTGCCAATTCTGCCATTTCAGAATTTAAAGCGACTCCTGGAGTAATTAAATCTGTTAATCCTGTTTCAAGTTGAGAAATACCATCAAGAGCCAAAGAAAAAGACAAGAGCTCTTTAAAACAAGCTCCAAAACTTTTTGTTAGTTTTTTTGTCTTGGTATCGACTTTATCTAATCCAATACCAATATCTCCAAATACACCTGTGTGATTTGAAGTAAAACTAATATTATAGGGTATAGATAAACTCATTCTTTATTCGTATTTTTGAGGTATGAAAACTTTTATAAAAATTATCCTTGCAATATTCGCTTACGGTATCTTATTACAACTTTTGCCTTTGGTTGCTATTTTATTAGGTATTGTTCTGGCTTTAGGATTTGCTTTTGGAGTCCATAAACAATCTAGTCGTTCACACTAAACAGCATCTGAAATAATTCAGCCTGATTTTGTAATCTCCATTTTTCAAGCCAATCGGCCTGAGCATATAATTTTGCCCATTCACTCATTTGTAAACCATCGGGATCTATATGAAAATTAGACCGAATTAGAGCGTCTGCCTTCATTCGGTCTGCATCAACATGAGCGAGGGTAAGCTCCCCATTAAGAGAGCTTATAAATTTTTTACTTCCACCGAAAAACTTTGCATGTGTTTTACAACACTTTCAACAGATCTTATTTTCAGGTAATCTCTATCACGAATTTCATCATCACATTTAACCATACAATTGTTAAACATATTAATTGAAGCTTGTAGCTTGTCCGTTTTTTCAACTGTTTCAATAGCCTTTAAAACTTTTGTTGAAGGTTCTTTAAAGATGACATGAAAAACATCTCCACCTTGCTTTACTGTTCCCAAAATTAAAAATCCATGCTCTGCTTTTAAAGCATCTATTGCTGTTTCATCTAATCCACAGATTAGGGCATTTTCAACTGATGTTTCTTTTTTCTTCATTATGATTTATCTACTATATGTGATACAATTAATTCGAATTTAAAGGCCTTTGATTTATCGCCTTCAGACCAGGATAATTCTGTTTTTAAAAACTCACAGTTTTTAATGTGATGAATGACCATTGGGGCATCATCAGGTTGATAAGAAACGACAATATCAAAAGGTTTAATTTTGTGTAATTTTCCTCCGGGTGCTTGTTTTTGCAAAGCAAATACAGCAGAACCTAAAAGGGTAATTGAAGCCTTTGGTTTTACTCGACCATACCCGCGTCCAACAGGATTCGATCCAGCGCCATAAATATTTTCTTTGTCCTGTTCTTCACCATAATCTATTGCAGTCATGGCAACAACAGGAACACCACCTATAATCGTATTTATATCACCCCATCCGTATTCACGTCCATTAATCAAAGGTGTAAACTCTACTTTTGACATATTTATAATTTAAGGGTTAATCCCAATTCAACATTGATTTCTCTAAGCGTGCCTACAGGAACGAACTTTAAGAAAATATTTAAGCTCGATGTTTTATTTGGCTGTTGACCTGCAGGAATATGAACTGAACCACCGCTGATTTGTCCGTTATTTGAAAATTCAGAAATTACATTATCACAAAAACCTTCTAAAACACTCGCATCAGTTTCACGAAGTTCACCAGTATCAGGATTTACATAAATAGGACCTGAAATTCTAGGAATAAGCGTTTTTTGAAGCTCTCGAACTATTTCAGATAATGCCCGGTTGTTTTCAATATATGCAAAGTCATCATCTAAAGCTGTACAAGTTGAAGAATCAATTAAATAACTTCCTTCTATTCCGACTTGAGGAATAAAGAACAAATACCCTTTATCTTTCAACTCTTTTATAGCAGGGTCCGAATAGTCTGATAACAGACTACCATCACATAGAGCTAGTTCTTCTAATTCTCGACTTTTTTCAACATCTCCAGTCAAAGCTTTAGGATAAGCAACCGAAACCATGTTTTGTTTTTCTACCCAAGCTACAGATTCATGAATATTGGCTTTAGATACAGCACCAAGTACACTACCAATATTTGATAACGATGGATTTGTATCATGTAAAAAATCACCTAAACCGCCACCATCTTGTCCTAATACAAGACTTACATAAGGTGAGTTTAAAACTCTTAAATCAGGTAAGTTTGCAATGTCTGTACTAATGATTTTTAACGACAATAAAATACTTAATGGCTTCTTTGAATTAAAAAGCTTTTCTGCAATGGCATTTAATGTTGTTACTCGATTTGTCAAACTGGCAATTGTTGATTTAAAATCGCAAATGGCCAATTGCCTAAGTTTTCCTTTTGCAAAATTTTGCAAGGTTTCAATCTCTGTATAAGTACCATCCGAAGTAGCAACCGTCTCAATAAATAATTTTGATCCTGGATTAATACGGAAATATTCATGTACTTGGTAAAATGTAACCGGATGCGACGTATTGGTGATTCCTTTAACTGCTAATTCTTCAGCGGCTAATAAAGCCGTCTTTCCTACAGCGGTTTCTCCATAAACTACCAATCCTGAAATATGTGTTTCTCCTGGAAGAGATCTTCCTAAACCTCCGTTTCCTTTATTAAAATTTATTCCAGACATATTTTACTTATTTTCTTTTTTAGACTTTGAAATATCCACGTCTTTTATATCAATAGCCTTCGCTTTTGTATGCTTTGTAACCTTTTTATTCTCTAAGGTCTTAGCGTGGTTTTTCGCTTGATTTTCTGTGTAAAATGGAACATTGTCCGAGGTTGTGAAAATCACATCTAAATTTGGGTGATCTTCGAATATCTTATCCGTTTTCATAGTCTTATTGTTTTCCTAATTAATACACTAACTAATAATCCAATTCCTATAAAGGAACTGAATGAACCCAACCACATCAATGTTTTTTGCCACCATTTCAAAGGCAATGGAATATATTGTGGTCTTATTTCAATTGTAGATTCTTCGATATACCTTTCTTTCCACTCAAAAAAAAGTTCTTGAGCTTCCAGTTCACAACTGATCAATAAATCGTTCCCAGACAATTCTACTTTTGGACTTTTTAAACTTCCTAAAGTTTCCTGTTTAGATTTAATTGCCCTGGTTAATTTAGGTTTACCATTTTCACATTCAATCAATGCCTTATAATATGTACTATCAGGCTTTGTTTGAATAATGGTATCTTTTTGAATAAACCTTTCTGTTTTCGTTGTTGTTATCGAAGGTGGAATTACAGCCACCTTCGAACAACAACTCCACATCAATGGCAAAAAAGAAAGTAGAATTATTAATGTTTTCATATATCTTGATATTCTTTAATAGCATCATAACAAGGACAAGCTTTTTTCACTTTAGGAAAATCTCGATGCCCTAGAATTATTGCTTCTGGAAACTGTTCTTTATGTAATTCAAAAAGAAACCTCATGGTTGCAATTTGTTCAGGAGTTCTTGTGTCCATTGGATTTCCATTTCTTGAAATCCCGCCTATATAGGCTATATGAATACTTACCCTGTTAAATCCATATACACCGTTTGAAACACGAGCAATGTCAAGTAATTGCTCGTAAGTTCCATCGGGTTTAACAATAAAATGATAGCCGGGCATTCTCCAACCTAAATGACGTTTCCAATAATTTAGGATACTTGTTATTTTAGCCTTTGGGCTTGTGGCTGTACAATGGGCGACTAAATATTTTATTGTTCTCATCGTTTTTGAGTCTGTTTGTAAAGAGTCAGGAATCGAACCTGGTTAAACCGTTCTCTTTTAAAAAGCAGATCTAACTTTGTATTTAGATCTGCTTTTAAATCTTATATTATTTTTATCCTTTCACTTAACTTTTCTCCTTGGATAAACCATCTCTAGGACTTCGATAAATGAGTTTAGCATTTGATTTTGAATGTGTATTAGATTTAATATTCGATTGCCCCCTAATGCGTCTTTCCGGTGGATATGTTTCGTAAACGGGTTCACCAAATACCAACAGCTCACAGCCTTCATATTGGTATTTTCGGCATTCCATGGTGTAATCCTCAGCTTCATAAATGAATGCTTCAATTAGCACATGGCTTGAGTAATCTACTTGTATTGAATAATCGGAATCCGATTCTAATTCAATACTTGAACTTTTGGGCAGGTCGGAAGTAGTTGATCCGAATCCCGTCATGTGTATTGCTGCAATACACATGAGTAAAACCCCAATTTTGGCAATCAAAATATTATATAAGCGCACCTATCTTAATCGCTTTAAATGGAACGACGACAAAGTAATGACGGTAATTAAGGTCATTTGTTTGTCCGTGTGGATTAGTAGCAGCAGGAGTAAAATACTGTTTAGTAATACCTGTTTTCTTGGCTATATTCTCTTTAACAAAAGCAACTGAAGCTAAACGATCCGTACTTTCACTAATAGCACCATAAGGTTTTTTCACTCCTGAAGCCGAATAGCTTGGCATTCCTTCATAGGTATGAATTTCGAAACCTAAAATTTTTGGGTTAGGTTTTCCTTTAACATAATCTACTAACTGATTCCCGAAATTCTTACGATCTGTTAAAAGATCATTCCAATGTTTATCACACAACACCAAACGAATATTGTCCCCCCAACCTTCGCACAAACGTTTAAATTCAACTAAATCTTCATAAGTACAAATTAGTCGTCCCGTTGCGTCTTTCAACGCCTCTTTACCTCCAGTAACTTTAAATACTGGTGTTTTGTCTGTATGATTAGTGGGTGCAATAGAATGAATTGCTTTCTTATACTTTGATGAAGAAATTGAGCGAATATGTGATTTAGTTACTACATCAATTTTTTTATAACTAGCTCCCATAGTATCATCATCTTTTAGTGTCGTAACTTTGGTATTGAACTTATCTAAATTGATTTCGATTGTTCCATCTTCATACACTTGAACAGGAATTGGATAAGTTGTATTATTAATTAATACATCAACCTCGAATTCGGTCTCGGCTACATAAATTTTGTTCTTTTCAGATAAGGTTCCTTCATTGATTGCTGTTACATCAACATCCAATTCTGCTATCCCTTCTAAAAAAGTAGCAACATCTGTCTTATCTAAATTTTGAATTACTCGTTTAACCCAAATTTCTGGAAAATTTGCTGGCATATTATTTCTTTTAAATTAATATTTATATTGAACCCACAATGGCTTGAAAAGCCTCTGGACTGTCTTGTTTAAATTGAATTTGCTCTGCTGTGCTTAACTTTTGGAAATCTTCCATTGTCGCAACACCACTTGTACCACTAGCTGTTGACACACCTGCAGAAAAATTTCTTTTCTTTGGTAGAGATTCAATAGTTTCTTTAGCTAAAGCATAATTTGAAAGTGCCAAATCAACAAAGGTTTGTTTTTGAGCTGCTGAAATTTGTCCAGACTTAATAGCATTATCAATTAAGGTTGCACTTAATTGAACTTGTTTGTCTTTTTCGGCTTGTTCAATAACATCTAACTTAGCCTGTAAAGCAGCTTTTTCGTTTTTAATCTTGTCACGATCTTTTGATAATGATAAGATTAATGAATTGACTTGTTCAACGTCTAATTCTCCTGTTGTTTCGGCCATTCCCAAAGCTATTACAGCAAGCTGGCTTAATTGAATTTTCTTCATTTCTAAAAGATTTGATTTTTCATTTTTTCCATTTTTATTGGAATCTTGAGCAACAGAAAGACAAAGGGTTTTCATATCCGTATCCGAAAGTATTTCACCATCACAATACAGACGTAAAGCGTTTGAATTGGAAGGAATGGCAACAATTGAGGCTTCAAGCAATTCACACTTTTCAAGTGTCAATTCCCCATCAATCATTTTTAAGTTTTCCTTTGAAAAAGAAACGCCCATACTTGCACCGCGAATATGACCACGATCTACTTTTTCCGATATAGATTTTGCATTTTCATCATCTGTATCAAAATCAGTATCGGCAGATAAAACACCGTTCTCGACCTTTGGATCCTTCCAGGAACCAATGACCGATTGATTTTTTTGGACATGACCATCGAGCATCACCGGGTTTGTTTTAAATCTCATTAAATCAATTCCTGAAGTAAAGATTTTGAACCCATAAGAATTCCGTTTGGTTTCATCGTTTAAAATAAATCTTGGCATCTGTTTTGTCTTTCGTTTTTCTAATGTTTCAGGTGCAAATATTTACATTAATTCATTCATTAAAAAATAGTTGTCAGATGGCTTTACGCCTATGTAAGGGCAATAAATGAACCTGCTTAACCTTTGTTCAAATGTTTTTTTTAGCCCTGTTTAAATGGCAGTTTTGTATTAATTAAATAGGAATTAAACAGTATTTTAATGGCACGTAAAACCAAAGCTGAGCAAGAAAGACTTAAAGAATTAGCAGAACATTTATATACTTCAGATACCCGAATAACAAAAAAAGAAGTAGCCGAAAAGGTTGGAGTCACTCAAAACACCATTGCCAAATGGATTGATCTAGGTAAATGGGATGAAAAACGTATTTCTTTGGTTACAACCAAACGTGCCGAAATTACCAGGTTATATAAGCAGTTTAAAGACCTGCAGGATTATATTGAAACACGAACAATAATTTATGATGTTCCGCTTTCTATAATGAAACCCAAACGTATTGTCGATGCCGATGGTTCTGTGACTTATGAACCTGCAGAGTATGATGAAAAGGATTTTCCTATTAAACAAAATAACTTTCCTAGTTCCAGTGAATCAAGTACACTTATCAACCTTGCATCTGCCATAAAAAAGCTAGAAACGGAAACATCAATTGGACAAATTATTGAGGTTGCTAAAGACTTTGTGGACTATGTGGCTCAAGATGACTATGATTTTTCGAAAACCATTACCAAGTTAATGGATGGGTTTATTAATTCGAAAATGCAATAATATGGCCCGCAAAAAAAGTGATAAAGAATTACTCCAAGACTGGCAGGGTTATAAAGAAAACCATTTAAAAGGATCTCCAATAGATTTAAAAGAAACGGCATCTCAAAAACGCAAACGTATTCAAAAACTTGAATCGAATTACGAAGAGTGGTTTAAATATTATTTCTCCAAATTCTATAAAAGTGAGCCTGCACCTTTTCATGTCCGGGCATCAAAAAGAATTATTCAAAACGATGAATGGTATGAGGTGCGAAGTTGGTCACGAGAGTTGGCCAAGAGTACACGTACAATGATGGAAGTAATGTATTTAACATTAACCGGAAAGAAAAAAAACGTGTTATTGGTTTCTGCCTCTTATGACAATGCTGAGGATCTACTAAAACCTTATAAAACACTTTTAGAGGTTAATCAAAGAATTATTAACGATTATGGAATCCAACATAAGCCCGGAGCTTGGGAAAGTGGAAAGTTTACAACCAAACTTGGTATTTCTTTTAGAGCATTAGGAAAAGGACAATCGCCTCGTGGTACAAAGAACGATGAAGTTAGACCTGATCTTATTCTTATTGATGATATTGATACCGATGAAGAATGCCGAAATGCTGATCGTATTAAAGAGTCTGTAAAATGGATTGAAGAAGCTTTAATACCTACTAAATCAATATCTGAACCTTTACTAATTTTAGTTTGTGGAAACATAATTGCCCGGTATTGTTGTATTACAGAAATGGGTAAAAAAGCCGACAAACACGAAATTATTAATGTTCGTGATAAAGCCGGAAAAAGTACATGGCCACAAAAAAACAGTGAAGAGGCCATTGATAGAACTTTAAAACTGATTTCATACAACGCAGCACAAAAGGAATATTTCAATAATCCAGTTTCTGAAGGAGATACGTTTAAAGAAATGACTTTCGGAAAAGTACCTAAATTAAGCACTTGTGATCAAGTTCTTATTTATGCAGATCCTGCAACATCCGACAAAGATGTAAGTGCTGCATCAGATAAAGCAGTTGCTATTGTTGCAAAAAAGGGATTGAAATATTATGTCTACAAAATTTGGTTAGACACAATGAAAAATTCAAAGTTTATTGATTGTTTATTTCAGGCGTATAAAGTTGTGAAACATGAAAAAGTTGATGTTTGTAAAGTATGGATTGAAAACAATAGTTTACAAGCTCCCTTTTATACTCAAGTATTATGGCCACTAATAAAAAAAACAGCAAGAGCATTAAAAACTCAAATACCAATAACTCCAGATACTCGAATTAAAAAGAATAAGTTCATTCGAATTGATGGAACATTAGAGCCAAAAAGCAGAAATGGTGAACTTATTTTAAATGCCGATGAAGAACTAGATCCACACATGCAAAGATTAGTAAGTCAGTTTTTAGGGGTATCGCCAAGAGCTAAGAAAATGGATGGTCCCGATTGTATTGAAGGTGGTGTTTGGTTATTAGAAAAAAGCTCGCAAATATTCGATTATGATTATGTAGGACCATCAACAAATTCAAGACGTTATTAAGCCAATTACCAATATGTTTGCAACCAAAGAAGATTTAAAAAACAACATCTATCAATATCAAGTCAATCAAATCACTCAAGGTGATGATTCTATTGTATTACAAGCCCTTGAAACAGCTATCGACGAGGTTAGAAGTTATTTAGAACCCAATGAAAAACGAGAATTTTTAGATGGGCGTTTTCGGTACGATGTTTCGGCTATATTTTCAGCAACTGGGAACAATAGAAATGCCCTTATTCTTAACCATGTTATTACTATTGCAAAATGGTATATCATAGATTTAAGCAATGTTGATATTCTATATGATAAAGCTAAAGAGCGCTATGATCGTGCCATTGAATGGTTAATGAAACTAGCCAAAGGAGATGTCAACCTTTCCAGTTTACCACAAATTTCAGTTTCTGAAACCGTTGATAATGAAAAGCCGTTTTCTATGGGTTCTCGTCCTAAATTTAATCACGAATAATTATGGCTAAAAAGAAAAAATCAAGCTCAAAAAAGAACGGATTTCAAGCCGTAAATCAAATAGAACCAAAAGCACTGAGTCAAACAAGGGCGGATGTGAAAACATGGAAAAACGCCATTGCAATGGCAACCAATGTTGACAATCCTAAAATGTTTCCCCTGTATAATTTATTCAAGGACATTGAAATTGATGCTTTATTAAGTTCGCAAATTGAAAACCGTAAAAACAAGGTTTTAGGATCTCCATTTTCTATAAAAAATGCAAATGGAGATATAGACGAAGAGGCAACAAAAACATTAACAGATTCTGTTTGGTTTCCTTCAATTGTGAGCAATATTTTAGATTCCCGTTATAATGGCTATACATTAATTGAATTAGATTTTAAACCAGACGGAAAACCTTTTGTTGAGTTAGTTCCAAGACAAAACGTATTGCCATATTCAAAGGAAATACTAAAAGATTCTACTGAAGACAAGGGTGAAAATTACGGAAATGCTCCTGAGTTTAATACCTGGCTTTTAGATTTCGGAAAACCGGGTGATTTTGGACTATTAAATAAATTGGTTCCTCATGTGTTGTTCAAACGTTTTGCCTCTAGTTGTTGGAGTGAACTTTGTGAGATATACGGTATTCCACCTCGTGTAATGAAAACAGACACCCAAAACAAAGCGGCTTTAAATAGAGCTGAAGCCATGATGAAAGATTGGGGTGCAGCTGCTTGGTTTATTATTGATGAATCTGAAAAAATTGAATGGGCTCAAGGTATGAGTACCAGTGGTGAAGTTTATTCTAATTTGATTGCACATTGTAACAATGAGATTTCGATGTTAATCTCTGGGGCTATTATTGGTCAGGATACAAAAAACGGATCTAAAGGAAAAGAGTTAAGTTCTCAAGATGTTTTGCAGGATCTTGTTAATGCCGATAAGGTAAAGGTCCAGGAATATTCGAATGATAAAGTGCTAGATGCCTTATATAGAATTGGCTTAATACCTTCTGAAGGTATGAGACTCGAATATGATTTATCTGAAGATTTAACCGAATTATGGACCAGAACAAAAGACGTTCTAGCTTATAAAGATGTTGATAACGACTGGATAGAAGATAAATTCGGAATACCTGTAAAAGACAAAGCTAAAGAACCTGAAGGTCAAAAGTTAAATCTAAGTTCTTTTTTCGATTAGGGGCTCAAAGTAAACATGAATTATACTTTGCGGCCCTGCATCATAAATTAAGTAATGATTATAAACCTTGCGATTGTGTAAACTGCAAAACGCTTAATTTGGCACATGGTCCTAAAATGGACTTTAAACAGGTTTTAAATAGTGGTGAAAAGGCATTTAAAAAGCTTCATAACTCAGGGAAATATCATCCGAAAGACATATTCCGGGTAAAAGAATATTCTGATTTTATCCAGGAAACAAGTCGCGTATTAAATACGGCAATATCTCATGATGTACCAGAAGATTTAAAAACCTATTTAGAGCAGGATGTTTTTGTATTTTCGGCACTCAGAACACATGCACAATTAACTGAAGCTCGTTCGTATTTAAAAGACGAAAAAGGAGATTTAAGACCATATTATCAATTTGAACAAAAGGTATTAAGGCTTAATAAAACCTATAACACAAACTATTTAGAAGCGGAATATCAGTTTGCACAACAAAGTAGCCAAAGCGCTGCCAATTGGCAAAGTTTACAAAGTAATACAGAAAGGTATTGGTTACAATATAGAACCGCAGGCGATGATCGTGTTCGTATTTCTCATAGAAAACTAAATAGAACAACTTTACCAAAAACAGATCCGTTTTGGAAACTCTATTACCCGCCAAATGGTTGGCGTTGTCGCTGTTTAGCTATTGAAGTATTAGCACACGACTATGATTTATCTAATTCTGAAAAGGCTATTTCTGAAGGCGAAAAGGCAACCACTCAAATTGGGAAAACTGGAAAGAATAAACTTGACATGTTCCGATTTAATCCTGGACAAAACAAAACTATTTTTCCGCCTAAAAACACATATACAAAAGTTGAGGGTGCTCAGGATCTATTCAAAGGGTTTAATTTTCGTGATCTGTTTTCAAGGCCAAAAAAGGAGATTAAAACGGTTAAAGAATTGGATTCCTACTTTAAAGCCTATGCAAAAGAGAACAAACATTTATTTCAACATGGTTATGGTAAGCTAGCTACAACCAGCAAACGTCGAGTAAATGGATTTACGGATATGAAGGGAAATATTGCGCTTAAGACTCCTATAATGAAAGATGTTATGAAAGCTATAACAAACATAAATTTAGGAAAGAAAACAACATTCAAACAGGAGAAAGCCTTATCAACTCTGCATCATGAAATCATGCACAATGCTAATAAACCTGGAAATATGAGATTGAACCAAAAACAAACGCGTTTCATGGAATTAGCAAATGAATTTGTAGCACGAAAACGACTACCTCGTTTTATGGAGACTTTAGGTGGGAAACTTCACAATAAAGAGCTTACTTTTAATAGAGATAATACAGGGTACAATACAATGGTTAGAAATTATGAGCACATGGTAGATACTTTAAAACTGGATAAAAACAAAGTTATAGATTCCGTTGAAAAGTCATTAATAAATGACAAATACACCGATCAAAAACAAGGTTTAATAAATGCAATAAAACTAAATAGTAATGTAAAGGAAGGGGTTATAAAAAGTATGATTGAAAACTCTATTAATATGAGCGAAAGAGATTATTCACGTTATTTGGAGGGCAATAAAGATTTATTCAAGTCCCCAAATACTTAATTCTTTTTCAAATTGTTTATCTATTTCTTTATCCAAAGTTTCATCGTTCATAATTTTAGCAAGCGCGATAAAATCCATGATACGAGTTCGAATGGCTAATCCTTTTCTATATTCTTCAGGCGTTTCATTAATACCAAATTCTTCCCAAATGATTTTAGGATCATTGGTGAAATCGAAAATAGTTTTATTGATAAGATTAGTGTAGTCCATAATTGAAACAAATATACAAAAAACAACAGAATGAAACCCGAACAATTCATAAAACAAATATTAACGGATGTAAAAGTTAAATTGACCGATGAATTTGATCAGAATTTTGAACGTAAAGCATTCTTTGATAAGAAGTGGCCAGCGACAACCTTACACAATAGAAAAGGCTCTATATTGTCAAGAACTGGCGCTTTAAGGCGTTCCATTCAATCCAATACTGCAGGTAGTCAAATTACCTTTAAAAGTTCGGTACCCTATGCACAAATACAAAACGAAGGCGGTAAAATACAGGTCACTAAAAAGATGAAAAAATTCTTTTGGGCCATGCATTACAAGTCTAGTAATGCTATAACCTATCGAATATCCAATAAGAAAGTCAATAACACAATAAGAAACCGCAAATTAACCGAAGAGGCTAATATGTGGAAAGCTATGGCTTTAAAACCTGAAGGGTCTTTTATTACAATTAAACAACGCCAATTTATAGGCCACCATCCAAAAGTAGATCGTTTGATCCGTTCTATCATTCATCAAAATATTCAAGAATTAAGCAACACAATTCATAAAAATCATGGAAACACTAATACCTAACATTCAAGCCAAATTATCTGAAGTACCTGGTTTAAATTATATAGATGAAAACTGGGGACAATTGGACGATTATAGTCCAAACTTTCCTGTGCAATGGCCCTGTGCTTTAATTGATATTTCGGATGCAACTTTCACTAATATTGGAAAAGATGTAACAAAAAGCCCTCAGAATAGACAAAAAGGTGAGGCTCTTGTTAAAATTACCATTGCTAACATAAAACTTACCAATACATCCTTACACGCACCAATTGGACAAAAAGAAGCTGCTTGGTCTATTTGGAATGTAATTTCGGATGTCCATGAAAAATTACATGGATTTTATCCGTCTGAAACAAGTTCTAAACTATTGCGTTCTGCTTTTCACAGAACAAAACGGGATGATGGTATTCAGGAATATGAGGTTTATTATTCTTTCGAATTAAACAATGCTTAATCGAACAAACCAGGGGCTTGAATTTCTATTTGTTTTAAACGCTCTAATTCGCTATCAATATCGGTATTGAATATATTGTATAAAGTATCTCTACTAATAGCGAATTTAGGGTATATAAATCTTCTGTGAATGGTAGTAATAGGAATCAAAGTAGCATCATGCTTGTTGAATTCTTCAAGCACTAATTTGTATCTTCTTAGTAAATTTCGTCTTTGTCCTATTTGCTGTGGTGTCATAGTACAAAGATAAATAAGGTTTTTGAGTTTTACAACGTGGATTTTAACCGTGAAATGGAAAAGAATTCTCTAATTCTTTTACTACAAGTGTTCCTAATTCTGTTAATTTTCCAAATAATAAATTTTCACCATGAACAGAAGTTGAAGTTTTTTCAATCAATTTATTTGTAATCAACTCACTATAGACGTCACTATGATAATCTTTAATAATAAAAGGAGAATCTAATCGGGAGTATTCCAAGAGTGAAAGTCCAGTTTTTGTTTTACTAATCTCTTCAGCTATTTGTTTTGAGTGGATTACAATATATTCTTCTAATTGTTCATTGAGTTCATTATTTTTGGTTGTAAGAAGTTCTACTTCACCTTGTAGATTTCTATATTCCATCACCTTTTTTCTACTTTCTAATCCTGCTGAGTCGATTATGTTTTTTTCACTGAGTTTTAATAACTCTTCATGTTTCTGAGAAATTTGATCCTCCAGATCTTTATTTCTTTCTGTTAGTCTAACATTTGATTGCCTTTCATATTCCAAATCATTCTTAACAATTTCCAATTCATCTTTTAGGGGCTGAATACTTTCTTTTAATATATGGGTAGAACCTATTTTATCCAGTCTATGTCTAATCTCAGGTACAATTGTAAATTGATAATAATCAGTAATAAATCTTGCAATTGCTAAAATAAAAAATGTAATAACAATTAGTAAAAGTGTTAAAGTCACATTTATTAATAAATTCCAAATGAAAAAATTAATAGAAGGATAAGCGTTGTTAATAAAATCAATTCTATGTTGTAATGAATCAGGACAATCAATAAAAATTAGTTTCATTAATAATTCCCAATTTCTAATTACCCAAACATAAATATATACTGTAAAAAATGGAGTTTTTCTAGCTTGTAAAAAGCTTGTTACTGGTGATATAATTTCTTTCATTTTTATTTAATAATGATGATTTTGTATAAAAGTAACAAAAAGATGTAATTCATTTTTATAACTTTGAGGAAATAGTTGTTTTTAATTAAAATAAAAGATGAGATTTACTAAAAGAGAATTAGCACAGAACTTTCAAACTATTATTTATTTAGTAGAATATATGGAGGTAAATGAAAAGGTAACGTTAGAAAATGTGATTGTGGATTTACAAATACGTCTTCCAGGAATAATTAATTATGAACATATGGGAGGTTTTCGTTTTACAGTAACGGTTCAAAAAGCTAAAGGAATCTAAAATAAAAAGCCCCTAAATGGGGCTTCTTTTATTTAAAGTATGTTTAGTAGGTTTTTCATAGTTGTTCTAAATTCTTTCCTACTTTTAAAGGAATGATCAAGAATTAAAATATTGAATTCAGTATGATTTATATACAAAAAATCGATGGCTATTTTCTCTGATACAGGATAATAATGTGTTAAAAATTCCTCTTTAGGAAACCTATCAACAAATTTCTTTAATAGCATAACCATTCGAATAATCTCATCATTTTCATGTGGTGTAACTTCAAATGATTTCAACTCATATTTAATACCTATTCCTTTAGGTAAATTTCTTTCAATAATACTTGTTTCTAATTTCATTTTCTTTTCCTTACTCATAATTTATTTTTATAAAGAAGACCAATCTTCAGATTCTATTTCCTTTTTAACCATTTCAATTATATTGATCTCGTTTTCATCAGCACTTATTGATTTTAGCTCAGTTAACATTGTTTCGTAACCTTCCACAACATATTTTTGCCGATTTAATTTAGCTTGTTTTCTTTCTAAATTCTTCACTTGGTTTATCCAATGATTTCTGTACAAACTTTCTTGTCGTAAAATAAGATTCTTATGAAAATCATTAATTTTCATAAGAAAAAATATAGGGTCATCTAATAAATGAGATAAATTAGAATTAATTAATTCAATTTGATTAATTTCTAGCTCATAATCACTTTCAAATCTATTCTTTGCCTTTTCAACGGCAAATGATAATTTCATTCTATTTTCAGAAGCAATTGCAATTTGTTCTGTGCATTTTTTTAGTTTCTCAACATTACTAGCATAAGAATGATATGGAGTAGATAGTTCATTTAATATCGAAATAAATTCATATACGGAAACTTCGATATGATTTGAAGAATATATTTCCTCATCATACTTAGCTAGGTATTCCGCTTTTATTTTGCTGTAAGAACTATATGTTTCTCTCTTTCGATTAGCTATGGTTTGTTTATCTATCTCTCTTAATTTTTGATATTCTTTTTTCTTCTTATTGAAATATGAAAATAATCCCATTTTTTATTTTCAAATATAATAAAAGCCCCCTGACTTAGGAGGCTTATTTTGAAACATTATTATTTTCTTGTAAGTAGAAAGCAGAAATAAAATACACCAGGTTCAGCACCCCATGTTGTTCGACCTGTTGAAAAAATTGGTGGTCTGTATTCAAAAGTCATTTGATCACGATCTTTAGAATATCCTTTTGAAAGAATCAATTTTGAGT
Organism: Flavobacteriales bacterium; assembly: GCA_049607525.1. GTDB lineage: Bacteria > Bacteroidota > Bacteroidia > Flavobacteriales > CAJXXR01 > JBMYYR01. Next base: position 44,744 of record JBMYWP010000022.1, read on the forward strand.
AAGGTCTAAAGCTGAATATTTCAAAGTCTATCAGGTTTTTAATACCATCATGAGGTTCTATGTTGTCTTTCTTGAAATTATCAAGAATCATTTGCCAATAGCTTTGAGATTTTACTTCGTCTAAACAAAGCAGAAACTTTTGGCAAAAATAAGGGGTTATGGCTCTATATTCAAATCGTTTTTCACCCGATTCTATCAAATCGAACCATTTCCATTTCAAGCTAAGGTGTAACGGTTTTATTGTACTCATGTTTTAAGAATATTAAACCTTCTTTAGCTGCATGTTTTGGACGTATATGTCCATCAGTAAAGAAAAGTTGATTGTAATTTGATATATAACCTGTGTAAATCTCAATAGAATAATCGTTTGATCTTTGATAGGTAATAGAACAATTCAAATTCATTGATTCGCATTGTTCGAGGAGTTTATCAAGTTTGCTCATTTATATAGATCTAAGCGTTAAAAAAAGATTCAATTACATTTTCAGGAATCTGGTTACCAGTTTCATTCTTGTAGAATTCTGCAAAACCACCTATTAGCTCAAGATTCTTATGTGTTAAATCCTCCAATTGTTTATCTGATATTTCCGTTTCTTCGTCATTATACAAAACAGATAATCCTTCAAAATCATAGTCTTCCAAATCGTCAGAATCGCGACTAACTGTGATTTTGACAATAGCGTAGTCCTTTCTATATTTTACAGGTATTTTTCCCACAACTTCTGAACCTGATACCATAAAATTACGCCATATATCGTTAGATATATTTTCTACAGCTTTCTTCATCAATTCGTTTGTCTGTTTAGTACTTACTTTTTTTGATTCCATTTTCTTCTTTCGTTTACTTTATTAATAACAGTCATTGGATTATGACCTGTTTTTCCTCTACTTCTTATCCTAGCCGATAAACCAGGATCATCTTTTGTTTTTAAATGCTGTTCTTTATTGTAAGCAACAACTTGATCTAGTTTGTATTTGGCGTATTCTGTAATTGACCTGAGTAATACGGCAGGTGTCATTTTACCAAATGATTTCTTTGTTTTAAACTCTTCACCCATGATATACAGGTCTTCGAATGTTAAATGGTTTAAATGTTGAGAACTTAATATTTTCTCTGAGATCTCTATAACATGCATGTTTTTTACATTGCTTTCAAACCAATCGCAAAGGGTTAATAAATACCGGGCAATTGTTTTTCGGAGCTCATCTACATTTTGTGCTTCACGTTTGTAATATGCTAAACTAGGAGGACGTTCTTCAATGATTTTTGAAACCGTTAAGTTTCCGTATGTTTTATACAGGTCAATGCCTACCGTTTCATCATTTACAAGTTTATAAATCGTAACGGCCATCGGTGGTCGTTTTGTAGGTTTGGTTTGTATTTCGTGTTTTAATTTCACTTAAAATGGCATTTAAACGGCTATTAATGTATTTTAAATCGGTGTTCTTTTGGTGGAATTTCTCTAAATCCTTCCACATTCCTAATATTCCTTTCCATAGGATAAGAGCCTCTTTAGGATTGCCACCAATATTGGTTAAATGTTCTCTAATGTCTTTCAAAGCCTTGCCGTCTGCTCCGTTAAACTTTGGTTTAAACCCGATGAAATCTTCGTAAAAGGAATGCCAAGCATCCACCATTTCTTGATGTAAGGTTGGTTCTTTTTCTTCGAGAGTATATTCCACTTTATCTTTCCATTTTTCAAAGAATACAGGCAAATCAGATTTTCGGTGAGGAATTACCATTCCTATTTTGTCCAATTCTACTTTTCCAATTTTTCCAAACTCAACACGCTTTAAGGCATCGTTTTTATATACAATTACAATGGTTTGATTGGCTTTAATTAATTTGGCTCTAATCTTGGTTATTGACATAGTTTAATCACATTTATGTTTTAGTACATTTTCGAGCTGATGAATAAGCTTTGAGGTTTCGTCTGGAGTATATTGAAGCAACGGTTTTTTACGGTATCCGCTCTCTTGTATAAAGGCACCTAAATGTTCAATATCTGCAATTACTCTATTCGTTTTTGGGTTAATCTTTGTCCAGCCTAATTGGTTACAAATCGAAAGAATTCTCCTGTGTTGATTATTATTAAAATCAAACTTTCCATAATTAACATGGGTGTAGTTTACATAAGGATCACCGCCCAGGGTAACAATTAAAACATTTGCTTGTTTAAAAGTTAATTGCTTTGTAGATTCTATGTTGAATTTTCGTTGTAGAATATCCTTTTTAACATCCATTAAATCACGTTTCGCAAGTAATACATGTATTTGTCTGATCTGATCTTTGGAAATTGTCATAAGATGAATAATTAATGTTTCCGATGGTCACCATGTAACCACCGGAAACGGGTTGGGGGTATTTATACTTTAAACTCTTTTAACTTTAATTTTAAAGCTCTCATAAAGTGCTTTTCTTCTGCTGTAAACACTTCTTTCTTTTTTCTAAAAACACCGGTAAAAAGACCTAAAATTGTGTTTTCTGCAGGTGAACATTTATCCATAATATTGTTTAAATGTTTTACCTGTTTTACATTGTCGAATTGGATACTTATTTGATGATTGGTTTGCATAAGAGTTGATGTTTAATTGAGTTCCCGATCAAGGATTCGAACCTTGAACAAAACAGCCAGTCGGGAAATTGAGGAATTAAAGTTGTTTGTCTTTTCGTTTATCCTCTATAGTGCTGAAAACTGAAGGGTAATATCAATCCATTTACCGCTTTCATTCTTATTATATGCTCTAACATATAATGAAGTAGAATTAACCTCTTGAGCATTGTTTAAAATATCTAAAGCCTTAGAAAAATTCGGGTCGTTAATATCTGATTCAAATTTTCTAAGCTTTACCAACATTTTAGGATCATAATCGCCTTCTTTGGTTTTAGATAGTAGCTTTTCAATAATTTGATACATCGTTTTATTACGTTTCTCAAATTTGTTTTTTAAAACCTCATGTAAAAGCTCAATACCCGCCTCAGCCGTTTCGTTAAAGGCAAAGACTTCACCTTTTGAAAAAGTTAATTTTCGAGTTTTCTTTTCGTTAGTAATCGAAAAACTTTTAGAATCTGTTGGTTCAACTTTAAACAAATCGAACATGGTATTTTGTAAATATTCAGCCTTTTCGAATGTTACTTTCTTGAATGTGGCAAGTGCTTCGTTTAGTTCTTCAAACTCTTTTACCGTATAATTCACAAATGCTTCTTTTTCGGCTTTGTATTCTACCTCCTTTGCTCTTTGTATTTTATTCTCCTCAGCTTTAGCCTCTGCCAGTTGTCTTTCTAGTTCTGCTACTTTACTCATTGTTTTTTGTTTTTGCTTTAAATAATATTCTCATACCGTGACCACTTCTTTTAATTGAGGGTTCCATATTAAACTCGTCAGAGAGATCGCATAGTTGTTGAAGTTCTCGTCCATCCATTTCACCTAGAAAATTGAATTTTGCCGATTCAATACGACCGTGTCTTTCTATGATGGTCGATTTTGTTCCTGCTAAAGCTGGAATCTGTGCAATACGTTCTTTAAAATTGTTAAGCATGTTTTTGGGTTTAGTGGTTAATTCTTTTTTCATAGTTTTCGGCGTCTGCCAAATAGAGCATTTCCATTACTTTTATCTCTATTTCCCATTCAATGCAATACATTGGTTTGGTTTTTTCTTTTTCAGATTTAAGAATGGCAGCAATCTCTTTATGTACTAACATTCTTTCCCATATATTTAAAAGGTCCAGGCGGTGGGTTCCAAAATTTAAAGCTCGGTGTAAGTTTTCTATTCGCCCACGACCTCTATCTGTAGTTAGTTCAATAAGCTTACTTACAAGTTCCGTTTTGTTAGGGTGTTTTGGGTTGTCTATCAGTTGTTTTCTAATGGCTTGAAAATTCTCCTTGTTTGTTTGATTATCCATTGATGATTGATTTAATAAATTGATTTGTTGGTACAAAATGTTCATCACACATAAACTTTTTATGAGATGCTATATAAGCCCCGTGTAAAGCTTGTTTATCTATGATTGATAAGTTATGATCGGGAGAAATTGACAAAAATTCTAATGTCGATTTAGATCGGTTGTTCCATTGTAGTTTCCACCAGTTCCAAAATTCCCTTTTGGTTTTAAGCTTATCTCTACGATCAGAAAAATGAAACACCAAATACTTCATTCCCATTTCAAATTCAAACGCTTTATCCTTACTTTCTATTCTTAAAGATTTTCGGATAAAGTCCGTTTCTATTCTTGTTTTTTCAGTCAATGTCTCCATAAAATTCTTTTGCTTTTTCTGCCCAGATGGTGTATGGTTTTCCTCCACCATATCTGCTTACGGCATTCGCCCTAAAACCTTCAACCTGTATTTTTACGTTAGCATCATATCTTACACTTTTAGCCGATCTTCCTTCAGGGTGCTTTCCTTCGGCATGTGATATGAAAATGATTAAGGTTTTTGGCAATTGTTTTTTAAATTCTTTGTAGGTTTTTTTGTTGAGCCCTGTGTACTGAAAACTATCTATAATTACAGCTTTAGGAGCTTTATGTTTGGTTAAACGCTTTAGTAACTCATTTATCGGCTCACCGTCTACAATAACAAATTGTCCGTCTTGTTCGTCCATTTTATTTCTGATTAAGGCCTGTTTAATAGATTCAGAAACACCTTCCTCAAGTGTGTTGTAAACCACTTTTGTAAACTTGCATAAGTATTTTGCAAGTTTGATACAGAAATCTGTTTTCCCATTTCCTGAATTACCCCAAATCATCCATGTTCCAGAAAGTTCAGGTTTGCCGATTAGAGCTTCCCATTCTCCATCAAAATCAAGCGTTCTAAACTTCTTATTGATAATGTTGGTGGGTGTATAGGCTCTACTTATTTATATGTTTCTTTTTTATTCGGGTTATTGTCATGGCCGAAACCTTGTATTTTTCGGCAATTTTCTTTTGCATTACACCTGCTTTTAGCTCCCTAATAATTTCTTGTTTGTCCTTTTGACTTAATTTAGCTGGTACTGGTCCTTTACCGCCATGAGGGCCCCAAAACAAATTGGTGTAATGATAGTTATTTGGGTTACCGTCTTTTCGTTTAATGGAGTAGGATATATTAGGTCTTAAACCGTGATAGGTTTCGCATACAAGTTTGGAAACTGTTAAGGTTTGCCCAATAACATTTACTCTTTTTACAGTCTTTTTATAAACTGCAACTATCAATGGTTTCCCTCTCCAGGTTATCAGTTCTCCATTTTCAGAAACTAATAAATCAGGGATTAATGGATGTTCTTTAAGCATAAGCAGTTTGATTTATTTTATGCCCAATTACAAGGCGTTTAATTCGTCTTACATCGTTTTCAGATTCTTTCCAGATCTTTTTTATTATTTTTTCATCATCGACACCATTTGTTGAGCAAATCAATATGGTATCATAATTGGTTACAGGTTGAATATGGATAACCTTACGACCAATACGGCTTAAAATTTCTTCGTACCCTGCATAGTTTCGTGATACACCATGATTAATTCGTTTCTCAAGAAATTGAGTGGCCATAAGGATAAAAGCACAATCATCTTCTAATCGGTTATAAAGTGTGATGAAGAAAAGGAGCACTTTATTTTTCAGTTTATCGGCCTCATCAAAAATGATCATAGGTTTATGAAAAGAAATACTTTGTAAATGTCTTACAGTTCTTTCCATCATTTCGGGTAAGGTTAAACCTGCAGGATTTAAACCCATGGTAGTTAGTAGTTCTTTTAAGAACCAGCGTTTATCCCAGTATTCATTACAGCTTAAAACAAAAACATGGTCGTTTTCTTTTGCGTATGCTTTTGCTGTTGCAGATTTACCACTACCTGCCGATGCTACAATCCCCATAGAAAGCACATTGTTTTTTGCTTGATTAAAACGATTGTAAAAATCGTCGGTTGTACTTGTGTGGGCAAAAAGCCATTCGTTTGTAGAAACAACACCCGATTTAATTTGCGAAGCAACTTTGCTCCACATTGAATCGGCTATTAAATCCCAATTGTTATTTCTAATTTGTGATAGAGTTCCTTCAGAAACGCCTTTCATTTTCAATGCAACTTTACGGGCGCTTCCTTCTTGTGTAATTCGGTTTTCTAATTCCGATTGAATAGTGTACTTTTGTTCTTGTGAAATCATTTTAAATGCTGTTTAATTAGTGTTGGAATGAATCTTAAAGCATTGTTCGAGCAATGCTTTTTTTTATAGTCCTGCAAAATCGTCTAAGGTCATATTGCTTACCTTTTTTTGTATAGATGCCGTTGTTTGTTTCGGTACTCTTGGAGTCTTATTTTTAGGCTTAAAATCTTTCGAAGTCTTGGTGGTTTGAATTCCTGAAATACGTGGTGAGTTTAAACCATGTTGTTCCGGATGCATTCCATGATCTTTCAGAATCTGATCTGTAGATTCTTTTCGAGCCACACGTTTATCCTTAATGCCTTGAATAGTCTTATGAATAAATGCCGTCTCAAAGTCTTCCTGCTCTTGTTTTCCACGGCTAACCGTTGTTTTAGGTACCATTTCGGTTACAAATCGTAAACCAAGTGGAGTATCTTCATATACCATTATTGAACTTAGATCAGACGGATCGTATTTTATAGTGAAATCTTTTCCAATGTTCAATTCTAACCAATCAATATCCGGTGATTTTTCATGATCAACCTTCATGTAATTGTACTTTTTGTCTCCATCTTTAAACATTAAACCATAAGCGTTAAGTTTAACCGTCTTTGGTCGTTGTACCCAAAATATATCTACCATATCCCATATTTCAACTTTAGGTGTTTCGGGGTTAGATGAACTCAAATACATTTCCAATCGTGGTTTTCCAGTCTTAAAATGAGTCGATTGATTCCACTCCTTACGGCGTTTAGCATAAATTTCTTTAGCTTCTTTTAGGGTTGGTAACTCTGAAGAGTTTTCTAAGATAAACTCCACATTGGCTTTACTCTCAATATTTTTTGCCGTTATATTTTGCCCTGTAAAAAACCAGTCTTGTTTCATTATTTGCTGTTGAAATCTTCCAAAAGCACTTTCTATGGTTTTTGATTTACCATTGTAGGGCTGTGTTGCAATTTGTAGTTTGCTTAATTTGGCTAAGAAGTTTCCGGCCTCTAGTTTTTTGTGTCCACCCTGGTTATCCATTCCAATTTGATATGGTCTATGGCCAGCAACTTGAACCGCCATTTTGTAGGCATTAAATTGAGCCTCGTAGTTCTCTGTTGGTGAAATGTGATACCCAAGAAGTACTTCACTAAAAGCGTCCATTACTTCATATACCTGGCATGATTTTCTAACACCATTTTCCTGATAGAAAAAATTCATTTTGGTACCATCTGAATACCAAAGCGAATCGCGCATACTTGGTTGACGTGTTGAGAACTGATACATAAGCTTTTCTTTATAAGCTTGCTCTCCGTATCTATGGCCCCACCATAATGGTTGAACCTCTTCATCGTATAGAAAATTATAGATTGTAGTTTCGTTCTTAACACATTTCCATCCTTCAGCCTTTGCCTTCTTATTGTATTTACGGTGCATGTCTGGAATAGAAACCACTTTGTTAACCTGGTTAGACCATCGTGCAAGAATCCAAAATTTAGATTCTTCAGAAAGCTTTTCGGAATTCTTGTTTTGAAAATTCTTGTGAATCAAACCTTCAAAACCTTGTTTTTGATACTTATTGTATTTATTCTTTAAACTACGAGTGTTTTTAGGTAAGGAATGAGGATATTGATATGTAGGTAATTCTTCAATACGTTCGGTTAATTTGTCCCAAATACCTTTTACTTTAGTACCACCCATTGCTTTTCTACGTGCATTTGTATTACTAATAATTAGGTGGCAGGCGTTAAGAATAATGGCATTTGCTATATATTCTTTACGGTTCTTTTCAGGTAAACGTTTACCGCTTTCCAATTCATAATCACGAAAATAGTTTTCGGCCTGAACGTCGGTTTTAATAAACGATTTGAATACATTAGTCTTAAGTAATTCTCGTGGGTTACATCCTAAAATATTGTATATTTTATCTTTGAAACGCTGAGGTAAACTGTCATATTCAACAAGAGCTGTACGACCATTTCCACCTTTTACAATTTTGTTTAATTTTCCCTTTGAGGCCAACCATTTATAGTTTGACAGACTCATTACCATTAAATCATCATACAAGGCTGTAGCTTCAATGCAAAGTAAATTGTTATATATATGTAAATAGTTAATCATGGATTTAAGAATTAGCTCCCGTCAAAGACTCGAACTTTGAAGTGTTCCACTCGGGATTATTAAAAAAAGAAAACAAAGAGAATTATGATTCCTGCATTTGATATTTTGCAATTAACCCTTCGCGAGTTTGAATTAGATCCTCACCAGCAATAATGGATTTTTCACAATTTCTTTTTAAACGAGCTCGTAAAGCCGCATGTGAAGGAGCTTTTGTCATTAGAGATAATATATGAACCTCACCAATCAACAATCTGTCTAATACTCCCTGACCTTTTGTTTTTTGTTCAATTGTTTGAACATCTGACTTATTTTGCATTATATTTGTTTTAAGGTTTGCACAAATATATAAACAAACTGTGTAATAATAAAAACAAACTGTGTATTATTTTAAAACATTATGGATAAGACTTTGATATTGAATGAAATAAAATCTCATTATAATTTTAAAACAAATAGTGATTTTGCCAAATTCCTAGGAATTAGACCACAAGTGTTATCAAATTGGTTTTCTAGAAATACATTTGACACGGAATTAATATACACAAAATGTTTAAACCTTAATCCCCATTGGTTAATAACAGGTGAAGGGGAAATGCTTCAAAATAATTTGACAAAACAAACCGAAGCTCTTCCATTTGAATTAGAAGATAATAGTAATAAACCAATACCATTAGTAAACGTCTCGGCGGCGGCTGGTTTTGGAAGTTCAGATTTTCACATTCAACAAGAAGATGTTAAAGACTATTATGTTATTCCTAAATTCAAACATTATGATATTGATTTTATGATTGAAGTTCGTGGTAGTTCGATGTATCCAAAATATAATAGTGGAGACGTAATTGCTTGTACAATTCTTAAACAGAGTAATTTTATTCAATGGAATAAGGTACATGTAATAGCAACTAAAGAACAAGGTCTTTTGGTTAAACGTGTTAAAAAAGGAGATTGTGAAGAATGTATTTCAGCAGTTTCAGACAACAAAGAATACGATCCATTTTTTATTCCTAAAGATGAGATAACCGGATTAGCTATTGTTGTAGGTGTAATACGACTTGAGTAAAAGCCACACACATAAAAAACATTACATAAGAATATAAACATCTAATTTTCAATACATAAAGTTTTTGAATTAATGGTCGTTTCCCCCTTTGAATATTCATATTTATTTCAATAACTATAAATTATCATGAATTACCCCTAATTCAAAGACCAAGTCTTTAACCCAAAAACTAACCCCAACTCTAACCCCAACTCTAACCCCAACTAAATTTTTATTTTTTGGGGCTAATGCAAATAACAATAGGTTTAAATAGGAGTTTAAAGCAGTTTAAACCATATTTAAACCTTCTTAAACACAATTGCTTATTTCGCCTTATATTCAATGTTTATAACGGTTTAAAGGTGGTAAATGGTAGTTATT
>JBMYWP010000023.1:0-53583 GCA_049607525.1 Flavobacteriales bacterium
TACTCGTTTATCTCAATTCCGAGGTCGAATATTTCAGTTTCGAGGTATGATGGAGCGATTCTCTACTCGTTTATCTCAATTCCGAGGTCGAATATTTCAGTTTCGAGGTATGATGGAGCGATTCTCTACTCGTTTATCTCAATTCCGAGGTCGAATATTTCAGTTTCGAGGTATGATGGAGCGATTCTCTACTCGTTTATCTCAATTCCGAGGTCGAATATTTCAGTTTCGAGGTATGATGGAGCATGTTTTATGTCTTATGTTTAGAAAATTGTTTTAAATAACAGCTCAAATTGCCATTATCTTATACATTCATTTTCACTTTTGGGGAAGTTTTTTGTAGGAAGGAATGTTTTTTATTTCAATCTTATTGGCTTTTATTCAAATTTTTATAGATCTCTCTGCTTTTTTCATGTTATTAATCCTCTTATAAGTTTGATACATAGCTAATTTACATAAAATTATTTAATTAAGTATGAAATATTTTTTATTGTTAAACTCGTTAAATACATATAAAGAGGTTTGTTGTAAAATTTTTGAATCAAATTCACACACTTACCTTATCACCTAAAGTTTAAAGGATTACAAATTTAAAGAAAAATAAATCTAGATTTATAATCCTATTACTTTGTATGAGATATTGGTTTGTAAATTGAATTTATTTCACTTCAATATTATATTCTTCAACTTCACCACTATTAAACTTCCCTCGCTACCGACGAGTTCTACTCGGTGGCAAGTATGTCAAATCAATTTACTGAAACTTTAAGTAAACTATGATCATTTAAAATATAATTTCTTGCACTAGAATATTTACAAAAATATGGTTTTGAAGTGAAAACTTTTCCCATAGGATTGATCAAATTTACTACCGCAAAACTGCCATAGCAAATACCCCAGGATTATGATCATTGTAATTTCTACTCAATAAGTAAAGATTATTTCTCCCCCTTACTTTTCCTTTCCTTTCTTGATTTTGTATTGATTTAACAAACCGACTACCGAGTAGAACTCGGCAGTAGCGAATTAATTACTTTTCATTTGCGATAGCTCAGGGAAAAATGAACTCGTCAACCCAATATTCAAATCCTCAAATAGCAATAAAGATTCATCGTCATCACATTGAAGTGACCCGGTTTTTAAAGAACAAATAGTAACATTTCTAAATTGAAATTTTTCATTTGTTCATTAAATTATCACTTCCTTAACTTTTAAATTCCCGATTTGCAAATTCATATTTTATTAGATCTAAAAGCATTAATAAGTACTTCCAATGTTCACTCTTACGAAAAGCTTGTATACTCCATTCGTTTTCGGAATGTTGTATTGTATTAAACTGTTTATAAACTTTGAGTGAGAGTACTAATTCAAATTCAGTGATGAAAGAAATATCTCTCAAAATTTGCAAATTATTAGGGAAAAATGAACTCGTCAACCCGATATTCAAATCCTCAAATATCAGTGAAGATATATCGTCATCACATTGAAGTGTTCTGGTTTCTAAAGAACATATATGAAGCGTTTCTAAATAGAAATCCTTCAATACTTTATGATTATTACTTTTCATTTGTTCATTAAATTATAACCTCTTAATGGTCCCATTCTATTATTCACAAATATTTTTTGATTTCATATTGTAAATAACTTCACCTTCCAATGGAATAGCAAACATAATGGTATTATGATCTATTGGGAAGCATTTTGCATAGAATTTGTTTTTGTAAAATAAAACTCCATTTCTTACTTCCAAATTGGGTTCATAACAAAAATTAATCATTGCACCTAGACTACTTCCTCCACTGCATTTCCATAAGGACTTATTTATTGTATTTTCATCTACAGTACAGCCAATAAGACCGGCACTAAGTAAAATTAGATAAATTTCATTTTTCACCCTAACTTATTTTTTCACAATATTTTATCCAAGAAAACATATTACTAATAAAACATTTAAACCTTTACCAAATGTGGATTTGCATATACCGATGCCTTACCATTTCTGGAAAATCCAATAAGGCAGATTCCAAATTCTTTGGCAAAATCTATGGCTAAACTCGAACATGCAGAAACAGCTATGACGATAGATATCTTGGCAAAAAAAGCCTTAGATATTATTTCATAAGATACTCTCCCACTCACAAAAAGCACTTGAGCTTCTTTCAATTTCCCCAAATTTAATAAATGTCCCACCGCTTTATCTAAGGCATTATGACGTCCAATATCTTCTTTTATTACAAGTATCTCTTGTTTCTTATTCAAAATCATCATGGCGTGCAATCCACCAGTTTGTTTAAACACGTCTTGACGAGATTGCATTTCATTAAACCAATATTCTATTGTCGTTGCATCTAAAACGAAAGTATTTTTCAGCTTATCACCATCTATTTCAATACTATTTAAATCTTGTTTACCACAAATACCACAAGATGACACCGAGAGTAGAGTCCGTTTGTTTAAATAACCTTTACCCAGTACATTTTCGTTGATATTCACATTGACGATATCGTGATTTTTCACTTTAGATTCTAAATACTTTAAATCAAAATTGGCTTTGCCCTTATAAATATCTTCGGCAAATAAAAGTCCTCTTACTAAATCTATATCATCTCCTGGTGTTCGCATAACCACCGTATAAGAGGTATTATTGATATCTATTTGCAATGGTGCCTCAATCACCACCGTATCGGTTTTTGAACTTAATTCCCGATGCTCTATTCGTTTTATGTTGTACTTATGTGTTTTCATAATAAAAAAAGCCTCAAACAATTTTGAGGCTTTTGTTTTTATAGCATTCTTTTTATGACATGATATTCATGGGTTTGTTTTCCTAAATCGGAATTCCAAATACCGTTTTCATTTATCCCATCTATTCTTACCGTTCCAGAAGCGTGAATGATAGATTCTTCAGAAATTAATACACCTACATGGGTTACTTTTCCTTGATTGTTCTTAAAAAAAGCGACATCTCCTTTTTGTCGTTCCTCAAATGGAATAACTTCGCCATGTTCAACTTGCATGGAAGCATCACGAGGTAAAGAAACACCTACGATTCTAAATAACACTTGAGTAAACCCAGAACAATCGATTCCAAAAATTGTTTTTCCACCCCAAAGGTAAGGCGCGTTTAAAAAAGTAAAAGCCTTTTTCAATAATTGATCTATGTTTTGAGGTCCATCTGGTGTTCCTTCCATATAAGTTCCAAAAGGCATCAAGAAATCATGTTTACGTTTTACATTGGTAAACGATTGTACCTGCATAAACACCTTATGATTTATACTTTTTGTTTGAGCCTTTAAAATCCAACCAACATATTTATCAATACCAGATTGCACTTTAATCCATTCGTCACGTTCTTCCATAACGCGTGCAACTTCGTTGTATAAAAGTTGGTTAACCAACTCAGATCGATGTTGAGATTCACTGTACATAGGCACACAGGCAACTATGCATTGTATAAACTTACTGTCTTTATTCATAACATGAAAAAAGGAGGCATATGCCTCCTAAATGTTTAGTTCTTTTGACTTAAAAAACCATCTACAATTTCTATTTGCTCTCTAAGTGCGCTAATAGAAGATTTATTTCGGTTTATCTTTTTTACTAAATCTCTTTTGAGCGGATTATCATCGTTACCTTTAAACCACTCCATATTCGCTTCAAACTGACGAATGTCTGTTTTTAAAGTATCAATTTTTTTTATGATGTTTTTACGCTCGTAGTTTATTTTATCAAAATCGTTACTTTCAACAAATCCTTCAAGTTTCATTTTAAACATCATTTCACCTTTATTCTTTTCATCCATTTTCAATTTATTGAAATAAGAATCCATTAAAGATCTAAATTGTCCGTCAATACGTTCATGATCGGCCTTTGCGACTTTACCACAAGCCTTCCATTTATCGTTATATGATTTTAGTAAATTGAAATTTGCTCTATGATCGTCTTCAGACAATGAAATAGTCTTCAACTCTTCTAATACGGCTTCTTTCTTTACTAAATTTTCTTTCATGTCGCCTGCTTGAATCTCATATTGAGCTTGACGTCTTTCAAAAAAGTGATTACAAGCACCTCGAAATTTCTCCCAAACCTTATCAGCTTCTTTCATAAGTGGTCTAGGTGTTTTCTTCCACTTTATTTGAAGAGCCTTTAATTCGTCGGCAGTTTTTTTCCAGTCTTCACTATCTTTTATAGCTTCGGCACGCTCTAACAATTCATATTTTATTTTTAAAGCATCTTTTTGCGTTTGCTTAAAAGCTTTGTAATAATCGTTTTTTGCCGTGTTTATTGTTTTAATAATATCTTTAAAAGCTTCCCAACTTTCGGCGTTCTGTTCTTTAGAAACACGTCCAATTTCATTCCATTGCTTTCTAAAGTCATCTATTTGTGCAATTTGATTTCTCCAATCTGCATGAGAAGTAATTTTAGACACATCTACACTTTGTAAAGTAGATACGATAGACATTTTCTTTTGAAAATTGCTATTCATCTCCTCTTGAATCTTAAGTACAGCCTGCTGTTTTCTATCGTGAATAACGCCTGTGAAACTGTTAAATTTCTCCCAAACCTCTTCGCGCTTTTCTTTTTGAATCGGACCACCGTTTTCTTTCCATAAACGGTGTAGCTCTTGCAGCTTATTTACAGCTTCAAAGGCATCTTCTTCATTTAACAGAGCTTCTGCTTTTGTAATAAGTTCTTCTTTATATTTTAAATTTCTATTAAACTCGATGTCTTTTAAGTCTCGGTTAATAGATAATAAATCAAAGAAACGATCAACGTGATGTCCGTAAGTTTTAAAGATATTTTCTACAGCAGAAGAAGGTATTTTCCCTATAGCCTTCCATCTATCATTCAATGAAGAAAAGTCTGAAAACTGTAAATTCTCATTACTGTCCACTAAAGCTTTAATTTCTTCAATTAGATCTCGCCTTAGTTTTAAATTAATATTTTGTTCGTTTTCAATATTCTTAAAATGTGCAACTCTTTGCTCTCTATATGCTTTATTTATCGAATTAAATTCCGAAAAATCTAAATCAACAAATTTAAAATCTTCTTCTACCCCACCTTCCTTAATAAAGCTTTCTAATTGCTTTGCTTTATTTTCTTGAAAACGTTCGGTAACTAAATCTTTAGCCTGATTAAAATATTCTTTTTGGTCTAAGAAATGAACTTTCCCATCTATAGATTTTAATATTTCAATAATTTCTTTTGTAGATTTAGAAGTGTATTCACTCCATTCTTTTTCATTAAAAGATGTTACTTTTTCATCTCTACTCAACACAACTTCTTTGTTGTTATCCTCGATGTTTCCATCAACAGTTTGCTCTAAATTGTTATCCATTTTATTTTTTTTAGTTACCCATATCTTTTGTTTATTTATTTTGTTGACACGGGATAAAAATAGTGTGAACGAAAATATAATATTTTTTTTACATGTTAAATTAAAAATTGGTTAAATACTTCTTCCATGAGAAACTAAACTGAGAAAATAACTGAATACTTTAATTTTCAAGGTTTCAAATCATTGTTGCGAGACTCAAAAGAAACTAACTGTTTTTGGTGCCGGATGTAATAATTGTACATTTGTGATGTTTATTATTAAATAAAACTATTTTTTTTATCCGATATTTGTTTGACAACCAATTCTATTCTTTTGAAAACAATATTCATTCTCACCATATCACTATTCTGTTCCATTACCGGTTTTTCTCAGGTAGAGTTGCCATACATAGATAAATTCAATACTAAACTCAATATGAGACTAGGTTTGGTAAATGCTGGAAATAATATTGAAATTGAAAACGAAGATGACGTTGAATATAAGCTTTCGCCAAATGAGAGTTTAAAACTGAATTTAACGGCCAATTATGACTTCTTAAGTTTAAGTTTTTCTTACACGCCAAATTTTATTCCTGGAAACAATGATAACGAAGTAAAAGGATTTACAAACACTCGAAACTTTGGTTTAAATCTATTCTTAAACCGTGTGTTTGGTCGTTTAGATTTGAATAGAACAGAAGGTTATAACCTCACAAATACAAAAGAAATTTTCCCAGAACACCCCGACAAATACATTATTTATGATAATTTAATTCGAAAACAAGTGCGTTTGGAATTGGGTTACAATACAAATAAAAATTATTCTTACCGTGCCTCAACTATTTTCAATGAAAAACAAAATATAAGTGCAGGAAGCTTTATCCCTCGAGTTATTTTTTCACATTTAAAACATACCCGAAACGAAGATAATTTGATAAGAGAGCGGGTTAATAATTATTGGGCCGTAACAGGGAATTACAATCATACATTTGTGATGAAAAAGCATTTTTTTATAACTACCGGATTAGGTTTAGGAACAGGACTGGCAAAAGTCTCTGAAATAGATTCTGACGATATTATAGCTGAAAAAAACTACACCAATTTACTTATTGCCGCACAATTTATTTTTCATTTTGGATATAATTCCGATCGTTATTTTTTCGGGGTTTCATCGCATTCTAATACAAGTGCAGAAATCATAAAGGAAGTCGAAAACTCTATTCAAGACCAAACTATTATAGGTCAGTTTTATTTTGGATATAGATTTGGAGCACCAAAGATTTTAAAAAAATCCTTCGATGGTATTAAAGGCATTTTTAGAAAGAAAAAATAAAAATAAGACAGAAAACTGAAATCCTAAAGACTTATTAAACAAACAAGTCTTTAGGATTTTGTAATTCACTATATTTCTTCCACGAAGATCAACTATATATCAAATACCTCTCCGTTGTATTTTATTTTACTAATAATTGTTGCAGTTGGTGAAATAATGTCAGCAACAGAACAATATTTACTAATACAAAGATCTAAAACATTTATCAAATCCTGTTTTTTCACTTCAGAATCTATATTATAAGTAACTGTTATGGTTTCAAAAATGGCAGGAACCGAAGATACTCTCGATGCAGAAACATCTACAGAATAATGGGCTATTTCAAATCTTTTTTTACTGAAAACCTCCACAATATCAACACTACTACACGACGCCAAACCAACTAAAAGTAATTCCATTGGCGTAAATAATGTGTTTTTATCGCAACATCCTACATTTAATTTTACTCCGTTTTGGTTTTGTGCTATAAACTCCTGGTTAGCATTATGACTTATATTGATTTTCATGTTCTAATTTTGGTTTTATGTTATGTTGTTTTCTAATATACAGAAAGCATTTTTATTATTCAAACGATAAACACTTTTGCTGTTATTTTTTTTCCTACACCTTGTAAAATCGTTAAGGTAGATTATAAAACGATTTTTAATTGAGTATGGTATTAGCAATAGAATGTCCCATTGCAAAACACGCCGAAAGCAAATAACCTCCTGTAGGCGCATCCCAATCTACCATTTCTCCATTTACAAACCAATTCTGGTTATACTTTAAACTCAAATCGGCATGAATCATTTCTTGTTTTACACCTCCTATTGTGGAAATAGCTGCATCTAATTCTCCGAAGTTATTAACTTCTATCGGAAATTGCTTAATGCATTGCCAAGGCTCAATTCGAGTATTTAAACTCCTAAAAAAAACTGGGAATACTTTATTTATTTTCAATCGTGTACATTTTTTTGAAACAGACTGTTTTGAATTCCATCGTTCTTTTAAATCACTTAAACTCATTTGAGGTTTAAAATCAATAAATAACGTTACACTTTCATTGTTTTCCAATGCTTTTCTAACCAAATAATTAGAATGGTAAATAGGACTACCTTCTAACGTTGAACCTCCTATTCTAATTTCTCCTGTAAATGTGTTTTGGTTGACTGTTATTGTACAATTCTTAATAAATTGACCATTCCATTTTTCAAATACAAAAGCATCTAAATTGGTTTTATAACCCGAATTTGAAGGTTGGAAAGATTGAATTTTAACCCCATTGGTTTGCATTGCATTTATCCAATTTCCATTGGAACCAGAAGAAGACCATGAATTGCCTCCAAGCCCAAATACACTATATGTTGCATTTAGTTTGATTTTTTCATTAGCCTTAATATCTAAAACAATATGTTCGCAACCCTGACCTTCAAGCCATTTGTGATGGGAATATATTTCCAAGCCCTCATGTTTCAAATACTTCACCCATTTTTTCAAAACGGTAACGGCATTTTCCTTAGGAAAAACTTTTCCTGCCGATCCTACATAAGTATCGACTTCAAGAATCTCTTTAAAAAACTGTCGTTGATTTACTGGCGTAAAATCATTTAAAAATGGCCTTAGAAATTGTTGATCACCATAATAATTTTGTAAAAATTCATCAAGACTAAAATCCATAGATAAATTCAATCCACTTTTACCTGCAATCAAAAACTTCTTTCCTATTTGGGCATTCTGTTCAAATAAACCTACTCTTAATCCTTTATTTAGTAAAAATGAGGCAGCCATAAGATTGGCTGGCCCTCCACCAAACAAAACAACATCGAAGGTCTTATTTTTATTCATTATTTTTTTTGTAAAATATAAACACCATCTCTTAAAGGCAATAAAAACGAGGTAAAACGTTCATCTTTTTGAATGTTTTTATTGAAATTTCTAATAGAAACAGACTTTTCATCTTGCGCCACTTCATCAAATATTTTACCATGCCACAATACATTATCTACAAGAACAATAGCATTTTTCTTGAGTTTTGGATAAATAACATCCACATACTCCTGATATTTTTCTTTGTCGGCATCAATAAAAACCAAATCGAAAGTATTGTCCAATTGAGGAATAATATCTAGTCCATTTCCATGATGAAGCGTTATTTGGTTATTAAAACCTGCCTTTTTAATATACTCTTCGGCCATTTCCAAAGTTTCTTCATTCACATCAATAGAGTCAATACTTCCATCTAAGTCAATACCTTCAGCAAAACACAAAGTCGAATATCCTGTAAAAGTTCCGATTTCAAGTATTGAATTGGATTTTGTTAATTTGGTGAACATAGATAAAAATCGCCCTTGAACATGACCCGAAAGCATATTTGCTCCGATCACTTTTAAATGAGTATCTCGTCTTAACTGACTCAATAATTCTGGCTCTTTTTCTACATTATTTTCTAAATAACTTAATAGTAATTCTGAAAACATACTAATTCTTAAATTCTAAAATTGAAAATTTATCTCTGTTAAAGATTTCTTTGGCCACCTCGTGGATATCCTGAGCTGAAATAGCATTTATTTTATCTTTGACATCCGAAATACTATCCACTTCGCCATGTACAGATAAACTTTTAGCCATTGAAAGCATCAAGTTACAATTGTTTTCTTGAGCAATGTAAAATTGACCCAAAAGTTGTTTTTTTGCTTTAGCCAATTGTCTATCGGTAAGAGGCTGATCGATGAATTTTTGACATTCTTTAAAAATCAGCTTTTTTACTTTTTCTACATATTTTTGATCCGTACCAAAATAGATAGAAAAAATTCCCGAATCCGAATAAAGATGATAATTAGATTCTATACTATAGGTATAACCGTATTTCTCTCTAATACCCATATTCAATCGAGAGTTTAATCCTGGACCACCTAAAATATTATTTAACAAAATAAGAGCTCTTGCTTTTTTATCGGTTGCTCCATAAGCACGTGTCCCTATCATGCAATGGCATTGATGTACTGCATTTTCTTTTGAAATGGTTTGTACTGCATATTTTGGTAAAGCTTCTTCCTTTTTCTTTTCGGATGTTCTTGATTCTATGTCACCAAAATAAGTCTCGGCCCAAGCAAATAATTTTTCTGGAGAAACATTACCTACAGATGACAATATCATTTTATCTGAGGCGTAATTTTTTTCAATAAAATGTAAAATATCCTCTCTTGTAAAAGAGTTTACACTTTTTTCGTCACCTAAAATATTGACACCAATAGAAGATTTTCCGAAAATGACTTCATCAAAATCATCAAAAATTTGTTCTGAAGGCGAATCTTTATACGAATTTATTTCGTCGATAATGACTTCTTTCTCCTTTTCAATTTCCTTTTCAGGAAAACTTGAATTCTGTACAATATCAGAAATAAGTTCTATTGCCCTTTTATAGTCTGCTTTTAAAAAAGAAGCATAAATATAGGTTTCTTCTTTGGTTGTATATGCATTAAGTTCGCCACCTACATCTTCCATGCGTGACAAAATATGATGCATTTTTCTTTTTTGAGTGCCTTTAAAAAGACAATGCTCAATAAAATGTGCCATTCCGAATTCTTTTTCAGATTCGTCACGGCTTCCAACATTAATCATCCAACCAAAATGAGCAACTTCGCTTTTTACTCGTTTGTGAATAATTCGTATTCCGTTGGCTAATGTGTGGGTATAAAATTCCATTTGGCAAAAGTAATTGAAATCCTAATAAGAACGGAATATTTATTCTTTTTATCATCCAAAACCTTCGAAAATAATTAACAACATTGCTAATGGCAAAAAAAAAGTTGATTTAAAAATAAATCAACTTATATTATTTCATCCAAAAGAAAAGGTTTTATCCGATTCCCCACATGTCAACACGAAAAGATCTGATTTTTTTTCGTTTTTTCTTCTGACTTTTGTCCCATTTTGGTTTAATCATTTGATAGGCAAAACAAGTATCGGCATCTAAAACGACATGTTGATTTCTCGTAGAGTTTGATTTTACTAAACCTTCGGCATTTAAGTTACCAGATACGGTATTTAAGGAAGCATTTATTTCTGTATTAAATTGTTTAGAAAACTCGGCAGTGACAACAATAAAAATTGAATTTACCATTCTTAAATTATTAGGAAGGAATTTTAATTCTTCCAATAAATCCGCTCTACCGTTTAAATATTTCAGAACTTCCCTTTGGTAAATGGTAAGCTTAATTAATCGGAGCTGGCTAGCATTCGTTTTCTTTCTTGTAAATTTGAAACCACCTTCATTGTCGAGTCCCATAGCAATTCCATTGCCATGAAAAGCAAGATCTATATTAGACTTTCTTTCATCTTCAATTTCAAATACCGACGTTTTGATT
Organism: Flavobacteriales bacterium; assembly: GCA_049607525.1. Taxonomy (GTDB): domain Bacteria; phylum Bacteroidota; class Bacteroidia; order Flavobacteriales; family CAJXXR01; genus JBMYYR01. Next base: position 10,996 of record JBMYWP010000023.1, read on the forward strand.
TTAACAGTTTCTTCTATAGGTAAATCATCTATTGGTTCCAAACGACTGGCATTTAGTCCACCTTTTTTCAATCCATATGTCCCTAAACCCACATCTTCTGCACCAGCAGTGAAATATCTTTTCCCATTATAGTACAAATGATTATCTTTTATCTTGACTTTCATATTTTGTTACATTAATTATTTCATTCAACAAAAGCAATACATGTGCCAGTTCTACTATTTAAATTGTAAAACTTTTATCGGCTGAATGTATTTAATAAAGATAGACGGAATTATGAGAACAATAAAACTAATGCAAAGAAAAACAACATTAAGGATGGCAACATCAACAAAATCAATAGAAATTGGAGCATATGCCACGTGATAACTTTCTTGGTCTAATGGAATTATTTTAAAATATTTCTGTATCCCACATATCAATAATCCAATAATGTTTCCTATAATAAGTCCTTTACCTACTAAATAAATCATATAGTATAAAAACACAGATCTTAACTGACCATTAGGCATACCAATGGCTTTAAGCAAGCCAACCATTTCAGATCTTTCTAACATAGAAATAAGAATGGTAGAAATTAAATTTATTGAAGCAACAAGCCCAATAATGATCAATAAAATGTAGATATTGGTATCAAACATCTCAATCCAAACAAAAATATTAGAGTTCAATTCAAAAATTGTTCTGGCTCTTAAATCGAAAGGAATAACATCATTTATTATGGAATTGATGTTTTCTAATGGCCATTTTTTAGAAGTATTGAGCTCCCACATGGCAAACTCTCCATTTTTCCATCCATTAATGTTTTGGATAAGTTTTAAATCACCATAAATAAAAACATCATCAAATTCGACTACACCAACATCATATATACCAACAATATTTAATGCTTTTACCTTTTCTTTTTGCTTCTCATAGTCAATAATAAAAAAATAAACTTTGTCCTGAAGTTTGTACTCCATTTTTTCGGCCAAACGTTTAGAGATAATAATTTCATGAACCTTTTTATCGGCATTTAATTCTGGAAATCGACCTTCTTTTAGGTAAGGTTTAAACTGTTCCCAAGAAAAATTGTGGTCATATCCCTTTAAAACAACAGGATTAACATCTTTTCCATTTTTTATCATGGCCACTTGATAAGCCGCCTTATGAAATGATGTTACTTCCGGCAAATGAGAGAATATGGTGTCTAAACTTTTATTACTTTCTAAAGGCTTATAATCATATTTTGAATAATAATCGACATGGGAAACCTGAATTGGAGCAGAATATACATGCATCTTTTCCTGGATTACATTCTGCAATCCCTTCGCCGAAGCCATAGCCAAAATAAGTACGATGATACCAATGGCAATGGAAGCAACCGAAACCTTAATAATAGATTTAGAACTACTATTGTCAGCTAGTTTTGATTTTATTAATTTTTTTGCAAAAAATAAAGGCGTATTCACGTGTCAAAAATTTACCAAATATACATAGAACTCGTCTTGCCTCTTTCTATTTCTGTAAAAAAAGTCAAAATTTTTAAATATATTATAAAACAAAAAAAGGTAGACCGAATTAACAATCTACCTTTTATATTAAAACTCCGTTTTCCTAATAAATTTCAGGAAATTTAACTGGATTTACTTCATTCATCATAGAATAAGCACAATCGAAAATATCATCAATACTTGGTTTAGAGAAATAATCTCCATCTGTACCATATGCTGGTCTGTGTTCTTTAGAAGCAAGCGTTACAGGTTCCGAATCTAAGTGGTAATATCCACCTTGTTCTTCAAGTACTTTTTGCATCATAAACGCCGTTGCACCTCCAGGTACATCTTCATCTAAGAAAATAACACGATTTGTTTTCTTTAAAGATTCAACAATATCGTGATCTAAATCGAATGGTAATAAAGATTGAACATCAATAACTTCTACAGAGATTCCTACTTTTTCTAGTTCTGCACAAGCCTCCATAGCTGGACGTAAAATAGATCCGTAAGACACAATTGTAATATCATTTCCTTCTCTTATAGTCTCCACTTTACCAATTGGTGTTGTAAACTCTCCTAAGTTAGAAGGCATTACTTCTTTTAATCGGTAACCATTTAAACATTCTACAATTAAAGCCGGCTCATCAGATTTCATCATCGTATTGTAAAATCCTGCTGCTTTAGTCATGTTTCTCGGCACCAAAATATGAATCCCTCTAAGTGCATTAATAATCATACCCATAGGAGATCCTGAATGCCAAACACCCTCTAATCTATGTCCTCTAGTACGAATAATTAACGGTGCTTTTTGACCATTCATGGTTCTGTAACGAAGCGTTGCTAAATCGTCACTCATTATTTGAATGGCATATAACAAATAATCTAAATATTGAATTTCTGCAATTGGTTTTAATCCACGCATTGCCATTCCAATACCTTGACCTAAAATTGTTGCCTCTCGAATTCCTGTATCTGCCACTCTCAAGACACCATGTTTAGCTTGTAAACCTTCTAAACCTTGGTTTACATCACCAATATTACCAGCATCTTCACCAAAAACAAGTACTCGTTTATCTTTAGCCAATAATGTATCGAAATTATCTCTCAAGATTACTCTGGCATCAACTTTCTTCTCTTCCTCGTATTCTGCTTCTACTTCTTCAATATTAACTGCGGCTTCTTCACCTTCTGAAGTTAAAAAGCTTGAGTATCGGAAATAGTTATTCTCAGACTCTAGAGCCAACCATTTTTTAAGATTTTTAATTTCTTGAGTGTCTTCAGATCTTACAATACGAAGAACAGCTTTTATGCTTTCAAAAATTAATTTTCTTATTGGTTCTTTATCTTTTTCTAATTTAGAAACAATAGGTTGGATAAAAATTTTGTTCGGGCTCTTTTCAGCAACTTCATTTAAAAGTTGAACAGCTTCAACTTGCTCTTGCTTAATATCATTCAAATAAGCATCCCAAGCTTGGCGCTTTGCTTGCTTAACATGCTCTACAGCCTCTTTTTCAATACTTGCTAATTCATGTTCTTCAGCTAATTCTATTTCAAGAATAAACTTTCTCATCTGAATTACACAATCAAAATCCTTTTCCCATTGTAAACGCTCTGCAGATTTATACCTTTCGTGCGAACCTGAAGTGGAGTGACCTTGTGGTTGTGTTACTTCTTTTATATGAACTAAAACTGGTACGTGTTCTTCTCTTGCAATTTTTTCTGCCTTTTCATAGGCCTCAACAAGTTCTAAATAATTCCACCCTCGAGCAGTAATAATTTCGAACCCTTTTTCGGTTTCAGTTCTTTGAAACCCTGCAAGAATTTTAGATATATCTTCTTTTGTCGTTTGAAATTTAGCTGGAACAGAAATTCCATAACCGTCATCCCACACAGACATAACCATTGGCACCTGCATAACACCAGCAGCATTAATGGCTTCAAAAAATAAACCTTCAGATGTACTGGCATTACCAATAGTCCCGAAAGCAATTTCGTTACCTGCTTGAGAAAATTGGTTGTTTACATCTGCTTCTGGATAGTTTCTATAATATTGAGAAGCCTGTGCTAAACCTAATAACCTTGGCATTTGCCCGGCTGTAGGACTAATATCTGAAGATGAATTTTTTTGTTCTAATAAGTTTTTCCAGTTTCCATTTTCATCTAATGATCTTGTTCCAAAGTGTCCATTCATCATTCGACCTCCAGAAGCTGGTTCTGTTTCTACACTCGTATGAGCATACAATTGAGCAAAAAACATAGGAACGGTCAATTGATTTATAGCCATCATTAAAGTTTGATCTCTATAATATCCCGATCTGAAATCTCCATTTTTAAAAACTTTTGACAAAGCAAGTTGAGCCAATTCCTTACCGTCTCCAAAAATACCAAATTTGGCCTTTCCAGTAAGCACCTCTTTTCTACCTAAAAGAGAGGTTTCTCGACTAGTAACAACTAATTTATAATCGTCTAATATTTTCTGTTTGGCAATTTCCATTCTTCCTAAATCCATAGTCAATATTTTTCTTCTGTCTATTTCGTACAAAAGTAATAATTCCTATGTCTAAACAAAAAAAAGTCATAACGAAAAACGTCATGACTTTTTAATATTTGATAAAAACAATGCAAAATTAAATTATTGCACTACAAATTTACCTTTAGAGATTTTTCCTTCTGCTTCAACCATTAGATAATAAATACCTGGTTCTAAGTTATGATCTACAGTAATTCCATTTTTCCCAGATGTACCTCCAAAAACTTGTCCTCTTACTTTTGATCCTAATACATTAGTAACCGAATATTTTATTTCTCCAGCACTTTGTAATGCAACATTGAAAACAAAATTAGTTGTATTCGGATTTGGTGAAATTTCCAATTGATGAATCTCAAATTCATTTACACTTACAGAGTTCATATCAATAGAAAAGAATTGATAATCACTTTCTCCGAAAGTAGTTCTATTTCTATTTAAATTTGTTCCTTGTAATTTATAGTAACCTGCAGGGTAGTATGTTCCTGAAGCGTTTTGTCCGCCTACAAGTCCATTCCCACCTTTATCGGTAATTTCAAAACTATAACATTTATCATCACTTAATGAAAACCATTCTTGAACAATGTCTATAGTTTCATCAGCATAAGGTCCTCCAGAATAATGTACTGTTTTATCTTCATCTACAATTTCCCATTCAATCTGACTTCCTAGACCATCAAGTTTAATTTCCAAATACGTATTTGAACTTGTTTCTACAGATTGATCGAACTCTAATTCAAAAGAGTTATTATAAGGCGCTTCATCCGTCCCTCCATTTGTACTTATAATTTCTGCTGTAAAATTATTGGTAGGTAAACTCGTATATGTAATACTAGGTAAATCAATAACTTCATTATCTAAAGAATTTAAAGATCCTGTCCATGTATGTTCATCTGTAATTCCATTTAAAGTATATTCAAACTCGATACTTGTTAAAGTTTCAGTTCCATAGTTTGTTAACTTAATTGAAGGTGTATATTCTGTTCCACATGCCGAACCTCCATCTTTCTTAATATCTGCGTTTAAGCTATAGTTAACAAAAGGATCTGGTAAAGCGTGAGTTGAATTCGCTACTGTTGTTTGACCTTCAGTGATAAATACAACAACCTCCATATTTTCTGCAATAGCAGGAACTTTACCGTAAGTATCTGGAATTTCAACTTCATAAGTTTTTTCTATAAACTTTCCAGAAACAGTTTCCATAAGCATTTCTCCCCATTGACCTGTAACAAATTCTCTTACCATATGGTTGTGCTCGTAATTATCTCCTGCACCACCTCCTGCTTGAGGACCAAGGACTTTATTCTGAACAAGAACAACATTTAATCTTTGATCTGTTGTAGCAGGGTTTCCTGTATAATATACTTCAACATCAATAAAAAATTTATTATACTCTACATCGTGTCTTAATTTTGCTCCTATGTTTACGTAAGCATCCTTATCTATTTCTTCTAGAATTGCATTTCCCCAATTAGAAGAACTCATTGCTGAACCTCCTGCATTTTGAGACCAACCTGAATGTGGGAACACTATTCGATTTACACTTCCCGCTGGATAACCAGTTGCCATAGATTGGGCTGCAATGGCCTCACTTAATGGAACATTGAAAAAATCATCTGGAGCAGTATTAAACGTATGGTGAGCAAATACATTAATATCGTCCCCATGAGTCGTTTTTAGACCATCAATAACATTATCTCCTCCAGGACAGGCCCCACAATTCGTACCTGTAAACTTCTCTAGAAGAGGTTTCTTTTTCTCGACCGTTGTACCTACAAACGTTTGAGCAAACATGGCAGTTGATCCCGCCAAAAATAAAAAATAATAAAGTGTTTTTTTCATAACATAAACCAGATTAAAACATGAAATATCACACAAGTTAATGTTATTTAACAACTTACACAAATATTTCTCTATTTTTTTATTTTACGTCATTAAATCACCTTAGAAAATGTAGGGCTATCCCTTTTATCTGAATGGAATCTGGTATCTAAACACATACATACATTTCGGATAAATGCATGTCCTATTTTTTCTATGAAAATGGTCTTTCCATCCAAAGAAATAATACCATCATTTACTAAAGGTTTCATTCTTTTTTTAACCAATTCCCAATCCAAAATAGTCTCGGAATTTATTCTCGTTTTACCATGACACATTAAATCCAAAATATATTTTCTTATTTCTAAATCTTCTTCGGTAAGAATATGTCCTTTTACAACTGGAATTTCATTATTTTCTACTAATCTATAGTATGCTTCAACGGATTTTTCATTTTGCGCAAAAGCTGTCCAAGAATCAGAAATTGAAGAAGCACCTAAACCGATCATAACTTCTGTTTTTGAATCGGAATACCCCATAAAATTTCTATGCATATTATTAGAAGCATACGCAATGTACAATTCATCATCGGGTAATGCAAAATGGTCTATCCCTATTTCTTTATATCCATTTTTCAACAATTCCGCTTTAGCATATTCGTAAAGCGCTCTCTTTTCTTCATCCTTGGGAATATCCCCATCCTTAAATCCTCTCTGACCATTCCCTTTAATCCAAGGCACGTGTGCATAACTGTACAAAGCAATTCGATCTGGTTTTAACTCTAGCGTATGTTTAACCGTTTTCTGAATACTCGTCATCTTTTGAAACGGAAGACCGTACACCAAATCGTGACAAATGGATTTAAATCCAATTTTCTTTGAATATTGAGTTACATTTACAACGTGCTCTAAAGGCTGAATTCTATTAATAGCCTTTTGAACAACCGGATCATAATCCTGAACTCCAAAACTGATTCTCGAAAACCCATGTTTAATCAACACATTTAGATGTTCTTCTGAAGTATTATTTGGATGCCCCTCTAGACTCCATTTTGCGTTTTCGGGAACAAGAGCCTTTGATTTTATTCCTGTAATTAGTTTGTCTAAATTTTCTGGTTTAAAGAATGTGGGTGTACCTCCTCCTAAATGAAGCTCCTGTAAAATTGGTAATTCTCCAAGCACGTTCACATATAAGGTCCATTCCTTTAATACCGTTTCAATGTATTTTTCTTCAACGGAATGGTTTTTCGTAATTCGTTTATGACAACCGCAAAACGTGCATAAACTTTCACAAAACGGTAAATGAATGTATAAACTTATACCTTCCTTAGTATTTGTTTGGGTAAACGTATTTTTTAATGCTGTTAACCACTTGTCTTTCGAAAATTTATCTTGTTCCCAAGTAGGAACGGTCGGATAGCTTGTATAACGCGGCCCCGACACATTGTATTTTTTAATTAAATCACTTTTCATACCACCTATTTTATTCTGCAAATTTATTGGTATTAAGGCATTATTTTACTGACAAAAATCACCTCTGTTCATTTATACTGAATATTGGCATAAAATTATTCAAGAAGCCCAACGTTGTTCTTACATGAAAGGTAAATTTAACTATCTTGCAAAAAAATATTGAATTATGATTGTTTCTAATGCCATAAATTGGAATAGTGATCCTATTATTTATGATTTTGGTTTTTTAGCATTGCGTTGGTATAGCATGTGTTTTGTTGTTGGATTTTCTTATGGTTTTTATTATGTAAGAAAATTGTTTAGAGCAGATGGAATAAAAGACGAGGCCATGGACAAATTGCTTATGTATGTTGTAATTGCAACCATTTTTGGAGCAAGACTCGGTCACGTTTTATTTTATGATATTGATATACTCTTAAACAACCCAATTGAAGCATTTTTACCAATAAGTTTCGAAAATGGATTTGAGTTTATAGGATTTAGAGGTCTAGCTTCTCATGGTGGAGCCATTGCTTTACTTATTGCCTTATTTCTATTCTCTAAAAAGGTTGTAAAAAAACCTTTACATTGGATTTTTGATCGTATTTCACCTGTCATTGCCTTTGCCGGTGCTTTTATTAGATTAGGAAATTTTATGAATTCCGAAATTATTGGTAATCCAACAGGTTCCGATTATGGCGTTATTTTTGAAAGGATTGATCAGATACCTAGACACCCCGCACAATTGTATGAGTCTATTGGTTATTTATTTATTTATTTCGTTTTAAATGCCATGATAAAAAGAGATAAATTAAAAAAACCTTGGTCTGTATTTTCAATGTTTTTGATTTTACTATTTGGAGTCCGGTTTATCGTAGAATTCTTTAAGAATTCTCAAGGTGGATTCGAAAAGTCATTAGAACTTCTCTCTACAGGTCAATGGTTAAGTATCCCATTTATTATATTAGGTATATTCCTTATGTTAAAAGGTGATAAGCTTTCTAAAATATAATACATAAAAAAAAAGCTTCTTGTAAACATTTACAAGAAGCTTTTTTTTTATTTTAATGTGTATTATGCTTTCTCTTCGAAAATAGTCATAATATGAACAATCGTCTCACTAGCTTTTACCATATCTTCGGCACAAACCCATTCTTCTTTACTGTGAAATGCATGACCACCAGCAAATATGTTTGGACATGGAAGTCCCATAAAAGATAAACGAGACCCATCTGTTCCTCCTCTAATACTTCCTTTTACAGCTTCTACTCCTGCTGCCTCAATGGCTTCCATTGCGTATTGAACAATTTCAGGTTTTTCGTCCACCACTTCTTTCATATTTCTGTATTGTTCTTTAACAATAAAATCGAAAGACGAATTTGGATATGATTTTAGTACACTTTCACAAATTTCTTTTAATTGATTTTCAATTTCATTCAATTCTTTTGTTTCAAAAGAACGGATAATAAAATTGATTTTTGCTGTTTCCGATCCTCCTTCAATATTCACTGGGTGCATAAATGGCTCTCTACCTCTTGTTGTTTCTGGAGATAAAGCATCTTTTGGCAAGGCAGCAATAATTTCCGATGCAATTTTCATTGCATTTTCTAATCTTCCTTTTGCAAATCCAGGGTGAATAACTACACCATTTACAATAATTTCAACACCATCGGCAGAAAAAGTTTCATCTTCAAAATGCCCTAAAGTAGAACCATCCATCGTATAACCGAAATCTGCTCCTAATTTTTCAATATTTACTAAATCGGCACCACGTCCAATTTCTTCATCAGGTGTAAAAAGAACTTTTAACGCGCCGTGCTTTACTTCTGGATTATTTGCAAAAAATTCTAAAGCCGACATAATTTCGGTAACACCAGATTTATCATCTGCACCCAATAATGTTAATCCACTTGCTGTAATTATCGTTTGTCCTTTCTTCTTTCCTAATTCTTTATGTAAACTAGGCGAAATTACAATATCATTATCATCTGGTAATATGATATCTTTTCCATCGTAATTTTCGTGAATCAATGGTTTTACATTAGTTCCACTAGCATCTGGAGAAGTATCCATGTGCGCACAAAAACAAATTTTTGGCAAATTATTTTTAGAAGAATTAGATTCTAATGTCGCATAAACATAGCCATGCTCATCCATATGTGCATCTTTTAAACCGAAAGCCAATAATTCTTTAACCAATACTTTGGCTAAATCTTTTTGCTTTTCGGTTGAAGGACAAGTTGGAGAACTTGCATCTGACTGTGTGTCAATTTTCGTATATCTTGAAAAACGATCAATTAAGGAAACCTTATTTATCATGTTTATTGTGATTTTGTTTAGTGTCACAAATATATAGAAATATAGGTTTTTCACGAAAAAAAGGGCATTTAATAAATGCCCTTTTCCATTTATTAATAAAAGAAAATCTAGTCCACAACAGAAATAATGATAATACCCTTTTTAAGTTCAGAATTTGTAGACACCATAATTCTATCTTCCTGAATCATATGCTTAACTAAAAATATTTCCTTTATTTTCTTCAAATGCAATTTTGTTTGTTCTTCGTTTAAATTATTCAGTTTAACTTCTATTTTCGCATTATTATTAAGTCTTAATATTCTAGAAAGATTCTTTATTTCTTTTTGTTGACCACTATTTAAACTTGTTTGTTTTTCTTTAAATGCAAATGTAATTTCATGAATAATTTCAGAATCTGTACGCATTATATTTTCTAATGTATTAATCATATCATTTGAACCAGAGTTTTCTCTTATTTCGATAGCTAATACAACGGATTCTTTTCGAGAATTTGAAACACCTTCAACTTTTGGACGACTTTTAGGTTGCGTGTTTTTCTTAAACTCATATTTCTTAAGCTCTGACTTAAAATTATAAGATTTATCAAGAACATATATTTTTTGACGATTAGAACGATTACTTGCTTTATAATTTTGTTGAAGTTCCATTGCCTCTTCGTAATCTACTTCGTATGCCTGAAATGAATATCCATTTCTATGCAAGGTAGTAGAAACCCCAGATAATTTATTGGCTTTTGAAGGTACTCTTCTCCATAAAGATGATTTTAAAGATTTCTTTGGTTCTACAGAGGCAATAACCTTTGTTTGCTCAAAACGAATTTCGTCCTCTTCTTCAACAAGTTCTTCAATATTTTCTAAAGGCCTTGATTCAATTTTGATATTTTTGTTAATATCTGCAATCAAATCTTCAAATTCAACCTCAACAATTTCATTTTTCTCCTTCTTTCTATTCTTTTTATTTTTACGCTTCTGCTTTTTGGTAACCACCAAAGCCATTTCAGGAAGTTCTGACGATCTATTCAAATGCTCTTTTTCTATTTCTATGGCCAATTGATTTGGCGTTTTCTTTTCTATAGGGTCAATATATTTTTCAAATTTCATTGAAGATAATTTAACCAATGAAGTGTTTTCTATATTTGAAAAAATCGATTTCATTGGTGCTTTAGGCCAAGGCATTGCATTTATTTTTTTCTTAGGCGTATTTACAACAACCTCTTTGGTAGATAATTTTTCATATTTAGAATCGTCATTCTTTTCATTAATTGTTCGTAATTGGACTTCAGATGAATCAATTAACATCTCCTTTTCAGATTTTTCGATTGGCGTATTATAAGCCAGCATAACTGAATCAGACAATGGCTCAGAATCAGGATCAGAAATAATTTTTTCTAAAACTAAAGGTGAATCTTCATTAGTAATAACTGTTTTAGAACCATCGGCAGCAATAATTGTTTTAGTACCTGCCTTTCTATAAATAATCTTTTTTGCTTTTAATGAAGGTTTAGGTTTCGAGCTTTTTGAATAATCAATAACAGCCCTTGTTCTATCCCATTTAATGGCTTTATATCTTTTTTTACCTAAATATTTATTAATACCAAAATAAAGATTAAACATATTATCTGAAGTACTATTGTACGCATTGACACCTTTTATTCCATCTAGATCATCGGTTTGCACAATATATTTTCGCAATCCTATATCCAAATCCGTTCCTTTAGACATCCTAAAAGTAAAACCTACACCATATGATGTTGTTAGCTGAGATTTGTTATTATAATCACGTCCTTCATCAAATCCAAAAGTCAATCCTTCATCTATTAATTTATAGACCGTTCCTTTACTTTGCATGATTCCTATTCCACCTTCTAAGTAAATGAGCACTTCTCTTTCGTTTAAACGTTTAGAGAACATTCTATTCAACATTAACTTAGTATTAAAATGGTAATTATTGTATTCCGATCGAATGTGAAGCATATCTTCTATACTTGATCCAGATATTTTTCCTTTATTAAATTCAAAACCTATATTCCAATAAGGCATTAATTGTCGATAGACGTTAATACCATAACTCCCGTCTAAATTGTCTTTTGATTTTTTCTCAAACTTATTATCTTCAAAAAAATTTGAAAGACCACGTACATCACCATGAATATAATTTGATCCACCTTTTACTCCGACATATAAATTCTTGAAAAAACCTGACTGCTTAACCTGCCCAAACAACAATGTGTTGAACCCTATTAATATGATGAGTAAAAGTAGTTTCATGATAACAATTATTAATATAAAATATTATCAAAATTACCCCATAGCTAGATTACAACGATTCAATTAAGTTAAAAGAACTCTTTTAATAGATAAACGAACGGTAATTAAAGACGAAAACAAAGTGAAAAACAAACGGAAACAATCTTTCATTTCTGTTATACAACCATAATTATCACAAAAAACAATTATTCACTACTACTTATTTTACAACAAGATACAATGAAAAATATCTACACATTTCACAAAATATTAAATTGATCGTTTAATGTAATATAAAAAACCTACATCCTTTTCGTAATACCTAATTAAAAATCAATCCTATATTTTTCTAAGAAATAAATCGACTTGGTAATTAAATTGAATATTCTAATGCCTATCGTTTATTTTTAATATGATAAATCATAAAAATTTACTGATTGAACAAATCTAAAATCCAACGACCGAATCGGCTCAAATAAGAAATGAACTGGTGGCTGAATCGCCCTATTTATCCGTTGATGTTTTGATTGAAGTTATTAACCGTTCAATACCTTTAAACATTTTACATTTGGCAGAAGTTTTGGTGGCTAATTTACTCTTAAGTCGAAGCGTAAAATCTGAATTTATGCAAAATCCACCTTTTGGAAATCCATTAGCTAATATAGAATTAACAACAAATAGTAACAGCATAAGAATCGCAAGCCAGAAGCACTTAGATATCAATGATTAACGATTAATTATTTTTAGTGATCAACGGTGAATGGTTAACGGTTAGTTGTTTTATAACTGACTTTAAACCCCCAAGCAACTTGGTAACAAATCATCTAAGAAACTCTCCTCTTTTGTAGGAGTGGCAACGAAGTTGACGAGGTAGCTCACGCCCGAATCATAAAACACGAAAAAAAAGAATCATAAAACACGAAAAAAAAGAATCATAGTTCATTTTCAAACATTTAAAGATAAAATCATTATCTTTAAATACTTAATTTCAATATTATATGAAAACTCTTATCCAAATTATTTTATTTAGCTTCACTTGGCAAATTGCTCACGCCCAGACCGATGAAATTTGGTATACTGCAAATCACGAAATGATAGAAGGCATAAAAGAAGCTCGTGATCATGGTGTTTGGATATATGCTTTTAATGGCCCAGGTGGTAATGACGGTTCTGTTTTAAAAAAGATGAGTAGAAATGGAGTAGAGCTCTTAAATATTGATTTTACAAATAAATTAATTGTAAACGACTTCTATGAATATGAAGATGGTAAATTGTTTTTAGGTCTTAACACGTTAGATAGTGAAATAAAAAGTTTGAGTACAGCTCTATCTATTATTATAGATGAAAACGGAAATAAAATAAAGGAACACCTGTATTTACCACAACCAGTAACAACTTTTAACAATAAATTATCTCAAGGAATAATAAGGAATATTATCCCAGTAGATGAAACCAACCCTGAAACCGATGTAATTCTCTTAGGATATGCTTCTATAGGTTGGGACGATCCCATTAACCCAGCATCGGAACCATTTTTAGGGTCTATGGTTGGTATAGAACGTGTTGACCATTTAGGAAATAGACTTTGGACAAAACGACTTACTGAACTTTACAATTGGGGCTTACCCAATATGATAAAATTAAAAGATGGTAATATGCTTGTTACCACTAATGCAGGTATATATCCAAATTCACCAGATAGTACTATTGGCGAAGATGGCTCTGTAATGTTAAAAATGGATATGAATGGAGAAATTATTTGGCAAAACAATACATTGATAAAATTGGACAGTGATTATGTATCAACAAGGCCTGAAAAACCTATCGAATTGGAAAATGGAAATATAATTGCCCCTCTAGCTATAAGTGGGGGTTTAGGGTCTTCAATTTGGTATTCAGGAATATTGAATGTTGATAAAAACGGTATTACTAAAGGTCACTATTTTATTGGCGATACAACAAGGCAATGTGGTAATACCGAAATTGCGTATTTAGATACGAATAAATTGATTTTTTCCACCACCTACAATTTAACTCAGGGTCCAGGTCAAGATCATTTAGATGTCACTTACCATGTTTACACCATAGATACCTTAGGAAGCACGATTAATGAATGGCATAGCACTGATAAAGCATGGTCAACGAGGGCTACTAAGGTACCACAAAATAAAAATGGTTTTTATTCAAGCCCTACTAATTGGTATACTGATTCACGAACTAAAATCCTCAAATTTACTGATAGTTTAACCGCTTATGTTGATGGAGTAGATACGTTTACTTATAATACAACCCAAAACGATAATTTAGATGGTTTATTTATTGATCTAGATTATTACGACTATTTAGACAGTCTAAAAAGTATTGGTTTAGAAGAAATCCCTATTCAAGATTTAAGTATATATCCAAATCCAGCAGACTTTGAATCTAAAATACAAATGCCCGATCCTTTCAATAGGGGTACAATTACTTTATATACAATTCAGGGTAAAAGACTCTATTCAGCAACTTGGTTACGAGAACATGGTCATTTTAATATTCCAGTGTCTAAACTCGAAAATGGAACTTATATCATTAAACTTACAACGGATTCTCAAGAGAAATGGAGCGGGAAATTGGAAGTAGTTAAATAATAGATGTTAGTGGTTAGATGTTAGTGGTTAGTTTTTTTTTAGTTGTTAACGGTTAGTTGTTTTTAGTGATGAACGATTAGATTTGAGTGATGAGTTTTTTTTAGTTGTTAGTGGTAAATGGTTAACGGTTAGTTGTTTTTATCTTCCTGACTTTAAACACCTAAGCAACTGGCAATAACACATCTAAGAAATTCTCCTCCCAGGAGGAGTGGCAACGCAGTTGACGAAGTGGTTTTTTAGTGATGAACGATTAGATTTGAGTGATGAGGATTTTTAGTTATGAACTGTTTGCATTAATTACTATTAACTCTACCTCCTAAACAACAAAACTTATTATTTGCTATCAATACACTCTCTAAATAGTGAAGTATTTTGTTGTAGCGTTAAAAACAATACATAATCACTTAAAAACAAAAACCTTATAACACTTAACAATTCGACCTATTAATAGGTTATATGTTAATTCTATTCATGTTTTAAAAAGAGTGTAATTGATATAATATGACGTTTAACACCTTATCAAAATAGATTTACTTTTTTGTAACATTTTTTAAATGAATTAAATTCATTGGGTTCGTTTCTAGGCCTTTTATGTTTTTTCTTAGAAAAAGAAATACTTCATCATAATACAATGGGACAACAGGTGATTTTGCCAACATTATATTTTGAAGTTTTCTATAAGGCATTATTCTTTCCTTATGTTCTCCTATTTGTTTTGTTTGTTTATAAATAGCATCAAATTCAGAACTTTGAAAGTGACTATAATTCGGACCATTTGGAGCTTTATTTTCTCCATAAAACAGGGATAAATAATTTTCAGCATCGGGATAATCAGCAATCCAACTTGCTCTAAAAAATTGCACTTTCTGTTTAGAAATCAACTGTCTTAGCGTAGACGAAGGGTGAACAGTAACTTTTACTTTAATTCCGTATTTCCCTAAACTGTTTTGAATAAACTCACACAAATCTAGGTAAGAGGTATTGGTGTGTAATTCAATTTCTGGGGAACCATTCTCTAAATAACCCGATTTATTTAAATTCATTTGAACAGAATCCATATTAAAAAAATAATACTTTTTATCCTTTTCAAAAGCCGGTAAACCCTTCGGAATAAATCCATATTCTGCGGGTTGCCCAATATTATTTCTAATATATTTCATCATCAATTGTCTATCAAAAGCAAAATTCACTGCTCTTCGAAAAAAGACATTATTATATGGGTAAACCGCATTAGAATCGACTAAAAAAGCTAAATATTCGGTATTTAAATAATCTTGTTGCAATAAGTTAATATTCGCTTCATATTCCTTTTTCAAATTTCCATTTTTATCTAAAACCTGATCTTTATAAGAAGCATCAATTCCAGAAACAAAATCTAAATTCCCTTTAATAAATTCTAAAAATGCCGAGTGTTTATCTGGTAAAAAACGAATAGAAATCGCTTCTAAATAAGGTAATGACGTTCCGTTGTTGTCTTTTTCGAAATATTTGATATTCTTTCTTAAAACCAACTTCACTTTATCTTCCCAAAATTTAAAATAAAATGGTCCGGTTCCTAATGGTTTAATAAAATAATCTTCTTTTGTTTTGCTGTAATACGCTTTTGACAAAATACTAGCGTATTGCATAGACAACAATGAAAGAAAAGAAGGTTCAGGGTCTTCTAGCGTAATTTCAATTTTATAATTATTCAGTTTTTTAATTCCATTTTCTGCCACTCGATCCAATATCCACGCACCAGGAGCAGCCAATGTAGCCGACCGTAACCTTTCCAAGGAAAAAACAACATCATCGGCGGTTAATGTATACGCTCCTTCTATTTCTGGATGATGGAATTGAACATCATTTCTCAATTCAAAAGTATAAACCTTTGCCGTTGAATCTATGTGCCATGATTTTGCAATTGAAGGAATAACCTCTAATTGAGTATTTAATTGAACCAAGGAATTATACATTTGATTACAAACCCAAATATGAGCCTGGTTTTTGGCAAAGGCCGGATCCAATGTCTTTATGTCACTTATTTCATTGTATCTAAACACATCATTTTCTGAATATTGATGTAATTTTTCTGATGTACAAGACATACAGAATCCCAATAATACAATAATTACATATTTTAAACCTCCAGATAAATGATTCATCCCAATAAAATTAACTAAATTTGCACCGCTAAAAATACACTCAATTTTCTAAGTATCAAAGTTGATTTCGCTATGAACCAAAATAAAAGAGTTGCTTTCCATACTATGGGTTGCAAGTTAAACTTTTCTGAAACATCTACCATTGCAAGAAATTGTGAAACCGAAGGATTCGATCGTGTTTCCTTTGCAGAAGATGCCGATATTTATGTTATAAACACCTGTTCTGTAACAGAAAATGCCGACAAAGAATGCAATAGAATGATCAGAAAGAAAAGGGAACAAATGCCAGATTCTTTAATTGCAATTATTGGTTGTTATGCTCAACTTAAGCCAAAAGAAATTGCAAGTATTGATGGGGTTGATTTGGTTTTAGGTGCAACCGAAAAATTTAAATTACCATTCTACATCAATGCTTTGGTAAATGATGAAACTCTAGACACCGTACATTCCTGTGAAATTGAAGAAGCCAATCAGTTCGAATCTGCATATTCTATCGGAGATAGAACACGAGCTTTTCTTAAAGTGCAAGATGGATGCGATTACAAATGTACGTATTGCACCATTCCACAGGCCAGAGGTATTAGCCGAAGCGATAAATTAGAAAATGTATTAAACAATGCCGCTCAAATTGCAGCTCAAGATGTTAAAGAGATTGTTTTGACTGGAGTGAATATTGGAGATTACGGAAAAGGTGAGTTTGGAAATAAAAGGCATGAACATACTTTTTTAGAACTTGTTCAGAATTTGGACGAAGTGGATGGAATAAATAGAATTAGAATTTCGTCTATAGAACCAAATTTATTGAAAAACGAAACCATAGATTTTGTTTCTAAATCGAAGCGTTTTGTTCCTCACTTTCACATTCCATTACAATCTGGAACAAATACCCTTCTAAAATCGATGAAAAGAAGGTATAACGTAGAACTTTATACCGAACGCATTTCTAAAATTAAAGAAGTGATGCCAGACTGTTGTATTGGAGTAGATGTTATTGTTGGATACCCCGGAGAAACTGAGGAACTTTTTTTAGAGACCTACAATTACCTTTCGGAACTTAACATTTCTTATTTACATGTTTTCTCCTATTCTGAAAGAGCAAATACGGAGGCCGAAGCCATGGAAAATCAAATGACGAAAGCTGTAAAATCTAAACGCTCTAAAATGTTGAGAATCCTTTCAGCTAAAAAGAGACATCATTTTTACACCTCGCAATTGGGGAAAACAAAAACGGTTTTATTCGAACACGACAACCACAACGGTTTTATTCAAGGATTTACCGAAAATTATGTAAAAGTAAAACTACCTTATGATCCTGGATTTAGGAATCAAACACTACAAGTAAAATTACTTTCTATAGATGACAATGATGGCGTTGTTATTGGAGAATGGATTAAAGCATAACAAAAAAGGTCTAAGCAAATTTGCTTAGACCTTTTTTATTGAATCTGGTTTGTATTCAAAATCGATAAATGGTTCTAGAAAGCCTATAAAACTGAAATCTTCTAATTTCCATCGCATACCGTGGCCGGTTTTGGTTCTAATTTCAAATACCATTTCGTGCTGATAATGAAAATATGTATTCCACCATTCTAAATGTTCGAAAAGATGCTCAATTAAACCTTTTACCTTTTCTTCTTTCTCAGCTGAATTTCCTGTTCGGGTTGGCCAAAACGTATCTCCAGGCCTCCCCTCATGTTTTTCCCATTGTTTTACCCCAATACTCAAATGTTTATTAAATGGTTTTAAACAAGCCTTCAATAATGTTTCGTAATTCGGAGGTAAAGCCTCAATGGTATTCCAACTTGTAGAAGACAACCTTTGTCCAGAAAGAATGAGCAAATCTTCTATATTAATATCTTCAATTTGAGCAGCCAAAGTTATTAATTCAGAACTTTTATAATCTGTTGTTTTTCTATTAACAATAGATTCAAAACCCTCCTTTAATTTTTGAATATACTGTTCTGTAAACTGTATTTGCGTAATAAACTGACTTGGTAAAGTAAAGGTGATGTTTTCATTCTTTAAATAGGGCCAACCTATTTTTGCCAAACGAAACAAATGCTCCTCCGAAAGAAAAGCATTGTATTTCAATTTCCAAGTATCGGAAAAATATGGTTTACATAATTTCAGGCATTCAAATAGTTTCTCAATGTCTGTATCAATAGTTTTCATTAAAAATCGATAATATACTCTTGTAAATCTTTATCAGTTAACTCCAATTTCTTTTTCAATCTGTAACGTGCCTTTCTCACACTTTCTGGAGAAATTGCCAATAAACCTGCAGCTTCTTCTAAATTCAAGTTTAATTTAGAAATCATAAACAGTTTTACTTCACTCTTTGTTAAATTGGGATGATGTATTTTTAACTTCGCCTGCACACCTTCATAAACCTGATTATACAGTTTTCTAAATTCGTGCCAATCGTCATCGGTTAAAATTTTAAATTCTAATAAATCGTTTACTTTTCTAACCTTATCATCAGACAATGATGAAAAACTGTTGTGGCTTCTCAATTCTTCAATCTGCTCCATTAAGGTTTTAATTTGAGCATTTTTTTCTATAAGTAAAGTGGTAATACTTTTAAGGTTTTCATTATTGTTTTCGAGGGCTTTTTTAGTCTGTTGCAATTCCACTTCTGCCAAATCTTGCTTACTCTTTAATAATGATTTCTCTTGCTCTACAATTTGCTTTCTACGTTTGTAATTGTAATACAGCAAAATTAAAACAACCAACAATAGAATGGCAATAAATACAGTTCCATAAATAATTTTATCGGAATGGTTTAAGGCTTTTTGATAGTTTTCTATTGCGCGTTCTTTACTTTTCAGCTGTTTTTCGGCCGTTTTATTAGCAACTTTACTCTGAGAATCTATGTAAATTATAGAATCTGAAAGTTCATTGTATAAAATAAGATATTCTCTGGCTTTTTCGTTTTCTTTTAGCTCTAAAGACGTACGCATTAATTCTTTTGCTACTAAAGCTGTTTGGTGAGGAGAATTTAAATCCTGGGCAATATCTAAAGCCTGTTTATACAATTCAACACCCCTTTCCTTCTCGCCTAAAGATTCATCTATTCCTCCCATTTTCAGAAGAATATCAATCTTTCTAGAATTATTTTTTGATAAAGATAAATGTTTATACGCTTGTTCGAAATAACCTTTCGATTGGATAAACTTTCTAGATTTAAGACTCATTTCACCAAAAACAAAATACGTATCGGCAATATATTCCGATTCGTTTATTTTTTTGAAGAGTTTTTGTGAATTGGTAAGAAATGTTTTGGCCAATGCCGTATTCCCTTTTTTCAATTCGAATTGAGCTTTTAGAAAATATGCTCGACCCAATAAAAAATCGGAACTTGTACTCATACCATACTCAAACACTTCTTGAGTATAATCTTTGGCAAAGGTCAGCCTATTTTGGTCTAAATAGATTTGCCCGATGAGAAAATTAGATTCAAATTTCAATGAATCCATTTTCTCCCGTTCAAATATAGTTTGCGATTTCAAAGCATATACCAACGCTTCTGTTGGATTTGCATTGTGAAAATACAATTGCGCCAAATGAAATTCAATCAAATTTAACCGGTTTTCATTCCCACTCATTTTATTCCACTCGTAAGCATCGAGCAAATAATCTAAAGCTTGATCGTAATCTCTCAGTTCAAGAAAATACGCACTCAACTCTTCGTAAACAAAAGCTTTATCTTTTGTTACATCTAAGAGGGAATCAACATAGGCTTTATCTTGCCATTGATGTTGAATTTCCTGGTTTACTTTTTGATTTTGATTTTGTGCCCTAACAACTTGAAAACTTCCAAAAAAAGGAAAAAATAAAAATAAAAAATATCGTTGCATAGAAATTAATCAAATATTACACCCGATCCGATTAGCTCATTATTTTGATACCAAGCGGCAAATTGCCCTTTGGCAATTCCTCTTTGGGGATTATCAAATATAAGATATAAATCCTTATTTTCCTTAATTAATTTGCACTTTTCTAAATCTTGACGGTATCTTATTCTTACATCAAATTCTTTTTCCTCACCGTCTTTCAGAGCCAAATCTGGTCTAATCCAATGAATATCATCGGCTTTAATTTTCAATGCAGATCTATAAAGTCCAGGATGCTGTTTCCCTTCTCCCATGTAAACCACATTTTTTTTCGTATCGGTAGCAATAACAAACAATGGCTCTACTTTACCACCAATATTCAATCCTTTACGCTGACCAATGGTATAAAAATGTGCGCCAATGTGTTCTCCTAAATCCTGAGTTTTGGCCGAATCATAGTCGAAACTTTTTGATAATTCATCCAAACTTGGATTGTCTATTTTGTCGTAGATTTTATCGCGTTTCATAACTTCCAACACTCTACCTTTCTTAGGCTTTAATTGTTGCTGTAAAAACTCTGGCAATTTCACTTTACCAATAAAACACAACCCTTGAGAATCCTTTTTATTGGCAGTAGAAAGTCCAATTTTATTAGCAATTTCTCTTACTTCACTTTTTTGAAGATGGCCAATTGGGAAAAGCGCTTTAGAAAGTTGGTCTTGGCTCAATTGACATAAAAAATAGGATTGATCTTTATTTTTATCTGCCCCACCAATCAGTTTATGAACCTCATTTCCATCGATCACTTCAGTTTGCTTCTGACAATAATGTCCGGTTGCAACATAGTCTGCATTCAGTTGCATGGCAGCATCTAAAAATACATCAAACTTTATTTCACGATTACATAAAATATCAGGATTTGGCGTTCTTCCTTCCTCATATTCCTTAAACATATAATCTACAATACGCTCTTTGTAATTTTCGCTAAAATCAATGACTTGAAACGGAATTTCTAACGATTCGGCAACAGCCAAAGCATCATTACTATCCTCTATCCAAGGACATTCATTGTCTAAAATAACTGAATCGTCATGCCAATTACGCATAAATATTCCAATTACTTCATACCCCTGTTCTTTTAACAAGTATGCCGAAACACTAGAGTCAACACCACCAGACAATCCTACAACTACTCTTTTCATACTTATATTTTTTCCTAAACGCTTTCTATTTTTGTGTGAATAAAAAAGTTTGGTTCTAAAATCAAAATTATTTTGGAAAACAAAGGTACGCAAAAAGCTTATTGTACATCAGAATTTTTGAATCAATGCAAAACACTTCTCTAAAAGTTAAAAAAATTGTGCGTTTAAGAATTTTAGAAGTCTTTCAAGAGATTATCCATAAAATCCTCATAGGAATCTAAGGTTAAATTGATCAACTCATCGTCAGGAAATTCTTTTTTTAAGGCATTTATAAGCTGTTTTCCATTTCTTTCTTGCCCTAATTGCATTTTCGTAAATATTAATTCCACTTTTAATGTGTTCAGAACATCTTGATCTGTTGTTATGCTTATTTGTTGATTTAAAAATTCAATATTGTCATTAAAATACATTTTTGATTTTTCGACGTCCATTTTTTTAGCATACAATTCACCCAATAATAACCTTACATTAGCTTTTGTATTCAATTCAAGTGCTTTTTCATATGTGCGTATCACCTGATCAAATTGTTTAGTTTCAAGCAAAACATTTGCCTTATTTATTTGAAACAGATAATTTTCAGGATCTAAATTTATTGCCGAATTAATATAAACTAAAGCACTATCGTACTGCTGTTTTTGTATAAATTCAATGGATTTTTTATTAAATTCTTGTGCATGTTCTTTGTCTTTTGTGTTTGAACACGATAAAGTACTTAAAACTAATGCAATGACAATTATTATATTTTTCATGATTGATGAATTTGATTTTAAAGATAAGAAAAAACTTTAACCACCTCATCAACTGCGTTGCCACTCCTCCATGGAGAAGAATTTCTTAGATTTGGTTTTTTATTTCAAATTTAGAGCAACTAAATAGAATATAAAACCCTCCCATTCAGAGCATCATAGATGTAATTACTCATTAAATCTGTGAATACAACTTCAGAATTCAGCACTCAAATCTCATCGTTCATCACTAATTACTATATCCTGTTTGTTTATTCCTAAGTCATTTAAATGACCAATAACCCTAACATTATCTTCCTTAACAACCCATTGAATAACATCAATATTTGAAATTAATTTTCTAAAAGCATCATAAAGAATGGTTCCCATACCTTGGAAATTCAAAAGGTCTACGATTAATTTATCACTATGAGAAATACTCCTGAAAAAAGACTCGAGCAAATCCAGATAATCAGAACTTAGACTTCCGTAAATACGTAGAGTTAAAGGTAAGGTATTTGTAATTTTCCAAGGAAGATTAAAACCAAAATATTTATCTATGTTTTCAATTGAACGAATAGCTTTTTCAAATTTAAATTTCTTAAAACATAGGTCGATAATTGAGTTGGCTAATTTGTAAGATCGCATTGAACTTTCGGGTGAATGAAATCTAAACTTACGAGCAATAGATTCGGTATTTATTTCACATTCTACAATTATTCCATCTAATGTAAAACAGTTATCAATCTCTGAATTCTTTGCTAGATCAATAAGTAAATTAAGAATGTCAATATAATCTTCAGTTACTAAATCACAAGATTCACTCCATTGATTCAACGCTGATTTTTCATTCAGAGACCTATATTCTTTTAAGCGTTTATACTCAATTACACTTAATTTTTCTTTGGCTTCAAGATCTTCAATCGAAATTAAATGAGGTTGGTTCACCAAAGTGATCGAATGGTTCGTTAGAACAACCTCCAAATTATCGTCAAATGAAGGTTGAAATATTATTTTACTATAAAATTTCATATTTTCCTTATAGGTACAGCTCATATTGTCAATTAAAAACTGCTTATTTCATTAATGATGAATTCACACATTCAACGCCCTAAGAAAAACAAATGGCAAATTCAATATTTTGCAAAAAACTCACCTTTTTAAACTGATCAACCAAAAAGCAAGACTCTGATTCCTAAAATGATATTAAATCTAAAATAACGCTTTGTGAGATTGGTGTTTACTTCCGGAAGGTCAACATTTTTAATGTCTTTATAAATATAATAATCATCAAAATAATTAACCTCTACATCTCCATTTGCCTTAAACGGTATTAAACATTGAACACCACCGTAAATTGAATTTGTGTTAGAAATTTTTCTAAAATATTTTACACCTAAACCGAGCGAATATTCTTCCAGAGACATTTTTTTGTATTCCACCAGAGGAACATGAACTCCTGGATTTTTTTCTGTATGAATGATGATATTATCTCTCAATGTTGAATAATTGTATTGCCAGATAAACTCATAGTTCAAGGCGTTTTTCTCATCAATTTCTTTATAGAGATAGGGTGCAATAGTCAAATTTAATCTCCAAACACTTTCTTCTAAAGATTTATCCAAAATGGAAAAAGAACCGCTATTAAAATGATTTTTTAAAAACGTTCTTGTATTTTTCTGTCCATTAAAATTCACACCAACTGTAAATCCAAAATTGTCAATTTCCTTATCCAACTGAATAGAAAATTGAGGTTCTATTTTAATATCATTGCCAGAAAATGAATAAGGTTGGATTATTGATTCTTCCATATTTGGAATACTCCGCATTGTAATAGGGAGTTCTAATCTTAAATAAGTGGCATTTCTAGTATTTGATTCACTTTGTCCAAAAGTTATATATTGAAATAAAATACTGAATAATAAAATTGTATATTTACTCATCGAAATTTTAATTAGTTGCCATGAAATTAAACAAAATATTTAAATTATCATTAATCTTATTATTTTCTTCATCTTGTATTGATGAAGACCGACTTAAAGATGAAGATGGATATCATGTTGATACCTACTTCGCAAAAGGAACATTTAAAAATGAATCTTTTTTAGAATCGGATTACATATTTAATTATAAAGATGGCCTAACCCTAACCGATGATTTTTTAAATATCTATAATGAAGATAATCCCTACTACAATTCGAAGGATGTAGATACATTTGATTTAGATATTCATTTCGAATTAAAACATCCAAGTTTTTACAAGCTTAACCTTAAAGTAACAGATCTCTCTGTTATCACAAATAAAACAATTTCCTTTAACAACCCTTTACTTTCAAGTCAAGAACCAATTTCTGATTACGAAATTCAGAAAAATGAAAGTTATATTTTTATTGAACGCATCATATTTTCCGATGAAACATATGCTTTTCCAAGAGTGATGGGAAACGCTTTTATTGTTTGCAAAAATAACGTGGGCATAGACACCTTAATTATTGAAACATTTGAACTTCCGTTTGATCAAAAACAATAATTATTTATTTAGTTTTGGATGTAAACACGACTCTCTGAAAAATGAAGCACTTCGAACATTGTTTTGTTGCCTATAAAACGTTCACCGAGTTCCTTTTTCGCCGTAATATTATAGCAATTCCTTGTAGGACTTCTCATAGGAATCCCTGATATTCTTTTTCTCTTTTTAGTTTCTTTTGAGGAACTAATTTCCGTTTTAAGAACAGCAACTTCCTTAATGCCCTTCCCAATAAATTCAATTTTCTTAATCTGTTTTCTCCTTTTTGTGAATTCTTGAGCATGAGTAAAACTCAAACCAAATACAAAAAACATCATTATTACAACCTGTTTCATTACACTTATATTTATACGCATTTTTAATAAAAATCCCTTAATATTATAACCATTACTACCTCTGAATACTTACACGATTCTCTGAGAAATGAAGTAACTCAAATGCTGTTTTGTTTCCAATATATGTACCAAAAAGATCTAACTTATGATTGGACACAACTACAGGAAAACAAGCTTTAGTAATTACCGTAGTCTTTTCAGGAACTGGCTTTGGAAAACAAGAAGTTTTGAAAGGATCTATAATTGGTAAATCCAACTGTTCTACCTCCAATACAACATTTTCAATACTTTGATCTTTAATTAAAACACAATTCAATTCTGTTGTTTGCGTTTGGCAAATGGTTATGTCATTCGTTTTTTTTCCGATATAACCAGCAAAATAAACTTCTATATCATATTTTCCTGGTGTAATGGAATCAACCGCATAACTACCATCTGAATCGGAAAAGACTTGGGTTATGACTGAGTCCTGTAACTTAACAACAACATATGCCGTAGGAATGCTTTCCCCCGAAACAGAATCGGTAATACTGCCTTTTAAGCTTTGCGCCTTTAAAGCCGTAATACTCAACACAACGAATATAAAGGAGATAAATAATTTCATAACTCTTTATTTTTTATTCTAAAGTACTTATGTCAACCATTCTAGAAAACCTCCAATGCGTAAAACATAGGTTTGAATGAGTGAAATCCTAAATTTTAAAGAAATCTTACATTATTTTAAGATATTAATCCGTTTTGGAAGGCACATATTTACCTTTTCCATTCAGATAATGGAAGTTTGTAAGAATCTAAAAAAAACAGCATTATTATGTTTTACAATCGTAAATAAACAGGGCAGAAACTTTACAAATAATCTAAAAATATGTATAGTACCGTTATACACTTCAGACTTATTGTTTATTTTATTCCTAAGATTTAATTCATAATAATATACGCCTTCATTCAATGGTTCACCAGAATCTGAATTTCCATTCCACCAGCTCCCGTGAATACCGTATTTACCATTATGATATATTTCAACACCCCACCTATTAAAAACTGTAAAGTTAGATTGACTATAATAGGTATCATTTAATCGCTCAATAATAAAATAGGGATTCAACGGATCATTATTTGGCGTAAAAACATTTGGCACCTCCAATTCGCACATAAAATTAACCACTCTACTTACAGCAGTATCACAAGCCTCATAAGTTACAACAACTGCTCCGTAACGATCTGTTGAAATAATAGCCTGTTTATTAACCGATGAGGTATCTATTGATACATTATTTCCTGTAGGCGAAGTAAGCGACCAATCACCAGCTTCACCTTCAAAGTCATATTCGAGTATGGCCTCTAATCCACATTCAACATATTCGGGAGCATATAGAATTGGAACTTGTTTTTCAAAAGTAAGGTCAATGGTATCACTTTTCCCACAACCATTTGCCTTAATAATATAAGTACCATAATCAGATACACTAAGCTCAGTTGTTAAAGCTTCAAAATTTGAAAAACTTAGAATACCAGGACCTGATACTACTTCCCAACCGTCAAATTGCCCAGGAACTTCAACAGTTAATTCAGCTTCAAAATCACATATATACTTTGTTTTAGAAGTGGTTATTTTTGGAGCTATTGATAAAACCTTTACCTCATGAGAAAAACTGGCATCACAAAAATCATAGGTATAAGTAAACACATAATCTCCATAAGTTGAAACGGTTGCAGAGGTAACAGGATTATTAACATCAGCAATATCAACAGTTGCACCAGTTGGTCCTGTGACAGACCATTGTCCGTTCTGTATTGGATTTGTAGCTTGTAAATTAATATCGAAATTACATTGAACAGAAGATACTATTGTCAAATCAGGTTCTTTAGAAATAAAAGAAGTGGTTTTTGAAATGCTATCTCCGCAATTGTTTATATATGTAAAGATATAATCTCCCAAGACAGGAACGGTTGCTGAAAACTCAATAGAAAGACTGTCTGGTGAAAAAATTACATTTCCAATACTCCCAGGAGGACCTAAATATACCCAATGTCCTGTTTCGACACTCGAATCGCTTATAGCAATGGTTGCACTCGAATCGCACTCTACAATATCTGGACTTGAAATAATTAAATTTTGTATCTCCACATTAATCGAATCTCTCGTAGAGCAATTTCCTTTTGTAACCTCTACCCAATAAAGCCCAGTTTCATCAGCCACAAAAGCATTACTATCACTTCCATCTTGCCATTCATACGTTACATCACCTATAGTTGTTGCATTTAAAGTAACCTCTCCGGATAAAACACAAATATCAGGCCCTAAATCTAATGCTATAGGAGAACTTACAGAAACAATAAATTTTACCGTATCTGAACCTTCAAAAACAATAAAGGATTGTGTAGAACTTGGAGAAACTTTTATCGAATCAAGGGTTGAAATTATTGTTGTAGGATCATCTTCGGTTGCCCAAGATGGCGAGTCAAATTCGTCTGTAAACAATAAAATAGAATCCCCTAGACAAATTTCTTTCTCATTGGATTCACTTAAAAAATTATTTCTTCGTGTTGGTAATCCTAAACGACAAAATGTTCCAGAAGCTAAGGTTATCCCGTTATCGACTAAATCACAACTGATTCCAGCAAGATTTGGATTATTAATTATAGATACCATTGATGATCCATAGTTTGTACAGTAAATCCTTTGATCTCTTGCCAATTGTATTGATCCTCTACTCAAGTTACTCGTTGACAACTGAACCTTCGAACCCTCAATAGCTGCTGAACCTGTTAAAGAAATATCATATTGGGTTAAGTTCTCTGTGTTTGAAATTGGACTGACATACAAAAATTGTTCATTTGGTGAAAATTCAACACCATAAGGATTTGCGATGTTTATTTCACCTAATACAGAACTAAACTCTCCTGTGGATTTGTTAAAATTATAAACAATTACTTTATTCAAAAATTGAATAGCACTTGCTACTTTTGTTCCGCTTAAGCTTGCTTTTAAACACCCACCATTACCCAAAGGGGCAACGGGTATTTCACCTGGAATGCTTAAAACTCCTGTCGAAGATATTCCGGTACTATTAAACAAAAAACTTCTAAACCCATTTGTTACATTATCTTCTACAACAATCCAATAATCGATACCATTCATATGTTGAATAGCTAAAAGTTTTTCAGTGGCATTATTAAATACAGGCGTATTAATAGGAGTAATTACAGATCCTAAACCTCCATTTCCATTCATATCTACTTGAGTAAATTGCAATCCGAGATTACCTCCTCCATTAAAATCCATTGTAAAAATTGTATACATACTGGTGGACCCAGGATTTCGAAGAATAATTGCTGATTGGGTAGTGGTTGCATTTCCGTTTAATCCAACTCCCCCCATCATAACTTGATGATTTTGATTGTAAATCGTATCTCCAGATGTATAAAATAATAAATCTCCTGTGTTTGGATGGCAAACTGTAGCACAACCCTCATCGGTCACCATTGTACTATTGCCAAGACTCATTACAGTACCTGAATTAAAATCCAGGCCAGCATTTTCACCAAAATACCAAATATTATCCTCATTTTGCGCCAGAGTGGTTTTAAAAAAGAAAAGAAAGAAAAAGAAAAGAAAACTTAAACGAACCATTTTTGTTATATTATTGATACAGAACTATAAAAGTACTAAAACATAACAACTGCGGCATGAGAAAGCGAATCGTTTCGATAAATTGAAAGATTTGTTCGGTGAATTTACAGGAAAACCATTAATGCCAACTAAATTATATAAATGATAATGTTTAAGGTAAATCCTCTTATTTCTAATATGGCACCTAAAAATATTAAAACAACGCAGTTACACAGGAAAAATGTTTGAAATATACAGATTCTTGGTTGATTTGATATAGTGATTAAAAGATACAACCTACATTTCTGCCATTGTAAATGACTATTTAATCACTACAAGCTTATATCCATTAACATTCCATTCATGATTTTAACATCATAAACCTTCAAAATAGAACAGAAATGAATGAATTTAGAACCATTATTACCTCTGAAAACTTACAAGATTCTCTGAGAAATGAAGTAACTCAAATGCTGTTTTGTTTCCAATATATGTACCAAAAAGATCTAACTTATGATTGGACACAACTACAGGAAAACAAGCTTTAGTAATTACCGTAGTCTTTTCAGGAACTGGCTTTGGAAAACAAGAAGTTTTGAAAGGATCTATAATTGGTAAATCCAACTGTTCTACCTCCAATACAACATTTTCAATACTTTGATCTTTAATTAAAACACAATTCAATTCTGTTGTTTGCGTTTGGCAAATGGTTATGTCATTCGTTTTTTCACCGATATAACCAGCAAAATAAACTTCTATATCATATTTTCCTGGTGGAATGGTATCCAACGCATAATTACCATCTGAATCGGAAAAGACTTGGTTAATGACTGAGTCCTGTAACTTAACAACAACAAATACCTTAGGAATGGTTTCCCCCGAAACAGAATCTGTTATACTGCCTTTTTAGCTTTGCGCCTTTAAAGTCATAATACTCAACACAACGAATATGAAATAGATAAATAGTTTCATAACACATTAGTTTTTATTCTAAAGTACTTATGTCAAACATTCTATAAAACCTCCAATGCGTAAAACAAAAGGTTGAATGAGTGAAATCCTAAATTATTAAGAAATCTTACATTATTTTAAGAATTTGGGGTTATTTTGGATGGTTTATGATCTCTATTTAATAGAGATTTTGGAGATGGTATGATTTACTAATATTAATTCAAGGCTATTGACTATTGATACTTTTTCACCCGGCTTATCTGATTTACAAAACTCGAAATCTCATGCTTTTATCTCTAGGAATTCTTAAAACAAAAAAAGACCTTTGATTACTCAAAAGTCTTCTTTTAAATCATAAAAAATTCTAAACAATGGACTGATATATCTTCATTTCACCTATCGGAAAACCCATACTTCGACTTCGCTCTGTATTGAGAAAACAACCTACGTTTTACTCAAGCACAACGTCCTGCCCCTTGGTATATCTTATGGAGTGGGTTTTAAAGTCAATCCCGAAAGATAAACTACTGGACAGGCGACTAAGTTCAGTCCCGAGCATTCGGGATGCTCTGCGAGCAATCCGGACTCATAGTTACTACCTATTTTATTCTATTTTCAATATCCATTTTTTGATGTAAAATACGTATTATTTCAATCAAGTTTTCTTTCGTATTTATTTTATAGAAAATAAAGTGTGATTTAACTTTACTTCCTAAATACCCTTTTCTTATATAACTAAAGTCTTTCCCATAATTTGGATTTGCACCATTGTAATCTATTTCATTAAAAATTAAATTAATATATCTATCTGCTTGTTCAATAGACCAAGTTACAAAAGTATAATTCCAAAGATTGGTTAAGTCCTTTTCAGCTTCGGTGCTAATTTTAAAATTCATTTATTCTGAAGCTGTTTTATGCATTTTGGCTAAAAATTGTTTTTTGTCAAAGTTCTTTACAAAACCTGATTTTTCACCTTTATCTAATTCTCTGATTAATTCTTTTTTCTTATTTTCTTCTTGTTCAAAAAGTCTTAATGCTGAACGTACTACTTCGCTAGCCGATGAAAATCTTCCAGAATTAATTTGTTCGCTAATGAAGTCGTTGAAATAATCGCCTAATAATATTGATGTATTTTTCGCCATTGAGTTTCTTTTCTTACAAATATACCAAGTCTTGGTATGTTTTCCAAATTTGCTGTGATTTTTGGTTGTAGCTAACGTTTAGCTAAAATACTTTGTTGATCCCCGTGGGGCAATTATATATTTTAGATGTTGTTGCAGCATCGTTATTTTACTTATTACCAAGTGCCTCCAGGTGAAAAAAGAAAGTCGATTTCACCTACATCTGCTCTTTCATCAAGCCATTGAAACGCATCTGAATCTTCTATTAAGAACCGCTCAACCAAATATACCATATGCTTATATCCATCCTTGTTCAATTTGCAAATAAATTCGTCTTTGCTAATTCGACTAATTCCATTATTTTCCTTGTCCTTAATTAATGTCAGTTTACAATTGGTAGATTCAATGAACTCTTGCTCATTCAAAACTAATTGAATCTGTTTGTCATCTTTTGCAAAGTCATTAATCAAACTTTGAAATTGTTCTGATTGACTTGGGCCAAAGTCCCAAGGTCGAATCAAATTCTCACTGACGACATCCTTGAATTTTCCGTTGTCGGTAATATCGTGTAAGTATTCTAATTTCATTTTATTCTAATGGTAAACAACACCCATATAAGTGTAAAATTTTCACAAAAAGGTACACATCTACCTCATATATCAAGAATAAACGCACCTTACCTAAAATTACATTTATAAATAAATCCTACAAGAAAAAAAAGAAATATTACTCAATAAAATAAACAACTTTTTAACACACATCATATAAAAACAATAGATATAACTCAAAAACATAAAATCCCTCCCCTTGTCAATTCAAGTTCTCACCCAAACCAACAACAGGAAGGCATTAATAAAAATCTATAAACTCTCTGCTAGTCGTAATACATCTCCTAGAACACCTCTGGCTGTAACCTTGGCACCGGCACCAGCACCTTGAATTACGATTGGTTGATCACCATAAGATTCCGTGAAAATTTCCACAATAGAATCTGAACCTTTAACTTGCCCCAAGGCACTAAAACTAGGCACCGAAACCAAAGAGACTTTCAACTGTGCTTTTGTTTGTTGTAAATCGCCAAAGAGTTCGCCAACATATCTTAAAACGTGTCCTTCTTTCTGTTGTTTTTTTATTTCCTCAAACTCATCATCTAACACATTAAATGAGCTAAAGAATGTTTCGGAATCTACCGTTTGTAAGGCTGTAGGAATTAAATTCTGAACCTCAACATCATCAAATTCATTTTCCAAATCTAATTCTCTTGCCAAAATCAACAATTTACGTGCTACATCGTTTCCGCATAAATCTTCTCTCGGATCAGGCTCTGTAAAACCTAAACTAACAGCATTATTCAAAACCTCTCCAAAGGGTGTTTTATTTTCAGAAAACGTATTAAAAATATAACTCAAAGATCCAGAAAACACCCCTCGAATACGTGTAATATTTTCTCCTGAGTCATGCAATAATCGGATCGTATCAATTAGAGGAAGTCCTGCTCCAACATTTGTTTCATACAAATATTTCTTTTTGTTTTTTGCCAAAGTAGATCTCAAATTTTGATAATTTGCAATATCTAATGTGTTGGCAATTTTGTTACTCGAAACAAGATTAAAACCATTATTCACCCAAAATTCATAGGTTTTTGCAAAAGGAGTCGATGCTGTATTATCAATAAGAATCAAGTTTTCTAAATGGTGTTTCTTAGCAAAATCCACAATGTATTCTTGATGCTTATCATGATTTAATAAGTGATCGTCCGTAAATTGATTTCGCCAATCTTTATCAATTCCATTGGTATCTAATATTAAAGCTTGCGATGTGGCTAATGCAAAAATTCTGATCTCGGTGTTTCTTTTTTTCTTTAATGCCTCTACATTTGAAATACACTGATCTATAAATACCGAACCAACTGTTCCTTTTCCAATAACGGCTAAATTTACCACTTTATCTACACCAAAAATTTGACTATGGATGAGGTGAACAGCTTTTCTTAAATCGTTTTTCTCAACAACCAAGCCTACCGTATTTCCGTTTAAGGTATTGTTTATCAACAAAGGTTGAACCCCATTTTTTATTAACGATTGAAAAGGTTTATGGAAATATTCAATCCCATGACCTACAATAGAAATTAATCCAACTTGATGACGAATGGCAATAGGTTGCACCGATTTTGATTGAATTTCATGATAAAAGGCTTTATCCAACACCTCTTTTGCAAGTTCTAGCTTATCCAAGTCCACCAATAAACTAATTCCACGTTCAGAAGAACCTTGAGAAACCAATCCTACACTGATATCGAATTTAGATAGGGCATTAAAAATACGAGCATCAACACCAGGCTGACCATAAAATCCATGTCCCGACACTTCAACAATTCCAACATTTTCTTGAACCGAAATGGCTTTTATACCTTCTCTTTCTACCTTAGCAGATATTAATGTTCCCGATTTTGATGCATTAAATGTGTTTTTTACTTCCAACTGAATGCCTTTTTTAACTAATGGCAAAATGGTTTTTGGGTGTAATATACTTGTTCCAAAATTGGCCAACTCATTCGCCTCCTGAAAACTCAAATTATTAATTATTTTGGCTTCGGGTACCCAATCTGGATTGGCACTAAAAATACCATCTACATGCGTGAAATTTTCAACTTTTTCTACATTTAAAAAATCGGCAAATATAGCCGCCGAATAATTACTCCCATTTCTACCTAAAGTGGTTGTTTCACCGTCTTGATTAGATGCAATAAATCCTGTAATTACAGCAATTTCATCTTTCAAATTAGACCTAAAGTATTGTTTTGTATTCTGTTCAGAAATGGCAAGATTTAGTTTATCTTCACCTTTTTCGGTAAAGGTTTTGAGTATTTTTCTGGCATCTACACATTGAGCAGGAATCTCTAATGTCTTTAGGGATTGAACCAAAGTTTTGGCCGACAACAATTCGCCTTGGGCCAAAATAATATTTTCTACATGTTTTGAACAATCTCTTAATAATGAGATACCTTTAAGCGTGTTTTTTATCGTTTCTATTTCTTCTGTGAGATGCTGTTCTGAACAATATTTACATTGTTGTTCAATAAAAAGTTGTAAGGCTTGAGAATAATCTAGACCGTTTTTTGCCTTGTCGGCTAAGTCCAACAGTTGATCTGTTGCTTGACCCCTGGCCGAAACAACAATATAAAATATCTCTCCTTGTTTGTATTTTTCTTGTATGATGTTTAAAACAGCTGTATAACCGTTTCCATTTGCTAGAGATTTTCCTCCGAATTTAATGATTTTCATAAGTTTGTTTTTAAAGGGTTAAAGTATGGGGCAAGAATGTTTTGGAGCTGATCATATTCAATTAAAAAAGCGTCATGTCCATGAATTGAATCCAAATTATGATAGGTATTTCTAAGGCCAATAAGATCTAATGTCTTTTTGGTTTTAATATTATCTGATGATGAAAAATAGAAGTCAGATGCTATTCCTATCTGAATAACTTCACATGCCAAACGTTCGGCAATGTTTGAAAAGCAACCTCGATCCTCTTCAACATTCAGTGTTGCCAAAAGATGATTCATCATACAATAAGATGATGTGGTGTATCTATCTTTTAAGGATTTACCATGGTAATTCAACCATGAATTCACCTTAAAATCGTGTTCTGCAGAACGTTCTCCATTAAATTTATTTTCAAAAGAATCTGGCGTTCGGTAAAACATCATGGCCATCATTCGGGCCAATTCTAATCCATTCTCTTGCTTTAAAATTTCATTTTGAACGTAATTATGACCAATAATCCAATCGGTGGCTTTCCAATGAGATGCAATAGGAATTAGATATTGGATGTGTTTAGGATTTTGAAAAGCCATTTCCCAAGCTATTCCTCCACCTACAGAACCTCCGACACAAGCATATAGATTGGTTACACTTAAACTTTTAAGTAAATCCCAGTTTAGTTTTGCAATGTCTCGGATCGTAAAATCTTTTGGCCTTAAGTCCATTTTCGGCTTAGAATTGGAATATCCATTACCTAAAACATCTATTCCAATGACGGTAAAGTGTTGTAAATTGATGGTTTTATGATTTCCAACAATGGTTTTCCACCAGCCTTTTTCATCCGAAGCAACATCCGAATTCCCCGTTAAAGCATGATTTATTAGTACAACCGGAGCCTCTCCCAATACTCTTCCAAATACTTGATAAGACAATTCTAGATCTAAATACAAAGCACCTTGAGTAGTAATGTATTCAGAAACATTAAATAATTTAAGACTCATTAGAAATTGCATTTAACGCCTGATTTATATCTTCCAAAATATCATCTATATGCTCTAAACCAACAGAAATACGCACCAACCCATCATAAATACCAACTTGTTCACGATCTTCTTTACTCAATTTACTATGCGTGGTAGATGCTGGGTGTGTAACAATGGTTCTAGAATCGCCTAAATTGGCTGTAAGACTACAGAGTTTTATTGCATTCAAAAATGTTCTTCCGCCTTCTATACCTCCTTGCACAATAATAGAAACCATATTCCCTCCAAGTCGCATTTGTTTTTTTGCAATTTCAAATTGCGGATGACTTGGTAAAAACGGATAATTCACCTGCTCTACATTTGCACAATTTTCTAAAGTTGAAGCCAATTGCAATGCGTTGGAACAATGTCTTTCTAAACGGAGCGATAGAGTTTCTAAACTTTTAGAAAGCACCCAGGCATTAAAAGGTGAAAGTGCAGGCCCTGTATTTCTTGAAAATAAATAAATCTCTCGAATCAATTCCTCCTTTCCAACAACTACACCGCCCAACACACGTCCTTGTCCGTCTATCAATTTAGTGGCCGAATGTAAAACCAAATCTGCTCCATACTCAATCGGGTTTTGAAGATATGGCGTGGCAAAGCAATTATCAATAATCAACAATAAACCATGCTTTTTAGCAAACCGATTAAGCATTTCTAAATCGATAATATCGCAGGCTGGATTTGTTGGCGTTTCGGCATAAATAATTTTTGTTTCAGGTCGGATATGTGTTTCTAAATCCTCTACGTTTTGAACATCAAAATAAGTGGTTTCTATCCCCCATTTAGGGAAATATTTGGTAAATAAAGTATGTGTAGAACCAAATACTGAACGGCAAGATAAAATATGATCGCCTTGTTCTAACAAAGCTCCAAAAGTGGAGAAAATGGCCGACATACCTGTAGAAAATGCATATCCAGACTCTGCTTTTTCTAACTGAACCATTTTATCAACAAATTCACTCACATTGGGGTTAGAAAACCGAGAATACAAATTTTTATCTTTCTCTTCTGCAAAAGATGCGCGCATATCCTCAGCATCATCAAAAACAAAACTTGAAGTTAAATACAGTGGCACAGAATGCTCATCGAACTGAGAGCGTTCTAATTGCTGACGAATGGCTAAGGTTTCGAAGTGTAGTTTTTTAGAGCTCATAAGAAACATTATTTAAGGTTAAACACGTTTTAATAATCACTTCTGAATTTAACATAGCAGCCACCGAACAGTACTTTTCTATGCTTAATGAAATGGCTCTTTTTAATTTGCTTAAAGGCAAGTTTTCTCCAGTAAATCTAAAATCCAATTGTATGTTTGTAAATACCGAAGGCACATTTACTTCATCTCTCTCGCCTTCCACATGAACAGTAAATGTTGACCATTCTATTTTCTGTTTTTTTAATATGATTTGAATATCTATTCCGGCACAAGACGCTATACTTGCTAGTACCATTTCCATGGGTCTAAAACAATCTCCACGTCCTAACTTTACTTCATGCTCTCCATTTGAAGCAATAAACACCTCTCCATCTACTTGCTGAACTTTTACTTTCATTTTTTCTAATTAAAAGATAACTAACGAATCAGGTAAAATGTTGGGTGAAAAAAATAATTATGATCCTCCTCTTCCCTGTATTTTATCTAAATCCTAACATAACGTTTATGCTATAGGTCTTTTTATCAAAAAAGCTTCAGGAAAGTGCAAAAAAAAGCACCTCCGATAAAAATCGAAAGTGCTTGTATAAGGTGTACAATGTGTTTAACTTCGATCTTATCTCTCCCATTTGGGTTGGATGTAGCACCTTCCGACTAAGTCGGGGTTGCTAAAGCTTCATTGGGCCATTTCCCTCAGCTTTTCTTGATAAGTGTATTTCATTTCTCCGAAATACGTGGCAAATATACATTTAGAATTTTAATGACAAAATATATTTTAATAAAATTTAAAAGCCTTATCAAATATTTATTATAATAATTTTTAACTTGCCGATAACAAAAAAACAGAAGACATGAAATATTTAGTTTTAATCGTCCTAACGTCCGTTTTTTCTTCCCAACTCTCGGCACAATATTATACAGAATCACAAATAGAAACCATCAATAATAATGAGTCCGCCAATGAAGGAGATTTATATTTGGATACGGTTAATAACATTCAATATATTGGTATAACAAGTGGTCATCTGGTAACTGTAGGAAATGATGTTTACTCAGCAGATGGACAACTTTTAAGTAATAGAAATCTCGATGGAAATCAAAAAAATTTAAATTTAGTCAATTTAGATTCTTCTAAAATAGAATCCACGACTATAGAATTTGAAGGTAATGTTATTCTAAATAACGTTTCTGAAACCACAACAAACACCAAAAATCTGGTTGTAGATGCCAATGGAAGAATGTTTACTCGCCCGGAAACACAAGCTCAGTCAGACATTATTTTAATCGATCCCAACCCTGTAACAATTACAGGAAGTGGAGACCAAGTGATTCACGATGTTACAATTCCTGGAGGGACCCTTGGAACAAAAAACGTGATACGAGTATCTTTATTTATGAGGCGAACATCAGGAAATAGCTCTATTCGACTAAAAGTATTTTATGGAGGAGATCTCGTTGCCCAAATGCCAGGCTTCAATGGGAATAACCCTGCCAAAAGTGAAATCATATTATTTGGAGCTGGAACAACAAATTCGCAGAGAGCATATATTTACCATAGTAATTCGGGAGCAAGTGGACTTGGAACAAGCAGTACAAACAACGATTCAACCACTCCTCTAACCATGTCTATCCGTGGAGATTTAAACAATGATGGACACAGTTGGGTTTGCGATTTTATTATGGTTGAAGTCATCCGATAATATCGCACCAAATAAAATTTTATTCATCAGAACATCAAACACCTACACAAATGGAAAACATACTTTCTAATACAAAAAATATTCTTCTCAATTTAAGCCAACACTTAACCGAAGAAACATCATACTTAATAAAACATTTCTTAGGCCAAACCCTCTCGAATATTTCTACCCTTGAATCGTTTGATGAATCTAACCGAATTTATGCATTTGGTGATTTATCTAAAATAAATCATCTTTCGACATTTTTATTCATTATCGAAGAATTTTCTCAAAACTACAATCACCTTTCTTCCTCTCAATATCAATGCGTTCGTTTGGGACAAGTGCCAATTAACATAAACAACGCTGGAGTATATTACAGAAATTTATTTGATAAAGATTCTATCTTTCAAAACCTAGTTGAAGAACATGATTTTCAAGAACTCACAGAATCGACAAAATCATCAAAAGCCATAAGAAAAGGAATTTATTTAACAAACATTGAAAAATCTATTGAGGAAAATCAAGAAGCATTAAACTTCCGATTGTTAAGGTGTTCGAGTAACCTTACAGGACCAACCGAAAATTTTAGAGCAACCGATCACTACATAAACAAACTTGTAAATCAATTGATTAAATCCGATTTTGAGGTAGAAACAGATTTAAATCACGTTTTGGCACAAATTTATGTCAATAAAAAGAAAGAAGGAAATAACGGAAAAGAACTAAAAGCCAGAATTAAAGCACATTCAGACAAAACGAAAGACATGCCCGAAGAAGGGTTAATTGCGTTTTGTACATTTTATGACCACATCAATTTGAATGCACTAGAACCATCTAAAATGGATCGATTTGATTTTGTTTACAAAAAAAACAGTGGTTTAAACCGACTTTTATTTAAGCTAAAACCTACGGTTGATGATCCTAATTTAGTTAAAGAATTTTCGGTGACACTTTATCCAAATTCGGCCTTTATTATACCACTGTCTACAAACAGATTGTATACTCATGAAATAAGACCATCGGCCTTAGATGTTGACAAAATACCCACAAGATTGGGTTATGTGATGAGATGTTCTAACCTAAACGCCGTTTACAAAAACAATTCTACTTTTATACAGAACGGAGACCATTTGGTTCCGTTACAGCCCATGACAGCTGACCTTTTAGAAGATTTACGTACAACGTATTACGAAGAAAACATCTCGGAAAAAAAAGTGAAATACCAAGACGTTTTCTTTAGTATGAATGCTGGCGATTATGAAAAACCGATCTATTAAATCATGACAAATATATTTCACGAAATACAATTAGACCTCGGTAAAAATCCTTTTCAAGAGCTTAGTCAACAAACCCATTTTGAACACATCGGTAAAGGTCGACTTGGCAATCAATTGATTGAAATGGAAAACAATAAAATTCCAATTATTCGCAGTACAGCTAAATTTACCACGCCTTATAATGTTTTTACCACATTACATCATAAAATAATTGATTTGGCTTCTTCCAAATTTAAAGAAAAAGGAATAGAGCATGTACATTTTAACAATGCATTAATCGAAATTTATGAAGATGAATACCGTAAAATGAAATACCATTCAGATCATCGACTTGATTTGGATTCTGATTCATATATCGGATTATTTTCTTGTTATGAAAATGAACAGGAAGTTACGGTAGATCATGTTCGAAAATTGAAAGTCAAACATAAAGCATGTCAAACTGAATCGGAAATTCTCCTTTGGCCTAATTCCTTTGTTTTGTTCTCAACCCAAGCCAACAGCCAATACCATCATAAAATCGTTAAAGACTTTGTTCAACCAACCAAAAAGACCTCTAAAAACAAATGGCTTGGCATTACTTTTAGATTATCTAAAACGTTTATTGAATTTAAAAACAACAAGCCGTACTTCGAAAATGGTACTGAATTGGTAAAACCTGATGAAGAATCGGAAAAAGCATTTTACCAATTAAGAGGAGCAGACAATAGAAATATTGAATTTGATTATCCCGAAATCAACTTCAGCATCAACCCTGCTGATTTTATTAACATTTCCCCCATTTCTCCCCTTCGATATTAAACATTTTCTTTCTATGATCCACACCCCATTGGTATAATGCACTCATAACAGACCCACAGGTTAATCCATATTCCGTAATGCTGTAAGTCACTTTAATTGGTCTGGTATCTTCTACTTTCCGAACAATTAATTTACTTTCTTCTAAAAATTTCAATTCTTTAGATAACATTCTTGGGGTTATACCTTCTACAATTCTTTCAAGTTCCTTAAAACCACAAGTTTTATAGAAAGATAAGGCCGTGATAATTGGTATTTTCCATTTCCCACTAAAAACTTCCAAAGCATCTCTCATAGGTACCATATAATTCCCAAAATGCTCCTTCATAGGAATTTTCGATTCATTTTCATCATCCATATTGCTATACTTTTATATACTACTATATTTTTTATAGTTACTTCCAAAAGTAAAGCATATAAAATACTTTTACCAAAATTTTAAAACTTTTTAAGATGAAAAAAAGAGATACATTGGTTTACAAAATTATTACCGCATTGTTTGGATTAATGATTTTAGCAGGAAGCATTACTTATTTTGTAAATTACGACATGGTGAGTGACATGTTCAAGAGTTTAGGTGTACCAACTTCCATCATTTACCCATTAGCAATCATTAAAATACTAGGTGTTACAGCTTTGTGGTTCATAAAAAATCCTATCATAAAAAAACTTGCCTATTTAGGATTTGGAATAGAATTAACTCTCGCTATTTTTTCGCATATAAATGCTCAAGATGGTGGTGCATTTGGACCATTAATCCCATTGGTACTATTGATTGTTTCTTTCATTTTCTACAGAAAAAATAATGCAATACAAACCGAACAATAATTGATTTAAGCAGCTGTTTTAAATTAACATGAGTTCGGTCTAAGTGGATTCTAGAACTCGATAATTTTATTTTGCTCTACATAAAAACCACTCCCGAATCGTCGGGACAGGTTGAACTGACAAGA
This sequence comes from Flavobacteriales bacterium, assembly GCA_049607525.1. Lineage (GTDB taxonomy): Bacteria > Bacteroidota > Bacteroidia > Flavobacteriales > CAJXXR01 > JBMYYR01. The sequence goes on from JBMYWP010000023.1 coordinate 52,070, forward strand.
ATTTAAGGTTTATAGATATGGGTTTTGTAATATTTATCCGTTCGAGTGAATGGTTTTGGAATCCAATGGAAAAACAATTTGTATCGAGAACACGCACTACCAAGAACTATAGGAAGTCTCCAACTTCTCGATTAAATTTTCACTTCGTTGCACGACATAAAACCACTCCCGAATCGTCGGGACAGGTTGAACTGACGATAAAAATACACTTCTTCAATAAATTATTGATTGGTTAAAGTATCTTTCGTTTGATTTTTGTATTTTCAGTTCTGAGTTTATTTAATAAAACATCATGTCAAAAACTGAAAATTATAAAGCCATTAATCGTGAATTATGGAACAATAAAGTAGAGTCTCATGTCAATTCCGACTTTTACAATATGCCTGCATTTTTAAATGGAGTATCATCTTTAAACCACATTGAGTTGGATTTATTTGGCGACATCAAAGGCAAATCGGTATTACACCTACAATGCCATTTCGGACAGGACAGTATTTCTCTAAGTCGAATGGGCGCAAAAGTAACCGGTGTAGATTTATCGGACAAGGCCATAGCCAAAGGAAAAGAACTTGCCAAACAGTTGGGTACAGACACTGAATTCATTTGTTCTGATATCTATAATTTACCAAATGTATTGGATAAAACATTCGATTTTGTTTTCACTAGTTATGGAACCATCGGATGGCTTCCCGATTTGAATAAATGGGCGGCAGTAATTAGCAAATTTTTAAAACCAAAAGGACAATTTGTATTTGTAGAGTTTCACCCAGTGGTTTGGATGTTTGATGACGATTTTACCCAAATAAAATACGCTTATTCCCAAAAAGAAGCAATTATCGAAGAGGAAGAAGGTACTTATGCCGATCGAAATGCCGATTTAAAACAAGAGTTTGTAACCTGGAATCATAGTTTAAGTGACGTTATTCAAAATTTAATAAACAATAGCCTTTCCATTAAATGTTTTAATGAATTTGACTATTCACCCTACCCTTGCTTTAACCATGTTGAAGAATTTGAAAAGGGTAAGTATAGAATAAAACCACTAGGCGATAAAATTCCGATGGTATACGCCATAAAAGCTCAAAAGAACTTAATATAATACCGACTTATTATTTTTATAAAAAAAGTTAAGCCAATAAAACTCTAGTGTTCAAAAGATTCAACAAACCTCAATAATTTTATTAGGTAAAGAGGTTGTATACTTAGATATTTTATCTTAATATTGCATCCGCTTTCGGGGTGTAGCGTAGCCCGGTCATCGCGCCTCGTTTGGGACGAGGAGGTCGCAGGTTCGAATCCTGCCACCCCGACGAAAGAGAAATGGTTAGTGTATTTTTAGTGCAAGCTTGCTTGAAAACTAAAAAAATACTAACCATTTCTGGTTTTCGCAACTTACCCACTTCAGGATATCCAATCTGCCACCCCGACGAAAGAGAAATGGTTAGTGTATTTTTAGTGCAAGCTTGCTTGAAAACTAAAAAAATACTAACCATTTCTGGTTTTCGCAACTTACC
>JBMYWP010000024.1:0-52914 GCA_049607525.1 Flavobacteriales bacterium
CGATTCTGTTATTTTAACCAATGTCAATAATTGTGATTCCGTTGTTTATTTAGATTTAACCATTAATTCTTCAAACTCTTCAATAGATACCCAAGTGGCTTGCGACGAATATGTTTGGATTAATAATCAGACTTACACTTCGAGTAATAATACCGATTCTGTTATTTTAACCAATGTCAATAATTGTGATTCCGTTGTTTATTTAGATCTTACCATAAATTCTTCAAATTCTTCAACAGACACCGTTAAAATTGTAGATGAATATACTTGGATTGATGGTGTAACCTATACCGAAAGTAATAATACAGCTTTCTATGTTGATACAAATGTATTTGGATGTGATTCCACAATATACTTAAATCTAGAAATAGTGGACTATTGTCCTTCTCGATCTACTCGTAATAGATTTGAATGGATCCAGGCTATTGAAATAGGAGGTCTTTCCAATACTTCAGGGTCTAATTCGGGTGGATATGGTAATTATTTATCAGAAAATTTAAATGTAGACACCAATGAAGTTGTAAATTTAAGTTTAACCCCAGGTTATAAAAGAAGACAATATGTTGAATTCTGGAGTATATGGGTGGATTGGAATTTTGATGGAGATTTTTCTGATATGAACGAATTGGTTTTTAGAAAATCTGGAAAAGGTGCCCAATCAGGCAGTTTTACTGTACCAGTAAATGTAGATACAAATGACTTAAGAATGCGAGTAAGCATGAGATGGCGTAGGAACGCTCCAAGTTGTAATAACTTTAGTGGAGGAGAGGTTGAAGATTATTTAATAAGTGTGAACGGAGCTCAAGGGTATATAGAATCATCTCAACAAGGAAAGTATGCTGCCGAAACAATAACTACGGAATTTGTATCTGAATTTGTTGAAGTATATCCTAATCCGATATCTAAAAATAGTCCTGTTAGTATTATCGTTCGAGTGAGTGAATCTTCAGAAGAAATGATTGTGGTTAGTGATATTGTAGGAAAAACAGTTTTTACAAAAGCCATAAATGTATTAGAAGGAGAAAATGAAATTTCTATTTCCAATCTGAATTTAAAACCAGGTATGTATTTTATTGGATTTCAGAATCAAATGGAGTCTTACAAAATAATAGTAACGGAATAGTTTTATTTATAGCATTAGTAAAATCGGTTTCAAAATAGCATTGAAACCGATTTTGTATTCTTACTCTTTTACTAAGGGTTTTCTATAATAGTCAATGTTTATTATTTTTATTTATTCAACTGAAAAATTGCAATTTTAGATATTTCAACTCGTTATAATTACTTGAATATTCCAGTAATGTTTCAGTATAAATTAACTGATGAAATTTACGCAGAGCTCGGACCTCAATTGGGTGTTCTACTTTCTGCAGAAGTTGAAAATAATTCAGTTTTTCTAACAGAGGATACAAAAGATATTACTAAAACTGTTGACATTGGATTAAATGTTGGAGCTGGTTACATCTTGGAAAATGGTCTTGGTTTTAATATTAGATATAATATGGGGTTAACTTCTGTAGATGATTCTGATGATGATGTTGATATGAAAAACTCTATTTTGTCTTTAGGATTAAGTTATAGCTTGTAATAAGAAAAATCATTAACAAAAACAATGTTCTATCAAATAGATGAGAACTAAAAAGCCTGTCAGGAAAATTTCTAACAGGCTTTTTTATTGTTTATTTTAATGCTTATTGCAAAGCTAGGGCTCCACCCAATAAGTTCACCAATTTACCTTTAAAACCTAAAGATGCCATAAGTTCACAGGTTTTTAAACTTCTTACACCAGATCTACAATAAATGTAATAGTTTTTTGTTTTATCCATTTCATTAATCGTATTCATAAAATTTGGATTGTAGAAATCTGCAAATTCGGCATTTTCAATATGTCCTGAGGCAGTTTCTTCTGGTGTTCTTACATCTAGAACAATGGCATTTTCATCTGAAGAATACGCCGAAATAAAAGGGTCTGGTTGTAAATTCTCTATGTTGTTCATGTTAGTTTATTTTAAAATAAGTTCTTTTGCTAGTATAAATATCGCCATAATTAGAATAAAATATCCGAATCCTGACTTTAAATTTTTGGCTGAAATAAATTTTGTTAAGTAAGTTCCTAAGAGAATACCTATAACAGCTAAAGTTGAAAATGGTAATAATATATTCCAATCGATGTTTATTTCACCTTGTAAGACGTCTGTAGAAAACCCAAATAAGGTTTGCATGGAAATAATAAATAAAGATGTTCCTACTGCTCTTTTCATGGGTGTCTTAAAAAAGAAAACGAGAGCTGGTATGATTAAAAAACCTCCTCCTGCACCAACCATTCCTGCTATTACGCCAACCACAACGCTCATGAGCATTAAGAAAATATAATTTGTTGGTTCACTGTTCTCTTCGCCTTCGGTATCTTTTCGACCTTTAATCATAGAATAAGAAGCTAAAAGCATAATACATGCGAAAAAAAGCATGACAAAAAGCGGAGGTAAATAAGGGGATATAAAACTTCTCGTTAATGAAAGACTTATGGCTGCGGGAATACCAAAAAGTAAACCTATTTTAAAATCTAAATCGCCAACTTGGTATTTTCTAAATGCTCCAAAAAGGGCAGAAATACCAACAATAAATAATGAATATGAAGTGGCGGTATATTTATCTAAACCCATCATGTAGGTCATAACTGGGAGAGTTAAGGTACTTCCTCCTCCTCCTATTAAACCAAGCGATAGTCCAATTAATAACGCCGAAATCCAAGCAAAAATTTGCATTTGTTTATGATTGTTTTATGCGAAAATAGTGTTTTACAGAGTTTTGTAAGGTAACATGAGATACTAAAAAATATTAAATCTTCTGTTTAGCCTATTTTAATTTACTATAAAAGCTTACTATGACAAGTTGGTGATTTGAATAATTATAATATAGATCTCTAGTAGTTAGGTGTTTATTCGTTGTTGATGAAAGGAGTTTAATCACGTATTTTATTTTTATATTATTCACCTGCTTTTGTAAAAACGTTTCTTATTCCAGCTTACCAAAAGAATACCCTTTTTTTATAGCCCATAATATAAATGGTTCTAATATTGCTTTTAAATGTTTTTCGGCTTTAACAGAATCATGAAAGACAATGATAGAGCCTGGTTTTGTGTTTTTTTTAAGGCGTTCTAAACAATATTCAGAAGAGAGATTTCTATCATAATCACCACTCAAAACATCCCACATCACAATTTTATATCCTTGTTGTTGCAATTGTTTTGCTTGAGATGGTTTTATTCTACCATGAGGAGGTCTAAATAATTTAGATGAAGCGAAGGGTTGACATTTATTTATGTTTTCAATATATTTTTGATTCTTGCAGTACCACCCAACTAAGTGGTTAAATGAGTGATTGCCTATTTGATGGTCTGTATTTTTTAAAATGTTGTAAAGATTTGGAGCCTTAGAAATTTTGTCTCCAATAATAAAAAATGTAGCTCGTATGTCGTATTTTTTTAATACTGCTAAAACCCAAGATGTAATTTCTTCGGTAGGTCCATCATCAAATGTTAAAAACAAGGTATTGCTGGAGTTAGGAATGTGCCAAGTATAAGAAAAAAATATATTTTGAAACCAACGTGGAATCCGCATGAAATATTTTGTCATGGTACAAAGAAAGTGAAAATTGTATATTCATAGAGTCTTAGACAAATCAATTTATTAATATTAAAAGAAAAACATGTTGTTGGTCATATAATTTTTTTACATTTGCTGCACGAATGTGGAAAGATTTGACTGATTGCTACCACTCAAAAAAAGAGCTAAAACAGTGTAGCACCTCAGTCCACTTTCCGAAACAGAAACAAATATGTCTTATTTTTTTACTTCGGAGTCCGTTTCAGAAGGACATCCAGATAAAGTGGCGGATCAAATTTCAGATGCAGTTTTAGATGCTTTTCTTATACAAGACTCAGAGTCTAAAGTAGCCTGTGAAACCATGGTAACTACTGGTTTAACCGTGTTGGCAGGAGAAGTAAATTCTCAGGCTTATGTTGATTTGCAATTACAAGCTAGAAATACAATTACCCGTATTGGATATACAAAATCGGAATATCAATTTGATGCTAATTCATGTGGAATTCTTTCTGCAATTCATGAGCAATCGGATGATATTAACCGTGGTGTTGATAGAAAAGATGAAGAGCAAGGTGCAGGAGATCAAGGAATCATGTTTGGTTACGCTACAAACGAAACGGCAAACTATATGCCTTTGGCACTTCAAATTTCCCACTTGTTGCTTATTGAGCTAGCAAAAATACGTCGTGAAAAGGATTCTTTAATGCCTTATTTACGTCCTGATGCAAAATCTCAAGTAACGATTCAGTATTCAGATGCTGGTGTTCCTGAGCGTATTGAAGCTATTGTATTATCGACTCAACATGATGACTTTGCTGAAGAAACAGCTATGTTAGCTAAAATTAAGCAAGATGTAATTACAATTTTAATTCCAAGAGTTAAGGCCATTTTAGGATTCGAATTATCGGAATTATTTGGAGAGGATATTAAATACCATATCAATCCAACAGGGAAATTTGTAATTGGTGGTCCTCATGGAGATACCGGATTAACGGGAAGAAAAATTATTGTTGATACTTACGGTGGGCGTGGAGCACATGGTGGTGGAGCATTTTCTGGGAAAGATCCTAGTAAGGTAGACCGTTCGGCTGCATATGCCGCTCGTCATATTGCAAAAAATGTTGTTGCAGCTGGTGTTGCTGATAAAATATTAATTCAAGCATCCTATGCCATTGGTGTTGCAGAACCTACAGGGATTTATGTAGATACTTATGGTACATCTAAAGTGGATTTTACTGATGGTCAAATTGCAGAAAAAATTGCAAAGATTTTTGATATGAAGCCAGCAGGAATTATTAGCCGATTAAAATTAAAGAATCCAATTTATCAAGATACTGCCGCATACGGACATTTTGGTAGAGATGCTTACACGAAAACTGTGGAAATTGAAATCGCTGCAAATAAGAAATTCGATAAAGAAGTTGAGTTCTTTACATGGGAAAAACTGGATTATGTAGATCAAGTAAAAACTTCATTCGGATTATAAATCTAATAAGATAACTGATTAAAAAAAAAGCGTTTTATTCTCAGAATAAAACGCTTTTTTTATTTAAATAATAACTTGATGTATTCGCTTTCTTGGGATAAATGTACCTTGTTTAAGTAATACAAAATCTTGACCTAAGCCCCAAATAGTCGTTTCTACCTGATAAAGGTTAGAATCATCTTCGAAAATTATTTTCACTTTTGTATGAAAAGCATTCCCTAATATTAGTCCTCTATTTAGGTTTCGGTTTCTTTCTTTTTTTGACAATTTTGTTAAAAGAACTTCTTTATGATCAAAGTGTAATTGATTAATATCTTCCTTTTCTATATTAATCATATGTCTATCTATTGTTTCCATTTTATTGAGGTTTTTGTTAAGAATTATTCTAATTTCTCAAAAATTAGGCCAATTTTATCAGTTTTTCACTAAGGTTTAACATAAATTAACTTAAATTAAGTTCGGTTAGACTTGTGACAAACTTCTTCGTATTAAAGTATAAGGTAAATTTATAAAAAATCTAATACTATGAAGAAAACATTATTAACGGGGTCAATTTTATTGGCTTCAATTTTATCGGTACACGCTCAAACCTATACAGATAATTTTGATACATACACAGCTGGTGATTACTTAAGTTCATCTTCAACAGTTTGGTCTACTTGGAGTGGAGCAAGTGGTGGAGCCGATGATTCAAAAATAGATACTGTTAAATCTTTTTCGGGAGATAATTCTATTTATTTTCAGACTTCAGCAGCCAATGGAGGTCCTCAAGATGCATTAATGTCATTAGGAGGAGAATACGATTTAGGAAATTTTGAGTTTAAAACTCAAATGTTTGTAGAATCTAATAAAGGAGGTTACTTTAATATACAAAGTACAAGTACGGCAGGACAAACTTATCAAGTAAGTGCTTATTTTGTACAAGATGGTACCTTGAAAATGCGTGCCCCTGGAATCGATTTAGATGGTTCTTTTCCAACAAACACTTGGTTTGAATATAAAATGGTTGCCAATTTGAATAATTCGAGTTGGGAAATCTTTATCGACAATGTGTCTATTGGTTCTTATGTAGCTCCGGAAATTCAAATTGCTTCGTTTAACTTTTTTCCAGTTAACCCAACAGGAATAGGAGGAAATAATAATGCAAGTTATTGGTTAGATGATGTTTCTTATACGCATACACCTTATACATTACCTCAAGTAAATGGTGGGTTATTAAATTTTAATATTCCAACCTTAATTTCGGGTCAAACTAAAGTGCCAAAAGTAAACTTTAGAAATATTGGTCAGGATCCTATAAATTCTGTAAAAGTTGAATTTGAATATGATGGTAATACAAATACGGAAACATTCAGCTTATCGGCATTGGCAAGTAAAGATGTTGTAGAATTAGTCCCTACTACACAAATTACTTTGGTAAACGGAGCAAATGAATTAAAAGCAACAATACTAGAGGTAAATGGTGCAGCAGATACTGAAATGTCAGATAATGTAACTACCATGATGATAGATCCAATTGTTCCAGCTGATGGAAAAATTGTAATTGCAGAAGAAGGAACAGGAACTTGGTGTGGATGGTGTCCTAGAGGTGCTGTTGCCATGGAAACTGCGGCCGAAGAATATAAAGGTTATTTCCAAGGAATTGCTGTACACAATGGTGACCCAATGGTGAATACAGTTTATGACAATGGAATTGGAGGATTAATTAATGGTTATCCTAGAGCATTGGTGGATCGTGGAAATGATATTGACCCAGGTAATATTCCAGCGGATTTCTTTCAAAGATTAACTGTACAACCAAAAGCTACAATGGTTAATGGTGCAACTTATGATGCTGCAACAAATGAACTAAATGTTTCTTTAACAGTAAATATAGCCGAAGATATTACGAACAATTGGAAAATTGCTTGTGCTATTGTTGAAAACAATGTAACGGGTACAGCTTCTGGATATAATCAATCAAATTATTATGCAGGTGGAAGTAATGGTGTAATGGGTGGATACGAAAGTTTACCTGGTACAGTACCAGCTTCTCAAATGGTTTACCATGAGGTTGCTCGTTCAATTTCGCCTAGTTTTGAGGGGTTCACAGGTTTTGCAGATGTAAATACTGCAGGAACTTCAAAAACATTTAACTTCACATTCCAATTAGAATCAGGATGGAAATCTGGAGATATGCATATTGTTGGATTATTGATGGATGCATCTGGAAAAATTGATAATGGTTCTACATCTACTATTGCAGAAGCTGTTTCAGAAGGATATGTTTCTGGTACTAATGTATTGAATGTAGAGAATTTTGACCTTACAGCAGATCAAATTTCAACATTCCCAAATCCAGTTTCTGATGTTATTACAGTGCAACTAAGTGATGAAGTTGAAGGTGATTTAAACTATGTATTGACTGATGTTTTAGGTAAAACAATATATACCGGAACTACAAATCAAGAATCAACACTTACATTAAATGTTAGCGACTTTAAAAAAGGTGTATATTTATTAACACTATCTAATGCTTCTAGCAAGTATGTAGAAAAAGTGATTGTAGAGTAAGCTTTTTAAAGTTGGCAGTAATGTTGACAGATATAATATGGCAGTTGTTGTAAAAACAACTGCCTTTTTTTTGATGAAATGATTCTCTAATATAAAAAAATACCGTTACTTTGTTTTTATTTAGATTAAATACAGATAATGGAGCTAAGATTTTCAATAGGTCTTGAAGAGCCTTTGTTGGCAAACGGTATAAAACAGGTTATTACGAAGAAACCTGGTTATTTTTTGAATGAATTGTGTTTTAATTTCACAGATCTACTTATTGATATACAAAGTCATCGATCGAATTTTGTTATTCTCGATCCTGATTTAAAATCTTTTAATCCTTCGTCCGATTTAGAACAAATCAAACTTTTGAACCCCAATGTGAAAGTTGCGCTTGTTTGTAAAAACGCTGGTAAAGCCATTTATCATAATCTACTTGAAAAAGGTTACGACGGAATGATTCTTTCTTGTTGTAGTGAGGACGAAATTATTAAGGCTATTGATAAAATTATGAATGGTCAGCAATTTATTTGTTCAAGCATTACAAAGTTCAAAGAAAAACAAGAGAAAAGCCTAAGCGCCTTAAATATCTCGGAAAGAGAAGTTGAAGTTATTAAAGAAATTTGTTACGGATATTCGAGTAAGGAAATTTCTGAAAGGCTATCTCTAAGTTACCATACCATTGTAACACATCGAAAAAATATCTTTAAAAAGTTCGAAGTTAAATCGGCTCTAGAATTAGTACGCACCATAAACGAAATGGGATTATATCTTTACGATAGTTAAAAATTTCATAAAAAAACTAACTTTGACATTCCTTTAGAACATGATCGATCACTAAATCGTTGGTAGGGAATGAATTTTAATCAATATCATAAAAAATTTCACAGCTGGAGAATACGTAAGATTTCCACAAAAAACTTTATTCTACTTTTAAGTATCGGAATTGGTTTTTTTTCTGGATGCCTAGCGGTTTCTTTAAAGTATGCCGTGAAAAAAGTGAATTGGCTTATTCAGGGTTCTCACCAGTTTTCCAATTTATTCGATTTAGTATTCCCAATTATTGGTATTGCATTAAGTGTTCTTATCATAAAATATTTTTTCAGTAAAAAACCTAAATTAGGAATTTCAGCCATTCTAGAATCTATAACTAGTAAGAACGGGTTCTTAGGATCAGAAACTATTTTATCTTCTTTTTTCGGTTCTATATTAACTGTTGGTTTTGGTGGATCTGTTGGATTAGAAGCACCAGCAGCACAATCTGCATCGGCTGTAAGTAGTAATTTATCTCGATTTTTTCATTTAAATTACAAAACAAGATTGTTAATGATAGGTTGTGCGGCGAGTGCAACACTTTCTGCTATTTTCAATGCTCCAGTTGCGGCTTTGGTTTTTGCCTTAGAAGTCTTTTTGTTAGACCTTACCACGGCGTCCATTATCCCTCTTTTGTTAGCTTCTGCGAGTGCATCGCTTACTTCATTGTTAATTTCCTCTCCAGAATTGGCATTTCAAACCAATTTTCAAGAGCATTTCGATTTAAAATATATTCCACAACTCATTTTATTAGGGATTTTGGCAGGTGTGTTTTCCGCTTATTTTAATCGATTGTATTTCTTTATTCAATCTCAATTTAAAAAGCTCAATTCACTTTGGTTAAAACTGTTTGTTGGAGGAGTTTCACTTGGTATAATTATATACTTTTTTCCATCTCTATTTGGAGAGGGTTTTGAAGATATCAATGCCATGTTACAAGGTAAAGAAACTAAATTTTGGATTTTTGAATCCTCTCATTTTTGGGTTTTTCTTTTACTCTTACTTTGTACATTGTTTTTTAAAGCCATAGCTTGTTGTATTACTGTAGAGGCCGGAGGAATTGGTGGAATATTTGCGCCATCACTTTTTATGGGAAGTACATTGGGTTATTTGTTTAGTAAAACCATTTCCTTTTTTGGTTTAGAGGTTCATCAAGGACAGTTTAGTTTAATTGGTATGGCGGCTTTGGTGTCCGGAATTATTCATGCGCCACTTACTGGAATATTCTTAATCGCAGAAATTACGGGCGGCTATTTCTTGTTTATTCCATTAATGGTAACAAGTTCTATTGCCTATTTAATAAGTAAATACTTTGAGCCAGAATCTATATATAATAAAATATTAAAGCAAAAAGGGAGTGAAATTTCTAGAGATAAAGATAAGATTGTAATTAATAGAATTGACCTTAAAAAATTAATCGAAAATGATTTTTCAACGGTAAATTATGAAATGAATCTAGGCGATTTGGTGGATGTTATTCGCCATTCAAAGCGTAATATTTTTCCAGTTATTGGTAAGGATGGTCTTTTTATTGGCATTGTAAATTTAGATGATGTAAGAGAAATTATGTTTGATAAATCAAAATATGAAGATATAGAAATAAAAGATTTAACGCATGCTCCATTAGCCAAAGTAGAAATATGTTCTAAAATGGAAGACGTGATGAAATTGTTTAAAACAACAGGCGCTTGGAATGTTGCCATTACAGAAAATGACAAATATATTGGATTTATTTCAAGATCTAAATTGTTTAATGTTTATAGAAGAACATTGGTGGAGTTTTCGGACGATTAGCAATAATAACAACCTTTAACCTTAGCCTCTGGATGCGCAAATGGCTTATCTTCGAGCAAAATTTCTTGTAAAATTTTAATGAGTAATTGCTCAAACTCTTCCATATGCTCTATAAAGTCATATGTTTTCCTTTTCTCTTTTAAAGCCTGATACTCTTTTTGAAATTGCCTAAAAGAAATTAAACCCGATTGAATCGATTTACCCTCAAATGCATTGTTTTTATAAATAAGATATCCATAAAACATCACTTGAAATTGTTTTGTGAAATCGAGAGTTCGGTCTTCCAATATATCGTCAAAGAATCGATCCATATTTACAGACTTTACAGTCCCAGTTTTGTAATCTACAATTCTGTAAGTATCATTTACTTTATCTATTCTATCAATAAATCCATCTAATTTCACAGGTTTATCTAATCCAGGTACTTCTAGGTATACCGTGCACTTTTTTTCGTTTTCAAGAATCATTAATTCCCCTTCTTTTTTCAGAGTTTTAACATCCAAATCAATCATGTTGTTTAGAAAAGAATCGGATACTTTATGTCTTATTTTATTTTGGGCTTGATTTAAAAACTGAGGCGATCCTAATTGGGAAAATTCCTGTTTAAGTAATTCGGGAATTTGTTTTTTATATTCAGAAAGAATCTTTGTAGTTAAAGGAGTATTTAGGTTTTGATTATACAAGGTTTCTAACACATTGTGTACGGCCGTTCCTAATTCGGCATGGTTTATTTTGTCTTCGTTATTTATGGTTTTTATACCCAATATTCTACTTTTATAAAATTCTAACGGACAAGTGAAATACTGATTGATAAAAGAGGCCGAAATTCCTTTTATAGCTTTTTCTTGGAGTATTTTCTTTTCAAAATCGCCTTTTTCAAAAATTTCTTCTGTGTTAAAAGGTTTATTGTTTACACTATATGTTTGATGATGAATATTTTGCTTATAGTTATCATTTAAAGCCCATTCTTTTTCAATTTGTTGAACAAAACGACTGATGTTTCCTCCACCAGCAGAGTCTAAATTTGTATTATAGATGTATTGAATGTTTTTACTACGTTGTATAAGTCTAAAAAAATGATAGGCATAAATAGCATCTTTTTCTAAGAAGGTTGTCATGTTGTAATACTGACGAATTTCTATAGGAATCAGACTATCTTGCGTATTTCCTTTTGGCATTACCCCTTCGTTGATTCCAACAAAAATCAGATTTGAAAAGTCTAAAAGTCGTGTTTCTAGCATTCCCATAATTTGAAGACCTCCAATAGGATTTCCAATAAAATCTAACTTTTCTTGTCTAAGAATGGTGTTTAGAAAGTTTTTTAATATTTGTGGATGATTAATAAAAGCATGAAATTCTTCTAAAATATCTATACACTGATGCCAGACTTGATGTAGGGAATAGAGATATTCACTTTCTAAGGCCAAAGATTTTGGTTTCTTATCGTAAATATATTTAATGATTCTATAACCCGTAGACAAAATAGATTTAGCCGTATGTTCCGACTTGAAAATATAAGTCAAATCTTCTAATTCAAACTTTTTGAACAACGAAATCCATGTTAAATAATCTTCGCGCCAAATGCGTTTTTCCTTGCAGTGTTCTATAAGTTGTTTAGAATCTATGAATTTTAGAAATGGATGATTTAAAAATGTTTCTATGGTTTTTAAGTGATAGTAGTTCTGATCCATATCCAAAACATCAAATATATTCTGTACAAAAGAAATAACAGGTGTGTTTTGCATGGAGTACCCCATGGTAATGTTAACGTCAGAAACGGTGCTTGGTAAGCGGTTTAAAAACGGAATTAATGCTTTTTCGTCGCACAAAACTACAGCCATATCCTGAATGGAAGTCGTTTCTTTCGTCCAATTGAGTAAAACATCATTTCCAATTTCAGCCTGTCTTAAAACGCCATTGGTTCCAGAAATGGCCATGTTTTTTTTCTGCTCCTTAAAAAATGGCGCCTTCCAATCAAAATCTGAGGGAATAAACTGAGACCATTTTTTATGGTACTTTCTTAAGAAATAACCTGTTTCTTGAGATTGATCATTAAAAAGTTGCTCATCAATGTCCCAAAGGAGTTTTGCATTTGATTTGGTAACTAAATGATCAAATATTTTTTCTTCTGCAGCACTTAAAGCATTAAATCCAATAATATAAATGGAAGAAAATTCTGTTTTGTATTCAGAAATGTTATGAGCCACATCTCGAAGGATCATACCATTATATCCCCATTTTTTTTCTAATAATTGTTTTTGAAACTGAAAATAGATTTCGGTTGCAATGGTCCAAAAATTACGATGACTTGTAGAGAGTTTGGTTTCTTTTATTTCGGTTAAATTTTCGGACCAATCATCTATGTTCGAAAAGTTTTTTAGGTTGTCCAGAATAGACTTTGCATCTACTAAACTTTTATCTATTTCATTAAAATCATTAATAAGTGTACTAGACCACTTTAAAAACTTTTGTAAAGAATCTGGCTCTATGTCATTTGTGTTACAAACTTCTATATATGCTTGGTAGCATTCAATTTGTAAACGAATGGTATGGGGCGATGTTAAACTAGTTTGTGTTTCTATCCATTCCTGAATACCAATTATTTTAGGAAAAAACATGGAGGTTTCCATTTTGGCTTCAAGAGCTTGTTTCAAGAAAACGCCAATACGTTTACCTGGAACAATAATTAATGCTTCAGAAATATTTTTTCCCTCTTTATCAAGAATATAATTGGCAACTTTGGTTATGAAATTCATATTGGATTTTATATAGGGTAGTAAAGGTAGGTATTACCGTTTAGTTTTTTATTAATTAGATGTTTTTTTGAATTTAAAACTTCGAAAACCACCCCACTGCTACCGCAACACTCCTCCAATGATGGGAAGTTACAACGGAAAATTCTCCTCCAGTGGAGGAGTGGCAACGAAGTTGATGTGGTGGTTATTAGTGATGAACGATGAGATATAAGTGATGAGTTTTTTTTAGTGGTTAACGGTGAATGGTTAGCGGTTAGATTTTTTAGTGGTAAATGGTTAGCAGTTAGATTTATATCTGATTGATTTAGAGTGTCTAAGTAGTTGGTAGCGAGTTGTCTGAAAATTCTCCTCCAGTGGAGGAGTGGCAACGATGTAGACGAGGTGGTTATTAGTGATGAACGATGAGATATAAGTGATGAGTTTTTTTTAGTGGTTAACGGTGAATGGTTAGCGGTTAGATTTTTTAGTGGTAAATGGTTAGCAGTTAGATTTATATCTGATTGATTTAAAGTGTCTAAGTGGTTGTCAGCGAATTGTCTGAAAATTCTCCTCCAGTGGAGGAGTGGCAACGAAGTAGAGGAGGTGGTTTTTCGCTAGTCAGGTCAAACTAAATTTTCTAATCTTTGGCTCTCCGCATTCGTGAGGAAGGAAGTGAAACTTGGAAAGCATAAAAATGTATTAGAACAAAAAAAGCTTTAAAACAGGTTTACAACCTACATTAAAGCTTTTTGATATCAAAAAAATAATGAACCTATTTTTCTACTAAGACCATATCAATTTGCTTTTTAAACAAATTGGTGTTGGTTACTTGTATTTTAACTTCGTCTCCAAATCGTATGACTTTTCCTTTAGAACCTTTAATCAAGAAATCTTTAGGGAAAGCTGTGTAATAATCCGATTTTATAGTATTCAATCTGATCATTCCTTCACATTTAATTCCTTTAATTTCGGCATAAATTCCATTTTCGGTAATTCCATTAATTACGGCATCAAATGTTTGCCCAACTTTATCTTCCATAAATTTAACTTGCATAAATTTTGTCGATGCTCTTTCGGCATCTACTGCAAGTTTCTCCATAGAAGAACTGTGTTTACATAAACTTTCGTAAACTTCAGATGGTGCAGATGAATGACCATCTAAATAACGTTGGATAAGTCTATGTGCCATAACGTCTGGGTATCTACGAATAGGAGAAGTAAAGTGACTATAAAACTTAAATCCTAAACCATAGTGCCCTAAATTATTTGTAGAGTAAACCGCTTTACTCATACTACGCATGGCTAAACTTTCTACAACTTCGGCAAATGGTGTTTGATGTGCTTCAGTTAAAACTTCGTTTAAATTTTTATTGATGGTATCTTCTTCCCAAGAAAAATCGAATCCTATTTTGTTTACAAATTCGGTAAAATCTCTCAACTTATCCAAATCTGGCTTATCGTGAACTCGATAAACAAATGTTCTTTTTTGTCTTTCAGATTTTACCTTACCAATGCTTTCACCTACACTTCGGTTGGCCAAAAGCATAAATTCTTCTACCAATTTATGAGCATCCATAGAGCGTTTCATATACACACCTATCGGATTTTTATCTTCATCCAATTCAAAACGCATTTCTTCTCTGTCAAAAGCAATGGCTCCTTGTCTCATACGTTTTGCTCGAAGTTTTTTGGCGATAGAATCCAACAAAATGATTTCTTCATTGTAATCACCTGTTTTTGTTTCAATAATTTCTTGAGCCTCTTCATAGGTAAATCGTCTATCCGAATGAATAATAGTTCTACCAATCCAAAGTTCTTTTACCGTTCCTCTTTTGTTAATTTTTACGGCAACAGAAAAGCAACGTTTTGTTTCGTTTGGTCTTAAAGAACACAATCCGTTCGATAAATACTCTGGTAACATCGGAATAACTCGATCTACCAAATAAATAGATGTTGCTCTTTCCTGGGCTTCAGCTTCAAGAATTGGAGATTGATCTAGGTAATAACTTACATCGGCAATGTGAATTCCAATTTCCCACAAGTCTTCTTCTACCTTTTCTATAGAAATGGCATCATCAAAATCTTTCGCATCACGAGGGTCAATTGTAAATGTAGTTACATTTCTAAAGTCTCGTCGTGTTTTTAAATCTTCGGGTGTGAGGTCTTCGGTAAAACGCTTTGCTTCTTTTTCCACTTCTGGCGGAAAATGTAGAGGTAAACCAAAATCGGCAAGAATACCTTGGATTTCAGTTTCATGAGAACCTGCTTGTCCTAAGATTTCTATGACTTCCCCAAACGGATTTTTTGCATCTTCAGGCCAATTAAGCATTTTCAACTCTACGCGATCGCCATTTTTGGCACCATGTAATTGTTTTGCATTAACATAAAAGTCTTTTCCTACCTTTTGAGTCGTTATAAAGGCATTCTTTCCATTTTTTTGAACGATACCCATATAGGTTTTTCTCGAACGTTTTATTATAGAAATAACTTGACCTTCTCGTCTTTTACCTTCTTTGGTTGGAATAAGTTGAATTTCAACTTCGTCTTTATGTAGGGCGTGGTTGGTGTTCTTTTTTGAAATAAATACATCTTCACCTTCATCCATAAGGAAAAAACCATTTCCAGACTGATTCACTTCTATAACACCTGAAAGTGTTTCTAAAGGTTTGGCTAGAATATATTCTCCATGCCCTTTCTCCTTAATAACTCCTTCATGGAAAAAGTTAGTGACTATTTTTAGAACTTGATTTTTATTGTCTTTGTCAACAATTTCTAGTCCATTAAAAATTTTCTTTAGGGTTTGTGGTTTGTTTTTCTTTGATTGTAAGTATTGTAAAATTTTACGATCTAAATTATTTATTTTCTTTCTTCTTGAAAGTTTCTTTTTTTTCTTCTTAATAAATTTACTCATTTGTAATCTGTGTACGGGTAACCCGTTTTGTTTGTAAAATAATGCCTTTGAATTGATTAACTTGTTAAGTTATTGTTAAGGCATTTTTATCTTTTTTTAGATATTGAGGAGGGCGTATACGGACAAATATACTCAAATCATTTTAGTAATTCCAAATTCGGATACCGATTTAGGGATTTGAAGTCTATTTTGATAGATGAATGTTGAGAAATTAGGTATAAATACGGATAATCCGAATGTTCAGGTTTCTTAAATTTACATCATTAAAAAAAACATCCTAATTAGCTAAAGGTTTAGAGGCGTAGTACATTAATATATATTTTAACATCAAATTTTCTGGGGAGTGAATTTGTTTGTGTATTAATAAAGTTTATAAATAATTTTGATTTAATAAAACAAAACAGGCTGTGAAATTGATACCTCACAGCCTGTTTATTTTTATAGAAAAACGAATTTGATAAATCAAATTAATGGCCTCATTAATTCTTCTAAATTTCTTATTTTACAATTTCCATTTCTTCTATTAAACGAGTTGCACCAGCAAATTTATCAATGATAAATAGTACATAACGTGCATCTACCATAATGTTTCTACAACGTTTTACATCGTAATTTAAATCACTCATTGTACCTTCCCAAGCACGGTCAAAGTTTAACCCAATCAGTTCACCTTTACCATTTAAAGCTGGACTTCCAGAGTTTCCTCCGGTTGTATGGTTACTTGCAATAAAACAAACGGGCATTTTTCCTGTAGAGTCGGCATACTGTCCGTAATCTTTATTGTCATATAGTTCAATAAGCTTTTTTGGTAAGTCGAATTCATAATCTCCAGGAACATATTTTGCCATTACTCCTTCTAAATACGTTTGGTAGTGATATGTTAAGGCATCTTTTGGCGACATTCCTTCAACTTTTCCGTAACTTAGTCTAAGCGTACTGTTTGCGTCTGGGTAAAAACGTTTTGCCGAGAATACTTGCATTTGAGCATCCATATAATCTCTCATTAAACGGTTTATTTCGTCTTGAATTTTCCCATAATTAGGTGCAATGTTCGAATAAAAATGTTCAGCCCCTTCTTTAAATAATTTATAAAATGGATCTTTTTCTAGGGCTTTAATGGCTTTTTTAGGTGAAGAAGAAAGAATTTTATTCAACTTATCTTGGTTTACAATGGCCGATTTTGCATAAATCTTCTTTAAGGCAATTTCAATATCTCCATTTGTTTTATCGTACATGGTTTTATATACTTTAGGGTATTGACCTTCTTGTAAATCTTTAACATTTATTTTTAGAATTTCAGCCAATATCTCACGATCCAAATCAACATCTAAATCTTTAAAATACTTTACAGATCCACCTTTTATACGATCTAATCCCGCTTGCATTTTGTCCCAATAAGCTTTTGTTGCTTTTTCGTATTCTTCCTTATTGTCCGATTTTTTAGGAGCTGGAGCGTTTAAAAGTCTGTAAATTCCGAAACAAGACTGCATACTCGATACATTAACATAAGATGTTTCTATGAAAAATTCTCTAGCCAAAGAAAGCGGTTGTCTTTCTTTATAAAGTTGTTTCATTTTAGGCAGAATATTCTTGAATTTTTCAAATTCTCTTTGTCCTTTCGTGTTTAAAGTGAATTCGGCTTCATATTTTCTTCTTTTTTCTAAACCTTTACTTTCTTTAAGTCCTGTGTTTTCTCCAATCCACTTTTTATATCCATTTGAGATACCCGATTGTTTAGATGCGTATTGAATTTTAACCTTTTGACTAGAACGCATTTTTTTATCCATTAACCCTAAAGATGTTTTTCTCAACTTTATTTTGGCAGGATTAATAACATTTAAGGTTTGGTCTATTTCATCAGATGGTAAATATTCATTGGTACGGCCAGGAAAACCGAAAACCATTGTAAAATCACCTTCTTTAACACCTTTTACAGAAATAGGTAAACTGTGTTCTGGAGTATAAGGTACGTTGTCTTTGCTATATTTTGCTGGCTTATTGTCTTTATCGGCATATATTCTAAAAATAGAAAAATCTCCTGTATGGCGTGGCCAAACCCAATTGTCAGTATCTGCTCCATATTTACCAATAGACGATGGAGGTGCACCTACCAATCTAACATCTGTAAATGTTTCAATAACAAATAAAAAGTACTGATTACCTTTAAAGAAAGGTTTAACTTTTGCTGTGTAGTGTGTATCCTTTGTTGCGTTTTCAACAATAGATTTAATATTCTTAGAAATTAAATTTCTTCGATCGGCCTCTGTCATAGATTTAGAAACTCCAGCAAGAGCCTGTTTTGTAACATCGTCCATTCTTTTAATGAAAGACGCTGTTAAACCTTCGTTTGGAAGTTCGTCTGCTTTTGTTTTAGCCCAAAAACCATCTTTTAAATAATCGTGTTCCACCGAGCTGTGTTCTTGAATTTCTCCGTATCCACAGTGATGGTTTGTTAACAAAAGACCTTCTTTAGAAATAATTTCGGCAGTACAACCACCTCCAAAATGTACAATGGCATCTTTTAAACTCGATTTATTAATCGAATAGATATCTTCGGCAGTTAGCTCTAGTCCCATTGAGATCATCTCTTCCTCATTGAGTTGTTCTAAAAGCATTGGAATCCACATTCCCTCATCGGCTTTTGCTTTGTAACCAAATAAAGAAATACTAAGTAGGGTTGTTAATAAATAGGTTTTGATGTTAGTTTTCATCATGTATATAGTGTTTAATTTGTTCAATAAATTCATCCTTAATATCAGACGGACGTTTAGTTTTTGCATCTAAAAATACGAGTGTTGTATAGGCTTTGGTTAAGAGTTTTTCTCCATTGTAAATTTCATAATCAAATACAACTCTACTTCCTTTTATCTTGGATATCCATGTTTTAACCGTTAAAACTTCATCATAAAGCGCAGGTTTTATATACTTAATATGCATATCTAAAATTGGAGACATGACACCAGATTTTTCCATTTCGGCGTAAGCCATTCCACAAGCTCGCATAAGTTCTGTACGTGCTACCTCTAAATATTTTACATAAGAACCATGATGCATAACACCCATTTGGTCGGTGTCTGCATACATTACTCTAAAAGTAGTTTCGAAAGTATTCATTCTATTTTTTGTGCAAATTACGGAAGTTTTTAGAATTATCTCGATAAATATATAGAGAGGGAGAGGGGAAAAAACGGTGATAAATAAATGGAGCAGCTTATTTTCAATTTATGAACCTGATTTATGTTAGATAGTAATCCGTTTTTTTGTTATACTTTTACATTTCACAACACAAAAAGAAAACAAAATTACCGGTTTTAGTAAAAGCCATTGAAAGGTGATCTATAGCACAGAAATTCTAGGCTATTTCATTTTACTTTGTAGTGTTGAGTTTAGGAAAAAAACAAAAACAAAATGAAAGTAGAACAATTATATACCAACTGTTTAGCAGAAGCTGCATATTACATAGAATCTGCAGGTGAAGCAGTCATTATTGATCCACTTAGAGATCCGCAACCTTATTTAGATTTGGCAAAGAAAAATGGAACGGAAATAAAATATATTTTCGAATCTCATTTTCATGCCGATTTTGTTTCAGGACATTTAGATTTAGCTAAAAAAACAGGAGCGGATATTGTTTTTGGACCTACTGCATCGGGTAATTTTGATATGATTGTTGCCGAAGATAATCAGGTTTTTAATGTTGGAAATGTAACCATTACCGTTTTACATACACCTGGACATACCATGGAATCTATGACGTTGTTGTTGAAAGATGAAGAAGGTAAAGATTACGCCATTTTTTCTGGAGACACCTTGTTTTTAGGAGATGTTGGACGTCCGGATTTGGCTGTGAAATCTGATCTTACTCAAGCCGATTTAGCTACACACTTATTTCATTCATTGAGAAATAGAATCATGCCATTGGCAGATGATGTTATTGTTTATCCAGGTCATGGTGCTGGTTCGGCATGTGGAAAAAACTTAAGTACAGATACAGTTGATACTTTAGGAAATCAGAAAAGAACAAATTACGCTTTAAGACCCGATATGACGGTTGAAGAATTTGTAAATGAAGTAACTACTGGATTAAAAACGCCTCCGCAATATTTCCCAAACAATGTGAAATTAAATAAAATGGGGTACGAATCTATTGAAACCGTTTTAGAACGCGGAACAAAGGCTCTTTTGGCGTCAGAAGTTAAAAACTTGATGGCATCTGAAGATGTTTTAGTTTTAGATACACGTTCACGTGAAGATTTTACTCAAGCTCATATTCCAGGTTCTTGGTTTATTGGTTTAGATGGAAGTTTTGCGCCATGGGTGGGAAGTTTAATTTCAAACATCAATCAAAAAATTATTATTGTAGCCGATTCTGGTAAAGAAGAAGAGGTTGCCATGCGATTGTCTAGAGTTGGATATGACCATTCTATTGGTTACTTAAAAGGAGGTTTAACAAGTTGGACAGCCGAACAAAATGTAACGGATTCTATTGAGAATGTAGATGCAAAATCTGTTAAAGACTTAGTGGAAACAATTGATGTTTTGGATGTAAGAAAAGATACCGAGTTTTATGCTCAACATATGAGTATGGAGAATGTATTAAACTTACCTTTAGATGTTGTTGAAAAAGAATTTGCGTCATTAGACAAGAATAAAACATATTATACACATTGTTTAGGTGGATATCGATCGGTTATTGCCATTTCGATTTTAAAATCGAAAGGATATCATAATTTTATTAATATTACTGGAGGTTATACTGCGTTAGAAGAAGCTGGAGTTGCTATGACAAATTATGTATGCCCTTCTACAATGTCTTAAAAAGAATATAAAAATGCTGATAGTGGATAAACGAAAGTTTTTCTACAAACGAAAAAGGCTGTCAAAATTTTGACAGTCTTTTTTTATGAAATAAAGAAAACAGAATTGTATTATAGATCTTCTGAATGCAATTTTGAATAAGATTTTCTTTTAAATCCATTCTTTTTAATGAATTGGTAATTATATATTTGCCCTTTATTTATTTGTTATATGAGATATTTATTATTTTTCTTGACATTATGTTTGTACCAGACCGTATGTTTTGCATCTTTTTCAATAAGTGGTAGTGTAATTACTCAATCGGGAACCAATACCAGCTTAAATAGTATTCAAAATTTGAGTGGAGTATCCGTATCAACACAAAATGATATTCGGGTTTATAATATTGGAAATCGTAGGTTAGTTATTAATGGAAATTTAACCATAGATCCTGAAACAGAAATGCTCATTGTTGGTTATAATAGTGGAGAAATGGTTGTTGTTCAGAATAATGGATCTTTAACCATAGGAAGAGAAATTGTTGTTAATGGATTTTCGAGATATAGCGAAGGAATGGCCATTTACTTAGAAAATTGTCCTCCAGGTTTTACAAATAGGTTTTCCTTTAAAGGGAATTCAACCTTTAATTGGTTTGGAGGAGTTATATCTCAGCAAGCGGGGAAATTTGGTTTCTATGGAAACAATGTGACCATCAGAATTCATTCAGAAAATGCCAAGTTGATTTATAGAACGATTGATTCTCAGAATCAAATACGTCAAGAAACCAATGATTTTATTGCAGATGCTCTTACTTTAATAAACGGAGATTTAACTGTTGTATCGGCTTCTACCCAACTTAATGGTTATAATCCAATCCATTGTTCAGGAGCTATTGCTTTTTCTGGTTCTACGCCAAATCAAGATGTTGTTTTTAATGGTTACAGAGGTGGTGGAAATGGAAATTTAATCGATATAAAATTTTGGCAAGGGAGTCGTCCTGTTTTTTATAATTCATTAACGGGGTCAGAATTAATTACTGGACCACACATAAGTGGTAGTGCATCTTCTTATGGGGCGGCTATGATCTATCAGAAACTAAAAGTTGAAACGCATTTAACAAATGGTACGGCAGTAGAAGGTGCAAAATGTTTTATTCGGGATACTAACCATGGAAATAGGAAGACTTATAATAAAGAAGGGCATTCGATTAACAATACTCAAGACAAAACGTATACTTTAATCACAAATGCTTCTGGAGAGTCTAATATTGCCGATGTTTTAATAGGTTCCGTTTTGGTTAATACAGGTAATGGAAACAGTCCGAATACAGGGAATTATTCTTGGGATTATAGAGGTAAAGAAAATAATCACTCAGACCTATTTGATCTAAATTTTTGGAACTATGAAACAAATTACCTTCAATTGCCAAATGTTGAATTAAAAGGCGTAAATACGGTTGTTTCTAAAGCAACTTTATTGACGGATGGCAATATATCTAAATCAAAATCGGATGCCATGGCAATAAATGGGATCAGTATTGTACACAATCCGAATAACGATGAAGGAACAATTACCATTTCTGAACAGGTTACCTTGTGTGATTTATATGATTTTGTAAAGTTAAATAAGGTAGATTTTCATATTGAAGAGCCATCAATTGATAAAATCTTAATTACAGTGATTGGTAATAATTTAAATATAGGGGATTATCAACTCGTATTAACTAATGGAGCTTCGTTAGAATCTTGTGAGAAATTTCAGAAATTGACTTCGAACAAAGTTTCAGTGATTGATGATGTGTCTCAAAATTTAAAAATCGCATTAACAGATCCTAATGGAACTTACAAATTAATGCGATTAATAAACTTAGAAAATGCCTTGTATGTCATTAAGGAAAATGTAAATTCTACAATTCTTGCTACAGATACCAATATAACAGGAATAGCAAGTTTTGTTACCCAAACAAATGCTCCAGTGTTAAGTTTTTTGGTACAAAAAGAAGGTTTTACAAATTGGTCTGCCGATGTTGATATTACCTCAAATGATGTTTTTAATCTTTTTGTTTTTCATTCCGATTTAGCAAATGCAATAGCTTCGGGTTCAACCCTAGAAAATCAAGAGTTAGAATTGTATTTAATTAAAAAATTACTGGCCAAAAACGAAGCCATAGCAAACAGCCTTTCCAATGTAAATGATTTAAATATTATCATTAATTCTATCAATCAACCAGGATTGACAAATGCATCCTTAGAAAAACAAGAAGAATTATTGGAATTGTTAAAACAAGTATTGCTTAAAACAACAAAAATAAACACCTCTTTATCTGAATAAAAAAAACGATTAATTTTTGAAGAATGAATTCTGTAAATGTTATGAATTTACAGAATTCGGGATTATAAAAAAAAAATATTGAGATTTAAGTTTTTTCAATCATTAAAATCTGTTTGCCAACAAATACTACAAATGCCTTTGAAGGATGTTGTAGTTCGTTTTCTAAACAGCATAAGAGTTCAGTTTTTATTTCTGGATACTTCTTGTAGAGCTCAATAAGTCCTAAAATGGCATATCGTTTTCCACTAATATTGACTTTGTTAGATTTTAGTAAATCGAAACAAATATTCATAGCCAAGGCTTCTTGTTGGTCTGGAATTCCGCAAACATGCCAGTATTTTATGAAATTTAAATCGAAATTATAAAACGTGATTTGGGGTTTTAGTTTGTAAAACTCCACTAAAAACTTCTTTAAATAATTAGGATCAGCAATGCCAATATCGGTCAGTAACCAAGATAATCTTGTAGAAACTTTATAATCGTCTAAAAAAAGATTTTTTAAAGAAAATAAGTCAAATTGTTCTAAAACGATTGCCTTTGCCCAATCTTGTCTTTGTAAAGCCGTACTCGTTGGTAACTCTTCCTTTAAAAAATCTATTGTAATGTTAGACATGATTATTTCAGTTTATGAATCACAAGAAACATCATCCCACTCTTGGTTTTGGTATTGAATAAGCCAATTTAAGGCATAATGTCTTTCGTAAACAATACTGGAGTTTATTCCTGTAGGATGAATTCCTTTTAAACGTGCATCTACAGCTGCCCATTCGTATCTGTAATATAAATCGGCGGCATCTAAAATCTCTGCTTTAGTTCTCGAAATTGAATATTTCTCAATAAAACCTGCCGGATCTTTTAGAGGATAATTGTCTTCTGTTAATCCACTTAAATCGCACATGTCTGTGGCATTCCCTAGTTCATCAACAATATTTAAAGCCCACAACAAAACCCAAATTCCTTCGCATCTCCAAGTTTCATTGTTTAAAGCTTCATCAGAAGGATTTTCAATTAATTCCTTTTCATTCGGACTTACATACTCCCAAAGATTATGTCCTTTCAGCAATTCTGTTGTTTTTTCAGAGTCGATGGCTTTATTGGCAAATGCGTTAATAAATGCCATAACAGCTAAACGTTGAGCTATGGTTTCTGGTGTCCTAAGAACAGTTTCTTTTTCACTTTCTACTGCAGGAAGTTTGCTATTTACTTTTACCTGAAGTTTATTTAGTAAAGCTTCGTTTTTAAATTTCCTTTCAATTTGATCTTCAGATAACGTATCCATTAACATTTGCTTATACTTGGCTTCTGTTTCGTTTTGAAGTTTAACCATTTCTGGTCCCAAGTTTTCTATTTCTGAATTCCCTTCCTGGTCAATTAGAAGTTTTAAGTCGGAATGTAAAAAATGTTGTTCTCTAGCTTTAGATAAAAATGTATTGGGTTGAGCAAATACAAAAGCGTTATAATGAGCGCCTAATTTTTTAGCTATTTCAGGTAATAATTTCGTATTTCCTTTTTCCTGTATAATGGAAAATTCACTTTCTATTGTTCTAATTTTTAATAGAAATTGTTTTTTTAAAACATCGTTTTGGGCAGGAATTTGATTTACGAAACGATATAAACCATCTAAATTGTCAGACAAAGCGTTTTCTTCGTCCTCTGTTTCCGTATTTTCTCGATACACCACTTTAAAAATATCTTTCGATGAAAAGAATCCCTTTTTGTTTTCAACATAGAAAATTTTAAACTCATCATCTTGTTGAAGCAAACATTTACTATCTGGTAAAATTTCCAATATTATATCTTGAATTTCTCTCAATCCTTTTTTTGGTGAATAAAATGTGCAAATCATTTTTTAGTATTTATTAATTTTTTTTTGAATATACCAAATATAGTCGTTTCTGTGAATAATATCTTAATGCTATAACCAAATGTTATTTCATATATTGCAATGTGTTAATATACTTTGCTTGGAAATATGATTCATGATTACCTTCTTTCAATCGTTATTACTTCAACTTCATAATTTTCTTTGCTTCTCTAATTCCACTTAAATACGCACCATGCACTGTACCTCTATATTCATGAATAGTGTGTTCCCCTGCAAAGAATATTTTATTACTCAAGGATTGTTCAAAAGCTTTATAGTCTGTGGGACTAGATCCAAATGCTGGAAAAGAATAAGATCCGAAAGCATAGGGATTATTATTCCATTTTGTTCTTAAAATCTGTTTAGGTCTTGGAATATTTGGTCCAAACATACGATGAATATTCATCATGATTTCATCAACAATTTCCTGATCAGATTTGTATTCTTCCTTTTTGGAGATTTCACCAAAAGAAAAGGTCATTAGTGCATTTATGTTGGAGTATTTTTTTACGTTTAAGAAGTAATTGTATTTCCCTTTATGTTCAGAGGTATATCCAATATATTGTAAGTCTTTTTTCCAAAAAGCCTCTTCCCAAATGAGCATAAATTTATTTACTGTTCCCATTTGGAGATTATTTATTGCAGTATGAATGGACTCAGAAATTGGAGGATTAAAAGTAATAATATTCTTTTTTAGCACGCCTAAAGGAACCGTAACAATAACATGATCTGCAATGAAAATGCCTTGACTGGTATTAACAATAACCTTGTCGCTGTTGTAGTCTAATTTGGTTACATTATGATTTAATCGAATGTCTATATCTTTAGACAAGTGGTTTGTAATATGATCATAACCATCTGTTACAATGACATCCTTACCTTTAAAGGCCTTGTCATCATAAAAATATTTAGAAGATAATTGATCTATATCACCTCCAGTATCGAATTCCAAAAATGCTGAAAGCATATAATTCCATAATCTATCATTTTCTAATTCTGGATTTGAACGGTAGAGTTGGGTAGATAGTTTTGAATCCGATCCCTCTTCTAATGCTTCCAACGTATTTTCGTAAGCTCTTTCTTCAATATCTAAAATTGCTAATTGGTATTGTTCACCATTAGTGTCAAAAACCTCTATGCTTTCATCCTCGGTTAAAAACAATTTAGTGTCTGATTTTTTTGCAAGTTTAGTAATCGGATTTCTTTTTGGTCCATGAATCCAGCTTGCGCCTTCATCAAAGGCAAAACCTAAAGAACGATTAGTTTTTAAACGACCTCCAATCTTATTTTGTGCTTCTAATACAATGGGATTAAACCCTTTTTTCTTAAGGTAATTGGCTGCGCTCAAACCAGATATTCCCGCACCAATTATAACTACATTTTTCTTTTTTGAGCCTTTGGTTTGTTTTAGTAATGAACAAGAAAATATTGACAAAAATACAGAGCATGTCATTACTGTTTTTATTATTTTAAAATATAAAGGTTTCATAATATGTATTTTTTTGGAAGGCGATTTTGTTTTTCTTTCTACTTTGGGCTAAATGTAATACATAAAAAAGCCCATCCAAAAATAATGGATGAGCTTTTTTAAAATAACATACTTTTAAGTATTATTCAATAATATAAATAGAACCTGTTCCATTTACATGACCATTTGAGGTACTTGTTTCATTTTGTTTAGCTCCGATGATAAGCTTTGTACCATCATTATTCATTCCAACACCTGAACCATAACTATCACTGGTTCTTCCATCTGATGCACTGAATAATTTAACCGGTTGAAAGGAATCACCATTATCTTTAAATAGCAATACAGATCCTCTATCAGTAGTCCCACCATGATTATCAAATTCTAATCCAAATGCCACATTTTGACCATTATTACTAAAAGTAATTTGATAACCTAAACGAGCTCCAGCGGTTAAAGTTTCTCCATAAATTTGCTGATCATGATTCCAAAATGAACCATTGAAAGAAAATACATGAGCTGATCCTCTATCTGTTTCATCTCCTCCAATTCCATTTAAATTATGGTTATCAAAAGGTGCCCCAATAACGACTTTATCTCCAGAGTAGTTTAAAGCAACATCAAATCCAAGCTTATCACTGGCCAATGCATCTGGTGCATAAACTTGAGCCTGTTCAGTAAAGGTAGATCCTGATTTTTTGAAAATATATGCAGAACCTCTATCGGCTTGACTACCACCTACAGTATTCAAATCATGATCATCATCAGGAGAACCAACCACAATTGTATTTCCATCTCCACTGATATCTGTTGAAGTACCAAATTTATCACCACTAGTTACATCCGAGGAAACAATTTTTTGAGTTTGTGTCCAAGTTGAACTTCCATAAGTATAATAATAAATAGCATCCGCACCTGGAGATCCTGCAACAAATGCATCTCCAGCATCATTAATTGAAACAGACGTACCAAATAAATCTCCATTTGAAACATCTCCTGGAATAATCTTTTGATCTAAACTCCAAGATCCATTGTATTTAAAGATATATACAGCACCGTTGTTTACATGTTGTGATGTTGAAGGATCATCTTGAGGTGCACCAACAGCTACAGTATTACCATCTGCACTAATTGAAACATATTTTCCAAAATAATCAGTCCATTTAGGGTCATCAGAATTTAATCTAATTTCAGGAATCCAGGCTGTTCCATTATGTCTTAATATAAAGGCCGAACCTGATTCCGATTGAACACCTGGATTAGAGTAATCAGTTTTTTGAGCACCGACTACAACAACGTTTCCATCTGCACTCATTTCAATAGCACTTCCTAACCATTCTACTTCACCTAATGTAAAAGTATGAAAATCTGTTGCAGCAGTAAGATCAGAAGGCCATAACTGAGTAACATTAGTAAATGCCGCCTCACGATAAGCCTTATCCGTTCCTCCATTTGGATCTGGTACTAGTGTATTGGCTCCAATATTATTAATGGCAATACCATTTGCACTACCGTATTCAGCTGTGTTATCGTCAGCTCCATCATCAATACCATCTTTATCTAGGTCTTCTCCAGTTAAAGTTAATCCAGATTCTAAACGATCTAAGATTTCATCTCCATCCGAATCGACATCAATAAAATCAGGAAAACCATTATTATCGGTATCCACAAGACTTGTTATTCCTGTTGCGCCATAACTGGTTAAACGCCCTTGGGCATCAACTGTGGTACCTGGATCCGAAAATCCTGCAGTAGTATGTGCTTCTACATTATCTGGAATCCCATCTCCATCAGAATCTAAGTCCATTACGTTATCTATTCCGTCGTTGTCGTAATCTGTGGCTTGAGTTCCTGTAATAGAAATATCATCTATAGCAAATCGGTTGTTATTCACGTGACTATTGTCTGATTTATTGATAATTTCAACACGATATAAACCGGAATAATTTGATGAAGTAAAATTAAAGGTTTCTATTGTCCAAGAACCTGTTGTTGATCCATTGGAATAAGAATCAGTAGCAATAATTTGCCCTGTTGATACTTGAATTATTCTGGCTTCTATAGTATAAGCATGTCCTCTGTGATAATAAGAAAACGAATAATTCGAATTTGCTGTTAAAGCGATTGCATGTTTATAAAACACCTGATCAGCAGTTGTACTACCTTTTACAGCTAAAAACGCATCGTCTGCAGCTCCTGACCTTCCTGCAAAATTCCAACGATTTTCTGTAGAGTAATTTCCTGTTTGGCTAATTACTGAATAATTTCCTGAGGTTGGATTATCACTTGCATAGGTGTAATCAGGAATGCTCATTTCAACTAAATCTCTTACGGTACTAGTTGTACCAAAAGTTCCATTAAATTCTTGAGTGATAAAGCCATTTGTAACCTCATCTACATTCAAAATTCCATCGTTGTCAATATCTAAATCAGAAGAATTTGCAATTCCATCGTTGTCTGTATCTTGGAATCTATAAGCTTTTTCTCCAGAACTTCCTCCAGCTGGAAGTGTATTTGTGGTTGTACCAGTAATAGCTTTACCGTTGTAATCTCCGTAACCCGGAACTGTTTCATCGGCTCCATCATCTAATCCATCCTTATCAATATCTTGACCAGTTAATGTGAATCCTGTTTCAAGTTTATCTAAAACATTATCGTTATCTGAATCAGAATCTAAATAATCTGGTGTTCCATCACCATCTGTGTCTTCTATATTTTGAAGTCCTGTAACGCCATAACCAGTAGCAGTTAATCTTCCTTGGGCATCCACTGTTGTACCTGGGGTTTGATAGCCCGCAGTTGTTTGAGCTTCCACATTATCTGGTATTCCATCACCATCAGAATCTAAATCATAAATATTGCTTAATCCATCACCATCCGTATCTAGAGCAAATAAATATGTTGGATCGGTTGGTTTTATAACAATATCATCAATTGCAAAATCATTACCAGAAGTTCCTGTACTCGAATTTACAATATCAAACAAATAACGTTGATTTTCACTTGATGTATTCGTAAATGTATAGCTTGATTTTACCCAATTTGATGAATTTGTTGCTCCGGCTTGGTTAAGAACCGAAACTACCATGTCATTTTCATGAAATAATCGGCTATTCAAACCATAACTAGAACCTCTTGACCAATATGAGAATTCAAATTCTACTCCCGGAGGTAAAATAATCCATTGACTATAAAAACGGCCTACAGAACTATGTCCGTTAATGGCTAAGAAAGCATCATCTGAATCTCCAGTTGTATGGCCTGCATGATTCCACAAACCTCCAGAATGCCAACTTAAATGACAGTCTTGACTGATAATAGCATATGTTCCTCCAGCAAGTCCACTTGTATTAAAATTGTAATTTAATACTGCAGAAGATGTTGGAACAGGTGTTGAAGTTGTTCCAAATGTACCGTTAAATTCATTTGTTAGTAAATTTGAAATACCTTCATCTTCATTTAAAATACCATCATTATCGATATCTAAATCGTCATCATCTTGTACTAAATCGCCATCAAAATCTTTAAATCTATAGTCCTTTTCTGGTCCAGCTCCTGCAAGTGTATTGGT
The DNA here is from genome assembly GCA_049607525.1 of Flavobacteriales bacterium. GTDB lineage: Bacteria > Bacteroidota > Bacteroidia > Flavobacteriales > CAJXXR01 > JBMYYR01. The sequence continues at coordinate 29,915 of JBMYWP010000024.1, forward strand.
TGTTCCTGTAATAGCATTACCATTTACATCACTATGACCTGGAACTTGTTCATCAGCTCCATCATCAAGCCCGTCATTATCAATATCCAATCCAGTTAAGGTAAATCCAGATTCATATTTATCTAATACATTATCGTTATCCGAATCAATATCTAAATAATCTAGATACGAATCACCGTCTGTATTTATCGGATTTTTAAGTCCACCACTGTAGGCTAAAAGAACTCCATTGGCATCTACAGCTGTATTTGCCCCTGGTAATGTATATCCTGAAGTCGATTGGTATTCTACGTTATCTGGAATTCCATCATTATCAGAATCTAAATCGAATTGGTTACTAATTCCATCACCATCAAAATCACTTTGAATAATAATATTAGGATCTGTGGTAGCTACACTAATATCATCTATGGCAAAATCATTACCTGATGTTCCCGTTGAAGAATTGACAATTTGGAATAAATACTTTTGAGGAATAGTTCCAGGATTTGTATAAGTAAACGTTGTTGCTACCCATGCAGAACTAGAAGTTGGCCCAGCCTCATTTACAACGGAATTTACTCTATCTATATCTAAATACAAGTGCCCATTTACGCCATAACTATTTCCACGTGAGTAAAAAGTAAAGGTATATTCTATTCCTGGTTCTAAAGTAATGACCTCTTTGTAAAATGCACCTACAACGTTATCTCCATTCACCGCTAAAAAGGCATCGGTATTAGTTCCTGAACGACCTTGATAATCCCATATATTGGATGTATGCCAACTACAATCTTTACTAATAATGGCATAAGTTCCTCCTGTTAATCCATCAGGAGCATAGGTATATCCAGAGATTCCTGCCGTCATAGGTCGAGGCACACTTGTTTCTCCAAATGTACCATTGCTTTCACTCATAAATAATGAACCTGAAGCTTCATCAACATTCAAAATACCATCGTTATCAATATCAAAATCAACATCATCGTTTACCCCATCACCATCATAATCGGCAGTTCTGTATAGCATTTCAGTACCACCAGAGTTTTGAGTCAATGTGAAATTTGTACCATCATGAGCTAAACCATTGGCATCTCCACGACCAGGAACATCTCCATCAGCACCATCGTCTATACCATCTTTATCAGAATCTACACCAGTAAAGGTTAAACCTGATTCATCTTTATCGGAAACACCATCGTTATCAGAATCGGCATCTATATAATCTGGATAAGAATCCCCATCGGTATTTGGTAAACTTGTAAGTCCTGCACCATAAGCATTATCAATACCATTTGTATATGAACCCGTAGGAACAATATATCCTGAAGTAGTTTGTGCTTCAACATTATCTGGAATTCCATCTCCATCAGAATCTGTATCATATTCATTAGGGATACCATCTAAATCATGGTCCATAGAAATGGTTATGTTCGGATCTGTTGGGAAAGCAGAAACATCATCTATAGCAAAGTCGTTTCCTGCTCCTGTAGATAAGTTCCCAATTTCAAATCTAAACAACTCAATATCGTTAGACTGATTTACGTAAGTAAATGTCTTTTGAGTCCAACCGATTGTATTTGGTGTTGATAATCTTGCTGTTGCAACTGGAGTATTTGAAATATCATTATCTGCAATTAATCTACTTTCAATAGTAAAAGCATCACCTCTTCCCCAAAATGAGAAAGTATATTGAACATTAGGAACTAATGAAACCGTTTGGTTATAGAAAACACCAACAGAAGTTCCCCCATTAACTGCTAAGAAGGGATCTGTATTTGAACCATCTGTATGTCCAGGATAATCCCATAGATTTGATGTATGCCATTGAATATCTTTATTAATTACAGCATAAGTTCCCGCAGACTGACCATTTGTAGCGTAAGAATATCCTACAATATCACCTTCTACATCTGAAGGAGTTCCAGCATTTCCACTAAAAGCTCCGTTGTTTTCAGCCGTTAACAAAGTAGCTGATTGTTCTACACTGTTCGGTATACCATCATTATCATAATCTAGATCATTCGCATCTAGTTCACCATCGCCGTCAAAATCCAAAAATCTATAATTACCATCTCCAGGGTTTGCTCCCGGAAGTGTTACATTATTTGATCCATCAACAACTTGACCTGTAACACTACCTGCAGAAGATGAAATATCAGCATCGGCACCATCATCTAAACCGTCGTTATCTACATCTGTACCCGTTAAGGTTAATCCGTTTTCATTTTTATCTAAAACACCATCGTTATCCGAATCTGGATCTAAGAAATCATATAAGGCATCACCATCGGTGTTAATTGGATCTGCTAAAGGTGTTGAGTAAGCTGATAATATTCCATCACCATCTACAGCAGTATTGGCTCCTGGTGCAATATATCCAACAGTAGTTTGATATTCTACGTTATCTGGAATTCCATCACCATCAGAATCTAAATCATAATCATTAGTTAAACCATCTTGATCGTAATCATTTATTTTTACACCATTTGGATTTGTTGGTCCAGCTGTTACATCATCAATGGCAAAATCATTTCCATTAGAAGATGTTGATAAATTTGCAATCGAGAATGTAAACAATTCTACACCCGAAGACGTATTTGTATGGGTAAATGAAGTTTGAACCCAGTCTCCTAAAGTATTACCTGCACCTGAAGATTGATTTGCCGAAGCTAAAACTTTTGAAGGATTACTCGATTCTGCTACACGTCCTTGAATGGTATATGAGGTTCCTCTAGACCAAAACGAAAATGTATAAGGGACATTAGGAATCATTGGAATGGATTGACTATAGAATGTACCTATGGCTGGTCCTCCATTTACCGCAAGAAAAGCATCTTCATTTGATTGATCTGTATGACCTGTATAGTCCCAGAGATCAAATTTATGCCATTCACTGTTTTTACTTATTACGGCATAAGTACCTTCTGTTTCTCCGTTAGGACTATACGCATAACCTGAAACTTCCGAGTCAACATCTTTTGGTGCTCCGGCAGTTGTTGTACCAAAGGTACCATTAGATTCGTTTGTTAATAAAACTGTTGGTGCTTCCAATGTATTTGGAATACCGTCACCATCAATATCTTTATCCAAGGTATTTGGCACACCATCCAAATCAAAATCCGTAAACATGGGTTGATCTGCAATAAATGTACAACTCGGATCATCTTTATTAATAAAGGACCAATCTGCTGCTGTTCTTACAGCAATTGTACCAGTTCCACTTCCACAACAATCCAAACAATAAACAATTAGACCATCAGCTGGTCCTTGAATATTTTGAATGTCAGAATAATTCATTCGTGGAGGAAGAAAACCTCGATTAGAACTTTGAATATCTAATATAGAAGATTCGTGAGGATTTAAGGTTCCAATACCAATCTGAGCTAATAAGTTTATGGGAAGAATAAACCAAAAGCAATAAACTAATTTATTCATATAAATAGAATTTGTTTTACAACAAAAATAATTAAAATTATGTATCTCGCAATTATTTGTTAAATAAAGTGTGAGATGTATAAATTAGTGAACATTTAGTTTATCAGATTGATGTTTAGTGTTTAATTAAGATTGTTGAGTTTTTGTTTAGAACTATTGTTTAATGATGTTTTGCTTAAGGTAGATAAAAGAATTAATGTAATGAAAATTATTCTGTGACAAGGTGTTTTGTGCTGATATATTGTGAAGTCATATTTAAGTGAAAATATTATAACCAAATTGTCTACTAATTAAGTGTTATTTATTATTTGAATAATTTTTTGCATTCCCTTTAAGAATGTACTTTATTAATTATTATGAGTGTAATTTATGGGTGAAATATACTTTTCCTTTTTTGGAAAGAGTAGGAATTAAATTTATTACTAGGGGATATGTAAATATTTATTTTTAAATAAAAGAATGTAAATAAAAATAATGAAAATGGTATGATTTTTATCATAAATACTAATTCACTTTTATGCGTAAATTAGATAAAAATTAAAGCCATGAAAACAATATTATTCCCAACCGATTTTTCAGAAGCTGCAGAAACAGCTCAAAATGTTGCTATTAACTTTTGTAAAAAAAACAATGCTGAATTATTTTTTTTAAACATTTATCAGATGCCTCACGTTCGAAGTGGCTCTTTTTCGTCGAGTTTAATAGAGATTATTAGGAAAGATAGTCATTCTAAAATGGAAATGCTCGAAAAAGAAATAAAGACAAAGCACCCTGAGTTGTCTGCTACTTATAAGTGTATCTTGGGGGATCCAATCCAAATGATTGATGAAATTGCTGAAGGTATCACTGCCGATCTTATTGTTATGGGTACACATGGAGCTTCAGGCATAGAAGAGGTTTTAATGGGTAGTAATACTCAAGCTGTAATAAAACATTCAAATACTCCAGTTTTAGCTATTCCAAAAAATACAGATTTGGATGGAATTAAAAATCTTGCTTTTGCTTCTGATTTGAATTTTGAAAACAGTAATAAAGCAATTGAAACAATAAAGAGTTTGTGTAATACTTATAATCAAGAATTGAAAGTAATTCATTTTGCAGAGTTTTTAGACGATACAGAGGAAGGTGAGGAGACTTTACACCATGTACTTAAAGACGTAAAACACTCCTTTATGGAGCAAATGACTACTAGCATAGAAAAAGGATTAGAAGAATACATTAAGTATGAAGATATTCACTTAATGATGATGATTCATAGAAAACACAGTTTCTGGGAGCGTTTGTTTACATCTAGTAATTCAGAAAAAAGGGCCATGCATACCAAAATACCATTATTGATATTAAAGGAAGATAAATAACAGTTTCGCTTTGAACTAAAGCTAGCATTAATAATTAAGGTCTAAAAAATAATTTAGACCTTTTTTTATTTAATTATTGCGGTAAAGATTGAATGATTTGCTTAACATCATCTAGGCTGATTGGTTTTACTAAAGAACCAACAAAATTATTTTGTTCTAAAAATGTCTTTTCAAATTCATTTCCAGAAACAAGAATCCAATGTGCATCACTTTGTAATTCAGCAAGTTCTTTACGGATGTCTATTATGGTCTTATTGTCTTCTAAATGGTAGTCTGAGAATACAAAATCGACGTCGTTGGTATTAAAAACATCTGCAATTTCTTTTTTGTTTTTCGCTATTTCAACGTTAGCTCCTAATATTTGAAGTAATTTAGAGAAAATTAAGGCATTCATGGCATCGTCTTCAATAAGAAGAACATCTTTACCTTTTAAAGGCATTGCTGGAAGCTTTTCTTTTACTTCTAAAGTATGTAAGCTTGCAGCATTTCTGACTTTTATTGTAAAGGCGATTGTTGTTCCTTTATCTACAGCGCTTTCTGCCCAAACTTCACCTTCATATAAACCAACAATTTGTTTCACAATACTTAAACCTAAACCAACTCCAAGAGATATTGTTGAATCGTGTATTTGTACAAATTCACTAAAAATATCTTTTGCCTTTTCTGGAGGCATACCTTGTCCAGTATCTCGAATAGAAAATTCTATTTTAGAAAAATCAGAATCAATAGATTGTATTGTATTTACCTTTATAAATATCTGACCATTCTGAGTGTATTTATTTGCATTACTAATGATGTTATAAAAAACTTGATGTAGTCTAGTTTCATCAATCAGAAGAACTGGATTTTGATTGGTTGTTTTTACTAATTTTAATTTATTTCCTGCCTGTCGAGTCGTTAATTTATTGCGTTTGTATACTTCCGATAAAAAATACTGTAATTCGGTTCTTTTGTTATATACTTTCATACGACCTTCTTCAACTTTTGAAAGGTCTAAAATATCGTTGGCAATGGTTTTTAGAGAGTTTAAATTCTGATTTAAGACATCCCAGTATTCATTTCCATTTAGTTTGTATTGTTTCTCGAGCTCCTTCAAAAGTCCTAAGGAACTTTGTAGAGGGTTTCTTATTTCGTGATTTACCTTTTGGAAAAAAAGTTCTCGAGCTTTTTGAGCTTGGGTTTGATGTTCTCCGCTTATAACCGATTCATTTCGGCCTTGTTGCATGGCTTGTAAATCAAGATAATTGGTTGTGCCATCTTCAAAATAAACATAATATTTACCTTGATGGTATAAGAATTTAAAATCGAGAAAACAAAGTGAACCATTTAATTCATAATTCATGCAATCCAAATCATCGGCTTCTTTGTGTTCAATAAATTCATCTAAAAAAAAGTCTAGAAAAGGAAAAACTTCCACTAACAATTGCTCTTTTTGAAGAGCGATAAGTTCGTTTCTTGAAGAGATTACCTTTCCATTTTTATCAAGTTGTACAAGTTGACTTTTAATACTCGATAAATGGACTTTTAATTTAGAATAGTTCACAGAATTATGAATTTGAAATTAAACTACACTGTAAAAATATTACAACAAAATATTTATTTCATTAATTTTTCGGCGATTTCAATAAAAAAGGCGTTAACATTTTCTCCAGTTTTAGCACTTGAAATATAATCAATGTTGTAGTTTGATTTGATTTTTTGAACTTGATCAGGGTGTACCAAATCCGACTTATTTCCAATAGTTAAATAAGGCACATCACCTACAATATTTTGCATATATGCAATATCTTTATTTACTTTAGAATAGGTTTTTTCTCTGGTTAAATCAGTAACTAAAAGAAAACCATGTGCTCCTTTTAGATAGCTTGTTTTAATGGTTTCCAATTCCTCTTCACCGGCTACATCCCAGATAATAAGTTTAAGAGGTCCATGAGTGGTTTCAACAATTTTATTTTCAATATTAACACCGATGGTTGTAAGGTATTTTTCTGAAAAAATACTTGAAACAAATTGTCGTGTAAGCGATGTTTTACCAACACCAAAATGACCTACAATAACTATTTTCTTTTTCATAACTATATAAAGTCTTTAAAATGTTCTTCTAAACGAGCATCGTAATATGCCTCTTTCTGATCGTATTTCATGCCTTCAAAAAACTTGTGAAACGTATCATCAATGTCGCTTGTAAAATTCGTATTAGGAATACCAGATATTACTAAGGCGATGTCGAATCTTCCGAAATTCTGAGTATGTATTTTATGCAAATCAAATTCCACCCATTTCAGGTTTTCGTTTTTTGCAATTAGGGTATCTTCTCCAAAATCGGTTATGGCTGTAAGCATGGCTGCAATCATATCTTCATCTAGGGTAGAGGTCGCTGTAAAACTAGAAATGAGCATTCCTGATTCTGCTTCGAGTAAAAAAACTTGTTCTATTTTTGGAACAGAAACACTGTCTTTTAATACTTGATCGCCAACTTTTGCACCCGTAAAAAAACTTTTGAACTGAAGCTTTATATTTTCAAGTGTAAAAGTATTATTTACTTTTTGATCTACACTTTCAACAATTTTTTCAATTTCTTTTTCAATAAAGGCTTTTATCAAACGCCCCATTATTGGGTATAAGGCATCTACAACTTCATCTTTTGCTTCGTGAATTTGTTTTTTTATGGCCTCGGTAATTACACCTGAATATTCTGTTGGAAATCGTTCTTTAAAATCTACAAAAGTAGCTTCAATTCTTTGTTGTATATGTCCAGAAGCTTCGTCTCTAAAGTCATCTACTTGTGAACGTAAGTCATCTAACGCTTTTGTATGGGAAGTAAGTTGTTCGGTTTCCGATTGAAAAAGTGTTTCTTTGAGGAGTTGAAATTTACGTTCTTCGTTCATTCAATACTAATCTTTTATTTCTTTGGCGATATGTTCAAATAGGTCTCCCAACATTTTTCGATCTGTTTTTTGATCGTCTAATCGATCAATTTCAGATTGTAAATTCATTTGAAGATCATCTATTTTAGAATTTAATTCTTTTCTCATTTCTTCAAGGTAGTCATAGAGTTCTTCTTTTGCTGTGTTTAGCTTATTTTCTATGTCTAATTTGTTTTGGTTCATCAAATCGTGAATTCCTTCAAATTCAGATTGATATTCACGCATGTTATTACCAAAAATCAATTCTTTGATGACGTCAATTTTGGCATCGTTCGAAAAAGTAGAATCTGCGACAGATGCTTTTTCTTCGTTTTTTATGTTTTCGTTTTTGTTCATTTTATTTTCGTATTACCTCTTTTACAATCGACTGATAAGTGTCAGAATCTACGTATCCAGTTGTTGGTTTGTTTTTAGATTTTTGATATTTTTTTACTGCCATTTCAGTTTCTTGTTTAAAGAAACCATCATCAATGATATCATAACCTAATTTATTCAACATTTCTTGAAAAACTTCAATGTTTTCACCTTCGTCTCCTCTAGAAAAAATGACAAAATTGTTTTTTTCTAGTTTGCTATAGTTATTTCTAGTCTCGAGTTGAAAAACATCAAAATTATCGTAGCTCTTATTCTCTTTTAGTTTTTTAGATTGAATGAGTTTCGATTCAATTCTTTGTCTTATGAGAGATTTTTGTGCGAATTTATTTTGTTCAAGAATAAAATCAGGGTCGGTACTTTGCGAATTTCTGATGTCTTCTAACATATTATACCAAGTTGTTTTACTCAAAGCATTCATGTCGTTGGTCAATTCATAATAATCATACAACAGACTTAAATTGTGGTATTCGGTATCAATTTCATTAGAATTTTCGACCAATGCTTCTTGTGGCATATTCTGACGTTTATAGGCTTTATACCCATAAAATCCCAAAATAAGAATCAAAATTACACCAAGTACTTTACCTATTTGCTTCATAATTTAATAAATCCTATTTTTTTCTAAATAGTTTTGTACATAATCGGTAACACCATCTTCTAAACTTGTAAAAGGTTGAATATAACCAATATTCACGAGTTTTTCCATTTTTGCCTCAGTAAAATACTGATATGTATCTCTAATGTCTTCTGGAATATCTATATATTCAATGTTTTCGGGTTTACCCATGGCTTTAAACGTAGCTTTGGCTAAAGATAAAAAACTTCTCGCTTTTCCCGTACCTAAATTGTAAATTCCGCTGTTTTCTTTTTTTGAGTTTTTCATCAGAAATAAAATAACATCGGCAACATCTTTCACATAAATAAAATCTCGAAGTTGTTCTCCATTGTTATATTCCTCTTTATGAGATCTAAAAAGTTTCATTTTGTCGGTTTTATTAACCTGATTAAATGTGTGAAAAACAACAGATGCCATTCTTCCTTTATGATACTCGTTCGGACCATAAACATTAAAGAATTTAAGTCCCGCCCAAAATTTAGGTTTTTCGTTTTGGTTTAACGCCCAAACGTCAAAATCTTGTTTAGAATCTCCGTAAGGGTTCAAAGGAGTTAAGTTAGGCATTGTAGATTCATTGTCATCAAAACCTAATGTACCATCACCATAAGTTGCCGCCGAAGAAGCGTAGATTAACGGTAAATTATACTGAATACATTGTTTCCAAATTTGCTTTGTATAATTTAAGTTTAGACGGTCAAAAAGCTCTACAGATTGCTCGGTAGTATCTGTTCGTGCACCTAGATGAATAATAAATTCAACGTTGGAATAATTCAAATCTAACCAATCGGTAAATTCTGAACGATCAACCTGGGTTGTGTTCTTAAAGTTTTCGTAATTTCTTACTTTATCAAGTCTAGAAAAATCATCAACCAAAACAAGTTGATAATCTTTATCTTGCAAAAATCTACTGGCAACAACACTTGCAATAAATCCGGCAGCACCTGTAACAACAATCATAATTAAAAAAAATTTAACCAAAACTACAAATAATATAGGAATTTCTTTCCATAAATTAAGTTAATTGAACTCTCATAGATTGCATATTCTTCAAAAGTATTATTATTCTTATCTTTGCATCTGCAAAAAGCAATGACATGATGTATCTTACTCGTAGAGAAAGGTTTTGTGCGGCCCACAGACTTTATAAACCAGAATGGACAGACGAACAAAATAAATCTGTTTTTGGAGGTTGTTCTAATCCAAATTGGCATGGCCATAATTACAAACTCTTTGTAACTGTAAAAGGTAAAGTTGATGAAGAAACAGGGTTTGTAATTAATTTAAAAACTCTAAGTAAAATACTAAACGAAAAGGTGATTTCGAAATTAGATCATGCAAATATTAATTTGGATGTTGATTTTATGATTGGAAAATTATCTACGACGGAGAATTTAGCTTTTGGGATTTGGAATGAAATTGTTTCCGAAATTGAAAAAGTGGGAGCCCAATTGCATTGTGTTAAAATTATTGAAACCGAAAACAATATCATAGAATACTATGGTGAATAGTAAAACGATGAATAAAGAGGATTTACTAGAAGAAACTACAACGAATAAATTGGCCAGTTCTTATTTAGAAATATTAGAAAACTTGGGCGAAGATAGTAGTAGAGATGGTTTGCTAAAAACACCAGAGCGTGTTGCAAAAGCCATGCAATATTTAACAAGTGGTTACGAATCTGATCCGAAAGAAACATTAACTTCGGCCATGTTTGATGAAGATTATAGAGAACCCGTTTTAGTTAAAAATATTGAGTTTTATAGTCTTTGTGAACACCACATGTTGCCTTTTTTCGGAAAGGCGCATATTGCTTATATTCCAAATGGAAAAATTGTAGGATTGAGTAAAATTCCACGTTTAGTGGAGATTTTTTCACGTAGATTACAAGTGCAGGAAAGACTTACAACTCAAATTAGAGATTGTATTCAAGAAACGTTAAACCCAGTAGGTGTTGCTGTTATTTTAGAAGCTAGTCATATGTGTATGCAAATGAGAGGTGTTGAAACTCAAAATTCAACAACCACTACGTCGGCATTTGCTGGTGAATATGAAACAAACCCTTCTATGAAACAAGAGTTTTTACACTTGATTACATCAAAATTATCTTAAAAAAAACATTCAGAAAATGAAAAAAGCATATGTATTTCCAGGGCAAGGCGCTCAATTTATTGGTATGGGTAAAGATTTATATGATCATTCACCTGTTGCCAAAGACATGTTTGAAAAGGCTAATGAAATTTTGGGATTCAGAATTACCGACATTATGTTTGATGGTACGGCGGAAGAACTAAAGCAAACCAAAGTGACTCAACCTGCTATTTTCTTGCATTCTACAATTTTAGCTACAGTTTTAGGAGATTCTTTTACACCAACAGCAGTTGCAGGTCATTCTTTAGGAGAATTTTCAGCGTTAGTTGCTAGTAAAGTATTGGATTTTGAGAATGGACTTAAATTGGTTTCTCAACGTGCTAATGCAATGCAAAAAGCATGTGAAGCTCAACCATCTACCATGGCAGCAGTATTAGGATTAGAAGATGCGGTTGTTGAAAATGTTTGTAATGAAATTGATGGAGTTGTTGTTGCAGCAAATTACAATTGTCCTGGGCAATTGGTTATTTCTGGTGAGATTGAAGCCATTGAAAAAGCTTGTGAGATTTTAAAAGAAAAAGGAGCACGTAGAGCTTTGGTTCTACCTGTTGGTGGAGCTTTTCACAGTCCGTTAATGGAGCCTGCTCGTGAAGATTTAGCCAAGGCTATTGAAAATACCACATTTAACACGCCTATTTGTCCTGTTTATCAGAATGTAAAGGCCTCTGGTGTTACCGATGCAAATGAGATTAAGGAAAATTTAATATCTCAATTAACTGCACCTGTAAAATGGACTCAAACTATGATTCAAATGATAGAAGACGGAATAGAGTCTTTTACAGAAGTTGGGCCAGGTAAAGTGTTACAAGGGTTAGTGAAAAAAGTAGATCGTAAAATGCCAACAGAATCGGCAAGTATAGAAGGGTAATTCTTTTTATTTACGTGAGTTCTATTTAAGATATTTAGAGGTCAAAGACCGTTATGCTCAATTTTTGCCGAGCGAATGTCAAAGTGTAATTTTTACGTCTCAAGGTCGAGTGTTTTTTGAGTTGAGACACGAATAAAAAAAATTATCGGGATCTATTATTTACGTAGACCAAACTCACGTATTATTAGACTTTAAAAAGGTGTTTTTGTTATGGAAACACCTTTTTTATAACATCATTTTATGAAAAAATTTGTAATTGTAGGACTAGGGAATATTGGTTCTGAATATAAAAATACACGCCATAATATAGGGTTTAATATTGTGGAGGCACTAGCCGAAAAACATAAAGGTACATGGGAAACCAGTAAAAATTCTTATAAATGTGTCATAAAAATAAAAGGTAGAACAGTTGTACTTGTTAAGCCAACTACTTATATGAATTTAAGTGGTAAAGCCGTAAAACATCATATAACAAGCGAAAAAGTTAACTTAAATCAAATTATGGTTGCAACCGATGATTTAAGTTTAGAGTATGGAGCCATTCGAATAAGAGGTAAAGGGAGTGCAGGTGGTCATAACGGACATAAAGATATTATTTCAACCTTAGGTTCAGACCAGTATCCAAGATTGCGTTTTGGAATTAGTGCCGATTATTCGAAAGGTAAACAAGTCGATTATGTTTTAGGTAAATGGTCTGCCGATGAACTCATGGATTTGGATAATCTTATAGACCATTGTGTAAAAGCAATTGAGGCGTTTGTCTTTATTGGACTAAGTGACTGTATGACAAAGTTTAATAAAAAGAAGTAGGGCTAGTCTTTGTGAATTGTAAATAATTTCTATTTTTGCAGGATTATAATTTAACCCCTTATAAAAATGCAAAGATATTTCATTGCTATTCTAGTATTATGTCTTGTCCAGAATTCTATCTCTCAGGTAGGGATAGGAACATTAACTCCTCATTCATCGGCAATTGTAGATGTTTCATCCTCTAACAAAGGCTTTTTACCAACTAGATTAACTCGTTTACAACGAAATTCAATAAATAATCCGGCAACAGGGTTATTATTGTATTGTAAAGATTGTTGTATTGGAGAAGGTGTTCTTTCCGTTTTCAACGGTACTGTTTGGAATGATGTGGTAGCTTGTAGTATTTTGGATACAGATCATGATGGTGTTACAGATTCTTTAGATGTTGATTCTGATAACGATGGTATTCTTGATGTTGTGGAATGTCCAATTGTTCAAATTGCAGAACCATCATCTCCTTCTGAAACTTACACATCATCAAATTCTCTTACAATAAATTCTAGTGGTGGTACAACTTCAACCAATGGTTTAAATATTGAGATTGAAAATGATGCAAGCTTTCAAATTTATTTAGAGAACCAAAAACAAATGTTCTCTCGAGAAGGTAATATTCCAGTGTTAAGTATTAATGGCGTATCATATTCAGGAAGTTCAAATGATGATTATGCAGATAATGATTTTGAAAAAATTAGAATGACCAATGTAATGGGTGCTGGTACATTCTCAGACCCTTATTATGTGAAAATAGAACAATATGCAAATATTGTTAACTCAGGCTATGATGCGAATGACGACGTTAAATTTACAACTATTTATAGCTATGTGTATCCTGAGAAATTTTTGAAAATACAATATATAATCACTCCGCCTTCGTCAAATTCTTCTGAAATAAAATTATACCATATTGCAGACACTTATTTATCAGGAGGAGATAATGGACCTGCTTTTGCTATAGATAAAGATTCTTTAGATGCCGTTGCAAATACCAGTTTAGACCCTATATTAATTGGGGTCTATAAATCGCCAAGCTTTTTAGGTTTTGTTGAATCAAATGGTAATTTCGATCACTATTATTCGGGCGACTATAGCGATGATTTGCATGATCCAGCATCAACAGGTGGAGATTTAGTCAACCATTTTAACTCAGATCCATCTACAGATAATGAAGTTGGTATCCAATATAATTTGGGCACACCAACTTCGGAAATAAAACGTTCTAACTATTTAGGATTTAATCTTCCTAGAACAGTTGAAATTGCAATAAATGAGACAAAATCTTGTTCAGATTTTGATTTCGATAATGATGGAATTCCAGATTATTTAGATTTAGATTCAGATAATGATGGAATTCCAGATAATGTTGAAGCACAACAAACTTATACCATTTCACCTACAGGGTTAGATGATGATTTAGATGGTTTGGATAATGCATATGAACCTTCTGGAATAACACCATATAACACAACTCCAACAACTGATAAAGAAGATTATCACAACACAGATTCTGATAATGACGGACAGTCCGATACCGATGAGAAAAGCATAACTTTATCGAACAAAGATTCTGATAAAGATGGATTAGATGATAACACTGATGCTTCCACTGATTATACAGATCCCAATGGTAAACTTTTCTAGTTATCTAAATCGTTTATTGAATATTAGAGCATTATAATTAATGCTCTTTTTTTTACCTTATAGAATCTATTGGCTTTTAAATATTTGAGAAAATGTAAATAGCAATTAGGTTGATTCTATGATTTGATTTCAGTTTTCAGAATAATATTAAGAATAAGGTGTATATAATTATTAAGTAATATAGTAATTTGTTATAAATGTAAATTGTTTTAAAATACTGATTTATAGATGTTTGTTGATGATATTCATAATAAATGATGAGATTATGGTTTATTTTCCTTTGTACATTTGAGTATTGTTAATCCTTATTTCTTTTAGGAAATATTGTAAATCAAATCTCTTATGAAACATTTGTATAAAAAAATGGTAACTACATTCTCTTTCATACTTGGAATAGTAGGCTTAAATGCGCAAGAAATGAATGCATCTAGTAGTCTTTCTTCTACGCAATTTGCAATACCAACCTGTTCAAGTATTACTGCTCCTTATTTAGAAACTTTTGATAATTCCTTTTTTTACGACCCAACAGATCCATATAGTCTAGATTCATGTTGGTATCAAACAACTTTTAATATTGCGGATTCTCCGAATGTTGTTTATAATTCATCTGTTTTTACAGAAACAACAGAATGGTTTAAAAATGGATTTGCCAATGTTGGTGATAGTGGTGCAATTACCTTAAGAGTTGGAGATGATGTTTCAAACTCCTTATTGTTAATAAGTCCAAGTATTAATGTAGGAACTGTAACAGATACATTTACTTTAGAATTTGATTTATCCTATACGGATACGGCCTCAAATTCAACCACCTCTTTTGGATCTAGTTTTGGGTGCCTTCAAACGTTTAAAGTTTTGTATTCAAAGGATGATGGCGTTTCATGGTCTATTTTAAATGGCTATGAAGATTTAACTTTTGACATCAATAATGTACCAGATTTTCCATCAGAACATTATTCTATTATGTTGAGAGATCCGTATGATAATGAAGTATTCTCTGATAATATTAGAATTGGATTTTATTTCTTTGATATGCCAGGTTTGTTTCCTTGTGAAGATGTTTTTGATGTTCATTTAGATAATTTTGAAATTTTAGACGATGTTGTTTATTCGGATGAGGCAGATGTACTACCTGAATTAGAACCTTTTCCATTAGCAATAAATGGAACATCTACATTTAAAGCAGCAAATGATATTTGTATAGGAACTGATACAGCTGTTACAATTTTGTATACACTTAAGAATAATGGCCCACATACAAGTTTGACAAATCAGATTTATCTTTTTGCCAATGGAGACACTATAGTGAACCAACTTGGAGGATTTACAACACCTGGTGGAGGTTGGAGTTTTTTCGAAGATGTTGAAAATATTTGTCCAGGAATTCTTGATTCTGCTTATAGTTGTACTGCCCAGTTTATCATGTATTCTATTACACCTATTGAAGCTAACACTTCAAACGATACTCTAACCATTGAAATTGTATCTCACGAGGCAGCTACAAGTTTACAAGTGAATGCTGATACGAGTATCTGTCCTGGAGATATGATCACACTAAACGGAGTTTCAAATTCTACAGTAACCTGGAAAGATGGTTTTGGAAACTTATATTCGAATGGAGATAATGTATCGCCAACCGTTACAACTACCTTTTTTGCTAAGGCAGGAAGTGGAACCTGTTCAATAGATGAACAATTCCAAGTTACTGTTCAAACAGAAGCGCTGAACATCACAACAACAGGGAGTAGTTTAACTGCAACTTCTGGTTTTGATACATATGAATGGACCTTGAATGGAGTTGTAGTAGGGACAACAAATCCGTTGAATATTACAAGTAATGGTACATATAAACTGAAAGCCACGAAAAACGGATGTACTTATGAAAAAGATAAGGAAATTAAAAATATTTCGGTTAACGAGTATGATGAATTGCCAGAGTCTATTCAACCAAATCCATTTAAAAACGTCATTACTGTGCCTATAGAATTTGAAGTGGCTGAAATTTATAATTCTAGAGGACAGCTGATTATTACAACTCAACATTCGAAAATTAATACCCAAGAAGTATCGCCAGGTTTATATACTATTATCATAAGAACAAATGATAAAGTTTATAGACAAAAATTAATTAAAAATTAAGATTTAACTTCTCTTACCAAACTTGTTTATAAGCTGTTTGGTAAGAGGGTTTTCGTACTATTTCCTTTGTAAATAGTGATCTATTATTTTGGCTAAAACATGAATTATGAAAATATTTTTACAAACAATAGCTACCATATTTTGCCTCAACATTGCTTTTGCTCAGCTTCCAGTGAGCACAGAGCCACAACTTAGAAATGTTATCTTGGAAGAGTTTACCGGAATTTATTGTTCTTTTTGTCCTGACGGGCATAGAATTGCAAATGAATTAGTCGATTCAAATCCAAATCGAGTTTTTCCAATAAATATTCATACGGGAACTTTTGCAGCACCAAATTCATTTGGAGACCCTGATTTTAGAACAATTTTTGGCGACTCTATTGGGTATTTGTGTAATGTAGGGTCATATCCTTCCGCCATTATAAACCGTTCTTTATTACCCGGATTAGGTTCTGGTAATCCTACCGTTGTTGATCGAAACAGTTGGGGATATGCTTTAAATCCCATGCTTTTAGATACATCTTATGTCAATATTGCCATGGAGGCAACAGTTAATGTTATTACACGGAAATTAGATATTGAGGTAGAAATGTTTTTTACCGGAACAGCTCCATCAGACGTTAATTTCAATATAGCATTGTTGCAAAACAATATTTCTGGGCCTCAAGTAAATGGTTTACATTTTAATCCAGATCAAGTTGCATTTGATGGAAGCTATCTTCATCAGCATGCATTGAGGCATCTTATTACTGGACAATGGGGTGAGGTTATAGATACAACTTCGGTTGGTACGTTAATTACTCGAACTTATTCTTATACAGTTCCGGCAAATTATAATTCTATCGACTGCAGTTTGGGTGATATTGAATTGGTAGGATTTATTGCAGATGGAAAAAAGAACATTGTAACGGGAGCAAAAAGTATGTTAACGTTTGAAGGGCTTCAAACAAATGATGCTAGTTTGCTGAATATTTACCATAACGAAACGTATTGCGGAAGTGAAGTCAATAATATTTCCTTGTTTTTTAAAAATGAAGGAGGAAATACAATAGAGACCTTGAAATTTAAATATAACATTTCAGGGCAACCTGCTCAGTTTTACACATGGTATGGTACATTGGAGTATAATCAGGAAGATTCTATTGTATTGCAAAATATTGATGTAGCAGGTTTAACGAATCCTAGTTTAATAATAGAAGTGGATGAAGTGAATGGATTGACTGATCCAAGCACCGTTGGAAATGTAAAATCAACAGATTTACAACATACAAATAACCATATTGAAGGAAATCAGTTTACCTTTTATATTATACAGGATCAGCTTGGTAATGAAACTACTTGGGAGATTATTGATAATACAACTGGTGGTGTCATAAACATAGGAGGACCTTATGCCATAATTCCAAATGGGGCACCCCTAGATACGCATCAAGTAACCGTTAATATTACTAATGAAGGTTGTCATACAATAAATATTTATGACGAAGGGCACAATGGAATTAATGGGCCTGCTGTTGGTGAGGGGAAGTATTGGATGGAAACTCCAAATGGTACGACATTTTTATCATCTGATGGTATTTTTATGTCAAAACAAACCAAATACTTTTATATTGATGCTTTGGCAGTTAACACCACTGAATATGAGCAATCATTGAAAATTCAGGTTTATCCAAATCCAGTCCATAAAGAATTTGTAATTCATTCTGATGTGCAAGGACTTTCGAATATAAAAATTACCGATATATTAGGTAAAACGGTTTATTCTCAAAAGGATGTGAATTTAAATCATAGTCCAACATTCCAAACTCATGGCATGAAGCCAGGGATATATCTGGTCCATGTGCATAATAATGATTCTTGGGTCGTTCAGAAAATTATTGTCAGATAGTTGAGTAGAGAGGTAAACCGCATTATTCTTTCGGAGTGATGCGGTTTGTTTAAAAACAGTTCTATTAATAAAACAAACCCACCAAAACATGTTGCTTTGGTGGGTTTTTGTTTATTTACGATTCAAATAGGCTATAAATTTCTTCTGTTGTCATCTGAATTGGCATCAATCAGTTTATTATAAGGATCTATTCCCACTGATTTTGGCTCTTGATCAACAATAAGACTTATTTTATTGTTGATTTTTGTGAACTTATGTTTTTGAAGATATAATGCAATTTCTTCTTTATTGCCATCTTCAGATTCTCCAAAAATTCCAACTTCGATATAGTCTTCTAATTTTAATGAAATAATTGGTTTTGTTGTTTTTTGAGTATCATAAACCAATGAATCTGATTCGTAATAACGTTTACCTTTTTCGTTATTTCTATATTTAGAAACATTAAATTCAATATCCACTTGGTATTTACCATTGTCTAATGGTGTCGATTTAACCTCAACAATATTGTTTTGATAAAGCGTAATGGTTTCGAACATGTCTTTAATAATATATTGCAAAGAATCTGGAGTTACTTCCTTTAATGCATCTACCATTTCAATGGATGTTGTGTATGGTGGTTCTTGAAATTTTACGTTTTCGACATATTTTTTTAAAGTATTATTTAAAATATCCTCACCAATATAATCGCTTAAGGCATAAAATACCAAAGATCCTTTTTGATAGTGAATATAACCTTGGCCATCGTTATACATTAATGCGTTTTCACGTTTTCTTTCGGTAGATCTAGTCACTAAATATTCATCCAAACTACGTTTTAAAAACTTTCTCATTTTACTTTCGCCATGGTGGTGTTTTAAAACCTGCAACGAAACGTATTCCGATAAACTTTCTGACATCATCGTAGAACCCAATACATCGGCTCCAATAACCTGATGTGCCCACCATTGATGTGCTAATTCATGAACTGTAATGGCAAATGCATAGTCCACACCGCCTTCCTCTGTTGTGTCTATATCGGCAATAAATCCTACACCTTCCGAGTAAGGTATTGTATTCGGAAAAGATTGTGCAAAACTACCATCTGTTCTCGGAAACTCTACAATACGTACAACCTTATGTTGGTACGGACTAAAGTTTTTAGAATTGTAATCTAAAGATGCTTTTACACCATCTACAAAATAATTCAAATTATAATTGTGCCCTTTATGGTAATAAATCTCAATATCTACATCCTTCCATTTATCTGTATGTATTTCGTATCTTCCAGAGTTGAAAGCGTAAAAATTTAAGATTTTATTATCCATTTTATAGGTATAATAATTTCTTCCGTTTTCTTTCCATTCTCTAATTTTTGTTCCTGGAGCAATGGCAATCTGATCTTCTGATGTACTTACCGTTGCTTCAAAATTTATCCAATCGGCATCTCCAGAAATATACGTGTTTCCTAAAGCTGTGGTGTCTGAAGGATGTGGTTTTAAATCGTTTTTTCCTAACCCATATTTTTCTCTCACTTTATTGTCGGTAAGTTCACCTTGACTACTATATCCGAAAGAAGGAAATAGTGCAAAATTATTTATAAAGGTTCCGTTTTCTTTAACAGGAGAACGCTTTTTTAATGGATGATTTTCATGATTTTTCACCGTAAATTCTAATGTCATTTCCTCGCCAGGTAATAGAGGAGTATTTAATGTATAGATATCAAAATTTTGAGTTGTATCTTCAACAGTTAATACATTTGGCTTGCTAAATTTAAATGTACTTGGGTAACTGTTATGATTTAAATAAAGTTCTGAAATCGGTTCATTGGTTTTATTGATCATAGTATATGTTCCCGAAGCCTTAAAATCTTTGGTTTTAGGAAAAAGATCGACCTTTGTTTTTACATCTGTAATTCTAGGTTGGGCTTTACCTTCGTATTGCTTGTATTTTTTCTCCCAATCAACTTGCAATTCCTCACTTTCTTTAGATGAGAGTCGTTCTACAAGAATATTGTTGGCATAATATATTTTATATCCTAGGCTAATAAAACCAAGTCCGAAAATTATTATTCCAACTAAAATAGGTTTAGAGATTCTGCTCTTATCAGCGTTTGAATAAATACAGCCAACATCGCCCAAATCATAAAATGAAGGAGTCTAAGTCCAAACAATTCAAAAATATAATGACCAATTTCAAAATTGTAATAGCCTTTTACTATTTGAAATACAATACCACTTACCATTATTATGAAAAGCAATAAAATTTGCATTCGAATAACGGCTATTATTTTTGAGGCCATTAAGCTCCAATTCGGAATAGGTGTTGCGTCTACAAGATGATTTACATTATTCATTCGGCTACGGTGAACCAACATTCCGGAGTATAAAAAAGTAAGAATGTTAATGAAAAGGAAAAAACTACCAGCGGGTACACTTAACATTTGCCAAGTTGTTGGTCTAATTGCCGTTCCAAATATTTCACCCATTGTAAATGTACTTAAGAACAAAAAGATAAGTCCAAGGAGAAGTATGCTCATAAAAGGCCAACTTTTTACAATGTATTTGTATTCCATTTTCGAAATTCGCCAAGTCGCAATTAATCTTTGTTTGAAAGTGAAATTGTATTTAACTTTTGGAAGTGTAATTTTTTTAGTTCCTCCAAAATTTTGCTTTGTAACACGTTCTTCTTTTGCTTTTTTAAGTTTTAAAATATAGGCAGATTGATTAAAACTAAACTTCCTATAAGTTAAAATGAAAATAATTGTTGCTATAGCCAACCAGAGCATCCTATTAATAATAACTAAAGATTCTATAGGAAGTAGGAATTCATTCCGTTCTGCAACCGTCCAGTTTTTTGTATAATAGTGGAAAGACTCACTTCCAAACGGGTCTAATAATCCTAATAAATAATCCTGCGCAGGATCATTAAGAATGCTGGATAATGCAACTTGTAAAAAAATAAAAACGATTACAGTAATAAAACCCGCCGAAATATTTCGAGTAAACGTTACTACCGAAAATACAATAGAACCTAACAACAATAAATTAGGAAGAATAGAAACAAAATAAGTTTGTAGATAAGCGATTAGATTAAAACTTGTAACAATATCTGGGTTTGTTCCTGGTAATCTAAAGCCAACAAACATTCCTATACTCACCACAACCATAATAATGGCAACAATTAATGTTGAACTAAAAAATTTAGCAAGGAGGTAGTCTGCCTTAGAAAACGGATATGAGAATAATATGGAATGGATATTCGATTTAAAATCTCGGTAGGTAGAAATACCAATAATGGATGGTAAGAAAAAGAATATGAGATACTCCATGGCTCCAAATACACCATAAATTCCTGTTGGCGAATTAATAATTTCTGCCGATCCTGTAGAAACGGTTAAGAAATCAAAAAAGCCCGCAATGGCTGCCGAAATAAAAGTTGATATAAAAAAGAATAATATGGAGTAAACGTAAAACGAAGGTTTCTTAAACCAATATTTTAGTTCTTGTTTAAAAATTGTTGGAAACATATTTCTTATATTAAGAATTAATAACTGGTTCGTCTTTTTTCAGCACTGAGTAGTAAACATCTTCTAGCTGTGCCGAAACGGGGTTAAAGCCGTCTGAAGGTTGAACTTCCGACAACACTCTAACCATTAAAGTATCTTCTTGAGTAAAAGATGAAGATAAAACATCCCAATTTTCTTCGTATTTTTTTAATTCGTCTTTTTGAATTTCGCTGGTCCAAATTTTCCCTTCCAATGCTTCGGTGGCTTGTTTTGGCGTGGTTTGCATTAAGATTTTACCACCATTTAAAATAGCCATTTCTTTACAGAGCTCTTTTACATCATCTACAATATGAGTAGAAAAAATCACGGTTGAATTTGTTCCTACTTCTTTCAATACATTTAAAAAACGATGCCTTTCGGCAGGATCTAAACCAGCTGTAGGTTCATCTACAATAATTAATTTGGGATTATTTAATAAAAGTTGAGCAATTCCGAAACGTTGTTTCATTCCTCCAGAATATCCTGCAACATATTTGTCTTTTACTTCATATAGGTTTGTTATTTCTAAAACCTCTTTTATTATTTTTTTTCGATCAGATTTTGATGAAATACCTTTTAAAGTAGCAAAATAATCCAATAATTCGGAAGCCGACATTTTCGGATATACCCCAAAATACTGTGGTAAATAGCCCAATACTTTTCTTAAAGACATAGGGTCTTCGAGTACATTAATCTCATTAAAATGAATGGAACCCGAATCTGGCGATTGTAATGTTGAAATGGTTCTCATTAATGATGATTTTCCTGCACCGTTGGGTCCGAGTAATCCAAACATTCCAGTTCCAATTTCCAGATTTAAATTATTTAATGCTTTTGTACCGTTAGGATACGTTTTGGTTAAATTCTTTATGGTTAACTTCATTTCTCTTGATATTTAGTCTTTATGTAAAGGTAAAATATTATTTTTCGAATAGTGTTATCGAGTGTTAAATATTGAGTAATCAGTATTTTGTTGATGTTTATAGTTGTTTTTAGAAGAAAAATATGACGCTAAGAATGCATTAAGTTAAGTGTCTTTGGAAGTCTTTTGTTATGTAAATTATTGTGTGTAAAAGTGTAACCCACAAAAAAAAGTAAGAACCTTTGTGGTTCTTACTTTTTTTTGTGGGCTATATTTTTGAATAATTAATGTGGTTTAATTCAAACTGAGTTTAACGGACTTTATATTGTTTTTGTCGTCTCGTAATTCTAAAACATAGAAACCAGAATGCATATTAGATAAATTAATGTATCATTCTGGGGGGAAATCCCTCGCCTTTAGGCGACGACTTTAGT
>JBMYWP010000025.1:0-52754 GCA_049607525.1 Flavobacteriales bacterium
ACAATCAAGTAATTATATTCTTGAACGATCAACCTCAGTAGATACTGGGTTTACAACTGTTTATTCTGGTTCTAATAGTGATTTTACAGATAATTTTAATTTTGTAAATGGGGTAACATATTATTATAGAGTACAAACTTGTTTTAATAATGTGGAATGTGGAGATTTCTCAAATACTTTTAATTACACAAAATTAAATCCAGACTTATCTATTGAATCAGTTACAGGAAATAAAAACACTTATCTAAAAGGTGATTCTGTTTTAATTGAGTTCAAAGTCGTCAATAATATATATGAAGTCACAGAAAATTTTAATTTAGGGTTTGTACTTTCATTAGACGATACTGTATCTCAAGATGATATTAGATTAGATGAACAAATAGAAATCGGACAAACCATGGATAGTGTAAGTTCTTTGGCTATCAATTATGGTTTTTTATTACCTGATTCCATTATTGGTCATTGGAATATATTAGTAATCGCAGATGTTACCAATAATATTGAGGAAGTTAATGAAACAAACAATTTGGGAATTATTTCTATTAGGGTGATAACTCCTGAAGAGCATTTTGAAATGTCTTCAGAATTTGGAACAATATTGGCGAATGCGAATAATAAAAACGATTGGAAAACGTTAAATTTAACAAAATCTTTTAAAAACCCAATTGTTGTTTTTGGTGGGCTTTCTTTTGGAAACTCCGCACCTACAGGTGAGGTGAGAATAAAAAATATCGATTCAAATTCATTTAATTATAAAATTAGGGAATGGAATTACTTAGATGGAGTACATGCAAACGAACAATTAAATTATATTGTTATTGATTCGGGTGAATATATTTTGAGTTCAGGAAAAATTATTGTTGGAAAAACGTCTGCAAATCATCTCTATTCAACTGTAAATATTAACCCAGCTAACAAATTGTTTTTTGCACAATCACAATCACATAACAATGGTTCTGCAATAACAACACGGGTTAAACGTAATACCAATTCCTTTCAAGTTAAAGTTCAAGAAGAGGAAAATTTGCTTTCTTCTGGACACTCAACGGAAATTATAGGCTATGTTTGTATTGAAAATGGGGTAAATGATATTACATTAGGTAATCATGAACTAAAAACTCGAACAATATCAGCTAAGCATAAATGGAAAACTATTCCAAATAAAACTGCAATTGATGGAGAGGTTTTTATTGCTCGAATGACATCCTCTAACGGAATTGACCCGGGAAATGTACGTTATCGTGTAACAAATACTAATAGATATAAAGTGAGAATTTCAGAAGAAAAGTCAAAAGATAAAGAAATTAAACATGGTTTAGAAAATATTTCGATGTTATGGTTTACTCCAAGTCAAACGAATTATAAAATCGAAAATGAGACTATTTATGAATTTGACACAAAAACAACTAAGACTGAATTCTCGATCTATCCAAATCCTGCAAAAAATGAGGTTAATGTTGTTTCTGAATCTGGGTTGTTGAATTATAAGATTACATTTGTTGATCTACTTGGAGTAAGTGTATTAGATGTAAATATACAAGGTGGTAATAATACTCCTATTGATGTTTCTAAATTAAATAATGGATATTATCAAGTATTAATTATGTCTGAAGGGAAAATATATTCTCAGAAATTAATTATTATGAATTAATGCAAAATAAACATGAAATGAAATTGAATAAAACCTCTATTTATAGAGGTTTTATTGATTTTTAAAAACATATTTTTAGAAAACAAGATTTAATTTAACTTCCTGTGATTATTAAATTAGAAGTGATCAAGGACTTTTCTATTTATTATTTCTTTAAGGAGAGAAGTTGAAATTTATAAGGGTTCTAATTTGGCAGAGGTTTAAAAAAATTAATTTTTATCGATGCTGATTTACATGATTTCAAAAAATCAATTAATTTACATACCTTTAAACCTGTTTAACTGTCTTTCCATAAATAAGGTAGGTCAAAATAAATAATCAATTATGTTGAAGTACGTTCTTTTCACTTTAAGTATATTATTCGCAACTTTTTCTTGTACTTCTGAAGAGGAAAACATCTTTTCAGATATTGATGGTTCATATACTGGACAATTCGAAAGAAATGGAAATGTATCTGGTGTTACTTTAAATTTCTTTTCTGGTGAATATAATGGAACAAGTGTTGAAGAAAAGTATCCAGCCATTGGGTTAGGAAGTTATTCTGTGAATGATGGTGTAATCCATATTTCAGATGAATCGCCTTGGACAGCAGAATTTGATTGGACCCTGATTTTTAATGAGGAGTGGAATTATACTCTAATCGATAATGTGTTAACTTTGACTAAAAGTAATGGAGATAAATATATTCTGAACAAAGTTTTACAGTAGTGAATTTCAATTAAATAAATTTTAAAAAGCCTCTATTAAGAGGTTTTTTATGTTGGTTTATCTAGTGCTTTGATTTTTTTTTAGAATATTATTAAGTCATTTGATAAAATCCCGATGATTCTTTAAAAGAATAGTAAAGAATTTTTTGTGAAAATATTGTTCGTTCTCTATATTTCATCGTGTGAATTTAGCTTTATCAGGAATATTCTATTTTCATTTAATCCTGAATATAGAATTTTATAAAGGTTTCATTAATACTTATGAACTTGAGAAATTAGACATTTAAAAGGAAAATCATTTCTAACTATATTCTTGAATATAAAAGTATGAAAAGCACGAGAGTAATAGTTTTTCTCTTCTCCTCAAATTTTGCGACATTTTCAAACACTAAATGTGAGTAAAGAATATTAGATCTCGTCCATATTTTATGTCTTAATTATAAGAAAGGAAAAGGAATCAGAATAACCTGAGGATTAATAACACAAAACAAAAGCTGTAAAATAAAGTTTTTTTTCTTTATTCTACAGCCTTTGTTATAGTTTATTTAAACCTCTTCTAGATCTAAAATTCTAAAAGAAACGTTTGTTTTTCTTTTTTTCAGTTGAACTGGAAGAGGATGAAGGTCGTTTTCTATTACGCCCGCTAGATGAACCTGATCTACTACTGTCTGACCTAGAATTAGAGTTTCTTTTGTTCTGAGGTTTAGAACCTGAAGGTCTAGCATTTTTCGAATTTCTAGAACCAGAACCGCTAGATTTACCTCTAGAACCACCTGCTTTAGGTTTCTTTTTTGGTAATTGCTTTAAATCGGTAGAAAATTCTGGAGGAAAAGGGTGTTCTGAAATTAATTCAATGTTTTGCTTGATCAGTTTTTGGATATCAACCAAATATGCTTTTTCTTCTTCATCACAAAAAGAAAGTGCAACGCCACTGGCTTTAGCTCTACCTGTTCTACCAATTCTATGTACGTAGGTTTCAGGTATGTTTGGTAGTTCGTAGTTAACAACTAGTTTTAACTGATCAACATCAATACCACGTGCAGCAATATCAGTGGCAACCAATACTTGAATTTCACCTGCTTTAAATGCCGTTAAGGCCTTTTGACGTGCATTTTGAGATTTATTTCCATGAATAGCAGCAGCAGAAATTCCAACTTTAATAAGATTTTTCACAACCTTATTTGCACCATGTTTTGTACGTGTAAACACCAATAAGGATTTGATGTTTTTTTCTTTGATGATGTGACTAAGAAGGTCCGGTTTATTAGACTTGTCAACAAAATACATCAATTGTTCTACTCGCTCTGCTGTAGTTTGTTCGGGTTGAATAGTAATTTGCTCAGGGTTTCCTAAAATCTGATTGGCAAGCTGCACAATTTTAGGAGGCATCGTCGCAGAAAAGAATAAGGATTGTCTTTCTCTCGGCAACTTTGCAATAATTTTTTTAATGTCGTGAATGAATCCCATTTCCAACATCTGATCTGCCTCATCTAAAGCAAAATATTTGATGTCTCTTAATGAAATGTAACCCTGGTTCATTAAATCTAGTAGTCGTCCTGGGGTAGCAATAATAACATCAACACCTGCTTTTAACACACGTACTTGTTGACCTTGTTTAACTCCACCAAAAATGACTGTATTTTTTATGGATGTATGTCTTGAATATGTTGTAAAGTTATCTGCAATTTGAATAGCAAGCTCACGTGTTGGTGTTACAACCAACGCTTTTACACGTACTTTTCCTCTTACTTGTGGGTTAGAGTTTAGGTGTTGAATAATTGGAATTGAAAAAGCCGCTGTTTTTCCAGTTCCCGTTTGAGCACAACCTAACAAATCTCTTCCTTTTAGAAGAATTGGTATTGCAAGTTCTTGAATTGGTGTAGGATGTGTGTAACCTACCGTATCTAAAGCCTTTAGAATAGGTTCGGTTATATTTAAATCTTTGAAAGTCATGTGTTTGTAATATGATTGCAAAAGTATCGTTTTATAATCACATTTTGACAATTTATATAAATAATATTAGATAATATTGTTTTGAACAAACCTTTTGAATTCCGTATTTTTCTATGGGCATAACTACATCTTTGAGTTTTAATGCCTCATAATACGGTTGTTTAACACTTGTAAATGATTATTTATAAAATCAAAAAGGTTAATAAAACAGTAGAATAGGAGGATATTGGTTTGTTTTTCAATAGATTTTTGTTAATTATGTATTTTTCTATACAAAACACTAAAATGGGTAAAACGTGTACCATCGTTTTTGTTTACAACGCAAAAAACGGTTTGCTAAATTCTGTAATGGATAGTCTTCATAAAATTGTATCGCCAAGTACATACAGTTGTCATTTGTGCTCCATATCGCATGGGTCTTTTGGTATGCACAAGGAATGGGCAGAGTTTTTAGAGCAATTGCCTTATAATATTCGCTTTCTTTATAAGGATGATATGATAGGTCAATTGCCCGAATTTAGAAATGAAAAGTTACCAGCCATTTTCTTAATAAGTAAAGGAGAAACAAATGTTATAGTGAATCAAGAACGTTTATTGGAGCTAGATTTAGACGGCCTAAAAAAGGAATTATCCGACATTATGTCGATATAGGGAATGGTAATATCATGGTTTTGAGTAACCAATGTTGAACATAAAAATAGACTGTTGTTTTTCTACAAGAATCTCAACAGTCTATTTGTTATTATTTAGTAGTCGTATTCTTTTGGATACTTGGCGTAAAAAGAAAACTTTAGTTGTTTTTGTTCATTTGGTTTCATGGTAATATCCCAAGTAATAATACCTGTTTCTTTATCCAATTCACCACCATTTAGTTCAATTGCTTCAATGAAGATGTTTTTTCTGGAAGTAACTGGTATTTGATCTTGAACAGTTATTTTGATAGGGGTGGACTTGTTGTTTTTTATTGTAATTTGACTTGTAACGGTCTCCTTAATTTTATTAGCCAATTCAACTTTGTTACTTTCTTGAATGATGTGCTCCCGTTTAACCTTAATAAAATCATCGTATCCTAAAGATAAACTCAAAGTATCTGTAAGTTCAGAAGTGGTAAGTTGGGTTTTTCCAATGTATTTTCCATTGAAAAAGATATTTGCATTTCCTTCTAGTAAATTTAATTCTTGCCATTGCTCAATTTTTGCATTGAGTTGTACTTCATTCGAAAGTTTTGGCATTGCCAAGTAATTATAGTTTGTATTTATGGTTTTAGTTTGAATAAGTAGGTCATTTTCTTTACCGTCATTAAGTACTGTAAAGGGCACGCTAATAGCATATTCGTGATGCGTAATGTTCTGTTTAAAATCATTCATAATATGATCTATTACAGACTTTATTTTTGGCTTTTTTTCTTCAGGTTTGGAATAATGGTTGGATGTTGAAGGCCTATATGATCTAGGTTGACCATGAATATCTTCGGAAGTATAAACAGTTCCGCTTTTAAAAGGATCTATCATAGGTTCCTCGTAGGCTTCTGTTTCTAATGTAACATTACCTAATAAATTATTATCTTCCATCAGTTTTACATTTAATGTTGTTGGTTTTTTAGCAGAAATATTTACCCCCCACATGGTTTTTGTAGAAAATCCAATAAAAGAAACTTCTACATTGTAAGACCCCGAAGGGATTTCATTGATATAAAAATTACCATCAAAATCTGTAGCACCTCCCGCTATTATCTTATTACCCGCTTTAACCACAACATTTGCCATTGGTACGGTTTCTCCACCTCCAGCTTCGGTTACACAACCATATATTAACCCAAATCCAGACTTTCCTATATTGCCATAATGTTTTGAACTTTGCGAATATGTAGGTTGTTCTAAAATCCATTTTTCAAGATTGTTGGACATCACATTTAACTTGGGTTGATTTGTTGATAAAGTAAGGTTTACATTTTCCCAATCTTCACCAGTGGTCTGAAAAACCTTCGCTTTAAAATCGATTTTCAAAGGCTTATCAATATCATCAACCCTAAAATTATAATTTGGAATCCAACTTGCATTGTCCATAAAATATGAAAATGTATAATTTGTAGGTTCTGTTCTTTTATTATCTACCACCAAAATAATTCGGCTTGTATTTTTGTTATTGCTCACTTGTTCGGTTTGGATGGCTTGTTTTAAAGTCTTGACTTCTGCATTCAAAGTTTCTTTTTGAAATTCAATGTTCAACTTTTTTTTGTGAATAGATTCTATCTTAGAAGTAAAAAAGGCCACGCTTTGCTTTAATTCAGTTAAGTTCACATGTTTTTCGTCGGAGTTAAAATTGCTATTGTTGTTAAGGAGTTGTTCTTCTTTTTCCAAAACCTTAAGTTCAACATTTAAAGCCTTGTTCTCTCGTAAAATTTCTTTTATCCTTTTTTCATATTTAAGGATCTCTGACGTCTTTTCTGAGGATGAACCAAAAACCTTCTCGTGTTTAATGGATTGTATATGCTGAAGCTTGTTACATTTTATTTGAATATTTTCTTCGATGAGATGAAATGGGAGATTTTCGAAAATAATAATTTGACTACCTAATTTTCCCTTATGCTTGGCTTTTCTTTCAATTTGTGCCCCTTGTTTATAAACTGTGACCTCAGTTATTGATGATTCTACAATAAGCGAATCTAAGTTTGCCCAAACTGCGGTATTAATAAAGGATAATAAGATGAAGATTAATGTTTTCATAAGGTTGGTTTTAATCATTAATAAATATGTTTCAAAGTTAATATGAACACAAAAAATCAACAACCTGTACACTCATTCAAAAGACCCTTTCACGCATTGGTATGTGAATTTAGATATGAAAAAGTAAAAATGAATTCAATTTCTAAAAAAGACATGAGAATAACAATACCCACCCAATTGATGTTTTTTTGAACTGTTTTGTTATAATAATGAGCAGATAGTTTTAATCAATCAAAAAAAAAATTAATTTTGGAATCATTCAAGTAGTTTTGAAAACAATCAAAAAAAATAAAAAAATGGCATTAGAATTCACTACAGACAATTTTAAAGAAGTAATCTCTTCAGACAAAGTAACAGTTGTTGATTTTTGGGCTCAATGGTGTGGACCATGTAAAATGGTAGGACCGGTAATTGATCAATTAGCTGATGAATATGAAGGAAAAGCAAATATTGGTAAAGTAAATATCGATCACGAAGGTGATATTGCTGCAGAATTCGGAATTAGAAATATTCCAACAATTTTATTCATTAAAAATGGAGAAGTTGTAGATAAGCAAGTTGGTGCAGTACCAAAAGCAACTTTAGAAGCTAAATTAAAAGCTTTATTATAGGCAATCAATTTATCTAAATAAAAAGGCTGATGGAAAATTCCATCAGCCTTTTTATTTTAATTATAGTTTGTAATAAAACCACCACCATTATAAAATATAATTCATGTAAAAATCCAGACATCGCAAATATCATCCTTAAAAAAGGTTTCAGTCATAAAGACACGATACTGGATAATAATTATCTGATATTTGGTTTTATATATGAGTTATTGATCAATTGATTGAGAAATAAAACGATAATGTCTTAAACCATAGCATTTACAGAAGTCCAACTCCCTCCGTTTACAACTTCAATATCGTGTTTGCTTAGCACCGATGCTGCACTTCCACTTCGCATACCACTTGCACAACACGTTATAACAGGTTTATTGAATTTTTTTATTTTGTCAATAGCATTTGGAATATCTCCTAAAGGAATATTTTTTGACCCTTTTACATGACCAGATTGATATTCCCCCGGTGAACGAACATCAATAATAACCGCACCTTTTTTTACAAATTCTTCTATCATCATATTCTATTTTTTGTTTAATCCTAAAATGTCAAGTAATCCCATTTTGTTTTTTTATACAAACTTAACTTCTAAGGCGATATATTTAGGTAACATCTATCACATTTATGACAATAGTCAAAATAAGTTCTTTCAATTCCGCCATTAATAATAACATTTATCTAAATTTTAGATGAATAAATATTTAATGAAAATGCCTTAGTTTTATTGGAATTGGCCATCAAAAAATTGTATTTTTGGCAAAATCTTAAAGCTACAAACATGAAAATTGGAATTATTAGAGAAGGTAAAACTCCACCAGATAAACGTGTTGCACTTACACCGGTGCATTGCGAAACTTTATTAGCCAACTATCCAAATTTAGAAATTGTGGTTCAACCAAGTCAGATCAGATGTTTTCCTGATGCAGCTTATAAAGATCTTGGAATTCCGATGCAAAAAGATTTATCGGATTGCGACGTTATCATTGGAGTAAAAGAAGTGCCAATTCAAAACCTTATTGAAGACAAAATGTTCTTTTACTTTTCTCATACAATAAAAGAACAACCATATAATAAAAAACTTCTAAAAGCCATGTTGGAAAAGAATATCCAAATGGTAGATTATGAAGTATTGACAGACGAAAATAAACACCGACTAATTGGTTTTGGTCGTTTTGCTGGTATTGTTGGTGCATACAACGGATTAATTACTTTAGGAAAAAGAACAGAATTGTTCAGCTTAAAACCTGCTTTCGAATGTGAAGATAAAGTGGAGTTGGACAACGAACTTAAAAAGGTAAAATTCCCGAAAGGTTACAAAATGGTAGTTACCGGACGTGGACGTGTTGCACATGGGGCTATAGAAATTGTTGAACAACTAGATATTAAAAAACTAGATGTAGATGCATATTTGGCATACGATGGAGATGATGCGGTGTATTGCCACATTGACATAGATTCTTATGTTAAACATAAAGAAGGAAAGCCTTTCGATTTTAAAGACTTTAGAGTTGATCCAACAAATTACGAAAACAATTTCTTGAGATTTGCTCACGAATCGGATATGTTCATTGCAGGACACTTTTATGGAAACGATGCACCTTATTTCTTTACCAGAGAAGATGCTAAAGATTCCAATTTCAGAATCCGTGTAGTATCAGATATCAGTTGTGATATTGACGGTCCTGTTGCATCTACAATTAGACCTTCAACCATTGCCGACCCAATATATGGTTATAATCCACAAACCGAAAAAGAAGATGCATTTAATAAAGAAAATGTAATTTCTGTAATGGCTGTAGATAACTTACCTTGTGAATTACCCAAAGATGCTTCAGAACATTTCGGATCTGTGCTTTCTAAAAGTGTAATTCCTGCCTTGTTAGGAGATGACAAAACGCAAATTATAAACAGAGCAACAATCTGTAAAAACGGTAAGTTAGGAGATAACTTCCAATATTTATCGGATTACGCATACAACTAAATCTTTCTTAGATTGTCGCTACATATAAAATCGGGCTTATTAAGTCCGATTTTTTTTTGCTGTAATTGTTTTGTTATTGGTTATCTACATATCCTCTTGAGAGATAAATTGTCATAATATCTCCTAGGGGTGTTTATTCTAGTTGTTAGTTCTTAGTGGTTAATGGTTAGATTTGTTAGAGATGAATTATGAGTGATGAGTCTTTTTTAAGTTGTGGTTACTTTGTTTAGTGCTTAGTTAAATTAATCAAAACAAAAAAATATATTAGTTTTCAGATCATCTATAAAAATTCTCCTCCTGTGGAGGAGTGGCAACGTAGTTGACAAGGTGGTTGCTTTTTTAGTGATGAACTATAAGATTTGAGGAAGGAGTTCTTGTATGTTTTGATAAAATATCCCTTCTGTTTTCTTTCTCCTTAACAATGAAAATCCATTGCACATTTCACTATTTTCACATTCTCAGTACTTCTGGACGTGATTTATAGAGGTTGTAAATTATAGATTGCATCATTACAACTTGTGATCTAATAATCATATAAAAAAACTCTAGACGGAACGACAGTAAATAATAATGCTTTTCTTACTTTCGCCTTAAAAATAATAGTAAATGATTTCAGTAGATCAACTTGCCGTAGAATTTAGTGGCCATACCTTGTTTAATGATGTATCTTTTGTTGTAAATCCAAACGACAAAATTGCCTTAATGGGAAAAAATGGTGCTGGTAAATCGACCATGATGAAGATAATTGCTGGTGTTTCTGAGCCAACAAAAGGACATGTGAGATATCCAAAAGATACCGTTATAGCATATTTGCCACAACATTTGCTTATGGATGATCATTGTACGGTGCGTGAAGAAGCAGGAAAAGCATTCCAAGGAATCTTCGATATGAAAGAGGAAATGGAAGGTTTAAACAAGCAATTGGAAACGAGAACCGATTACGACTCTGCGGACTATATGAAAATTATTGAACGTGTTTCCGATTTGGGAGAAAAGTACTATGCTTTAGAGGAGATTAATTACGAAGCCGAAATAGAAAAAGCACTTAAAGGACTTGGATTTAAAGCCAAAGATTTAGATCGGTCTACTTCTGAATTTAGTGGTGGATGGCGTATGCGTATTGAGTTGGCAAAGATACTATTACAAAAACCTGATCTTATTTTATTGGATGAACCTACTAACCATGTCGATATTGAATCGGTAATTTGGTTAGAACAATTTTTATTGAATAAGGCAAAAGCTGTTATTGTTATTTCTCACGATAAAGCATTTATTGATAATATTACCAATCGTACCATTGAAGTTACAATGGGTACCATTCACGATTATAAGGCAAATTACTCGCACTACCTTGAATTGAGAAAGGAAAGGAGAGCTCATCAAATAAAAGCCTACAACGAACAACAAAAATTTATTGCGGACAATAAAGCGTTTATAGAACGATTTAGAGGTACATTCTCAAAAACAAATCAAGTAAATTCTAGAGAAAGAATGCTTGAGAAGTTAGAAATTATTGAAATTGATGAAGTAGATACAACGGCACTAAAACTGAGATTTCCACCATCGCCAAGGTCTGGAGATTATCCGGTAAAAGCTGTTGATATGTCTAAATCTTATGGAGATCAGGTTATTTTTAAGGATGCAAGTTTTGCTATTTCGAGAGGAGAAAAGGTTTCTTTTGTTGGACGAAATGGTGAAGGTAAGTCCACTATGATAAAAGCCATAATGGGCGAAATTGATTTTGAAGGTGAATGCGGTTTAGGACACAATGCTAAAGTTGGATATTTTGCTCAAAATCAAGCTTCATTGTTAGATCCAGAATTAACTGTGTTTCAAACTGTAGATTTAATTGCAAAAGGGGACATTAGAACTCAAATAAAATCTATTTTAGGTGGATTTATGTTTAGCGGTGATGCCATAGATAAAAAGGTGAAAATGCTTTCGGGAGGAGAAAAAACGCGTTTGGCAATGGTTAAATTATTGTTGGAGCCTGTCAAT
Source organism: Flavobacteriales bacterium (assembly GCA_049607525.1). Lineage (GTDB taxonomy): Bacteria > Bacteroidota > Bacteroidia > Flavobacteriales > CAJXXR01 > JBMYYR01. The sequence continues at coordinate 11,622 of JBMYWP010000025.1, forward strand.
GTTCTTATTTTGGATGAGCCGACCAATCACTTGGATTTAAGATCTAAAGAGGTTATTAAAGAAGCTCTTTTACATTTTGATGGAACACTAATTTTAGTTTCTCACGATAGAGACTTTTTACGAGGATTATCTGAAAAAGTATTTGAATTTACTGACAAACGTGTGGTTGAACACTTCGAAACGATAGACGCTTTTCTTGATAGAAATAGCATTAAAAGCTTAAAGGAGATTGATTTATAGTCTTGTGTTTTACATGGTTCTTTGAAAATATTGATCAGCCTTTGGCTATAAAATATCTCATCATACTTTGATTTTGTTTTTTGTCGAGTTGTTCAAGAGTTAACAACATTTTATGTGTTGATTCCTATTAAGCAAAAAATGCATAGGAATCAACACTAAATTTTTCGGAATTGGATTAAGTCAATAATCATAATTTTTTGATAAAATTTAGACTTCTCTTGGTTATCATGAGTCCTTTTAATCTAGAAAACATAATCTTTTAATTATTCTAGTTCATTTTGTGTTGTTTTGAATAAATATTCTGATATGTTTTATTAAAATTAACAAAGAATATCATATGTACTTATTTTAATATTCTATATTTATATATTGTAATTTAAATGTTGAAATATGAAATTCTCCAGAGTTCCAATTTACGCAAGTCTTATTCTTGCTGCTATGAGTTGTTCTGACCAAGCAAACACTCAACAAGTAAAACCAAAAGCTGGTGTAGAAACAGTTACCGATGCATCAGGTTTTTCTTATGAAACCGTTGCTAATGATCCTACGGGATTGAGATTGTATACCTTAAAAAATGGGTTGAAGGTGTATTTGTCTCAAAACGATAACGAGCCTAAAATTCAAACCTTTATTGCTGTAAGAGCAGGTTCAAACTACGATCCGAAAGAATCTACAGGATTGGCTCATTATTTAGAGCACATGGTTTTTAAGGGAACTTCACACATTGGAACTTCTGATTGGGAGCAGGAAAAGGTATTCTTAAAACAGATTTCTGACTTATACGAAGAACATAAAAAAGAAACGGATCCTCAAAAGAAGCTTGAAATCTATAAAAAAATCGATGAGATTTCACTCGAGGCATCTAAACACAGTATTGCCAATGAGTACGATAAAATGGTTGGCTCTTTAGGAGCAACGGGTACAAATGCACATACTTGGTTTGAAGAAACAGTTTACAAAAATAAAATTCCGGCAAACGAACTTGAAAAATGGTTGAAGTTAGAAACAGAACGTTTCAGCGAATTAACCTTACGTTTGTTTCATACAGAATTGGAGGCTGTATTTGAAGAATTTAATAGGGGACAAGACAACGATTATAGAAAGGCCTATGCCGCTATGCTCGATGGTTTATTTCCGAATCATCCTTACGGTCAACAAACCACAATTGGAGTTGCAGATCATTTGAAAAATCCTTCAATGGAGGCCATTCATAATTATTTTAACAAATATTATGTGCCAAATAATATGGCCATGGTATTGGTTGGGGATTTGAATTTTGATGAAACCATTAAAAAGATTGATCAAACATTTGGTACATTAAAACGTAAAGAAGTTGTTCATCCAACTCTACCAAAAGAAGAACCAATTACAGCACCAATAGTTAGAGAAGTTTACGGACCTACACCAGAAAGTATTGGAATAGGATTCCGTTCGGATGGAACAAATTCTAAGGATGAGATTTACCTTACCCTTTGTGACATGATTTTGGCAAACGGATCGGCAGGATTATTAGATTTAAATCTGAATCAGAAAAAGGCTGTTCAATATGCTGGGTGTTCACCAACTTTCTTAAACGATTATGGTTACCATTCTTTTAACGGTAGTCCAAAAGCAGATCAAAGTTTAGATGAAGTAAAAGATTTAATTTTGGCTCAGATTGAGAAACTGAAAAAGGGTGAATTTGAAGATTGGATGCTCGAAGCTGTGGTAAACGATCTTAAATTAAGTAGAACACAACAGTATGAAAATTCCACATCTTTAGCTAGAGATTATTACAATGCTTTTATACACCATAATACTTGGGAGAAAAACACAAAGTTTTTGGATGAATTGAAAAAAGTAACCAAAAAAGAATTGGTTGACTTTGCAAATGCATTCTACAAAGACAATTATGTTGTTGTATATAAAAGACAAGGTGAAGATAAATCTATTGTTAAAGTACAAAATCCTGGAATTACACCTGTAGAATTAAATCGTGATAAGAAATCTACATTCTTAAATGATTTCAATGCTATGAATTCTGGTGATTTACAACCTAAATATGTGGATTATCAAAAATCAATTAAGAAATTGAAAACCAAATCAGGATTGGATTTTTCTTATATAATAAATGAAAAGAATGACTTATTTGATTTAAATATCATTTTTGATATGGGGAAAGACCATAACAAAAAGTTGAGTTTGGCTGTAGGTTATTTAGAATTTTTAGGAACCGATAAGTACTCGGCAGAAGAACTTAAAAAAGAATTCTATAAACTTGGAATTAGCTATTATGTTTCAGCAGGTGCAGATAAATCTTATGTTGGTTTAGATGGTTTAAAAGAAAACCTAGAAAAAGGATTAGAACTTTTAGAACACCTTTGGAGTAATGCAGTTGTAGATCAAGAAGCTTATAACAGATATGTGCAGTCTATTCAGAAACAACGTGTAGACGGAAAAGCTCAGAAAGGAAACATAATGTGGAATGGAATGATGAGTTTTGCAAAATATGGTGAAAATTCAAGATTGAGAAACATTTTTAGTAGTGAAGAACTTTCGGCAATAAATCCTCAAGAATTAATAGATTTAGTTAAAGATCTTAAGAACTTTAAACAACGTATTTTCTACTATGGTAAAGATCAAGATAAAGCTATGGCTGCCGTAGATAAATTACATAAAACGAGTTCTGAATTAAAAGATTATCCAAAACCAAAAGAATACCAAGAGTTGGAAACTGACAAAAAAGTATATTTTGTTGATTTCGATATGGTACAAGCAGAAATGCTTTTTATTGCAAAAGGTAATCCGTTTGACGTAAACAATATGGCGGCGTCTTATTTGTTTAATTCTTATTTTGGTAGTGGACTTTCGTCTATTGTTTTCCAAGAAATTCGTGAATCGAAATCATTGGCGTATTCTGCTTTTGCTGGTTACAACAATGCTTCTAAGGTTAATAAATCGGATTATGTGACTGCATATATTGGTACACAAGCCAATAAAATGGAGCAAGCCGTAAATGCCATGATGGATTTAATGGAAAATATGCCAGAAGCTGAAGAACAATTTAATGCTGCTAAAGAATCGGCATTAAAGAAAATTGCAGCTCAAAGAATTACTAAGTCCAAAATTTTCTGGAATTATGAATCCTTACAGAAGCGTGGTATTTTTCATGATAATAGAAAAGACATCTACGAAGCAATAAAAGGTATGACCATGGAAGATCTTAGAAATTTCTTTAACACACACATTAAAGGAGAACAATATAATGTGTTGGTTATGGGTAATAAAAAAGATGTAGACATGAAAGTCTTGAAAAAACTAGGTACAGTTAAAGAATTAGATTTAGATTATCTATTTAACTACTAATCATCAATTATAACTAATGAAAAGCCTTCTAGAAATAGAAGGTTTTTTTTGTGGTTTTTTTTAGAAAAAGGGTTTAGTCAAGGTCGCTTTTAAGTTTTTAAGACTTCTATTTAAGGTTTAAAGAAGAATATTTGTTAATTAATCAACATCTATACTTAAATTAGATTATAATTTTAAAATAATTGTTATTAAATAAACACATGAATACTTTTGCCTCCAATCATTATCCTTTTTGGAATAATTTAATAAAAACAATATACAATGCTTGTTTTAAAATTTGGAGGTACTTCTGTTGGTTCGCCAAGTGCGATGAAGAATGTAGCATCCATCCTTAAATCCTGTCAAGAACAAAAGATTGTTGTGTTATCTGCAATAAGCGGAACGACCAATGTTCTTGTTCAAATATGTACACTTCTTCAATCTGGAAAGAGAGAAGAAGCAATCTCGAAAATAAATACCTTAAAAACAGAATATCATACGTTTATTTCCGATTTATTTGAGAATTCTAAAGATGTCCAAGAAGTTGTTAAACAGATTAATCAACATTTTGAGATGCTTATTTCCATCATAAACGATGGTTATTTAAACAAAGATGAAACCATTATTTTAGCCCAAGGTGAATTGATGTCTACACATATTTTTAATGCATTTATGGAGTCTACTCAGCAAAATTCGGTATTAATTCCAGCTTTAGAATTTATGAGAATAGATAAAGATTTGGAGCCAGACATGTTTTATATTCAAAACAATTTAAACAGATTATTAAATGCAACTGGTGTAAGTACAATTATTACACAGGGATTTATTTGTAGAAATGCCTTTGGAGATGTTGATAATTTAAAACGTGGAGGCTCAGATTATTCGGCCACTTTAATTGGAAAAGCAATTGGAGCTGATAGAATAGAGATTTGGACTGATATTGATGGCATGCACAATAATGACCCGAGATGTATAGAAAATACACAATCCATCAAGGAATTACATTATGACGAAGCGTCGGAATTGGCATATTTTGGTGCTAAAATCTTACATCCTTCTTGCGTTTATCCAGCTCAAACGGCTAATATTCCTTTATGGTTGAAAAACACGATGAACCCAAAAGCAAAAGGAACTATTATTTCTGACCGAAGCGATGAACAAGCTTTTAAAGCCATCGCTGCAAAAGATCATATTACAGCCATAAAAATAAAATCGGGTAGAATGTTAAATGCCTACGGATTTCTACGTTCTGTTTTTGAAGTGTTTGAACGTTATAAAACACCCATCGATATGATCACAACTTCTGAAGTAGCCGTTTCCCTGTCGATAGATTCTGATCTGTATTTAAAAGAAATTACGGAAGAATTGGAACAGTTTGGAGAGGTTGAAGTAGATGAAAATCAAACCATAATTTGTGTTGTAGGAGATTTTTCGATGGAAAAAACAGCGCGTGCTAATCAAGTATTTTCGGCCTTACAAAATATTCCAATTCGTATGATTTCTTATGGCGGTAGTAAAATAAATATTTCTATCCTGGTCAATTCATCATGTAAAATTAAAGCACTTCAGGCTTTACATATCAACTGTTTTAATTAAGTCTTATGAAACTAAATATTCAACAGGTTGCGCATTTAACAACGCCTTGTTATTTATATAACATGAGCCGATTGAAATTAACACTCAATGATTTGAGTGTAGCATCAAAAAAATACAATTACACAGTACATTATGCGATAAAAGCCAATGTCAATAAAGAACTATTAGAATTAATTTCTTCTCAGGGTTTTGGTGCCGATTGTGTAAGTGGTTTTGAGATACAACATGCTGTTAAACAAGGTTTCCCTACAGATTCTATTGTTTTTGCTGGTGTGGGTAAAACAGATCGAGAAATAGAGGAGGCTTTAGATCTCAATATTTTTTGTTTTAATTGTGAATCTTTCGAAGAAATTGAAATTATTGAAGAAATCGCTTCAAAAAAAGGTGTTGTGGCAAACATAGCCTTAAGATTGAATCCAGATGTGGATGCTCAAACACATGCATACATTACAACTGGGTTGAATGAAAATAAATTTGGAATTCATACAGCTCATCTCGAGCAAATTGTTGAATTTGTAATGCGTTCAGAATGGTTACATTTACAAGGATTACATTTTCACATCGGAAGTCAAATTCAAACGTTAGAACCTTTTAAAAACCTTTGTATAAAGGCAAATTCGTTTTTAAAATGGTTTAATGAACGTCATATTTTTATAAAGCATATTAATGTTGGAGGAGGTTTAGGTATAAATTATGAATCACCTGAAAATGATAGAATAGATTTTGATGCTTATTTCAATATTTTCCATCAATTTTTAGAAGTAAAACCTAACCAAAAAGTGCATTTCGAGTTGGGAAGAAGTATTGTGGGACAGATTGGGTACCTGTTATCGAAAGTAACTTATATTAAAAAAGGAATTTCTAAAAATTTTATGATTTTAGATGCAGGTATGACGGAACTTATGCGTCCAGCACTTTATCAAGCTTATCATAAAATTAGTAATCTAACCAAGCATCATGTTCAAAATACTGAAACCTATGATGTGGTTGGGCCAATTTGTGAATCGACAGATCGTTTTGGAAAACATGTTGTTTTGCCCAAATCGGAACGAAATGATCTTATGCTCATTCATTCTGCTGGCGCTTACGGACAAGTTATGGCAAACACGTATAATTTACGACCGATGGTTAAAGAATATTGTATGGAATTTTAGCCTGAGCGTTTTTTTAATGATTTGGAAGTAATAAAATACCATAAATATCGTCGTATGTATTTAAATAATTTCCTATAAAAATAAACGTTGAATTTTCGGATTTAGAAATAAGACGGTTATGGACATAGGTTCTAATTTTTTTATCACAGTCCATTATATTTCGAATAAATTGGGCTGTTTGCTTGTCGCTTAATTCGGTTTTGCTCATAATCATAGCTCTTGAATGTAAACAAGGACAGAGTGTTAAGTGTACATCGGAATGCGTTTCACCATAAAAAATAGATTTCATTAACAATGCGTTCGATTTTCCTTTTTGTAATGTATGAGAGGTATTCATGGTTTTGGTTTTAATGTTGATTCAAAAGTAATTTATGATAATGACAGTTTGTGTCATCTGTTTAAGATTGTAAAATATTGCATTCGAATTTCAATATTTTATTAAAGATTTTGTTTTAGGTTGTCGAAATGGTTATTTTTGGACTCGGAATTGCATATTTATATGTAAACTTCGACTAATCAAGTTAAAACAATTTCATGGAAATTACTGAAGTTAAATCATCGGCTCAAGAAGATCAGTTTTTTAATATGACTTCTTTTATTTACAAGGATGATTCTAATTATATTTCACCTTTAAGAAACGATATTGATGATGTATTTTCTTCAAAAAACAAATCGTATAAACCTGAAACTACAAAACGTTTTCTAGTTACTAATCAAGGACAAATTGTTGGTAGAATTGCCGCCTTTGTAAATTCTAAAACGGTTAATGCCGAAAAGATTAAAGTAGGTGGTTTGGGTTTCTATGAATGTATTGATGATATCAATGTTTCGAAATTACTTTTTGATACAGCTTTAAATTGGTTAGAATCTTTAGGTATTCAGGCCGTAGATGGACCAATCAATTTAGGAGAAAGAGATAAATATTGGGGTTGCTTAGTTTATAATTTCGAATCTATTCCTAGCTACAATCAAGCTTATGGAAGACCTTATTATTCAAATCATTTCGAGGCCTATGGATTTCAAGATTATTTTCAGCAATTTGTATTTCATAGAGATTTAAACGTACCAGCACAACCCATTTTTGTAAGAAAATACAATCAGGTTATGAAGGACAGTTCTTATAGAGTAGCAACTGTAGAAGGTCGATCTATAGAACAAATTGCATCTGATTTTGTTGAAGTATATAACAATGCTTGGGGCGGTTCTTATAAGAATTTTAAACCTATGAAATTGGCCAATGCTACAAAAATGATAAAGTCTATGAAACCAATAATGGATCCTAGAATTATTCTTTTTGTATATAAAGACGATAAACCAATTGCTTTTTACATTAATATTCCCGAATTGAATGAGATTTTTAAATTTGTAGGGAAGAAACTAAACTTAGTTGGAAAGTTGAAATTCCTATATTATAAAAAGACGATAAAGCCTCAAATTATGGTCGGGTTAATTTTTGGAGTCGTAAAAGACTTTCAAGGACAGGGCATTGAGGGTGTCATGATTAAATGGATGGAAGATAATGTAAAGCCAAGATTCTCTTATCAATCAACGACTTTAAATTGGATTGGAGATTTTAATCCAAAAATGCTTAAAGTTACCGAAAGATTGGATTCTACTTTACATCGAAAATTCATTACTTACCGTTATATGATTGATAAATCGATTGAATTTCAAAGACATCCCGTAGTGGGTTAATAAATTAAAGGCATTTCCTTATCGGAGATAGCCTTTTTTTTTAGCATAGCCAATTAAAATACCAGGTTCAATAATTGTTTAGAACCTTTAGAATAGATACTTTTGACAAATTTTTTTCTGAATAAACCATGTACCAAACTTTAATAAAACCAATCTTATTTAAAAAAGATCCTGAAGAAGCACATTATTATACGTGTAACTTATTAAAAAAAGGATTGAAATTCCCACTTGCTAAACCTATTTTTAGAGCCATGTACGGTTTTGAGGATAAGAGATTAGAACGAGAAGTATTTGGAATAAAATTTCCGAACCCTGTAGGAATGGCTGCCGGATTTGATAAGGATGCTAAAATGATTTCTGAGTTACACGAAGTTGGTTTCGGATTTATTGAAATTGGTACGTTAACTCCAAAACCACAAGAGGGAAACCCAAAACCACGATTATTTAGACTTCCACAAGATGAGGCCTTAATTAACCGAATGGGATTCAACAACGGTGGAGTAGAAGATTCGATTGCACGATTAAAGGAAAAAGGGAATATTATTGTAGGTGGAAACATCGGGAAAAACAAAATTACGCCTAACAACGAAGCGATAAACGACTATAAAATTTGTTTTCACGCTTTATATGAACATGTAGATTATTTTGTGGTCAATGTAAGTTCTCCTAATACACCAGGGTTAAGAGAATTACAAGATAAAGAGCCTTTGATGAATCTATTGGCTTCCTTACAAGAAGAAAGAAAGAAATACGATACATCCAAGCCAATTTTATTGAAAATTGCACCCGATTTAACAAATAGTCAGCTCGATGATATTGTTGAAATATCAAAAACAATTCATCTAGATGGATTGATTGCAACAAATACCACAATTTCTAGAGCAGAATTAACAACACCTAAAGCAGAAGTTGAGGCCATTGGGGCAGGTGGAGTAAGTGGAGCTGTTTTAAAAGCCAGAAGTACAGAAGTTATTGCATATTTATATAAACAATTAGGTGACCAAGTGCCAATTATTGGTGTCGGTGGAATAAATTCACCTAAAGATGCTGTAGAAAAATTAAAAGCAGGAGCAAAGCTTGTTCAAATTTATAGTGGTTTTATTTACCAAGGACCAGGTTTCGTAAAGGCCATCAAGAAAGAAATCTTAAAGTCGATGTAATTCATGAGTTCATCTGATTATTCAATCATTCAAATAGATTCGTGGAAGCGAAAAGAATATTATGAGTTCTATTCTGGTTTCGATCAACCATTTTTTGGTATAGATGCTCAGATTAAATGTACAAAGGCCGTTTCTTTTTGTAAAGAGGAAAGAATTTCATTCTTTATGTATTATATGCATAAAGCATTTTTGGCCTTAAATGAGATAACCGAATTTAAAACGAGAATTGTAGACGATGAAGTAAGGCAATATGAGACTATTCATGTAGGTACAACCATCGGGAGGTTAGATGAAAGTTTTGCTTTCGCGTTTTGTGAATTTCAAGATGACTTTACACAGTTTGTCCAACAGTTTTCAGAAGAAATAGAGCGCGTAAATCAAACAACTGGTTTAAGGCTAAATGCCAATACCATGAGAGCAGATCTTATGCATTGTTCTTCTATTCCTTGGATTTCGTTTACAGGCATTCATCATGCAAAACATTCAGGTTTTAAAGACAGTATTCCAAAGCTCACTTTCGGAAAGTATTTTGAAAAGGATGGAGAGTTACATTTACCTATTTCGGTTCATGCACATCATGGTTTAATGGATGGCATTCACGTTGGGAAATTTTTTAAAAGACTTGAATCACTTTTGAATTAATATTTCATTTAAAGTCCAAGGAGAAATCTTTGGGCTTTTTTGATAGATTGTTTTTTGGTGTAATGAAACATCTCACTTTCTAAGTTTAGAAGTAAATATTCGGAAGAATACACGCCCTTTGTTTGAGTTGTGCTTCATAAAAAAAAACTTAATTTTAGCCAATCTACACATTAAAATATATTCTATGTATTACAAAACACTAATCATTATTTTCATGGCATCATTATTTGCAAGTTGCGATTCTAAAGATAATTCTTGGTACACCGTACTCAATGAAGTTGAATTAAATTCAGATTTAAAGGAAATTTCTGGACTTACCTATTATAAAGATGGTATACTTTTGGCTATTCAAGACGAAGATGGAGACCTTTTCTTTCTTGATGAAAAAACAGGTGAAATTGTCAAAAAAGAAAAATTTGGAAAAAAAGGCGATTATGAAGGTGTAACATTAGTGGGTAACGAAGTATATATTCTAAGATCGGACGGTAATTTATACGCATATCATTTAAATAGTAAAGAAACAAAGAAAATAAAAAATACCATCACAAAAGAGTATGAGTTTGAAGGCCTGTTTTACGAGTCTAGAACAAACAGATTAATTTTAACTTGTAAAAATGCACCTAAAAAGCTTCAAAAGAAGGAGTTGTTGTTTTTTACTTATGATTTAAATACAAATGAATGGATAAAAGATCCAGTATACAAAGTGAAAAAGAAAGACATTACAGATTTGTCCTATGGTAATATGGATGATATTAAACCATCAGGGATCATGCAAAACCCCATCAATAACGAAATCTATGTAGTCGCATCACAAGGAAAATCTATTGTGGCTTTAGATGAGAATTTTAGAGTAAAGTATGTTATACATATTTTGATGCACAGTATACAACCCGAAGGAATTTGTATGAGTTCGGAAGGTTTTCCAGTCATATCTACAGAAGCCATAGATGGAAAACCAGCGAGAATGTTTACCATGAAATTAAAAGAGGATATACCACAATCATTTTTCACTGAGGAAGATTAATTTAATATGTGATTAGAACTATATGTAATATTCTTGATTGTCGGTATTTGGTGAATTAAGATTTTATATTACTTATAATCCTTTTTGTAACAAAACATTCTGTTATTCTATTAATCTTTGGATAAAAGTAAATAGTGATTCGGGTAGAAGTGAAGTGTTTTCAACGGGCGAGTAAATTTAATATATAAACAGAAAAACACGTGAATTCAACTAAAAATAGCTTTTAAAAAATGGATTTCTCAACGCTTTGTTCTATATTTATCTCATCAAACTAAAAATATAAAAAATAAACGTTATGAGTAAATTTGACGAAGCATTAGAAACTTACGGAGCAGAAATGACAAAATTAGGATTATCTTTTGATGCTGATTTATTAAAATTAGTTACTAAAGGATTAGGTCCTTCAATTTACAATGCTGATTCTTCTAAAGTATCATCTTCAGATCAATCTGAATTGGACCGTGTTAAAGAAAAATTTCTTATTGGTAAATTAGGATTAGAAGATGGAGCTGAATTGGATTCTGCAATTGCTGATGTAGTTGAAACTTTAGGAGCTTCTAACAGAAATAAATACCGTGCAATTTTCTACTATTTATTAGTCGTTAAATTCGGAAAAGAAAGTATTTACGCTTAATTCAAAATTCGTTTTGAATATCAAGGAAACTGAATTTCAGTTTCCTTTTTTTATGCTTTATAAATTGAATAAACAACATAAGTTTTCTTTTATTGAAATTAAGTTTACATATTACGTATTACTTAACGTGAGTACGTTAGGTTAAAATAAATTAGATACGAATAATATGTGAAATATTTTGTTACAAAATCTAGTATACCAGAACTCAAGAATAACGCTTAAATTGTCCATAAAAATAGGTGATCGTTGTTCATGATGTTCAATTTTGAATATAGAATGTCACTTTTATACCATTAACTTGTGGATAAAATACGTTATTTTTGCATCAAATTATCACAAAATGACCAGAGGAGAAGCTAAACGAAAAAGTATATTAACAGGTACATGTCCTAGATGTTTAGAATCTAAGATGTATATTAAGTCCAATCCATACAATCTTTCACACATTTCGAAAATGCATGAAAGATGTCCAACTTGTGATTTGAACTATTATCCGGAACCAGGATACTATTTTGGAGCAATGTATGTAACCTATGCACTTGTGGTTGGACAATTTTGTGTGCTGTTTGCCATAAAATCAATCTTCAATTGGGATATTACTATTTTCCAATTCATGTGTATTTTCTTGGCCGTGCTGTTCTTATTGGCACCAATTAACTTTAGACTTTCTCGAGTGGTGTGGTTAAACTTTTTTGTTTCGTACGACAAAAGTTTTATAAAGAAAAAATAAAATTCAATTCAAATATATAAAAAGCCAAACTCGAGTTTGGCTTTTTTTGTTGTTGCAGGTGTTTTAGTTTTATACTTTAAATACCCATAGTTTTCCTTTGGATTTATGGCATTCATCACTTTTATACCATATATAATTACAAAGAGAGTAATGGTTCCCCAAATTACTTTTTGTTTAAACGAAAATGGATGTAATCTTTCGGTATTTTGTTTCTGTTCTATTTTTACCTTCTCAATTTTTAGAATTTCTAAACATTCAGGATTTTTATCAATAAAAGATAAACATTCGTGACTTAAGAAATAATCTTTACCATTGTCTGTTTCTAACCACTTTAAATGGATTAAATGGTTGAAAACTTGTTTTTCATTTACTGAAAATGTTTTTATTAAATGGCTAGTTAAATCAGTATTTGAATGAAGCTTAAATCTTAAAATAAAATCGATTTGTTCTTTTGTAAACATTTTTGACATTTTTTATTATTCATATTATTTTAAAAGGCAATTACGTCAATATTTTTCAACCAGATTCATCCATAATCAATTATTGAAAATTATATTTCATTTTCAACACACAACAAAAATAAAAAATAAGTTAATGCACATAGAAATATCCAAGCATTTTCCGACCTTTGTTCTGCAACATAAAATAACTGAATGAAAAGGTTTAAAATTCCAGAAATATATCAATCTACCTTAATAAAAAGTGTTCATGCTTTTCGTGATAAGACAGATCCTCGTAAAAAAGATTTTCGTGCAACCGAACTTCATTTCGGTACGTTAAGTTTTATTATTGCTCGAAGTTTTGGATTTTGCTATGGTGTTGAGAATGCTGTAGAACGCTCTTATCGTGCGGTTACAGAAAACCCTGGAAAGAAAATTTATTTATTAAGTCAAATGATTCACAATCCCGATGTAAATCATGATTTAATTTCTCAAGGTATACGTTTTATTATGGACACATCAGGAAATCAACTGATTCCTTGGAGTGAAATTACATCCGATGATATTGTAATAATACCTGCATTTGGAACAAGTATTGAAACCAAAGAATTTTTAACTTCTAAGGGTATAGAGTTTAAAACATACGATACCACTTGTCCTTTTGTTACACGAGTTTGGAAACGAGCCGAACAATTGGGAATGAAGGATTATAACCTTATTATTCATGGGAAATACAATCACGAAGAGACGAAAGCAACATTTTCGCATTCACTTCAGAATGCCGAGGCCATTGTAATTAAGGATATGGCAGAAGCTCAAATCTTAGTGAATTTTGTACAAGGAAAAATAACAAAAGAGGAGTTTATTAATCATTTCGATGGTCGTTTTTCATCCAATTTTGACCCAGAGATTCATTTAGAACGGGTTGGTGTAATTAACCAAACAACCATGTTGGCCACAGAAACAGCCGAAATTGCTCAATTTATTTCTGAAGTATACAAAGAAAAATACGGCGAAAAGTATAAAGAACATATTGCAGATACTCGAGATACTTTGTGTTATGCAACAAATGAAAATCAGGATTCTACAACAGAAATGTTGAAAAATAAAGCTGATATCGCCATAGTAGTAGGAGGTTATAATTCATCAAACACGTCGCATTTGGTTGAATTGTGCGAAGAGGAATTACCTACTTACTACATTGCAAACGAATCTGAAATCAAGTCTCAATCAGAAATTCATCATTACAATTTTCGAACCAAGGAAATGCATACAACTATGGATTTTTTAAAGGATTGTGAAAAAATAATGATTACTTCTGGAGCTTCGTGTCCAGATTCTGTCATCAATAAAGTGATTGAAAAAATTACAGGATTCTATTCTGAAATCGCTTCTAATGAAGAAGCGCTTAAAAATATTCAAATTTTAGGTTAAGCCATGAGCCAAACATTATATACAAATATCCAAGAACTACATCAAATTAGAACGGCAACATCAACACCATTAAAAGGTGACTTGATGAACGATTGTCCAAGTCTAGAACATGCTTTTCTATTAACCAAAAACGGTTTGATAGAAGATTTTGGTGTAATGACTGATTTGCCAGAGTCTTATTTAAAGGATTCTAAAATTGAGAATTTAGAAGGAAGAATGGTATTACCAACCTATGTAGACTCTCATACACATTTGGTTTTTGCCGCACCTCGAGAATCTGAATTTGAAGACCGCATTCATGGATTAACCTATGAAGAAATTGCTTTAAAAGGAGGAGGGATTTTAAATTCTGCCAAGAAACTTGCCACAAAAACCGAAGATGAATTGTTTTTGGATGCAAAAGCACGTTTATTAAATCTCGTAAAGATGGGAACTGGTGCTATTGAAATAAAAAGTGGTTACGGACTAAGTGATGAGGCCGAATTGAAAATATTGCGTGTTGTAAAACGATTGAAGGCCGAGAATATTATTCCAATTAAAGCAACGTTTTTGGGCGCACATGCCATTCCTCAGGATTACAAAGGTAATAGAGCTGGTTATATAAACATGTTGCTTAATGATGTTTTGCCCGTTGTTGCAAAGGAGAACCTGGCTGATTATATAGATGTTTTTTGCGAAAAAAATTACTTTACAGTAGAAGAAACTGAACAAGTATTAAAGGCTGGTGCTAAATTCGGATTAAAACCAAAAATTCATGTCAACCAATTTAATGCCTTTGGTGGTGTAAAAGCTGGTGTAGATTATGATGCCGTAAGTGTAGATCATTTAGAAGAAATGAATGCAGAAGATTTTGAGATATTGAAATCCTCTAATACAATTGCTACAGCCTTACCAAGTTGTTCGTTCTTTCTTAGTATTCCATATGCTCCTGTAAAAGAAATGATAGAAAAAGGATTATCGGTTGCATTGGCTAGTGATTTCAATCCAGGATCTACGCCAAGTGGTAACTTATCTTTTGTTTACTCATTAGCATGTATAAAACAACGATTAACACCAAAGCAAGCACTTAATGCACTAACTGTAAATGCTGCTTTTGCAATGGAAGTTCAGAATGAATTGGGAAGTATTACCAAAGGTAAAAAGGCCAGTTTCATAATAACGAAACCTATTCCATCATTAGCGTATATTCCTTATAGTTTTGGTGAAAACCAAATTGAAAAGGTTGTCATTAACGGATAATACCAGAAGCGATGTCAAAAGTAAATCAGGATTTATCGAATTACCGAGAGAGCTATGAGAAATCTGAATTAAGAAAGGATAATACACCCGAAAATCCATTAGAATTATTCCAGACATGGTTTTATGAAGCCGATGAAAGTAACGGTGTTCATGAGGCAAACGCCATGAGCTTATCAACTATAGGATTGGATGGATTTCCGAAAACCAGAATTGTTTTACTCAAACGTTTTACTTGGGAAGGTTTTGTATTTTACACCAATTATACATCCGAAAAAGGGAAAGCTTTGGAGCTAAATCCGTCGGTTTGTATTTCTTTTTTCTGGCCTTTTTTAGAACGTCAGATCATAATAAAAGGAAAGGTAGAAAAGATCGCCGAAAATTTATCGGACGGCTATTTTGAAACCAGACCTAGAGGAAGTCAAATAGGGGCATGGGCATCTGACCAAAGTTCTGTGGTGGCAAACAAAGAATTACTTGTTGAGGAACAGAAACTTCTTGAAGCATCTTTTGAAGGAAAACCAATTCCTAGGCCAAAACATTGGGGAGGCTATATTGTTAAACCAATCTCAATAGAATTTTGGCAGGGGAGACCAAACCGTTTACACGATAGAATTCGATATACATTAAACTCAGAAACTTTTGAGTGGAAAAAAGAAAGGCTTAATCCATAAGCCTTTCTTTTTTGTTTTTCAATATTTGGAGTAGTAATCGTTTGTGGGATTGGATGAAATATAATAACTTGTTGATTATTCTCAAATATTAATTTTATTCTGAGTTTGATTGACAAATATATCTGCCTCGAAGTAGAACTTGGAGGGAGCGGAGGGAATTCGACAAATAATATCATGAGCACAAAAACGATAAATTTTATTTCGATATTAGTAGGTATATTTTTATTATTTCCTATTGGAGGATATTTCATTTCGAAAAGATATAATGAATATGTTAGAAGTCAACCGAAAAAATTTTGTTACCATACTTACTTTGGTCCTGCTAATTCAGCATTTATTATTACTAATTTAAAATACAAAGATTCGTTTTTAAACTATCATGAGAAAGTTGAATTAACAGGAGTAAATATTTCGTTCAACTTTCCCCTAAAAACATTACCTCAAAATGATTATGTATATGTTTTAGAGTATAATTCTGATAGTACTTTGGCTAAAGTTGTTAGTTATTATAATAGAGGAACCTACAGAGGAGGTAACTTTCTTAAGGGCTGGGTTTACTCAGGGGTATTGCATGATATTTCAGGTAAAGATTTTAATGATTTATATTTTAGTGGCGCAAACTATCATGCCCCGTTACCGGAAATGAAAAGTAAGTAATTCACTCCTGCCTAGTTTTACTCGTTATCAAGTACCGAGAATTACAAAGTTCACGATATTGAAAGTTTGGCTTTGGCTATTGAAAAGTTTCATCTATTAGGCTGATACTTTTATTCTTTTATACTTTTTCAACAAGTAATAAGTCCTATATTTGTAGTCGTTTAGATAATTCAGGAAAAATAAAATAATCCGATTATGTCAGGTTTTAAAGAAAAATATATCAATCCTTTTACAGATTACGGTTTCAAGCGACTATTTGGAGAAGAGCCAAACAAGGACTTATTATTGGATTTTCTAAATGAGCTTTTAAAAGATCATGAAGGTCGTATCGTTGAATTAAACTATATGAAAACAGAGCATTTAGGCTCAACAGTTATTGACCGTAAAGCTATTTTTGATATTTATTGCGAAAACGAAAAAGGCGAAAAATTTATTGTAGAGCTACAAAAAGCCAAACAAAAGTTTTTTAAAGATCGAAGCGTTTTCTATTCTACGTTTCCTATCAGAGAACAAGCTCCTAAATCAGAATGGGATTTTGAATTAAAACCTGTGTATACTATCGGTATCTTAGACTTTGTTTTTGATGAAGACAAAGACGAAGAAGATAAATATCGTTATGACGTTAAGTTGATGGATATAGACTCACATAATGTATTTTATGAAAAGTTGACCTTTATCTACCTTGAGATGCCTAAGTTTAATAAAACTGTTGAGGAGCTAGAAACACGTTTTGATAAATGGTTATATGTACTTAGAAACCTTAACCGTTTAGACCGTATACCTGATGCCTTGAAAGAATCTATTTTTGAGAAATTATTTGAAACGGCTGAAGTAGCTAAAATGACTCGTGAAGAATTTGATAGTTATGAAGGAAGTTTAAAATACTATCGAGATATTCAAAATACCATTGATACCAGTCATCAAGAAGGTATTGAGAAAGGAATAAAAGAGGAAAAGAAAAATATAGTAATTGAATCCTTAAAAGAAGGACTTGAGATTCAGGTTATTTCTACTATAACCAAATTAACTGAAATAGAAATATTAAAGATAAAGAAAGAAGAAAATCTTTAGTGTTTATTTTATTTTAGCAAACCACTCCGACACCTCCAACAAATAATTTATCACACAAACCGAGTTTCACTTGGTAGCTGGTTTGTAAATTCAAGACAAAATCAAAACAGGAATGGTAAAGTGAGGAAAACGTGTTAGCTTTACTTTGTTAGTAGAAATTTCAAAATACTGAGGGTATTTATTTGGTAAGTTTTTTTAAAATATAAAGAATTAATCCAGTTTCGGAAGGTTTTCATGATAAGTCTTACTTTTTGGGAATATTCTAGCCCTCGTGATTATCTGTTGTATGATAGTACCTTGATAGATATTGAATTTGGTTGATGAACATCTCTGCCACCAAATGGAACTTGGCAAGAGTGGGTGATTTCGTGAAAAAAGAGTTATAATAATTAATTGTATTTTAGATGAGAGAATATTTTGATAAAGAAAGGGTTGGTTATTTCGATATTATTACCATACTTATCTTTCTTAATTCTGTTGTGTTAATATCGACTTGGGATAAGTATATTAGTACTGAAGATGCAATATTATTTAGTTCAACATTTTCAGCAATATATCCTTTATTTTTTATGTTGTTTTTATATAAATCGTTAAGAAATATATATGTATTTTTCACATGGTTGATTGTATGTTCGATATCTAGTTATGTTTTATTTATATATATGGAGCGTAATGAAAGCATCTTATCTAGTCTGTTAAATTATTCTTTAAGAGATATAAATATGAAAGATTATTCTATGCTAAAGTATACTTGGTTATATATTTTATCTATATTCTTGTTAAGGGTGTTTTCATTTTTATTACAGAATAAAGAATTGGTTGTGCCATCTGGTTTTGGAATGGAAGTAGATGCGTTTGACGGAAGAAAAGTCTCAAAAATAGATTATATATTATTTAGCGTTTATTATTTAGTTTGGTTGGGGTTAATTACATATTACGTAATTTGGTAAAATGATGAGAGGTAATATCCATGATGTTTTGGGATCAATGTTTTCTGTAATATCGGTAATGTCTCATCTCGCCACCTCCAATAAATAATTAATTGCTCCTACCGAGAATTAACCTCAGTAGCCGGGAGAAGAGCAAAATAGAAAAGCCAGAGAATATAGTCTTAATGAAAAAGTTATTGTTGATCAGTGTTTTGGTCGTATTGTTATCTTGTAGGAATTACATTGATGATAATTTTTCGGTCGTAAAAAATTATGAATTTAAGGATCTTGAGCTTTACCAGGTGATAAAATTAAATTCAAATGGCGAATTTAAAGCTTCTACAAGTTTTGGATTCTCTCAGTACGGGCCTTCGAGTGGTACTTGGAAAAAAATTGATAATAAAATTGTTTTACAATCGAGAGCATCAAAAAGTATGTCTAGATTTTCTATTAATGGAATACAAAACCTAACAATTAGTCAAGACTCTCTTCGATTAATCATAAATGTTATGGATCCAGATTGTGATACTAAGGGTTTAAATTTTATTTCATATGGTAAAAATGAGAATTATTATTATACCGAGGGAGGAAGCAATAAAGAAATTATTGATTTGTATAATGATTCGATTCATTATATATCTTTTGAGGTTGATACAGTTTTTAAAGTAAATAGTGATATTAATCAAATTACTATTGATTTTATACCTTTTGGATATCCATATTTAGACTCAGTTGTTTTTATAGACTTAAATACTTCTTTATTTAGAGTAGATAAACTTTGGTATTATAGAGCAAGGGGTAAATAATGGACTAGAAAATTTTATTGATTGGTCTTATTAAGTCAAACTATCATGTCTATCTCACTAGCCCCCACTGCTCATCGATAGCCGAACAAAAGAAAAGCTTAATCCGTAAGCCTTTCTTTTTTTGTTTTTTTGAAAACCTTTTTCTTTGCATTCACCAAATAAACACCAACCAAAATGGTAAATGCACCTATAATTTGGTTCATATTAAATTGTTCTCCATCAGAAATGCCCCAGCAAACAGCAACTATTGGAATTAAATAAGTTACCGAAGAAGAAAATACTGGACTCGATATTTGAACCAAGTCATTAAATAGAATTTTGGCTACAGCCGTTCCTAAAATGGAAAGTAAAACCACATAACCTATAGATTCTAAAAAGATAGGATTGGAAACCGTTTCTTGAGAAAAAACGCCACTTGTTACCAATATAATAAATGTTGGGATAATAATAATACTAAAATTACCAGTTGCAATGGCCAAAGGTTTTATATGTTGCAGCTTAGATTTAATAACATTTAAGTTAATTCCATAACAAATACAGGCAATAACAACAAGAATATTGTACATAATATTGCTATCGCTATTTACTTTTCCTCCAGACAGAATTAAAATAGTTGTTCCTATTAGCCCAATGAGTACACCAATGGTTTGTTTCTTTTTTATAGTAATATTAAATACAAGAAACCCAATTATTATTGTAATGAGTGGAACCAAAGAATTTAATATGGACGCAATAGAACTATCGATTTTTGAAACGGCAAATGCAAATAAGAAGGCTGGGAAGAATGAACCCATAAAACCAGAAAGCATGACCCAAGGCCAATCTTTTTTCTTGATTGTTTTTAAGGTTTTAAATCCGAATATGATTAATGTAATTGCAGTGAAAAATATTCTCAATCCACCCAGTTGTATGGGATTTAGACCTAGTAAACTCTTTTTTATTAAGATGAATGAACTTCCCCAAATGAGGGCAAGAAGAATTAAATTAACCCATTTTTTGGTTTGGTTGTCCATGGTTGTTTATTTTGGTGCAAAAGTCGATATAACTAATAATATCTCAAAACTAAAACGAATTAAAGTTCTTGATATTTTTCACTAAGAATAATTTACCTTTGAATACTCCAAAGAAATATAATAATGAATCTGATCACAATAAAAACCTTCGACAACTCAATCGATGCGCACTTAACTAAAATAAAATTGGAAAGTGAGGGTATAGAATGTTTCTTATTCGACGAAAACATAATGGATATCAATCCACTATACAACTTAACAGTTGGTGGTGTTAAACTTAAAGTTAGGGATGTTCATGTTGATAAGGCTATTGAGATGATTAGACTTACCGAACAAATTCCATTAACAGATGAGGAAGGAGAGATCATAATTTGTCCAAAATGTCAATCATCAGATATAGATCATGGGTTTAAATCTATGAGTAGTTTAGAAGGAGTGTTTTTTGGTTTACTTGCTTTCTTACTTATGATTTTTCCTCTTTTCTATAAAACCATAAAAAAATGTAGATCTTGCGATTTTGAGTTTCCAAGTCAAGAAAAATAATAGATTAATTAAAAAATATGAGATATATTATTGCTGATGTATTGTTTAAGTTATGTTTTATTTTTATTTCTTTCTTATTCTATTTTATGATCCAGTTTGTTAGTTACGAATGTTCTATAGATTGGTTAATGAAAGAGAGAATCTACGATGGGATTCCGTTTTTTATATTGTTGGTATTATTATTACTATATGTAACTCATTCTATTTACAAATGGAAAAAAGAAGGTCTTTTTAAACTGGTAATAAGCTTAATTCCAGCTTTGGTAACTTGTATTTTAATGTTTCAAACAAATTTAAAGTTTTTGGATGAAGGTAATTATTATGAGAATTTTAACTCTCAATTTTGGAAAAGCCAAAGTTTTAAATCAATTAAAATGTTAAGAACCATTGTGAAGGATGATTTACTACGACATAAAACAATGGAGGAAGTTATAAAATTATTAGGAAACAAATCAGAATATAATTCATCAGATCTACTTCAATATGATCTTCTTAACGGTAGGTATGTTCAAATAATATTTATAGGAAATAGGGTAGAAGAAATTAAGTTATCGTGCTTAGATTAGGTTTTAACAGATACATATTTTTAATTATGTAATAAACTGGGCTACTACAAAGGCATCCAATTTAAAAAGCAATCTGATTTTACAGATTGCTTTTTTTTATTTTAAAAGTTTAAACCAGTCTGAATTTTATTGATTTGACTATTAATATCGTTTTTTAAACCTTCAAAATCACCTTCGGTTTTTACAATAATATTACCCATAATTTGAAGAGAAATTTCGTTATAAGTATCCATGATTTCTTTTTTAAGAGCATAAGAAGATTGTTTAGGTCTTCCTTCAATATTACGTTCTTTTAAAAGGTTAGAACATTTTGTGTTGTATGTTTTTAAATCATCAATCCAAATTTGAAGGTTCAATGTGGTAATGGCAGCTGATAGGGCAGGTGTCGATTCTATTTCCGTAATAAAACTATCTAAAACGGCAGTTTCTTCGTTAAGTTTTAATTTAGCCACATTTGGTCCATGATTTTTAAAAACAATATAAATTAAATTGGCAGCATCGGACATAGAGGTATTAGAATGCCCTCTGTTTCCATCTATTATTTTAAAGAAATTGTTAAAAGTGCCATCTCTTTTATCATCCCATAAATGAATTTCATTTGTTAGCGGATGCTTTAAGGTTGCTTTGAAGTTGGATTCGAAAGCATTGTTCTTTTTAACCAAAATGTCATAGAGAGGAATTAAAATAGCTATCCCATATTCGTTTATGAGTTGTTCTATAAATCTCATTAGTTGTAAGAATTCGGCATTTCTTAATTGGTTGTAATAAATTTTATTAAACATAGTACTGGATTTTATATTATACTGAAATTTACGAAATATTTCTTAATAAAAGAAGAATTGTAAGTTGTATCAGTCTGATTAATAATTATGTATAAAATGATTTTAATATAAAAAGAATGAATGATAAAAGGTTTATGTTGAGGTTTTATAAAAAAAGGGGTATACAATAAAATATTGGTTAGTTTCTTGAAGGAAATGTAGCTCCAAGATATATTATTGGTTTGTTTCTTGAAGGAAATGAAGCTCCAAGATATCATATTGGTTAGTTCCTTGAGAGAAATGAGCTCCATGAAATATTATTGGTTTGTTTCTTGAGGGAAATGGTGCTCCTCGTTAAAATATTGGTTTGTTTCCGAAAGAATTTAATCGTTACAACTTAATATTGATACATTTACTCAAGTAAATGTATCAATATTAAAATAAGACAGTAAAATACAGAGTTCTTCTATTTTAAAAATAGGTAAATAGAGAGAAAGTAGGAGGGTTTAATAGATTTTTATACTTTTATAGAACTAAAATAGATATAAGTTGAATAAATACGACTTGTTGGGTTTGTTTAATTGTTAGGCACAATAATAAATGAGAATGAAAAATGTCAGAGTTGAAATTGCTAGTGATGTAAGCAAACGTGATGGAATTGGAGTTGAAATTTATAAGGACAATATACTGAAAGTCGAAATATTTCGTGATGATACGGATAAAAGTCGAACCATAAGTGTTTTTGATAATAACAAATTCATAGACATCCCTCTTGAGTTAATGGAAGAAGCGAATAAATCCTTTAAAAAAGAAATTCCTTGGGACTTTATTGATTACAGTAAATTTGAAGATTCAGATGAATGAAAATGCTGTGCCAAAGAACTAAAAGTACGGGTATGAACTTATTATATGTCTTCTGGTACATCTTACAGGGTAGAAACAGGCCTTTCTTTATATCAATTATCTAATTGATTTAAAGAATAGAAAATACATAGGTATTCTAGATTGTTAATAAGATTTTATTACATTTATGAAAAATTATACTAATGTAAATAACATATGAGCTGTATAAGTGTACCTTTTGAGAAGAGGGGTATGGTTATATAGGTGTTGGTATCTAATTAAAATGAAATGATGAAAATTGCATTACCCATTATTTTCTTAATCTCGATTTTGGCTTCATGTAATTCAGTAGATAATTCAATCAATGTAGCTGTTGATGAATATTTTGATATCAAATTAGTAAAAATTGAATATGGATTTTTTTCTGGAAATGAAGAGTCAGATATATCCTTGGTTGAAAATGGATTGGATAAAATAGTTTATGTAAACAATAAAGCTAAATCATTTAATACAGTCTGTGGAGAGAACGATTTTTTAGTAATCTATGGTGATAAGTATTATGCGAAGGTTCGTCATTTTATTCCAAATGATTTTGATGACGGAATTCCAGACGGACACATTTACAATTTTGAAATAATTGAAAAACAAAATTCTATACTTTTGAAGTTGGAAATTGAAGGGGTTGATGGCGACATTATTACAAAAGAGTTTGCTGAAATTAAAAATGCAGCAAATAATAGACAAGGAAAGAAAATTGAAAAATAGCTATAGAACGGTGTTATTATTCATAGCCTCCTTCAGGATGCTACGAAACCATACATGCAATCGAAAATAAAAAGCGGATAAGTTGCAGTGAATTAGCATGATAAAAAAAAGAAAACACAATAACAAAGAGTTCAGATTGCTCGCAGAGCATTCCGAATGCTTGGGACTGAGTTTAGTCGATTGGCGAGGTCGGAGTATGAGTATTTCGATATATAATTTTAGGTAGATGAAGTCCATTGTTTAGGACTTTTTAATATTTTATAGAATACTTTTGAGTAATCAAAGGTCTTTTTCTTTTATATATTCATTTTAATAGATTCATTTAATACTAAAAACAACCTTATTAAAAGTAAATGAAATAGGAATAAATGAATAATAGTTAATCGTCATAGAGTAGTATAAAAGATTTTAATATATTTATGAAAAACAAAAACACACGAGATTTATAAATGCAGTTTTTAGAGAAAAGGTGTGTTTATTCGGTTGTTATGTGCAATTTGAAAAAAAACTAATTTAATGATTATCAATAAATTTAATACAGTTGGAATCGTTTCTGATGCAGATAAACTGAAATTAGCAGCTATATTATTCGATTCAATAATTCCTGTAGGAAAAGAACATAACGTTCCTGAAAATCTAATATCTAAAATACCTATCGATTACTCTGTAGTTGAAAAAGTAATTGAAGATGATAAAAAAAACATAGTGAAGGAGATACAAGGTTCTTATCTGACAGAATACTTCCTGAATATTTCGAAAAACAAAATGTTGCCGAAATTGAAAGAGCAAAAGTTATAGAAATAGTTGAAAATTTTTTTAATGAAGGCTTTAAAAAAGTAGGAAATTTATCAATTTTAGAGTTATCTAAACAAGTTAATAAAGGCAATAATTTAGGCATCCCAATATTTGATGAGACAATTTTATTAGAAAAATTATTAGAAGATTACAAGTTTCAAAAGTCAGTTAATAAACTCGAAATTGAAATTATTAATGCACCTGTAATTAATACTGAGTCATTGGAATGGAATCAAATATTACAAGCAAAACAAGATTCTGACTTTATTGATAAGGTAAAGCGATTTGGACTATTCATAAATAAAAATTATCAAGGAAAAGATATATCTTTTATAAGTGATGACTTGCAAATTCAAACTGAAGATTATAAAAATGCTTGTAAAAAACACGGAATTGATTTAGTTAATGGAACTTTAAGATCATTAACAAACTCAAAATCTCTTTTTGGAACTTTAGGTGTCGTTTTTAGTTCTATAATGTTGGGGACACCAACAGTTGCAACAATTGGTGGTTTAGTTGGAGGGTTTTTAGAAATTGGAAAATTAGGTGTTAATATCAAAGAGCATAAAGATAAGTTCAATTCATTTGTTTCGGATTCGCCAATATCATTAATAGTTGAATTAGAAAAAATGCAGAAATAAACTGCACATAATAACAAAGAGTTCAGATTGCTCGCAGAGCAAAATCTGAACTTAGTGTTGACTAAAACCCACCCCGTAAGATATTCCACAGGGCAGGCTGACTTGCTTGAGTAAAAATTTGGTAATTTTCTAATATGGGGATTGCGATATATAATTTTAGGTAGATAAAGTCAATTGGTTAGGACCTTTGATGATATGATTAGAAGACTTTTGGGTAATAAATGTCTTTTTTTGGTTTATATTTATCTGAATAGATTCATTTAATACTAAAAACGATCTTGTTAAAAGTAAATGAAATAGGAATAAATGAATAATAGTTAATTGTCATTGAGTAAAATAAAAGATTTTAATATATTTATGAAAAACAAAAACACATGAGCCATATCAATACAGCTTTTGGTGAAAAGGTGTAGTTATATAGGTTTTGTGGGTAATTAGAGAAAATGAATAGTTTAATAGATGAAATAAAGGGAATTAAATTCAAAACAGAACAAAATTTTCGTTTTGAGCTTGATAAAGAATTCAAGCTCATTTCGTCACACCTGAATTTAAAAGAAATAGAACTTCTTAAATCGGATTTCGATTTCTTTTTGGAAAAAGGGAAGTTTCTTGTGCATAATACCTTTAGTGGTGGTATCTTATTTCTAAAAGTGTCCGAACGGATTGAAAAGATAATTATTGACTCCCAGAGTGATAATAACGAATTTGAAGCTTCTGTGGTTTTTGAATCAGATTTAAGAAGAGCTGAGAACATTAAATACAAACCAAAAGCTGGAAAAATTGAAACAACGAAGTGGAACGCCCAGGGAATATTTCCAAATTTCTACCAATATGAAAAATTTGTCCAAGGAGCTTTATTGACAGTAATTGGAAAGATTGTGAAAAGGATTTGCGAATATGGTCAGGAAAATTTTGTCTATATGAATATAGAAAATCAGTTTGGAATTGAATTACTGATTAATGGACAAATTGAATCTAAGCTCAAAGTTGAACTGAATTAAAAACTACGCATAATAACTAAGAGTTCGGATTGTTCGGGGCTGAACTTAAAACTTGGCTTCTTTCACACCTTACGGGCTAGAAACAGCCCTTTCTTTAAATCACTTAGATAATTGATTTAAAGAACAGAAAATACAAAGGTATGCTAGATTGTGTATAAGATTTTATTACATTTATGAAAAATTATACTAATGCAAAAAACATATAAGCTGTATATGTGTACCTTTTTAGAAAAGGAGTGTAGTTATTTAGATGTTATCTATAATTAACCAAAATGACGGAAGAAATAAAAATCCTTTTGAAGGATCGGGTAAATGAGTTAAAAAGGTTATCGAAGAGTTCAATAAAAAAAGCTCTTGAGGAGAATGGAATATTACCAACCAATGAGTTAATTGACTTTGAACATAATTTTGGAGGACTTAAGTTGGATTTACATAATCATGAGTTTCAGTTTGGCCTAATCTGGGGAGGTGGGTTCCCTTTCAACCCTGAATTAGCAACTGTTGAGTATGGCGGTTTAACAAGTTATCAAGGAACTCCTTCTGAAATCTAATGTTCAAAAAATGATTGTCTGGATGAGTATATGATTAATGAACAAGGAAATTTACTGATAAATGAAGAGATAAAATATAAATCAATGGAAGAATTGATACTCAATTTATTGAATAAAAAATAGATTACACTATGTAAAAATTCATTAAAACGTATTCTACACTAACCGTTAACAAATCTTTTAAAATCAACAATGAATGCTATGGGAATAAATATGTCAGTCAATGTTGACGAAGTTTTTAAAAAGGGATATTTGCCAAATGGGTTTAAGCAAAAATAAAATTAAAGAATATATAAAATTAATACTGGTAATTAATTACTATGGGATACGAACTTAACATAAAACGTGAAGAAGAAAGTCTAAAAATAAGCAAAGAAGAATGGAATCAATACATCAAACTGGACTCACAGTTTGAATCAATTGAAGAGTTTTCAGCTATACTTAATGTAGGCGAATCTTTAACAGTTTCAACACCAAATGCTGGAATATGGAAATCCGATAAAGGTGAAGTTCCTTTTACTTTTTACGAGGAGTATGGAGAGATTACCGTGAAGAATCCAGAAAATTGGATAATTGAAAAGATGATTTCCATTGCCAATGAATTAGATGCTGTAGTTGTAGGAGAAGAAGGAGAAAGATATGATGAGAACTATTTTAAAGACCCTTTTTCTAATCCATTCCACAATAAGTATTCGAATGGAAATAAAAAATGGTGGCAATTCTGGAAATAAAACCTTTGCTAAATCACCAAGAGTTCGGATTACTCGAAGAGCATTCCAAAGTCTGGGCCTGAATTTATTACTTGTCATCTGGCGCACCTTACGGGGTAGAAACAGACTTTTCTTGATATCAATTAGATAATTGATTTAAAGAACAGAAAATACAAAGGTATACTAGATTGTTAATAAGATTTTATTACATTTATTAGAAATTATACTAATACAAAAAACATATAAGCTGTTTAAGTGTACCTCTTGGAAAAAAGGAGTAGTTATATAGGTGTTGTAAACAATTTGAAAAGAACATGAATTCATATTTTGATCAGGCTGAAATTTTTATAAATAAAGAAGTTGGAAAGGACTTTGGAATCGTAAAAGAAAGCATACAAGATTTATCTGATTTTTACGGATTTATGTATCAAGGCCAAAAATATTTAGAAACAGGAAATTTTGAAGATATGATGATTGGACAGGGCTATAACTTCATAAGTAAATTGGATAATAGAGTTTTTTCATATGGCTCTGTGTATGGATTTGAAGAAGCGTTAAAAGAACTCAGAAAAAAAGTTTCGCAAGAAGCTGAAATCAAAAAAACAATACCTGATTTTGAGATTCAAAAACGATTTGATTTGAGAATATCATCAGTGGATAAAAAACAAATACTGGTTGATACTATGCTAAAATTTGGATTGACCTATGTTATTCCAGAGGTAGTTGGAAGCTCAATATTCAGAATTGCAAAAAACTACAAAAAGAAACTTCTTTTTGAAAAATTAACCGATTTACCAATAATATTCCACGGATTGAATCAGAATGAATTAGCTGAACTAATTATTGAACTCATAAAAAATTCCTCTTGTGAATTTGACATATTGCAACATGAGGAAAAGAGTTTCGCTAAATATGTTGATAAAGCAACAAAAGTTGACTTAGAACCTATCTGGTAAAGCAGATAATGATGATAAAGTACAAAACACGGTATGTGAAATCATAGCCGCCTAACGGCAGTCTACGCTTCATATACTAACAGTTACCTGCAATAGGAAAAATGATACGAATAAAAAAAATAGGAATAATAATTATGGGATTTTTTAGCTTTTTTGGTTGTAAGTCAGATAAAAATACTGATTTAAAATCTGAAAAAGACAAAGAAAGGCAGTATTTAATCGATAAATCGTTCAAAGAGTTCAACAATAGAAAAATCTATGATACTTTAACTTCTGAAATTATTGATAGCTTAGAAGATGATAAGTTACTACAAACCATATTTGAAAACATAGAAACCAACTTTGAAGACGGAGAACAATACACTAAAGAAAAAATCTCAAAACTGACCAAAGGGCAACAAGCAATCTTTTCAATTTGGATGCTACAAACAGAAGTTAATAACGGGGGATTTAATCAATTCTATTATAACTCTAGTGGACAGTTTTCAGAAATGGCAAAAGACGGGCTGGAATATGTTGGTGCTGAAAAATTTAGTCAATTAGTCGATAAAGCAAATAAGGCTTATTCTGTCATAAAGGATGAACTTGAATCCAAGAATGATGGAACGATTGAAAGCTTTAGTAAATCTTATGAAGACAACCCTTTGAACGATTTTGACGACAAATTTTATAAACTGGAAGAATCTGAAAATTTGGATAGCTTACAAATCGTGTTCATTAAGGAAAACAAAGAAGAATTTATAAAAGAAAGAAGTAGGTAATAACCAAGATTTTTGATTGCTCGAAGAGTATCCCGAATGCTCGGGTATGAATTTATTACTTGTCCGCAGGTGCACCTTACGGGGTAGAAACAGACTTTTCGTTATATCTATTAGATCATTGATTTAAAGAACAGAAAGTACAAAGGTATGCTAGATTGTGTATAAGATTTTATTACATTTATGAAAAATTATACTAATGCAAAAAACATATAAGCTGTATATGTGTACCTTTTGAGAAAAGGGGTGTAGTTATATAGGTGTTGAGCAGCATAATAAAAATGAATATTAAAGAAGAAATTTACAAACTTAAAGGAGAATATTTAATTGATTCCAAAAGAACAATGAATATGGAATGTTTACAATTTGGTGAAGAAAAAAATAATCCTAAATATGGATTACATATTCATTCGAATTGGAGAATAATTCACGAAAATAAAATTATAATAGGAAGTAATGATTTATATGAACCTCCTATAAATGTAGAATACTCAGAAGAATTTAATTACGAAAATGAAAATCTTCGTGATGAAAAAATGATCAAAATATTAAAAAATAAAAATTTGAGAATTAAAGAAGTTGAATTAAATGAACTGAAAGATTTAACTATTAAATTTGTAAATAACTATGAATTACAAGTTTTATCATTTTTAACGATTGAAAGCGAGTATAATGAATATTGGAGAGTATTAGATAAAATTAATGATATTCATTATGTTGCAAGATTAAACGAATTATCAAAAGAATAAACCACTGCACAATAACTCAGAGTTCGGATTGCTTGCAGAGCATTCCAAAGTCCGGGCTGAATTTATTACTTGTCGTCTGGTGCATCTTACAGGGTAGAAACGGACTTTTCTTTAAATCACTTAGATAATTGATTTAAAGAACAGAAAATACAAAGGTATACTATATTGTTAATAAGATTTTATTACATTTAAGAGAAATTATACTAATACAAAAAACATATAAGCTATATAAATGTACCTTTTGGAAAAAAGGTGTAGTGTATAGGTGTTACTAAACATAATGAAGAAACTAATTTTAATATTATCTGTACTTTTTGGGTTACAATCTTGTCAGAAGAAGGAGGAATCTCAAACAAATCAAGATTACACAGAAACTTCTATAAAAAAGAACTTGGTTGAAACTGAAAAATTAGTAGTTAAGGAAAAACAAGACTTATCCGTGAATAGAGATTCAATAAATGATTTCCTAGATAATCCTTTCGACCTTTACCAATTCAAGAAGATAAAAAAGATGTCTAATAGCGGCGGTGGCAGACAAGAAGATTACTTTTTAAAACCGAACAAAGATGGAATGTATTATCGATACTTTCTTTTTTCTCGACGTCAAGGATACCTAGGAACAAACAGGGATAGAATTATCCGAAAAGAAGATGGACTTGAAATTACGGTTTATAAGGAGCTTGGTAAATACCAATATGAATTTATTGACCCTACAGAAGAACTAATTGAAGTAAAAGCAAATTTTAATGATTTTGGTTTACCAGAATTAGCATTTGTGGGACTAGACTCTGTTACAATGATTAAAAAACTAGGGAATCCTGATTTAACGAAAAATAATTGTATGATGTACAAACATAACAACAAGGCTTTGATTCTAAACCTAAGTTACAAAAGGGTGAAATGGTTAAAATATGTCGTATTGAAAAAGGGAATAGATATTGAAAATTATGAAAGTCTATTCGAAGAATAAAATACGTTTGGTAACAACTAAGAGTTCAAATTGCTCGTAGAGCATCCCGAATGCTCGAGACTGAACTTAGGTAGCTTGTTGTCTGTTGCATCTTACAGGCTAGAAAAAGACCTTTCTTTAAATGACTTAGATAATTTTAAAGGACTGAAAATACAAAGGTATACGAGATTGTTAATAAGATATTATTACATTTATGATAAAGTACATTAATACAAAAAACATATAAGCTGTATATGTGTACCTTTTCAGAAAAAGGGTGTAGTTATATTGGGGTTGTAGTACATTGAAAATGAATAACATTAAAATAATCTTTTTAACTTCACTAATCTTGGTTCTCACAACCTGTACAGATAAAAAATTTGATTCATTCGAATGGAAAGCCTGGAGTGAAAAAACAGGAGAATTTGCATTAAGGTGGGATATGTGTGACGATTTGATTGATAAACATTTATTAATCGGAATGACAAAAGAGAAAGTTGTTAGACTTTTAGGAATGCCAATGTCCGATTGTGACAAGCCAAATTGCGATATTATCTATGAGCTTGGCCCTTGCAGAAGTGGTATAAATTATGGCTCTCTATATTTAACATTGAAAGACAATAAGATTATTAAGATTTATAAACACTGTGGTTAAATTTATGACTGAAATTGAATTCATAGACCATTGGAAAGAAAAATACTCGGAATTATTTCCAATCAATCAACAACTAAAATCGGTATATCCAGATAGATGGTTTAGAATTCATAGTCTTCCTGAATCAAAAAGATATGCAGAAAATGCGGACGAGTACAAAATTATTCTTAACCGACAAAATCAACTACTAGATGACCTAATTGGGGAAGAAACTCAAATTGCAATTTCATTTGGATTCTACAAGGATGACATAACAAATGATAGTTACAAAGAACTCGTTGATTTTGGCGAATTTCAAAAAGTCTTGACCATTGACTTGCAAAAAGAAAGGCCCGAAGAGTATGAAGATGAGATGTATTTTGATGTTTTCGTCAAAACTGAAAACTGGAAAAGTGATAGCAGAAACGAAATTTTAAAAGCAATCGCTGATGATGAGATTAGAGCTATGTTTATCTGTCCTTCGAGAAATTGTATAATTGCTCCATATGATGGTGGAGTTGATATTATTGTTGATTCATCTGAAAAACGGGACGAATTAAAAAAGAAATATAAAAGCTGGGTTTCTGAACGGGAGGACGGAATGTAAAAAATAAACGTGCTACAACAATTTGTATATTGCATATGCTCCCATCGGGAAGCAAACGCAACATAGAAGAGGCGTTGTACCCATTAATAAAATTTGAAATGACCAAAAAAGAGGCAAAAGAACTTTTAAAACATCATAGTTTTACTCATAATAATTATTCTCACCCTAAAAGTGAAAAAGGATTTATAGGAATGCTAAGACCATTTAATGGAGAATTAATCGAATCTAATTTTCACGAATTAATATCTATTTTAAGAGTTCTAAAAAACGACTTTTATAAAGAAAATGTTGAACGGGAATTAGTTTCAAGTTTTTGGGGAATTTGTCATCTAAGTAAATCTTGGGGAATTGAGGAAAATGGAATGCTTAGATGTAATAATTTAATAACCGAAAAACAAGTAGAACTCTTAGCTAATTGGATAGATTGCTTATCATATGCTGTAATGAATCTTTTAGAAGGTGCTGATGAAGAAGCATTTGAAGCATATAAACACTATTTAGAAGAACAAAAAGAAAAATAAAAGAACGCACAATAACTAAGAGTTCGGATTACTCGTATAGCATCCCGAATACTCGGGACTGAACTTATTATATGTCCTCTGGCGCATCTTACGTGGTAGAAACAGACTTTTCGTTATATCTATCTGATCATTGATTTAAAGAACAAAAAGTACATCGGTATTCTAGTTTGTTTAAAATATCTTATTACATTTATGAGAAATTATTCTAATACAAAAAATAAAACAACATTTTGCCCAAACGTTATTTGCAATAAGATCATAATGTTAAATCTATTGAAATACAAATCAGATGACTTATTTGAAAAGGTAAATACTGCTAAAGGTATTACTAAACTGTCCATCAGATTTCCAGAATATAACATAGAAAAATATGGTTCGAGTTTTTTGAATTTCGAAAAACTAAAAAGTCTATTCTTGCAATCTGATGTCAGCGATATGAATTTAATACCAAACGACGTTGGAGAGCTTAAAACATTGAAAGAATTAGAAATTATAAATTTTAACTATAAAGAATTTCCGAAATGGATTTTAAAACTTTCTAATTTAGAGTATTTAATGTTCAGAGGAAATGATATTGAGCATTTGCCAGATTCAATTTATCAATTAACCAAATTAAAGTATTTTCGACTAGAAAACTGTGGCATAAAAAAGTTGCCAGAGACAATGCTCAATATGGATAGGCTAATTCATTTATCGCTTGCAGATAACTTTAACATAGAATCAATAGATAGTAATTACCTTCCCAAAAACTTAAAGGAATTAGTAGTTACACCTTCAAATTTATCTTTTAAAAATAAGGAGATGATTGCTAATAGTAAACCGAAATTGAAGATAGTTTAATGATTTAAAGAAAAGAAAATACAAAGGTGTACTAGATTGTTAATAAGATTTTATTACATTTATGATAGATTATACTAATACAAAAAATATATAAGCTGTATAAGTGTATCCTTTGGAAAAAAGGTGTGGTTGTATAGGTGTTGTAATTCATTAAGGAGTGACTCTAAAAGAAATATTTTATAGCAAGAAAAGTGAGAATTATTTAATGTCCCATTTGAATCAAGAATTTCATACAGAATTTATCTCTTTACGAATGATGAATAGTGAAGTTTCTGAAAATGATATTCCTTTTATTTTAGAATTGCTAAATGATATAAATAAAAAATGGTTTATTGCTTCTTATCTTCAGACCATAAGTAATATTAATAATGTTTTGCTTAAAAAATTTATTGAAGTAGGAATCCAAACTACCGATCCTAGTTATAATCGTTTTTTCATTGAGCCCTGTCTAAGAGTTTTTGGATGTATCAAAGTTATTGAACTATTAGAGAACTCTTTGAATGACAACCTGGAAAATTCAAGTGGGGTTTTAAGTGCTGTTTACCACGTTCATTCTTTGATAGGTTCAATTGGAAAGTTAGATTCTTATGGAGCTATGAAATGGGAAAGAGTTGGATTTGAATATAAATGGAATTCTAAAGTTGGAAAATATGAGTCTTACTCTAAAGACGAGACCAGAAGAATGACGATAGATGAATTGAGGAAATATGAATCAACCCATAGTGAATTTATAAATAGAAAGAGAAATCTAATTTTAAATATTAAAGAAAGAACAAATGATTCTGCATTAATTGAAAGGGCAAATAGAATGTTAGAACAAATATAAAAGCAATGTACAACAATTTGTATAATGCAAATGCACCATACAAGAGTTGTTGTGTTTAATTAAAGAATGACAAGAGAAGAAGCAAAAAATATCATAATTACGAATCAATTGACCAAACTGTCAAATGAATCTAAGTATAAAATTTTGGAGGAATTTTTTTATTATGAGAATGATACTGATGTTCGGGAGGAAATTGAGAATAATGAACTTCCAAAGTTAAGTGATTATATTATTAACTTAATTGTAAATAACGAAAAGCCAGTTGAAATAGATCACGCAGAATTTGACTTAATTTATAAGGAATATTTAAGTGGCCTTTTATATGGATCGACTGATGAGTATTTAATTTTCAAGTTAAAAACGATAGCAAATATTATTGAACTTGACTTGATGGGCAATAAAGAAGATCTAGATGCCTGCCCTTGTTGTGATTATTTGACAATAAGACCTGGAGAAGATGGTTTATGTCAGATTTGCCCTGTTTGTTTTTGGGAAAATTTCGGAGCAGGTCCAAATGGAATGCCTATTGAACAAGCCAAAAGTAACTTTAAAAAACATAGAGTAATGGATTTACGATTCAAAGAATATGTCGACCCTGAAGGAACTATTAAATATGAAAAACGACAATACAACATCTAAGAATTCTGAACGTTCGGGCTTGAATTTAGTCGCCTATGCCGTGGTGAATACAGTGAAACGAAATACCAGAATTAAGCTACAAACAGACCAATAAAAAATTGAATAAAAACGACTTATGGTGTTTGTTTAAATTGTGTAAAGCATTAGAAAAATGAACAATTCAATAGAAAATATATTTGAAACACCGTTAGGACAAGTTATTTGCGGACTAACCACAGACTCTACCTATGTGGAAAAGATTGGAGTGAAAGTATATGAAAATGGAAGTTCAATTTTATACAAAATAGGTGGGCTTAAAGTTGAACTCATTGAATTCAAAATCAAACAACCGCTTTACAACGGAGAAACTGTAAAAGATTCGAATGGTTGGATTTGGAGAATAGAAAAAATAAAAGAATCAATAGATAACCTAAAGTTGAGTTGTGTTCTAAGCAATTATTCTGACAATGTAGATTTTGACACAGCTTCAGGAGAACATTTAGATGCAATAGAAGCAAGCAATAAAGAATGGACATTACATATAGGAACTGAAGACGGAGAAATCCTGAACTCCAGAGCTGAATCTAATGATTGGTTTCCAGAGCGATTGAAAAACAAAGTTGATATTTTTCAATCAATTACTCATATGCTCAAGGAAGGTTTTGAAACTGAAATACCAGAACTAAAAATTGGAGAACAAATCCACATTCAATATTTACTGGCATATGATCAAACAAATTCTGAATCTGTTAAGACTTGGTTAGCAATTGATGAATTCAAACGCAAACTTGAAAATTGGGTTGGAATTAGTTGAGAATATTCTCGCCCTCCAATAACAAAGAATTCAGATTACTCATAGAGCATGTCAAATATATTGAGAGTAAATACATTTATATATAAAAAGTCTTATATCGCTACCTTGGCTTTCTTAAATAAGATGGCTTGAGTTTGAACAAACTTAGATATTTGAACATTGTAATGAGTACCTGTAGAATAACGAGAAAGAATTTAATACTTTTATCAATAACAAATAGACATAAATTGAATACAAATGCCTGACAAAAAAATAAATATAGAATTGACTAACGATGAAGCAATCGTTCTTTTCGAGTTTCTCGGTAGATTTAACGAGAATGATGACTTAAGCAGATTTGAGGATCAATCAGAGCAAAGAATTCTTTGGGATTTAGAATGTATCTTAGCAAAGAAATTAAGTGAACCCTTTCTCACAGATTATAAAGAGATTGTAAATAAAGCTAGAGAAATCATTCGGGATGAAAAATAACAAAAAACGTTTTAAAATGTACTAATACGACCGTTTATTAACATTGTGAATCATAAAAAAAATGGAAAAAATCATTAATCTCTACACTGATAGTTGGATAGACAAAATTTCAAAACTGGCATTATCGAATCATTTGGTATGTTCTGGAAAAAGGTCAGATTTACAATGGTTTGGTACTACGCTTATTCAAGAACTAGGAAATATCCCTGAATCAGAGAGTTTAACAACCAATGTTTTTATGCTAACCTGAAAAGGTAATTGATTTAAAAATTTGTACAATTTCTAAGTCTTTGGATTACCAGTAGAATATTTCAATAGCTCGTGACTACAAAGAAATAATTTGTCTTATGAAGTCTGATTTAGGTCAAGTAAATGCTTATCAATACTTTTGCTAAAGTAAACTTAGATTTTGCTATATTGTTATATATCTTTAGTGTAATTAGAAAGATTTTAATACATTTATTTAAAAAAACATATACAATTTATCAACACCTTTTAGAGGAAAGGAGAGTTGGTGGTAATGATATAAAATTGAGATGAAAAAAATATTAGTAGTTAATGGAGAGAAGTATTGGCAAGATTTATTACCTGAATTTGAAGTAACACAAAAATCAATTCAAAAGACTTCTTGGATTCTTAAAAATGGAAAGTTATTTGTAGCTGATGAAGATGGAGTGATTGCACCTGATGGAATTTTATGGAGAGTTGGAGCAATTAAACCTACAGAAATTCAAACAACTGCTTTAAACTTGATTGAGTTATGTGGTATTCCTTGTGTAAACTCCGCTGAAACTTTAAAAATTGGCTTCGATAGATTATCAATGTTATCTGCAATTAAGAAACAAGGATTACCAATTATTGACTTTAATGTAGTGACTAAATCCAATCATTTAAAGAATATTAAGATTGACTTTCCTTTTGTGGTTAAAGTTGGGAATTTTCATGGAGGGTTTGGTAAAGTTCTGATAGAAAATGAAAATAAATGGCAAGATATTAAAGATTTGCTTTTTGTTACCGAGCATTATATTACTGTTGAACCTTATATTAATTACAAAAGAGACATTAGATACATTGCAATTAATGATAAGGTTTGGGCCATGTCGAGAAAAGGTAAGTATTGGAAAGCCAATGTAGAAACCACAGATTTTATTGAATTTGAACCATTAAAAGATTTATCGGACAAGCTTAAAAGGTTACAGAAAGAACTTAAAGCTGATATTTTGGCCATTGATATTCTTGAAGAAGAAAATGGAAAATTGCATATTGTTGAATATAATGATATTCCTGGGCTTATAGGTTTTACAGACGAATTGAAATATGAATTAGCCGAGGTGCTGAAAAGTAAATTAGCATCATCAATATATAATAAATCATAGGATTTAATTTCTTGAAAATCCGATTAAAACAGATAAAGAAAACGGTAAATATCAAAAGTGGTCTTTATCAATTAACTCAAAATCTTTTTATCAAGAAATTAATAAGAGTTTGCAATGAAAAGCCAATTTCTGACTCGTTTAAAGTAGTTTCAGATATTCGTAGTTAATTTAAGAATCCAATCAAGAATAACAAAAATGAATTTATATAAAAGAATTGTTGAACTATTTGATGCGAACCTAATTTACTGTCTTATCCCAATCATTTTAAGTCTTATGATTATTGAAATGATTTATAAGAATCGGTTTGAAACAAGAAAAACGCTTAACATAATCCGTTGGACAATTATTGTTTATACAATAATCACTGGAATCTTATATCTAATAGAAACGATTACCTCTGTAAAAACAGATGGGCATGAGTTCATAAACAGAGCTAGAGGACCTTATGCGTGGGCTTATTGGATGATGTTCTTATCCGCATTAATTTTACCTTTAACTTTATTCATCAAGAAATTAGCTTCAAAATTCTGGTATGTATTGTTGATTGCATTTGGAATGAAAATAGGCATGTACCTAGAACGGTTTGTGATTATTGTGACTAGTTTTCATCGAGATTTTTTACCAAGTGGTATGAATTATGAATTAAAAAATGTTCTTTCATTCCGAATTG
Organism: Flavobacteriales bacterium; assembly: GCA_049607525.1. GTDB lineage: Bacteria > Bacteroidota > Bacteroidia > Flavobacteriales > CAJXXR01 > JBMYYR01. The sequence continues at coordinate 50,046 of JBMYWP010000025.1, forward strand.
GAGCGGCATTTCTACAAGGAATAATAATAACAATTTTGATTTTGGGGTTATTTGAAATAATGAAAAGAAATCAAACTATGTCTAATAACTAGAATTTCAAAATGAGGAAGAGGATCTCTATTAACTTAGATCAATATTTAAATGAAACGAAATTTCACTACACTATTTTATATTTTGACTTTGGTAATGAGCTGTAATACAAAACAGACTAACTCGAAAGAATTTGAAAATTGCTTGTTTGAATTTGAGATTGATCAAGAAAGTTCTTATTCCTATAAATATAATAGTAAAACAGAAATACTTAGTAAACTTATTGATCCTTATGGAAAAGATCCTCTATATGCAGACACCTTGGTGAGAATTCCTGAAAAAGAGCTTTGTAAATTAATGGCTTTGTATGTCAATAATGAAATCTTTGATTACCAAGACCATTTTACAGCTAAATCAGAAATTGTAATTACTCCTGAACCATCTTATTTACTTAGGTTTGTATATAAAGGAAAGGTAAAAGAAATTCTATGGAAGTCCAATACAGTCATTTATGAATCAGAAGAAGCCGCGTATCTGAACAAGATAATTCATGTAATAGATAGCTTAATTCTATCAACTCCTGAATTTAATGCTCTTCCCGAAGGGAAATATGAATGGTTATAGAATAATAGCACCCTAAACAATGAAATCCTCGGACATTTCATGGAGCTAATTCTTAACCCTTCGAAATTGTATTTTATTTAATAAAACTGAAACTAAACTAATGAACGAAATAAGATTGCCATATCATTTAATAATACCGAGTCTGGTTTCAATGCTCTTTTTAGTAATGATAATTCGGAAAAGAAAAACCTTATATAAGCAAGGAAAATGGAAATGGTTTTGGATAAGAACAACCGTATTTTTTGGAATTTATTTTCTCATTGTTGGAGGAGTAGCATTCACTGATATTTCATTGGATTTGTCTCTGCAACAATTTGATTTGAATGGAGATGGTGTATATAAAGGGGAAGAAATTACATCTGAACAACAAGAAGCAATGAGAAAAGTGAATTCAGATATAGGACGAAATTTATCACCATTTACTGGATTGGTATTTTCTGGGATTATAGCTTTGTTTGTTTTAATTGTTGGAAAAGTTTTTGATTATATAAATGTAAAAAGGGTGAATACAACAAACAACACGATGTGAAAATAGATTAAAATGTAATTTATTTTGACTATTGTAATGTGTTGAATATGAGAGTAAGTGAATGTAAAGTCATAACTTTTTGTGAAAAGAGTACTATTTGGTTGGTGTATTACCTAATTAATAAAAAATGAAAATAACTCAAGAGGAATTAAAGCATATTAAGAATGAAATTCCAGATGTTTTTACATTGATATCGAATGATTTTTTTGATTTGACTGATTATATTAATCAACATAGATATAAAAGGATTGCTTTTTGTCTCTGGGATCATCGGTTAAAAGAAATTGAACTGGATTTAATTTATTCAAAATCAGAAAAAGAACTGAGATTAAGGCAAAATAACTTTATACAACTATTGAATGCTCTTTATGTGGAAAATGAGGTGTTTATATTTAAATATAACAATTGGAAAAAGAAGATTGTCATTGAAAAACCTTATTCAAAACAAAAATTATTTGAAAATTCTAATTTGAATAATCTATCAGCTGATGGAGGAGGAGGTTTTAATTTAATTATTCCGAAATACAAAGCTATACTAGAAATGGGATTTGATTGGACAGGAAATTTAGTTTATAAGGAAAATAAAAATTCTGATGAATTATTTGAAAAAATTAAAAATTCAAATTTATATATAATTGAATATGAGAATTGATTTAAAATAAACATCTAATAATGCTCCTCTTATAGCCTAAGATAGAAATCCGTTGTATAGTTAAATAGATTTTAATACATTTATACTTTATGTTAAAAAAGGTACTAATTGTTGGTGTTTTGATCAACTTAATAAGATAAAAAGTGGATAAATTAATCGATATTTTGAAAGGCACAATGTTTTAAGTTTTAACTTAAAATATTGAATGATGAAAAGTCGTAAGAAATTGAAAAAAGCATTTGGAGTAAATGAATTTGATTTAATTGATTTCCCAAGAAAATGTTCTAATGTAAAAATTTCACGAATAGTTAATAATGAAAAAATGGGAGGTTGTTCATTTTGTTTTCCTCATGGAATTGAAACTATAAATTCAACTGCGCAAAAGAATACAAAATCGTGGAAAAAGAATAGATTATTTCAATGGAGAAATCATTAATAGTAACATAATCGGCTACAATTGGGATATTATTCATTTCAATTGTAGCTGATTTGTTTTAATTCTTTACTTAACCATATTTTGAAACATAAAATAAATATGAAGAATTTAAAATGGATATACTTATTTTATCTGGTTATTGCCTGTTCCAAATCTAAAACTACGAATGAGCTACCTAAAGAATCGATTGAATCAATATTTCCAGTGAATCGAACATGTAAAGATTCTTCACTATTGGTAACCAAACAAGAATTGATTTACTTGATTAAAAAAGCAAATTCAATTGTCAAAAATAAGGAAATTGAAGACTTCTCGGATGATGAGCATATATTAATGATGATGCTATTAAATACAAAAGGAGTATTTATTCCGAAAGAAAATAACATTAATGTATCATTCTGGGGGGAAATCCCTCGCCTTTAGGCGACGACTTTAGTT
>JBMYWP010000026.1:0-52029 GCA_049607525.1 Flavobacteriales bacterium
TATTCTATCTCAATCATTTCTGTAATACACCCATCTATTTACCATTTGTTCAAAATTAATTGTACCGGGTATTGTAGAATATGTTTTGACAAATTGAAATGATGCTCTTTTCAGTAAATTATTTGGAGCAGGATTGTCTGCATAAGGCTCACAAACAATTCTTTTCAACTGTAATTCTTTTAGAAACAATTCCACCGATGCCTTAAAAAGCACTGCTCCTAAACCAGATTTACGATGTTTTTTATCCCAAATATGTAAATGAATGTATGCCTCTTCACCAAAGATGATTTTATTTACATTGCAATGTCCAATTGGTTTTCCCTCTAACTCCCATATCGTTGCTAAAGCCTTTTTTTCTTTTAATGGTAGTTCAAGTTGATTCTTAAGCATGGTTTTCAATTCTTCTTCATTTGGGCGTTTTTTTAGATCAACGCCCATACCAATAAGATGCTCATCGGAAGATTGCAACCAATACTGACTTATTTTTGGAATGTCTTCTTTTTCTAATAAACGAACTGATAACACAGGTATAAATTATAAAATTATTGTTTCTAGGGCTAATTCGGCCATCTTATTAAAAGATTGTTCTCTATCTTTTGATGGCAGTGATTCACCAGTAACCAAAGAATCTGAAACTGTAAGAATAGAGAGTGCTTCAACATTAAAACGATTTCCAAAAGTATAAAGTGCAGCTGTTTCCATTTCAACTCCTAATACATTATAGCTTGCCCATTTCTCAAAGTATAAAGGGTCTTGATCATAAAAAATATCTGTGGACAATATATTTCCAGCATGAAAAACATCTTGATTACCTTCAAGTTGCTTAATGGCTTTATTAAACAACGAAAATGATGCTGTTGGCGCAAAATCTGCAGCTCCAAACTTCCTTCTATTCAATGAAGAGTCGGTAGAGGCAGACATCGCAACTATAATATCATTCACTTTGACATAAGGTTGATAAGCACCAGCAGACCCAACACGTATCATTTTTTTTATGCCATAATCATTTATGAGTTCATGGGCATAAATTTGGAACGAAGGTAATCCCATTCCAGTACCTTGAACCGAAATACGTTCACCTTTATAATACCCTGTAAATCCAAGCATACCCCTTTGTTGATTATAACAAATCACATTTTCTAAATATTTTTCCGCAATCCATTTTGCTCTCAATGGGTCACCAGGAAGTAATATTCTATCAGCTATCTGATTTTGTTCTGCTTGAATATGTAAACTCATAATATGATTTTTTAAAACTCCATTTCTGATAAAAAGGAACGTCCATCGAGTTTTGATGTTTTTAATAAATATTCTTCAATTGTTGCCCCAATATCGGCAAAACTGTTTCGAATTCCTAAAGAATTCCCCTTTTTCATTCTTTTATTAAAAACTAAAATTGGAATATATTCTCGAGTGTGGTCTGTTCCAATAAATGATGGATCACAACCATGATCAGCAGTTATTATGAGTAAATCATCTTCTTTCAATTCATCTATTATTTCTGGAAGTCTTTGATCAAACGCCTCCAAAGCCTGAGCATATCCTTTCACATTCCTCCTATGACCATATTTAGAATCAAAATCTACCAGATTTGTAAAAATTAAACCTTTTTGGTGTTCTTGAATGGCTTTTATTGTATGATCTACACCTTGATCATTGTCTCTATTCGAACCATATGAATATGAAATACCACGGTGTGCAAAAATATCTGCTATTTTTCCAACCCCAATAACTGGAATCTCATTTTGAGTTAATACATCTAATACAGTTTGACCTGGAGGAAAAACCGAAAAATCTTTTCTTTCTGAAGTCCTTTCGAAATCACCATTTTTTTCTCCAATAAAAGGTCGAGCAATAACACGAGCAACAGGGCAAAACGTTTTGGATAATTCCAAAGCCAATTCACAATAACCATACAATTCTTTAATTGAAACACTTTGAGTATGAGCTGCTATTTGTAAAACGGGATCCGCAGAAGTATATAGAATCAAGTCTCCTTGTTCTTTGGCCTTTTCACCATAAACATTGATGACCTGAGTTCCTGAATAAGGTTGATTGCAGACTATTTTTTTGCCTGTTAATGTTTCAAACTCACGAATAAACTCTATTGGAAATCCACTTGGATATGATGGAAAAGGATTTGGATTTACAACTCCTGAAATTTCCCAATGTCCAGTACTTGTATCCTTACCTTGGGACTTTTCAAGCGCTTTACCAAAATACGCTTTAGGTTGGCTCATTGTATTCAGACCTTTAATAGGTGTAATATTTCCTAAGCCTAATGCACATAAATTAGGCAATTTCAAATCGACCTGCTTTGCAATGTTTCCAAGAGTGTGACTCCCCACATCTCCAAACTCCTTTGCATCAGGCAATTCACCAACACCAACACTATCAAGAACTATTATTACAACGCGTTTATTCATTTAATAAGATTTATCCGAAATTGTTCCTTTTATGATATGTATTCCTGAAGAAGTTCCTATTCTAGAAACGCCTAAATTTATAAATGCCATTGCTGTTTCAAAATCACGAATACCACCTGAGGCTTTTATCTGAACATGATCACCTACAGTTTCTTTCATTAACTTAACATGTTCTAAAGTTGCGCCTCCTGTACCAAAACCTGTAGATGTTTTAATAAAGTCTGCTCCAGCATTCATGCAAATTTCAGATACTTTGACAATTTGTTTATCTGTTAAGTAACATGTTTCTAAAATTACTTTTAATAATTTACTACCAATACTCGACTTTATTGAATAAATTTCTTGGTATAACTCATCCCAATTTTCATTTTGGACATGAGATTGATTAATTACCATGTCTATTTCATCGGCACCATTTTCTACAGCATTTTTGGATTCAAATACTTTTGCTGCTGTAGACATTGCTCCCAATGGAAAACCTATAACAGACGCCAATTGAACATTACATTCCTTTAATTGATCAGAAACATAAGGTACCCAATAAGAATTTACACAAACTGCATAAAAATGATGTGTAATAGCTTCTTGAATAAGGGTGTCAATATCTTGTTTATTAGCCGTGGCTTTTAACAAAGTATGATCTATATAATTATTTAATTTCATAATCTTTAATAAATAGTTTGGTAAACAACTTTTGTTGGTTTTACAATCTCAGTTTTTATTTTAATAGCTGAAAGTGCATCTTTATAAAATGCTTCTTTATCTATTGTTTTATTATAATCCAAACGCATTAACACATCATTCTTTTTAATGTGATCTCCAATTTTGATGGTCATATAAATTCCAGCTTTATGGTCTATAATATCTTCTTTTGTTTCCCGTCCTGCTCCGATCTTCATTGCAATATCTCCAATTCTTTTTGTATCAATAGAATGAACATAACCTTCTTCTTCTGAAAGAACATGACATGTTTTTTTGGTATAAACATCAGTCATTTTCAGTTCAAGTATAGATGAATCTCCATCACTTTTATTGATGAAATGAATCAATTTTTGATAAGCATCTCCATTGTTTAATACCTCTTCAATGAAATCAAACGCTTCTTTTTCAGAACAATTTTTCTTTTCTACTAGTATCTTTGCTGAAATATGTTTTAATAAATAAGTAAAATCATTATTTACTTTATTTTGGAGTGCATAACTTGCTTCAAGTACTTCATTCAAATTTCCGATACAAAATCCTAATGGTTGATTCATATTTGTCAACATACAAATCAATTTTCGATTGAACATTTTTGCAATGGTTTGCATTTTATCGGCCAAATACTTACCATTCTCAACCGTATCTATAAAGGCACCAGATCCTACTTTTAAATCCAAAAGAATCAAATCTGTTTTAAGTGCAATTTTTTTAGATAAAATAGACGAAACCATAAGCGGTATTGCGCCAACTGTTCCTGTAACATCTCTTAAATTGTAAATCTTTTTATCTAAAGGAACAACATCAGGACAAGCACCCATTAATCCAAATCCGTTGGAATCCATCATTTCTTTCAAAGCTTCTTGTGTCTTTGAAAACCTGAATCCTGGTATGGCTTCTAATTTATCTATCGTGCCTCCTGTATGGCCTAGACCTCTACCAGATAATTTGGCCGATTGAACACCTAAAGCTGCCAACAAAGGTGAAAGAGCCAAGGTAATTTTATCTCCAACACCCCCAGAAGAATGTTTATCAACCACAAAATTTTGATCATTAAACTCAATAGTAATACCAGAATCTACCATTGCTTTTGTGAATTGAAACAACTCATCATCATTCATACCTTTTAAATAAATGGCCATTAATAAGGCTGACATTTGATAGTCTGGAATATCATTTATCTGATAACCATTCAAAAAGAATTGAATTTCTTGAGCACTTAGGATTCCTCCATCTCTTTTTTTTGCAATAATATCTACAGCTCGCATTTGATTTATTTTTTTGAGGGATGTAAAATTATTGAATATTAATATATTCCATGATCAATTCTTAAATTATTAGACAAAAAAAAAGAGCAGACATAAAATATCTACTCTTTTTTTTATTGTTTAATGATATTATCTAACATCAAAATCTACTCTTCTGTTTAAATTGTCTTGATCTATTTTCAGGTTTTCTTCTCCTGTATAATCAGTCTCAATTCTAGAGGCATCAACATTGTATACATTTACAAGGACAGATTTAACAGACTCAACACGTTTCTTAGAAAGCTTTAAGTTATGCTCTGAAGAACCTCTCTTATCTGCGTATCCATGTAAAACAACTTTTACCTTTGGATTAGTAATTAAGTAATTACCAACCATATTGATCGCACTCACCTGATCTTGTCTAATTTGGTAACTATCAGTATCAAAGAATACAGGACTAAATGCTGGTTTCGTTGCTGCGGCTTCAACTTCTATAATTTCAGTAACCTTATCAACAACCGTATCTAATTTATTAATTATGGTAGTATCTTGAACATAAATAATAACAGTATCAACTCTTACATTATTATTTTCATCATATACTAAGTCCTTATCAACCAACTCTCCATAATGCCATTTATAAGATTCTGAATTGTAAACATCTTTACTTAGGTCATAATTTAATCCAAGATGTGACAACCAAAATACATCGTTATATTTATTTTGAACTGTAGGATCTACAGCCTTATAAATTCCATCAATTTCATCTGAGTTTGTCCAAAAGAATTTTGTTCCTAAATCTAATGATAGTTTTTTAACTAATAGAAACTCCACACCACCACCAAGACCCAAAGTCAAAGCTGTTTCCGTATTAGAATGCGGATCCTTGTAAGAATCAGTTATTCCATTAGAAACCCATTTAATTTTAGCGTCTGACACCATAAAACCACCGGCCAAATCAACATAACCTAAAGCTTTTGGCTTTCTGTTTTTATAAGCAAACAGTTTCGAAAAATAGAAACGAGAAGAAATATTCACGTTTTTATAATTCATCTCACTTTGCCAAGCTTCGTAGTTTTTATTTTTATCCCAGTCTTTTACACCAGTCATTCTTCCTACATTAAGCTCTAACCCGATGTTGAAAAATTTATTAATTGGTTTCGCAATTCGCAATCCCACACCAAAATCATAATTATCATCTCCAATTGGATTTTCAAAATCATCATTTAAATAATAAGAAGATAATCCATAAACATCCCCTCTTATTAAAGCATGATTTAAACTTGCTCCAACAGAAATATCATCGAAGAAATGTCTTCTAGTTTCTGTATTTTCTTGTTGAGGCATAGTTTCTACCTGTCCATAAGACAAGCTTGTAATAAATAAACTTATCAGCAATATAATTCTTTTCATAACTTCTTTATTTTAGAATGTTAAGCAAATACCGGTCAAAAATATAATTTTCAAAACACATTACCTAATTATCGTAATTATTATGTCTTTATTTTAGACCAATACCCTTTTCCACCCTGCAAAGTGAATAATTTTTCTTTAAAAATAATTATTTTTTTAGATAAAACTAATTATTTACTTATATAATTGTCATCCCATTTTTTCTCATGTGGCTTATTGAGCTTACCAACAGACTTAGCTATAAGCATTGAAACAGTTGCGTCTCCTGTTACATTTACAGTAGTTCTTAACATGTCCAAAGGTCTGTCCACCGCGAAAATTAAAGCTAAACCAACAGCTAATTTATCCGATGGAAAACCTACGGCTTCTAAAACAATAACTAACATTACCATACCCGCTCCTGGAACTGCGGCCGAACCAATAGAAGCCAATAAAGCTGTTAAAACGATGGTTAATTGAGCTGCAAAATCCAATTCATGTCCTAAAGCTTGTGCAATAAAAACGGCTGCCACGCCTTGATACAAACTAGTTCCATCCATATTTATAGTGGCACCTACAGGTAAAACAAAACTAGACACTTCTTTATCTACACCTATATGTTCCTCTACTCTTTCCATAGTAACGGGTAAGGTAGCCGCGCTAGAACTTGTTGAAAAAGCCAATAATTGAGCTGGGCTAATTTGTTTTAAAAACCAAATTGGTGATTTTTTAGTGTAAACAGCCACCAATAAACAGTAAAAACCAATCATAATTAATAAGCCTAAAACAACTACTCCTGCATATTGTAAGAGTTTAGATAATATTTCAGGATCTCCTGCTGATACAACCACATTGGCTAATAAGGCAAAAACTGCATATGGTGCACCTAACATAATAATATCAACCATTTTTAAAACAACTTCATTTAAAGAGTCAAAAAACTTTTTTAAAGGTTCTGCCTGATTAGGTTTTACCAATAGCATACATATTCCCATAAAAATGGTGAAAAATATAACCTGAAGCATTTTCCCATTATCCGTCATAGCTTTAAAAGCATTAGATGGAACCAAATCTACTAAGGCTTGTAAAGGTCCTGCACTTTGTTGTTTTGAAGCTTCAGCTAATTTTTTTTGGACTCCACTTCCTGATGCATAATCCTGGGTTAATCGAGCTATTGTATCTTCCGAAATTCCAGCGCCAGGTTGTAAAACATTTACTAATACCAACCCAATCGTAATGGCAACAACAGTTGTGGCAATATAAGTTAACATTGTTCTTCCTCCAATGGCCTTAAACTTAGAAATATCTTGTAAATCGGAAATTCCTTTAATTAAAGAGGCAATTATTAAGGGAACAGCAATTAATTTTAACAGGTTTACGAAAATAGAACCAAAAGGTTTTATCCAATCGGCAATAAATTCTTTTCCACCATCAATTCCAGTCATTAGAAATCCGAAACAAATTCCTAAAGTCATTCCAATTAATATTTTCCAATGTAATGCAAGCTTTTTCTTTGCCATAAAATTGTTGAGTTATTTTTAATGATTTATTCGTCTCAAAAAATGAATAATCCTTTCTGTCCGAAAATAAAAAAGGCTAAGTTAATAAAATACCTTAGCCTTTTCTTTGTTTTAATAAATTCCTTAATCCGAAAATTTAGAATTGCCTGCTCTTATTTAGTAAAATAAAATCGAGCATTGTAATTGCCGCCATCGCCTCAACAACAGGAACGGCCCTTGGTAAAACGCATGGATCATGCCTTCCTTGTGTTAAAAACTCTATGGCTTTATTCTGATTGGTAACCGACTTTTGTGGTTTAATAATGGTTGCTGTTGGTTTAAATGCGACCGCAAAATAAATAGGTTCCCCATTAGAAATCCCTCCCTGAACACCTCCAGAAAAATTAGAAACCGTAGATATTTCTTGCTTTCCATTTATTTGAAAAGAATCATTGTGTTCGGAGCCTTTTAATGTTGTACCTAAAAACCCTGAGCCAATCTCGAAGCCTTTACAAGCATTTATACTCAACATGGCACTTCCTAAACGGGCATGAAGCTTATCATATATAGGTTCTCCTAATCCCACAGGAGCGCCAATAATTTCACAGTGCACTTGTCCACCTAAAGAATCTCCTTTTTCTTTTGCTTCCAAAATATCGCTTTCAAAAAGATTGTGTAATCGTTGATTTGCAGCACGTGTTTTAAACTGCTCTACAAAAGGCCACTCAATATTTTCATTTGCTGCCAATTTATTTTGGTGAACAGATTTTACACAAGCTCTAATTCTGATGCCTTTTGCCAAAAGTAATTGTTTGGCAATAGCACCAGCCACAACTCTACAAGCCGTTTCCCTTGCCGATGATCTTCCTCCTCCTCGATAATCTCGAATCCCATATTTTTTTTGGTAGGTATAATCGGCATGAGATGGTCTAAAGATATTGGCTATATTTCCATAGTCTTTAGAGCGTTGATCTTTATTGTAAATTGTGAATTGAATGGGCGTTCCTGTGGTACACCCATCAAATATTCCAGAATGAAAATGAACAATGTCCTCTTCTTTTCTTGGAGAAACAATTTCCGATTGCCCAGGTTTTCTTCTGTCCAATTCTTTTTGAATGGCATCTAAATCAAGAGGAATACCAGAAGGACAACCATCAATAATTCCACCGATCTGAATCCCGTGAGATTCACCATAAGTGGTTAAGCAAAATATTTTACCAAACGTATTGGACATATTACAATTCTACATAAACAGGTAAATGATCTGAATGACCTCCGATATATTTTGGACCAGCATACGTACGATTTGGCTGATATGTTTTATATTTTGGGTGTTGAAAGATCAAGAAATCTTCATAAAACACATCAAAATCATCCTGAGAAATTCCAAATTTCCCTTTTTTGTTTAACATGTTTGGGCTAACAATAATTTGATCCAACATTCCCCATTCACCTTTATAGGAATGTGTACCTATTTGTGTATCCTTACTTGCCATATGCATTTTGTAAGCCAGATTATACAACTTTCTTGTATCCGTACCTGCTTTTAAAATACTTTTCAAACTTTTATTATTTGGGTAATCATTAAAATCTCCCATTATAACAATATTAGCATTCGGATTTGCCTTTAATATCTGATCGACCTTTGTTTTTAATGTTTTAGCTGCTTGCACTCTTTTATATTCAGAGGCTTCTTGTCCCTTTCTTCGACTAGGCCAGTGGTTAACAAAGGTATGTAGAATTTCTTTTCCTTCTAACTCAAATTTGGTATATAAAATATCTCTGGTTAGTGTATTTGGTATAGAAACTCGTAAAGACTCCGAAGACAATAATTTTGCATATTCTTTTCTATAAATCAAAGCAACATCAATTCCTCTTATGTCTGGGCTATTTTTATGTGAAATCCCATAATTCCCAGATTTTAATTTGGTTTTAGAGATTAAATCTTCTAATACCGAACGGTTTTCAACTTCAACCATTCCCATAAAAATAGGTAAATCGCCTTTCAATTTATCAGCAACATCTGCAATATTATTCAACTTCTTAGAGTAACGTTCTGCAGTCCAATGCAAATCACTGTTTGGTAAAAAATCTTCATCCTTTACTTTAGGATCATTTTTTGTATCAAATAAATTTTCAACATTATAAAAAGCCAAAACTTCGCCATTAAATGGCTTCAATCCCGTTAAATCATTGGCTTCAGATGTGATTAACCCAGTTGCCTTCTTTTCAGGATTCTTATTTTGCTCGTTGCTTTTAGCTTCTTTATTATTCGAATTTGGCGAAACAACTGTATTCTTATTATTTGATGGCGAACCACATGCTATTAATAAAAGACTGGCTGCGTATATAGACCACTTTAAATTCATCTGTTGTATTTTTTAGTTTTCACAAAAATAGGAAATTACTCTTGTATTGGCTCAAATAAAAATCTATTCAATGATTCTGCCTTAGAATAATCTTTAAGTAAAACCTCTACCACATTTGTTTTCAAAATAGTTTCGGCCGCATATTCTTTGAAGTAATAGAATGATTTATTCAAAATGTACGGACAGCTTTCTTGAATTTCTGAAAAGGGTTTTGGAATACGCTTATTTCTCTCTCCTCTCACCTCTCCAAAATTCTTTTTAAAAACAGGATCGGAAATCAAATTTTCAAACTCTGCTGTATTTTCATAAATCTTTTCTCTCACACTGGAAAGTTGATCTTTATTTAATGTATAAATTCCGCTATACAGCCTTAAATGCTTATGAGATATTTCGATATACATTCCAGGTGTTGTATTATCTTTTTTCCCTTTCGGAGAAATAACAACGCCCAAATTGGATTTATATGGACTTTTATCTTTACTAAAACGAATGTCCCTATTTATTCTAAAAATACAATCTTTAGGCTCTATCTGATTTAAGTATCCTTCTTCACCTAATGCCTCATCAATCAGTACTTGAGTAAATGCTTTTAAAGGCTCTTTTACAGAATTAGTATACCTTTTCTTTTGACTATGAAACCAATCTCTGTTATTATTTTGTTCTAATTCTTGCAAAAACTGCAATATATCTTTCGTGAAAATCATGTTATTATTCTTTAGCTATACTAACAAATTTAGGGAATTCTTTGATTGTTTCAGAAAAATTGTCTGTTTTCATAAATCGAGAATCAAAAATCCATAAAAAAACCTTCACTATGGAAGGTTTTACAATGATTATTTTGAAATAATAATTTTATGAAGCTTTCGTTTGTCTTTCGTTTTTAACTCAATAAAGTAAATCCCGTTTGATAAGTGATCGGCATTTACATTTATGCGTTTATCAGCAACTGTGTAATCAATTTCATATGTCTTTCCTGTAATATCCAACACTCTTACTTCAATTTCTGTTGGTGTTTCTAAAAGATTAATTTGAAATAAACCATTAGAAGGGTTCGGGAAAATATTTGATTCTATTTCAATATCATTCACACTCACATCTGGCGAAAGTAATGAAGATCTAAACGTAGTAATCGTCGAATACATTTTATCTACCTGACCGTGAGTAAACATAACAGCAACAATATCATCGCAATAATCCAAATAATTCATAAACATATCATTTGAACCACAACTCGGCCTAGGGTGAACAGGTGTACCAGTAGAAGCGCCTTCTTGCAAAGGTGTATCGGCAACACCATCATCTACCGAACATCCTCCACTACCACTTCCCCAAACATGTTGTAAACCAAAATAATGCCCAACCTCATGTACTGCGGTTCTACCTCCACTATAAGCCGAAGGAAATGTAGAATTACCTACATATTTATAACCTAAAACAACACCGTCCATACTATTTCCATGGTTAAAAGGTGAAGTTGAATACCCAAGAATATTTAGGTCGATGTTTCCAACCCAAATATTTAAATATTTGTTCGGATTCCAAGCATCCACACCTCCATCGGCTGTTTTCTTTATATGATTGCTATTTGCTGTAAAATTTGTTTTAGTAGTATTTACCCTGTTTATCCCATTAGTCACATTACCATCGGGATCTAAAGTGGCCAAATAAAAGTGAATATTTGCACTTCCGATAAAGGGTTTGAATTCATGAGGAACAGTTGAAGTATCTGAATTTTCACCAGCAAAATCTTCATTCAACCTATTCATTTGCTCAATAATTCTCTGTTCAGGAAGGTTTTGTTGGCTTGTTTTATACAAAATATGAAAAACAACAGGAATATTATATTGGGTACTACTTGATTTATGTAAATTGGTATTCAAATTTAACAACTGTTGTTCATATTCAGCTTTTTTCGCTTCCAATTCTGGATTCTGTTCCAACAACATGACTTCATATTCATCGGTATAGCATGTTTTTGTTTGAGCAGATATTGCCATTGAAGCAAATATAAAGACTGTTGTAATTATATATTTCATAAAAAGTTAAATTAATTTCAAGAAATTTATGAAAAATTTACCAATTCTAGAGCTTTTATTTTCAATTTAACAAAAAAAAGAGCACTTGCATAACAAGTACTCTTCATTTTACTTTTTGAAATTTCGCTTACTTCATTATTACAATCTTTTGTTGCGATGTTTTATTCCCTTGAGTAATTTTAACGAAATAAACACCATTTACTAAGTGACTTGCATCAATATTAATAAGCTCTGTACCTTCAGAAGTCATATTAAATTGTAATCTTCCTGCTAAATCAATAATTTGAATTTGAGATTCTTTTTCGTTAGAGTTTAATTGAACTTTAACTTCACCTTTAGAAGGATTTGGATAGATCGTAAACGACAAATTATTCTCATTAATTCCAACTGGTTCTACAGTAGACAATGAAGAACGTGTAGTGGTTGCAACATTTTCCATCTTTGTTCTTTGGCCTTGAGAAAACATCACCAAAGCTTCGTCATCACAATAATCCATATAGTTCATAAACATATCACTAGAACCACAACTCGATTGAGGATATGCAGGTGTACCATAGTTATTCTTCAATTGTAATGGCGTATCACTAATTCCATCATCAGATCCACATCCTCCAGCACCAGGACCCCAAACATGGTTTAATCCTAAATAATGTCCTACTTCGTGAACTGCAGTTCTTCCTTTATTAAACGGAGCTTGTGCACCTGTTTCACCTAAATATCTATAACCTACAACCACTCCATCAGATGCATTTCCGTGGTTAAAAGGTGGTGTGGCATATCCTAAAATTCCTGCCTCAATGTTTCCTACCCAAATGTTTAGGTATTGTGTTGTAGGCCAAGCATCTTTACCACCTTGATTAGTGTATTTTATTTGATCTTGAGTAACTCCAAAAGAAAACTCTTCTGTTTCTGTTCTTGTAATTCCTGTTGTAGGGTTCCCATCAGGATCTGTTGTAGCCAAATAAAATCTTAAGTTCGTATTGGCGATAAATGGCTTAAATTCAAGTGGCACAGTCGAAGTATCAGCATTTGCACCTGAGTAATCTAAGTTCAAACGATCTAACTGCTCCATTATTCTAGAATCTGGTAAATTCTGTGCATTGTTTTTATAGACAATATGAAAAACAACAGGGATATGAATAATTTGTGATGAGGTAGATTGCTTAAATAAATTCTGAGATTCTAAGTACGTTCTATATTGCTCTTCAATTTTCTGCTTTTTTATTTCCAACTCTGGATTTTGTTTCAATAAATGTTGTTCAAATTCATCGGTATGACAACGTTTGTTCTGAGCCATCGAAACAAATGAAAGTGACAAAGAAAAAAGAAGTAAAAATGATTTTCTCATAGTATTGTAGGGTTTATTTTTTGTATCTAATTACCCAAATATTGTTCAATATTATTGGACAATAGATGAATTACTTTACTAAATTAACATTTTTTAATAGAACTAAACAGACTCGACCTTATTATATCATATATTAGAATTAATATTTACATTAATCCATTCAAAAAACAAACAACAAAACACTACTCAAAGCACTATACAGCAATAATCTACAACCAACACATATTCTCATTCCATTTTTATGGATAAATATCATAAAAAAAAGGCTGTAATCTAAAACTACAGCCTCTCTTATTATATATTAAGTCATTTTCATAACTCTATGATCAAAACATTATTTTGCAAATGCACTAATCGTTTTTGTGATGATAGAAATACATTCAGTCAATTCATCTTTAGTCATAACCAATGGTGGTGCAAAACGAATGATATTTCCATGCGTTGGTTTAGCCAACAATCCGTTATCTCTTAACTTCATACAAATATCCCAAGCAGTAGAAGAATCTTCAGTATCGTTTATTACAATAGCATTCAACAATCCTTTTCCTCTAACAAGCTTCACTAAATCATTTGTTTCGGCAAATTTTGCAATTTCAGCTCTAAAAAACTGACCTAAGTCTTCTGCTTTTTCAGCCAATTGCTCATCTTTTACAACATTTAAAGCGGTCATTGCAACTTTACATGCAACTGGGTTTCCTCCAAATGTAGATCCATGTTGTCCAGGTTTAATAACCTCCATCACTTCGTCATTTGCTAAAACTGCAGAAACAGGATATGCTCCTCCAGAAAGGGCTTTACCTAATATTAAGATGTCTGGCTTCACATTTTCGTGATCTACCGCTAACAATTTACCAGTACGTGCTATTCCTGTCTGAACTTCATCGGCAATAAATAATACACCATACTTCTCACACAAAGCTTTAGCTTTAGATAAATATCCTTCGCTTGGCACATAAACTCCAGCTTCACCTTGAATAGGCTCTGCCATGAATCCCGCCACGTTATCTTGTTTTAATGCTTCTTCTAAAGCTTCTAAGTTATCGTAATCAATCTTAATGAATCCTTCGGTATAAGGTCCAAAGTTTTTTCGAGCATCTGGATCGTTAGAAAAAGAGATAATTGTTGTTGTACGACCATGAAAGTTGTTTTTACAAACAATTAACTGTGCCTTATTTTCTTCAATTCCTTTTTTCTCATATGCCCATTTACGCGCCAATTTAATTGCTGTTTCAACGGCTTCGGCTCCAGTATTCATTGGCAATACTTTATCAAAACCAAAATATTCTGTCATGTACTTTTCATAAATACCTAAGGTATCATTGTAAAAAGCTCTAGACGTCAACGTTAAAGTTGCAGCTTGTTCTTGCATTGTTTTTACAATTGCAGGATGACAGTGACCTTGGTTTACCGCAGAATATGCAGATAAAAAGTCAAAATAACGTTTTCCTTCTACGTCCCAAACGTAAACGCCTTCACCTTTTGAAAGAACAACAGGAAGTGGATGATAATTATGTGCACCGTGCTTATCTTCTAAGGCAATATAATCTTTTGAAGTCATCATTTTGTATGTGTATTTTATGTTTTCGAAAAATTTGCTTTAACATTTTAAAAAGCTCGAACAAATATAATTAAATTTGCCGCATGGGAAGACACAGAAACAGAAGACTATTTAAAAGAGGAGAAATTCTTGAGTTAGATATTATAAATATAGCTTTTGGCGGAAAAGGAATTGCCAAAATAAAAATTGAAGATGGTGAATTCGTTATTTTTGTACCAAATACATTGCCTGGTCAAAAAGTAAAAGCTGCCATTACTAAATGTCAAAAACGCTATGCCGAGGCACGTTTAGAAACAGTTATTGAACGAACCAAAGATGAAATTGAGATTCCTTATCAGGAAATTCCTGGTGCTCCGTATGCTCGACTTCCAATTCAAATTCAAGAAAAACACAAAGAAGAGAGTTGTTTTCATTTATTTAAAACCATTGGTAAAATAGAAAATCCAGAATCTATTTATGATGGATTTATTTCTTCGCCAAAAACATGGCATTACAGAAATAAAATGGAATATTCTTTTTCGGCCATTCGTTGGGATAAAGATGAAATGACCGATAAAGATGAATTTTCTTTAGGATTTAAAAAGCGTGGTACTTGGTGGATGGTTGAAAACCTAAATCAAGATTCGGGGCTTTTTGATGCACATTTCGAAAATGAACTTAAGACTCTTCGAGCCTATTTCGAAAATACAAATTTACCAGCCTGGCATCCGCCTAGAAAAGAAGGATTTTTCAGACACCTCGTTTTGCGTAAATCTTATTTAAAAGATGAATTGCTTTTAATGTTGGTTACTTCTTCATCTCATATTGATGCTTTTAATAAAGAAGAATTCTCTCAATTATTAAAAGATACTTTTGGCGATAGAATTGTTGGGTATTTACATACCATTAACGATGAAGTTGCAGACAGAACAATGGCAACTGCTGGTACAAGCGAGGTTATTTTCGGGCAAGATGTTTTAACTGAAGGCTTATGCGGATTAGAGTTCCAAATGAAAATGCAATCGTTTTTTCAAACAAATCCTCTTTCTGCCGATAAATTATACACAAAGGCCATAGATCTTGTTTTTGAAGGTGAAAAAGACTTTTCTAACAAAATTGTAATGGATTTATTCTGTGGAACAGGAACTATTGCACAATGTATTTCTAAAAGAGCCGGAGATAACTGTAAAGTTATTGGGGTAGAAATTGTTGAAGAAGCCGTAAAAGATGCCAAAGAAAACGCCAAGAAAAACGGGCTATCACATTTAGACTTTTATGCCAATGATGTTGGACGTTTTTTATTAGACAATCCACAATATCGAGGAAAAATTTCGGCCATTGTTTTAGATCCTCCAAGAGCTGGTATTGCACCTAAGTCTCTTAAAAAGGTTATACAACTTGGTGCAGAACGTATTGTTTATGTATCTTGTAATCCGGCTACACAAGCAAGAGATTTAGAACAATTACAAGAGGCAGGTTATAAAACAAAGAAGTTTGCACTTGTAGATCAGTTCCCTCATACTTCGCATGTAGAATCTGTTTTCATGTTAGAAAAATAAACTATGTTTAAATTCAATAAAAAGAAAAAAGGGTCTTCGAAAAACACACCTCAACCGTTGTTTTATTTCGATGAAATTTTAGATATGATTGACATCGCCAACGGTGCGTTTTATCAAAAGAATGAATCTTTTATCTTAATTATATCTTCGGACAAACATGAAGACGTTCTTCAGATCATAAATAAAAATATGGCCGAAGAAACGAGTGAAAATCCGAATGAATTTGGAATTAGTTTAAGCTTGGAGTTCGATACAGAAGAAGAATCGGACTTAAACAACATCAAAAAGCTCAAACAACATAAAAACTTCGGGTCTTTTATAAAAAGAGAAGATGAAAACTTAATGTATTTCACCCTTTTGTTACCTCACGACTCAGAACAAGCTGCCAGTATTTGCTCTTCTATTATGACCGACGTATTTGGAAATAAAAAGAACGACCAAGTAAGAGGTGATTTCTATGAGATTGAATAATCTGATTAAACTTAATAAACATGGAGCTTAAACGATTAAATAAAGCCATTTCTGAAACGGGTTACTGTTCTCGAAGAGCCGCCGATAAACTTATTGAAGCTGGGCTTGTACTCATTAATGGACAATCTGTAGAGTTGGGACAAAAAGTAACACCAGAAGACGAAATAACGGTAGAAGGAAATGTGATTACAAAGACGGTTAAAAACATTTATATGGTGTTTAACAAACCGGTTGGAGTAACTTGTACTACAGAAACCAACGTGAAAGGGAATATCATTAGCTATATGAATTACCCTGAACGTATTTTTCCGATTGGACGATTGGATAAACCCAGTGAAGGGCTCATTTTTATGACCAACGATGGCGATATTGTAAACAAAATATTGCGTTCAGGAAATAATCATGAAAAAGAATATGTTGTAAGTGTAGATCGTAGAATAACACCTCAGTTTATAAAAAAAATGAGCCAAGGTGTTCCTATTCTCGACACCATTACAAAACCTTGTAAAGTAACTCAGATAAACGATTTTACGTTTAATATTATTTTAACCCAAGGGTTAAACAGACAAATAAGACGAATGTGTGCCTACCTCGATTATGAAGTAGGATCTTTAAAGCGTATTCGTATTATGAATATTAAACTAGGTACTTTAAAGCGTGGAAAATACAGACATTTTACAAAATCTGAATTTTTGGAACTATCTGAATTAATTGCAGACTCAAGTAAAACAGAAGAAGCATCTAGATAATAAAATTGTAAAGGCTCTTTCTAATATTAAGAACCTTTCCAAGGTACTCCAATAATTAAAAACCATCTTGCGATAGTGTATTTTTACACCTCCAAGATGGTTTTGTTTTTCATTCAGTCTAAAAACACAATCTCATTGAGTACATTCACAATCTCTTTGAGCCTTTTCATAATCTCTTTGATAAAGAATCAACTCTCTTTGCTGTTTTTCGAACTAATGTGTTAGAAAAAAGACTCTCTGAATGTGTTTTTACAATCTCTCTGTAGATTATTAAACTCTCTTTGACAATATTTACTGTCTTTTTAAGCAAAACATGAGTCTATTTGATAATATTTACACCTTTTGGTAACCGAAAAATAGGTTTTACTTACCTCTTTCAAACAGCCAACAATATAAATCAGAATATTTTAATGCGAAAATTGAATTAAGAGTACTTCATTTATCGACCAGCTTAGCGCTCAAAACTATTTAAAATAATAAATCACTATTTCGGCTGCTTTAAAAGCACCTATTCTACTGTAAGTTTGGCTAAATATGTAGAACCTTCATATTCCAATAAGTTTTCACAGAGAAAACCAGACTCTTTTGCGTCTTTTTCTAAAGACTTATATGGTAAATAAAGCCAATAAAAAGGATCACCTTTTATTCCATCGTATTCCATTTGGTATTCTATTTCACCAGAAAACTCTTCTGCGTCTTTTTCGTTGTCAAATAAATAATCTGTAGAGCAAGATTCTATTAGTATTTGCCCTCCTGGCTCTAGTAAAGACTTTAATTTAGATAAAAACTGTGGCAATTGCCCTCGTGTTCCAGCAATTCCTAATCCATTCATCAACAACAAAATGGTATTGTACTTTTTTACGGAATTAAATTCAAAAATATCTTCGCAATAGGTTTTTACACCTTTGCTTTCCATCAATTCACAAATGTATTCCGAAATATCAATTCCTTCTACATCTTTATTTTGCTCTTTTAAATACAAAGCATGAGAACCAGCTCCACATCCTACATCCAGAATGGCGCCTTTAGATTCTTCCATGGCCAATTGCTCCACTTCTGGAAAATCTTCGTAACCTCGAAATAAATAAGCCGTTTCTATGACGTCATCAAAAAACTCAGGAGAATAAATAATAATCTCACTTGGCTTATTATTTTTTGCAAAATCGTAAATGGCTTTACCCATTGGGTCTTTATCCTTAGAAAAGGTCATAATTGAAATATTTTATGCAAATTTCTAAAATCCTTATGAATTATTACCATTTTCTTTACAATCTTTAATCTACAAACCCAACATCCAATCAGATATTACTGCTAATGCTTTAGGAGAAAACGTTTGTTCTATCTTTTGGTATTCAGAAACAGACCCCGTTTTACATTCCTGAAAAAGATGATTTAAACCTTGTAACTCTTCCACCTTTGTAGAGGCGTGTTTCTTTTTGTTTAAGGCTTTTTTTATAGCTGGCAAGTTTAATTGGCTCTTTACCTGAATGTCTTTCGAACCATTTATTGCTAAAACAGGTACAGAAATTTTCTCTAAAGCCTTTACAGGATCATAAAACAGAAAATATTTCATCCAAGGCGATGTTAATTGATTGACTTGAGATGTAATAAATTTGTTTTCATCT
The DNA here is from genome assembly GCA_049607525.1 of Flavobacteriales bacterium. GTDB lineage: Bacteria > Bacteroidota > Bacteroidia > Flavobacteriales > CAJXXR01 > JBMYYR01. Next base: position 18,958 of record JBMYWP010000026.1, read on the forward strand.
TCACCCGCTGGCAGTTGAAACCCATTTTTATCTTTTAGCTTCTCAACCATAAAAGCTTTTAGCTTCTCTTTTGTAAGTTCAGGCACATTTTCTTCTATATAAGTAAAAACATCAGCCGAAAAGGTCATTGCCTTTCTATTTTCGTCTTCTTTCATGCCTTCAAGCCTATTCATTTCTTCGGTCTGATCCAATAAAATGGTTTTTCCATCTACACCTGTTCCAGCCAATAGAACTAAAAAGGCTACATCCGTATTATGTTGCGCAACCATAGGAGCAATCAACCCACCTTCACTGTGTCCAATGAGTCCAATGTGCTCTTTATTCACTTCGGCCCTCGTTTTAAGGAATTCTATGGCAGCATTTACATCTGTTGCAAAATCTTTCGATGTTGCTTTAGAAAAATCACCTTCAGATCCGTAGGTTCCTCGATCGTCATACCTTAAAACGGCAAATCCTTTTTGAGTTAAATGGTCCGACAAGACCAAAAACGGCTTATGTCCCAAAATTTCTTCATCTCTATTTTGTGGTCCACTTCCTGTAATGAGAATAACCGTTGTAAAATTAGATCCTGTTTTTGGAAATGTAAACGTTCCAGACAATTTTATCCCATCTTTTGCATTTACAAACGAAACATCTTCGGCATTGTAAGGGTATGGTTGATTAGGATGTTGGGGTCTTAGGTTTTTACTTTCCTCTTTTAGGGTTTTGGTCAAGTTTAATTCAAAATTTTGCCCCGCCTGATTAAAATGTCCTTCAATTACGCCTTCTTTATTTAGTTTACCAGTGTAATTCACCCTCATATTAGAAATAGACACCTCTATTTTACTAGCAGTAAAGGTATTGAGTTGAGCAGGTATTCCAAATGCTTTTTGATCTGGGCTATCCATGGTAACCTTGGTCTTTCCATTTTCTTCGGTAAAATTGAAACCAATGCGCAGCGTATGCCCTTGAACATTTATGCTTCCAATCCAAGAACCTAACATATCTTGGGCCTCCATTTGTAAAGAGAAAACTAAACTTATTATAATAATTACGATATTTTTCATGATGTTATATGATATAGTTGATACTTAATTTTGTCAAAAATTCAATAATAAAAACAGCAATAATAAATAAACCCAAAGCAGAATTACCTTTTGCATTTGTAGCCACTTTAAATCCTCTGTACAATAACATAATATACCATATAATGGCAGCTATGGCAACCAGAGCAAAACATAATATAATTGCCAAAGATGTTGGTGGAATATTGCCAATATTTTCGGGATTAGCATTAGCCATCATAACGTCTGTAGCCGCTTTCATAAAACCTTTTACATTCACAAACATTAATGGATAGTAAGGAATTCTTGCCACGGCGGCCACTGCTAAAACATCTACAAATCTTGTTTTTTTATTGATGTACTTTCCTATTCCAAACAAGACAAGTGCCGACAATAATATATTTATTCCATTGTCTATTAAAGGATGAAACATCTCAATTTGGGTCGTAAAATGCATATCGAACAAGCCATCGAATCTTGCATTTAGAAAATAAGCCAATACAGATGCTACCAGTGCAGCAGAAATACCAACCGACAATAATTTTTGTTCGGTTTGAGTTTCAAACGGGTTCATTAATATATTTTTCATGATTGTTATGGATTTAATGATTCAACTTTTTCGATAATGTCATCCAACATATTTCTTACTGTTGGGTAACTCTTTTTGAGTTGCTCTGCCATTTTCTTTAAACTCCCACCTGATATTACAAATTGAAGAATGAATTGTTGTTCTTCTACTGTTAATTGTAATAAAATAGGTAAGGTAAAGGCGCCAGATATTTTTGTTTCGCACGAATTACAAGATAATTCAGAAACACTTAAAGAATCGTCGCAACTTGGACATACTACAGGTAGTTTTTTCATTTTATTTAAGTTATTTCTTAATAATATTTAAAACAAACTTAATATATTTAATTATATCTACCAAGAGTTTAAAAACATTTAACTAAACTTCAATAATATCTAATAAAAATTAAACAATCTTTATATATTATTAATAAACCATAGATTCAGAAAATTACCCTAACTAGATGATTCGCTTTATTTATCGGTATTTTTTATTAGTTTTATATTCATTTTTTGATATAGTTATTAATTTCTATGATTTCGTGTGCCAATTGTAATATTACCAATACCGAAGATTCTACCTTTTGCAAATCTTGCGGACAAGCCTTAAACGAAACGCTAACTATGCGTGTTCTTTTTAGAGAAACCATTGCCAATTATTTCTCTTTCGACTCTAGTCTTAAACGCAGCCTTTTACCACTTTTATTCAAACCTGGCGAAATTGCAAAGTCCTTTGTAAACGGTAAACGTACCACATACATTCATCCGGCAAAATTGTATTTATTTACGTCGTTCTTCTTTTTTATTATATTAGGATTGTCGGCAAATTGGGAAGACAGTCAACCTATAGATATTCATTATAACGAATCTGAATTGATTAATGCGTCAGAGAATCAATCCGAATCTTTTATTAACAAAGAAAAGCTGGACACCGTTGTGATTGAAAACACAATGAATATTTCTAAAGAGGAAATGAATATAAGTTATAGTTCCGAAGGCTATTTTATGAATAAATTGAGACAAGGGCTCGAAAAACGCAAAAACCAAGAATCTTTCTATTTGGTTAAACAAGTTTTAGATAAACTGCCTTATGCTTTAATCTTTTCACTTCCTATTTTTGCGTTGTTATTAATGCTTTTTCTTTATAAACAACCCATTAAATATTCCGGAAACCTTGTGTTTTCGATGTATTATTTCTCATTTACATTTATTGTTTGGAGTCTTTTCTTTTTACTAAGAAGTTTTATTCCGGTTGCAATAGAATCTTATATTTTAATAGGGATTGTATCCATTTTGTTGTTCTATTTAATAAAAGCGATGAGAACATTTTATGTTTTTTCGTGGAAAAAGGCCTCGTTAATTGCCTTTTCTCAAAGTATAATTTTTATGGGTATAACCATTCCAATTTTGGTTACTATACTTGTTTTTATTGCCATTGCTTTTGGTTAGGGAAAATAAATAAAGTTAATAAATTTGAGTTCAATGTAAGAAAATAATACATTTCGATTGTTACTGAGCTTTGTCGAAGTACATTTTTTGTTATGTTACTCTCCACAAATACCCCCCGCATAGTCAGAACAGGTCGATGTGACAAAAAGTGTCAATTCGAGACCCTAGATATTTTTTTTATCAAGTGATTAAAATGACGTGACTGTCTAGTTTTCCTAGATCGTTGTTGTTGTTAGGACGTGTTCTCGATACAAATTGCTTTTCCATTGCATTCCAAAACAATTCACTCGAACGGACAAATAATGGAAGTGAAACTCATGATTTCAAATAACTAATAGTCCACATGTTACATAGCTACATCAATAGTAGTGAATTTTGTAACCAAATGGAGCAAAATTTGTAACGAGAAAAACGTTTTGACATATCCATTTCTGACATTGGACTCACTTGAATAAACAATATGGGCATCTAGATTCTATTTTTTGACATATGGCTTTTATTCTCAAATTCGAAAAGTGTAAAAAACAACAAGAAACTCCAACATAACAACACTCAACAAGTTATTTTATCATTTGCATAAGTCCATTATAATTAATAAATTACAACTCTAAACAATACGTATTTTAACATCACAAACATTAACTTCAAATCAAATGATGAAGAATAAACTATTTACCATATTCATTGCATTACCAATTCTATGTTTCGGACAATCCTGGACAATAGATGCTGGTGATGATTTTGTTTTTTGTGATGGAGATGAAAATATTCAACTTCAAGGAACAATTACCAATCCTAACAACGATAGTCTAACAATATTATGGGAAACAGAATTTACTCTAGGATCTAGCACATTCTATGCAGATGTGTTTTTAGATAGTGTAAACGCATTAACTCCAACTTTATCCTCGAGTATAACTTCAGCTCCAGAGTTAACCTTTTATTTAAAAGTAACCGACACTTTAGGCAATCAGCAAATCGATTCGGTAATCACTTCTGTTTCAAGCTACACAAGTCTTTTTCATGATTTTTATTTTCATATCCAAGAAGGGGATTCTCTAACATTGTTGATTACAGCACAAGGGGGGTTGCCTCCGTTCACTTATGAGTGGATGCCTAATGTCAACATATCCGATAATACGGTAAGAAATCCAATCGTTTATCCGATAACATCGACAAATTATTCGGTAACAATAACAGATGCTAGAGGTTGCGTTATTCCAAGCAACTACTGTGACGTAATGGAGGTTTATGTGACACCATTAAGCTTATCCGAAATAAAGGACAGCGAGATAGAATGGTATTTAGATGATAATCATTTAATTATCAAATCAGACAAATTAACAGGAAAGGAAATTGTTCTTTACGATATTTGTGGTAAACCAATTAAAACATTTATAAGTAAGCAGGAAGTCTTAAATGTAAATATGTCTAATTTAGAAAGAGGCCTTTACTTTTTGAAAATTGAAGAAAACAACGTTATTAAATTCACATGGTAATAACATGATTGACAAATGAATTTCAGGCATAAAAAAATCGGAGATAGTAATCTCCGATTTTTTTTAAGATTAATAAGATTTATTAATGACTATGCCCTGAATGATCGTGATCGTGATCATGATCATGTCCTGAATGGTCATGTCCTGAATGATCTTGACCAGCACCTTCATTTTGTCTTTTAGACATTTCTTCTTCCATCATTTTTTTCTGAACTGCCGAAAGTTCTTCCAAAAACGTTTTATCAGCCTCTTCCATTTTACGAAGAATCATAACTTTTACGTTACCTTCTTTATCTACATATTGATCTCCGTAAGTTTCACCGGCAATAAACAATGTTCTTACAGAATCTTCTTTAAGAACAAGTCCATCTGTAGATTGAAATTCTAAATTTTGTGGATTTAAAATAACTTTATCTTTTAACCTTTGAATGATTTCTGCATTCGTTAATTTGGTTAAACCTTCTGGAGCGTATGCTTTATTTTCTGATTGACATGATAATAACATCATTACCATGACAGAAGCACTTATTAAAAAAGTTTTCATTTTCCTGATTTTAATTTTAGTCTAACAATATTAGTTAAAAAACACATCAAAATACCTATATTTAATCGAAGTTTTTCTAAGAATAGATATCTACATGGAGAATAACAAAAAAACAGATCCAGGATTTGGTAGGAATTACAATCCAAATTTAAAACGATTAATAAATAAAGATGGTTCGTATAATGTGATTAAGTCTGGTAAAATAGATGGAATAAGAGATATTTACCTCTATTTACTAAACATTAATTGGATGCTTTTTTCTTGTATTATCATTTCTTATTTTGTGATAGCCAACTTGTTATTTGCATTGCTCTATTTTATTATTGGAGACATTGGTTTAAATTTTAATTGGACATCCTCTCCCCTTCATAATTTTTCGCAGTGTTTCTTTTTTAGCACACAAACATTTACAACAGTTGGTTACGGATTAATATCTCCCATACACTATTCATCAAGCATTATAGCATCTACAGAAGCCTTATTTGGACTTTTAAGTTTTTCTATTGCAACCGGTTTAATGTATGGACGATTTTCTAAACCAAATGCTAAGATTATTTTTAGTAAAAATGCCCTCATTTCTCCTTATAAAGAAAACAAAACCGCTCTAATGTTTAGATTGGTGAATCAAAGAAAAAGCGATCTATCCAATGTAGAAGCCAAGGTCATTGTGAGTATGTTTGAGAAAGATCAAAACACTCAACAATACAAACGCACTTTCTATTCGCTCGATTTAGAAATAGAAAGCATCCGATTTTTCCCATCTACCTGGACAATTGTTCATGAAATTACGCCCGAATCGCCCTTATTTAAATTTGCCAATAAATGCACCAATGAAGCTAAGATTGAAATATCTATTTTTATAGAAGGTTTCGATGAAAATTTTAGTCAAACCGTTCATATTAGACATTCTTATTTGCAACATGAAATCATTGAAGATGCAAAATTCCGTCCTTCTTATTATATTGATGAAGACGGATACACGAATATAGATATTTCTAAGCTTGGTGATTATGATAAAGCCTAATTTACAAAACTCAACCATTCATCGAAAACAAAACCTTAAGATTAACTAATTTTATACTTTTGCAAAAAACAAAACATCATGAAAAAACTTTTACTGATCTCATCATTCATTTTTGCACTCTTTTCTTGCACGGTAGATGAAGCTCCGGAATACAAAAAAATGCAGAATATTAAAATTGAAAACATTTCAAAGCAAGATGTTTTGGTATCGGCAGAGGCATTTTATTATAATCCAAACCACATTGGAGGTTCTGTAAAAAAAGTAGATATCGATTTATTTATAGATGATGCAAAAATTGCAGAAGTGCTTTCAGCTCCTTTCGAAATAAACAGTCAAGATGATTTTAAAGTGCCCTTAAAAGCAAACATTCCGTATAAAAAATTATTTGGAAGCAGTGGAAAACAAATATTAGGAAACTTATTGAATGCTGTTGTAAACAAAAAAACAAAAATAAATTACAAAGGGAAAATCACTATTGACTTTGGTAAATTTGAATACGATTACGAACTCGATGAAGTCATGGAATTAGATTTATCTAAAAGTTAAATCCACATCATATAGTTAAATATAAAATCCCAATGATTAATACCTCAAAGTATTAACATTGGGATTTTATATTTCCAATAACTCATGGAATACATAAGTAAGCTTCTTAGCGAAAATCCATTTGAAATAAACAAATATTAGCTTAAAAGAACTCTATTAACTCTTAAAAATATGGTATCTTGCCCAACTAAGCTATAGAGACTTTATACAAAATGAAAAAAATACTTGTTGCCAATAGAGGCGAAATTGCTTTAAGAGTTATGAAATCGGCTAAAGAAATGGGTTATCAAACCGTAGCTGTATACTCGGAAGCCGATAGAGAATCTTTACATGTAAAATTTGCAGATGAAGCTGTTTGTATAGGACCTGCAGCATCTTCTGAGTCTTATTTATTAGGAAATAAAATTATAGAAGTTTGTAAAGAACTTAATGTAGATGGTATTCACCCAGGATATGGATTTTTATCTGAAAATGCAGAATTTGCAGATTTAGTTGAACAAAACAACATCACTTTCATCGGACCAAAATCTGAATCGATGAGAATGATGGGGAATAAATTGGCAGCAAAAGCAGCTGTTAAGAACTATAACATCCCGATGGTTCCTGGTACCGAAGATGCTATTGAAGATCTCGAAGAAGCAGAAAAAACAGCACTCGAAATAGGGTTCCCAATTCTAATAAAAGCTGCCGCCGGAGGTGGTGGAAAAGGAATGAGAGTTGTTTATGAATCTTCTGAAATTAAAGAACAACTTCAAATGGCCATGGGTGAAGCAAAATCTGCCTTTGGTGATGGATCTGTATTTATTGAAAAATATATTGGATCTCCTCGTCATATAGAAATTCAGGTTTTGGCAGATCAACATGGAAACATTGTTCATCTATTCGAACGTGAATGTTCTATTCAAAGACGTTACCAAAAAGTAATTGAAGAAGCGCCATCGTCTATTCTTTCTGATGCCATGCGTCATAAAATGGGAGAATGTGCTAAAGACGTTGCCCGCGCTTGTAATTATGTAGGTGTAGGTACTGTTGAATTCTTACTGGATGGTCCGGAAACATTCTATTTCTTAGAAATGAATACGAGATTACAAGTAGAGCACCCTGTTACAGAAATGATTACAGGACTAGACTTAGTAAAGGAGCAATTAAAAGTTGCCGAAGGAAAGCCATTAGAATTTTCGCAAGATGACATAAAGATTAATGGTCATGCTATGGAGGTTAGAGTTTATGCAGAAGATGCATCGAACAATTTTGCAGCCGACATAGGGAAATTAGAGAAATATATTCGTCCGATAGGACCTGGTGTTCGTGTAGACGATGGATTTGAAGAAGGAATGCAAATTCCTATTTATTATGATCCGATGATTTCTAAGTTGATTACTCACGCTGAAGATCGTCAGTCATCGATAGATAAAATGATTGAAGCCATTAGAAATTATGAAATAGTTGGGGTACAAACAACCATGGATTTTGCCACGTTTGTTATGAAACACCCCGCTTTTACATCTGGAGATTTTGATACACATTTCGTTTCAAAACATTTTGATCCGAAATTTTTAATTCGTGATCATAAAGACGAAGCTGAAATTGCCGCTCTAATTGCTGCAACAGAATTTGAATCTTTGTTTAAATCTCAAGAGGTTTCGAATACTACCGCAAAGAAATCTTCTTTATGGAAAACAAACAGAAAACAATAGTAAAACTATTTATATTTTGTTATTTAACTATCGGTCTGGGTATCATTTCAAATGCCCAAACCGATAGTTTATCTACGTCTGAAAAACCCAAATATCTCGATGCCATTATTACGGACACAGATACTATTTACATAGATTATTTAAATGAAGTTACTTTAACGGACTATAAACCGCTTTCTGCCGAAGACAAAAAGCTATATTATATTTTAAGAAGGAAAGTTCTTAAAGTTTACCCTTTTGCCTTAGAAGCGAGTAATGTATTCTTGGAAGTAAACGAAAAGTATCAGACGATTAAACGAAAAAGAAAAAAGAAAAAATACACACGAAAAAGGCAAAAATGGCTTCAAGAAACGTTTGGAGATCAACTCAAAAAACTAAAAAGAAGCGAAGGGAAAATCTTGATAAAGCTCTTGCATCGAAATTTACAAATTACAGCTTACGATTTAATTAAATTCTACCGAAATGGGTTTTCGGCTTTTTGGTGGCAAGGGATGGCTAAATTGTATTCAGCAGACTTACATCAGGAATATCACCCAGAAAGTAATAAGGAAGATCAGCTTATTGAAATGATTATTCAAAAAGCCATTCAGGACAATATTATTACAGAATCTAAGTTGAGTCCTTATCAAGTTGTTAAAATAAAAAAATAACCCATGGAAAAGTTACTGTACTCCGTTTGGAGTATTTGGGCCATTATTGTTTTTATAGTTATAGGTAGTTTTTTTCTCATACCAATGGCGTTGATTCTTCTTCTTTTTTCTGGAGAAAAAATTCAAAACTTTTGTATTCTTCTATTTAAATACGGAGGTTACCTTTGTCTATTCTTAATCGGAATTATTCCAATATTTGAAGGTGACTACAATGCCCTAAAAGGGCACAAGAAGTTTGTTTTTATTGCGAATCACAGAGCATATCTAGATATATTAATTGGTGTTTTGTTTACACCATCAAACACTAGATTTCTAAGTAAAGTAGAAGTTTTCTCTTGGCCCATCATAGGATTTTTCACAACCCGATTGGGTCATATTCCTGTAGATCGATCAGATCCGAAAGCAAGGTTTGAAAGTTTACAAAAAATAAAGCAAAATGTAAAAGACGGAAAATCTTTAATTCTTTTTCCTGAAGGACGTATTCACAAAAACACAAATTTGCTAAACACATTTCAAAATGGTGCGTTTTTAACCGCTGTTGAAACACAAACACCTATTGTTTGCTTAACTCTGTTAAATGCGGGAATAATAAACCCTAGTCATTCTAAATCTAAAATTAGACCTGGTATTATTAAAGTTAAATTCTCAAAACCTTTTTCTACATTAAATAAGACAAAGGCAGATATTGATGACATTAAGAAGCGTACTTTTAAGGAAATGTTAGGGCACTTAGAGCAATACCACACTTCAGGAGAGTATCCTTTAAAATAAAAGATGATTAATTAATTAATCGTCTAAAAGATTCATAATCCCCAATTTTTTTTAAATCCTTTAAATTAATATCAGACGATTGATCATCTGAAAAACTTTGGATTGATTTAATATATTTAAATAAAATACTGTACAAACGTTCAGGAAGTTGATTTAGGCAATAAAATAAATCATCAACAAAATCAAATTCTGCAACCTCTAAAGCACTCATAATTCTAAAAGCCAGCTCTTCTTCAGACTCAGATTGAAGTATTGTTTTATGAAAAATAAGCCTAGAACTCCCTATCATCCATAAGTCAACAATTTGTTTATCTGTAGCCAAAAACACCTTATTTTGGATACTTTTCACCTTTTTACTCCTATTTAAAAAATGAATTAAATCGTTTTGGTAAACGATAGAACTTTGTACATTTTTACCAAAAAACTCAACAACATTTTTATTAATTGCAAATACGTGGTAGGCATTCCATTTAAAATGAAAATCGTATGATAGTTTTTGAAATTCGCTTTCAAAATGCATCTGCAACCCTACAACATCTTCTAATTTTTTAGGATTAAAATACGACGATGGAATCCAAACAGAGTAAGGCGTTTGAACATAAACTTGAGTGGCTTTAAAGGTATTATGTAGAATATTCTGATTTTTCCACACATCATGTAAAGACTCAATAATATTCTTTTCGCCAAAGGTATTTAATTGCAAAGCAAAGAGTACTTTTTTATCTTTATCGTGGTGTATTAACAAAGAAAGTCCATCCGACAAAAGTCGAATGGACAATACGCAATGCTCTAAATTAATTTGATTAACTAAAGCGTGAGAATAAATTTGATATGGAGTGGTGCGATTACCAGTTTCCATTTAAGTTAACTTCATCCATTGAACCAATTTTTAATGATTTTCCATCATTTTCAATCAATCTTGAATTTAATCCGTTAAGTAAGACTTCTTTTTCAACAGATACTTCCATTACAGGAATTGAATTATTTCCTTTCTGCAACAATCCTGCTTTCATAACAAACTTAGCATTGTTTGCCTCTTTTACTGGAACAACAGAAAGTGAATTTAAATCAAAACCTTTTTCGAATAAAGAATCTTTAATAGAAACATATCCTAACGTATCAATTAACGTCTCTACTTTTTCTACCTTTTCTTTATACACTTCGTCAAAAGCGATAAAAACTGTATCTCTTTTAGAAGTTAATACATAATCAGCAGTGTCTATATGTGCAACCAATTCATTAAAGTTCTTAGCGAAACGTTTGTTTCCTTCTTTAAAAGCCAACTGAGCATCTTTTATCAATACTAAGCGGTCTTGAGTTACAGCATAACGTTTATCGCTTTCTTTTTGAAAAATGATTGGTTCTTGAATGTCGTTATAAAGTTTTATACCTAAATATACGGCTACGGCTGCAAGCACTAATCTAATAATGTATTTCATCCTTTTTTGTTTTTTTCTTAGTTTTGAGAACTTGTCAAATTTATATAGTAATAACGTAAAACACAAAAAATAGTTCATTAATTCATGTTTTTTTTATAAAATTAATATTTACTTCACCTAAAAAACACCTCCACACCAATAATTCTCATGAGAAAAGACCTAGAAAACAATATATTAGAACTACTTCCTTTTACTCCTACCGAAGAGCAGAGTTATTTAATAAAAAAAGTAAGTCGGTTTTGCCTAAAAGAGAATTCATTAGACATTTTTGTACTAAATGGGTACGCTGGTACCGGAAAAACCAGTCTTCTTGGTGCGCTTTCGAAATCTTTTTTAAATTTTAGACAGAAATTTGTGTTGCTTGCGCCTACGGGTAGAGCCGCAAAAGTTCTTCAATCTAAAACCAAATGTTTTACTTCTACCATTCATAAACACATTTACCAGTCTAAAGTAGATTCTGGAGGTTTTACCTCTTTTCATAGAAAACCAAACAAAACAAAAAACACCATATATATTGTAGATGAATCTTCGATGATTCACAGCAAGAAAATAGACTCTGAAGGTATAAAAGGAACTTCGGTTTTGGATGATCTTATCGGGTTTGTATTTTCAGGCGAAGGCAATAAACTCATTTTAGTTGGAGATACGGCCCAATTGCCACCTGTAAACTTAGAACGATCTATAGCTTTAGACCCTGAAGAATTACAACATGCCTTTTGGAAGAACGTAGATCATTTCACATTGAGTGATGTAAAACGACAAAAAGAGAACTCCGATATTTTATGGAGTGCCACCTCTGTTCGTGAAACAATTAATGGAGAAGAAGATACCCAGGTTCCACAATTAAAAGACAATTCCGCGGAGTGTATACGCCATCAAGACCGCTATGAGTTGGAGTATGCCTTGGATAATGCCATGGATGTAAATGGGACCGATGAAACAGTGGTTATTTGCCGATCAAATAAACGTGCTAACCAATACAATCAAAGAATAAGACAACACTTTTACGGAAGAGAAAGTGAAATAGAACGAGGAGACCACATAATGATTGTAAAAAATAATTATTTTTGGGTCAATCAAGATTCTGATGCAGGTTTTTTGGCAAATGGAGAAATGGCACATGTAGAACGTATTGTACGTTTTGTTTCTGAATATGGATATCGTTTTGTAGAACTTGAGCTAAAATTGGTGGATTATCCGAATATGAAACCATTTGTTGCCATGGCATACGTAGATACGTTATATAATGACAGCGCCAGTTTGTCTTTTCAAGAAACACAAAAACTTTACTATCAGTTATTGGAAGAGTACAGCGAAATACCAACAAAACGAAAAAGATTTGAACGTATAAAACAAAATCCGTATTTTAATGCTCTTCAAATAAAGTTTGCCTACGCCCTGACTTGTCATAAATCGCAAGGTGGACAATGGGATGAAGTATTTATTGAGCAACCTTATTGGGATTTAAAAAACATGAATAACTCTGATTATAAATGGTTGTATACGGCCATTACCAGAGCGAGTAAAAAAGTACATTTAATTGGGTTTGATCCAAAATTCTTTATAGAAAATGAAACAAAGCATAGCTAAATTAATAATTAAAATGATTGGATGGAAGGTTACAGGTCATCCTCCAGAAAATGTCGACAAAGCCGTTATACTTGGTGCACCACACACAACAAACTGGGATTTTATTGTGATGATTGGTGTAATATGGATATATAAATTAAAACTTAAATTTTTAATAAAAGCCGATTGGTTAAAGTTCCCTTTCAAGTATTTTATGGAAGGTATGGGCGCAGTAGGTGTAGATCGTAGCGGTCGAAAAACCAATTTGGTCGAAAATATGGTTGAAAATTTTAAAAAAGAAGATAAATTTCACCTTGTAATTACTCCAGAAGGAAGCCGATCTAAAGTCAGAAAATGGAAGACTGGTTTTTACAAAATAGCTATGGGTGCTAATGTCCCAATTTTAATGGCTTACGCAGATTATGAAAAAAAAGAGTTCGGATTTAGTCCTGTTTATCATTTATCGGGTAACTTTGAAGAAGATATGACGCATATTCAGAATTTCTACTCAAATTATAAAGGAAAATTTCCGGATCAGTTTAATTCAAAAATATTTTAAACCCTCAATATGAAAAAATACATCGTTACACTAGGATCATTTGCTATATTAGCATCGGCCTTCTTATTTATACAAGCTAAAAAAACTGGCACAGAAGATGTTCAGAATGAACACAACTTCCATAATTCGTATAAAATATTTGCATTAAATAAACCTGAAAATCTCAGTTTTGCTGGAGAAAAAATAGATCTTAATGATCCAGATATCTATGAGAAACTAGATAGAGAAATACATGTAAATACCTACTGGCAATCTAATACCATTTTATTGATAAAAAGAGCCAATAAGTATTTCCCTATTATAGAACCAATTTTGGCTAAATATGGTATTCCTGATGATTTTAAATATTTAGCAGTTGCCGAAAGTGGATTGCAAAACATTACATCTCCAGCAGGAGCAAAAGGTATTTGGCAAATTATGAAAGGTACTGCCAAAGAATATAAATTGGAAGTTACAGAAACAGTTGATGAACGATATCATTTAGAAAAAGCAACTGAAGCTGCATGTAAGTATTTATTGCGTGCAAAAAAGCAATTAAACAATGCCGATTGGTTGACAGTTGCCGCGAGTTATAATATGGGAATTGCGGGAATTAGAAAACAGCAAACGCGTCAGTCTTCAAAGCATTATTTAGACTTATTATTAAACCCAGAAACGGCGAGATATGTATATAGACTGGCTGCTCTAAAACTTATTTTAGAAAACCCTAAGGATTTTGGTTTCAATGTTCGTGATAAAGATATGTATAAAATGGTTCCTTCTAAAACCATTACCATTGATACTACAGTGAATAATCTAGGACAATTTGCAAAGGATTTTGGAATAAATTACAAAATACTAAAAATTCATAACCCATGGTTAAGAGATAGTTTCTTGACAGATAAAACAAGAAAAAAGTATGATATAAAAATTCCAAACAAAGGATTCTATACGATAAAACACTAAAATCTGACGTTATAAAGCTAAAGTTATTAGATGAATGAAAATCTAATAACTTTAGCTTTTTTATGACAAAAGTATTTTATAAAAATAAATTCACACACTACTAAACAAAACTTAAAACACTGAAAAACATCTTTTTAAATAACAATAAAATCAATTTTAATATTTTAATTCACAAATAATCAATAAAACAATCTGTTTTTTTTTGTCAAAACCAAAATATTGATTTATATTTGAAATGTATTTAATCAAGATATATGTTAACTAGATAAAGGTAAGGGGTTATTTTTTTACAAGATATTCGATTAAATACACTAAGCCAATAAGTTTTCTTATTGGCTTTTTTATGTTTTACATATTTTGTAATACTTTATTTTCCGTTTGAGTTCATAATTTAAGAGGATATGAATCTAAATGATCTTTGTCTGAAAAATCATAATCAGGCTTATAACAAAAAGTAACAATCCTATCCTTCAGTATTTTTTAGGCAAAAAAATAGCGTAAAAACATTATGTTTTTACGCTATTTATAACCTAAACAATTAATCGACTCTCCTACTTAATCAAATCGTTCAAAAGCGCCTATATCTGGACTTCCATCAGACAAGCGACTTTCTCCTTTTAAATCTAATGGGTATAATCCAGAAAACGATGGATTAGCCTTATTTTGAGCCGCAGAAAGCGTATCCAAACCATAGTTGGATTGTCTATTTTTATATGTTTTTATAAATTCAGGCGATTCATTAAAAATACAATTTGTAAAAACGGCAGCATCATTTATATCAATATCCTTTCCTTCTTCGACTCTTAATAAACAAGCATCAAAATTTACATTCCAATTTTCACCAGCACTTTGATCAAAAACCAATTCTGTTTGGTAATTTCCATACAAAATAGAATTTGTCATAGAAAAGTTTAATGGTTTACTGAATGTCACGGTTTGATTATTAGCATCTTTATTTTCTACATAATTACTCAAAGCCATACTCACTGTACTTCTTCCTGAAAAGTAATTGGCTATTGTAGAGTGTCTAATATTACACGTACCACCTATATAATTGAAAATTGCGACTTCTCCACAATCGGAAATTTCCGAATTCCCAATTTCTGTTTCAGCAGATTGCAATAACAACCCATATTGATTCATATTGGTGATTGTGGAATTTTCTATGGTCACTTTTGGTGTTAAGTTTACATCGAAATCTTCCCCAACAAATGGTCCTCCAACATAACAACCAATTGTTCCATTAGATATTTTCGCATTTTTAATCCAAGATTCGCCAGCATCTTGACAAATTCGAATAACACCCCACTGTCCAGGTCTGTGCACATAATCATCATCTAATCTAGAACCTGAAATAAATACGCGATCGTCCTCAAAACCAGTTCCATTTATTTGCAATTGCCCACCGTCATGTACATAAATACTCGCGTTATGTCTTAAATGAATTCGAGTTCCAGCCTCCATTTTCAATAAGGCATTATTTCTTACAACAATATTAGAGTAAAAAACATGAGGTAAATTGTTAGTTAAAGTTGTGTCTTGGTCAAAACGAACCTGACTCAACAACAAAGTATCAATTTCTCCGGTTTTCGAATTTTGAACCAAAAAAGAATCGGCTGTTTCCTTGTAATAATAATTTGCATTTTGTCCCCAAGCCACTAAGTGTACTTTCTTTTCGGTAGAATTTGCGGCTATTACCAAATCATCTTCAATAATAAAAGGATTCGCTTGATTGTTTGGATCTACTGTAACCTCAACAAAAATAAAGATACTGTCGTTCGGGTAAATATCTACATCGGTTACCATAGACTTAAATTGACCATCCACGTTTATTTTAAACATCTGTCCCACATTATTTTCTACATAAACCTGAGATAATTTCACCTTTTCACTTTCGTGATTTCGTATTTTTATCCTTTTTGTAATTGATCCAACACTTGTAAAAACAGTATCAAACAATACGGTATCTATACTTGCCGAAATATTTACATTTCCAGCGCTGACATACGTATCTTTCTTACATGATTGCAAACTTAATAAAGCCATACATATCATAAATACACTTAGAAAAATGGTTTTAAACATCTTCATACAATTCATTTATCTTTAAAAGTAACTTTACCAAGGCATACGTTACTGTTTGTTCTATATTTTTACTTCTCGAAGCTCTAAATTTCACACATTCGCTCCATACTTCGGTTCCGTTGCTCATACCAATCCAAATGGTTCCTACTGGTTTTTCCTTACTACCACCCGTTGGACCAGCTATACCAGAAGTGGCAAGTGAAAAATCTGTTTTTAATGTTCTACAAACATTTAATGCCATTTGTTCAACAACTTGTTGACTTACCGCACCATATTTTTTTAGATCTTCAACCTTTACTTCTAACAGATTTTCCTTCACTTTATTGTCGTAAGCAACAATACCTCCATGAAAATAAGCTGAAGAACCTGATTTAGTTGTTAACGTTGAAGCAATAAGCCCAGATGTACAGCTCTCGGCTGTTGAAACCGTAAGTTTATGTTTGAGCAATAAATCCGTTACTTCATCTAGAATAGATCTATCGGAATTAATAATTGTAATGTCTTCTACTAAGCGTTGCAACTCAAGGTATTTTTGCTCTAAGACTTCACCCATCTTGGTATTTGATTTATCAAAAATGGCTGTTAACCTCAGCTTTACCATTCTAAAGCTCGGCAGATAAGCCAAACTTATTTCTTTTGGTAAAGATTCCTCAAGACTTTCTATACGTCTAGCAATAATAGATTCTGGTGTATTAAACGTTAGAATGTGTTTATGTAAAACAACCTGATTAACATCAAAACTAGTTAACCAATCTAAAACATCGTGTTTAAAAAACGAATGGACTTCATTTGGAACCCCAGGTAAAAATACAAACCAACATCCATTCAATTCTAACGCCATTCCTGGAGCTGTTCCCGCTTTATTTATGAAGTATTTACACGTTGTAGGTATTTCGGCTTGACTTAAATGTTCTGCGCTTACCTCATACCCATGCTCTTGAAGCAAATTCGTAATAAATTCACCTATTTCGCTATTGTATTCAAGTTCATCCTTCCAAATTTCACAAATTGTATGTTTTGTAATATCATCTTTTGTTGGACCTAAACCACCTGTTACTACACAAACATCTACAAGTTGAGACATTTCTGTAACATGTTTAATGATGTCTTGTTTTTTATCGGCAATGGCTCTTTTTTCGAGAACGCTAAATCCTTTTTCGTTTAATATTTCTCCAATAAAAGTTGAATTGGTATCAACAACCTGACCGATAAGCAACTCATCTCCAATGGTAATAATACTTGCTTTCATTAATACAACCGATTATAAGTAATGATTAAAAATATCTACCCCTTTGTTGTAAGCAGATTCAAAATGCAATGCATTGATTGGACTATCTATTTTCTGCTCATTCATATACGAAATCACTTTTTCGGTTGCAATATTCCCAACCAAATCATCTTTTGCCATCGGGCATCCACCAAAACCTTTTACAGCCATATCTAAACGGTCGCAACCACTATTAAACATGGCATTAATTTTCTCATAAGCTTTGTCTGGAGACGAATGTAAATGCGCTCCCCACTCTACGTCTTGAAATTCGGATTTTAACAATCCAAACATTTCTATAATTTGTGTTGGGTTCGAAACACCAATGGTATCGGAAGGAATGATATGCTCAATTTCTAATTGACGTAATTTCAAGGTCAATTCCGCCAAAATATCTGGATGCCATGCTTCTTCATAAGGGTTACCAAACCCCATTGAAAGGTAAATATTGGTTTTCTTATTGTGTTTTACAGCTAAATTCTGAACCTTTTCTATACTTTGTAAAGCTTCTGCAATACTTTTATTTGTATTTCTTTTCTGAAAAGTTTCTGACGCTGATAATGGAAAGCCTAAATGCATTATTTCATTGTACTTACAAGCATCTTCGGCTCCTCTGCTATTTGCAACAATGGCCAAAAGTTCGGTATTTGTGTTTTCTAATTCCAAATTTGCCAAAACCTCCGCCGTATCTTTTAATTGAGGAATCGCTTTTGGAGAAACAAAAGATCCAAAATCTAAAACGTGATAACCAACTTTTAACAAAGCATTTAAGTATGATATTTTTTTTGATGTTGGAATAAAATCATGTATGCCTTGCATGGCATCTCTTGGGCATTCTACAAGTTTCATCATTTAATGGTTTTAGTATGGTCTGTCGCCTTTGCGCTCTAAATAATTGTCAAATATACGATTATATAAAAAGAAAGGGATTTCTATAATTTCAATATTTGTAATTCTGTTCGTCTGTTAATTGCTCTATTGGAATCGGTATTGTTTTTTACAATGGGTTCGTTTTCACCTTTACCTATGGTAACAATTCTAGAGGCGTGTA
Organism: Flavobacteriales bacterium; assembly: GCA_049607525.1. GTDB lineage: Bacteria > Bacteroidota > Bacteroidia > Flavobacteriales > CAJXXR01 > JBMYYR01. The sequence goes on from JBMYWP010000026.1 coordinate 37,663, forward strand.
TTCCACGACTAATAAGATGTTGTTTTATGGCAACCGAACGCTTTTTAGACAACTTTAAATTGTAAGCATCATCACCCTTATTGTCTGTATGCCCTACTACTGCGATTTGCATTTTCGGGTTTTCGTTTAATAATTCCTCTATTTTACTTAGTTCAGATTTTGAAGATTCCACCATTTCATCAGAATCAAATTTGAAAAAAATATTTTTTAAAACAATATGTTCTCCAACCCCTAGTGGTTTAAGACGAAAGGCTTTGTTCCATTTTTTAACAGAAAGTTTAGGAGGAGCTAAAAATTCTGAAAAATGTAAATATCCAGTCTTATTAATAAAAACAGAATAGTCTTCACTTTGTTCTAAACAAGTAAAAAATCGACCGTATTTGGTATGTTGTTTATAAATGACTTTGGCATCTCGTTTTCTTATGATTTCAACCTCTGCATCTACTGGTTTATTTGTTTTATCGTCTACAATAACTGCATGTAAAAAATGGACAGTATCGCTTCTAAACTCAGGAGATAACTCAACAGCGTAAATGTCGTGATTGAGTATGGAATCGCGAATTTGCTCAGAAATATAATATGCCGAATACCCGTTTTGCTCAATGACCAATCCGTTGTTGTCTAAAGGTGTATTTATGGGAAATTGAAGATTTTTTGGTTTTGTAAACCTTTTATCTTCTACCAAATGTTGGTTCACAAATAAATCGTAACCTCCAATTCCAGGATGCCCTTTAGACGCAAAATAAAAGTGTTTGTTATCCCAATGAATAAAAGGCGACATTTCGTCGTAAGCTGTATTTACATTGGCGCCGCAATTTGTTGGATATGACCACTCGCCATATTCATCTTTCTCACAAAACCAAATGTCTCTATTTCCTAATCCTCCACTTCTGTTCGACACAAAATAAAGACGTTTGCCATCGGAACTAATACTTGGTTGAGATTCCCAAAATTTACTATTTATTTGCTCGCCCATATTCACAGGCTCTGTCCAATTTCCATTTACAAAATCAGACTGATATAAATCACACGAACCGTAGGAATCTGTTCTTCCACAAGCTGTATAAATAATGGTTTTACCATCGGCGGTAATGCAAATAGCACCTTCATTTTCAGGTGTATTAAACGGACCTTCCAAAAGCTTAGCCTTACTAAAGTCTCCAAATTTGTTTTTTGAACTCGAGAAAAAATCCTCAGTCATCTGATTTGTAGAATTCCGATACGCTTTCGTAAAAATCAATGTACTTGCATCTATATTTATTGTGGGCAAATACTCATCATTCAACGTATTTACAGAGTCCGATAACAATACTTTTTCTGATTTTTTTTCTTTTTCAAACTTTAGAGCCAGAAATATCGAATTTTGTAAAACCTTCGCTTTTAAATACGTTTTTGACTTATATTTTTGACGCACAAAAAATTCATCCAACCAAAATTTCGCATCGGAATAATGTTCCAACACATGTTCATTTTTGGCTATTTTATAATAGTTTACTTTTAATTTTGGATTAATTTTAAGCGCCCGTTCATAATGCTTATTAGCCAATGCATAGTCATGATAGTATTCCGCAATAAGTGCGAGTCCATTTTCGGCTTCGAAGTATTTTTTTTCTTTTTTTAATGTAGCAACAAACTTTTCGTGAGCTTTTTCCATTTTTTGTCGTTGATACCAAAACGTACCCTCGTTGAATAAAGCATTTGCTTTGGCAGAATATTTCTGTTGAGCATTTAATGCTAAAGAAAATACACAAAACAAAATAAGAAAAATACGTGAAAAGAAATTCGAATTCATATTGCAAACATCATATTAATGGCTTTAGTTGATAGAGTCTAAAGCTTTAGATTGTAATTTTAAGTTTTTTAGCATGGTCTGAAAAGCATATTCTTCCTTTTTGGTAATAAAACTTAACGACAGTCCAGATTTTCCTGCACGGGCCGTTCTACCACTTCTGTGGGCATAATATTCTTCATTTTCTGGTAATTGAAAATGTATTACAAAATCCAATTCGCTAATATCTATTCCACGTGCCAAAACATCGGTACCAACCACCAAATCGAATGTTTCTTTTTTAAACATTCTCAAAATCTTTTCACGATCGCGTTGAGGCATATTACCATGGATACAAGCCGCTTTAAAACCGTCTTCAGTCAATCGTTCCGAAATTTCTTGGGTTACCATTCTTGTTTTACAAAATACGATTCCTCTTTGGTTCGGATTTATTTTTAAAAAACGTTTTAATGTTCCATATTTATTTCCTGTAACATAATGCTGGTGTTCAATCTGGTTGTTAACAACATTTTTAGGATTTATTTTTATGAAAGGAGCATCTTTATCTAAATGCTTATCAATCATGAACTGAATACCTTTTGGCATAGTTGCAGAGAACAGCCATTTAGACTTTACATTGGGTAAGTTATCCAAAATTTCATGCAATTGTTTTTCAAAACCTAAGCTCAACATTTCATCGGCTTCATCTAAAATAACAGTTTCTACCGCGTTTAAGGATATTGCATTTTGATTTAATAAATCTATAAGTCTACCCGGTGTTGCAACTACAATATGTGTAGGTCTGGATAAAGCTTTTATTTGTTGTTCTATTTTAACTCCACCATAAATTGCTTCTGAGAAAATACGTTCCGAATATTTGGTTACTTTAAACAATTGTTTTTCAACCTGCTTAGCCAATTCACGTGTTGGACAAATAATTAAACCTTGTATCTCTTTTCTTTGCGTTTCAATTTGATTTAATAACGGAAGTCCGAAGGCTAAAGTTTTACCTGTACCCGTTTGAGCCTGACCAATAAAATCTGTTTGATTATTTAATAATTTTGGAATGGCTATTTCTTGAATTTCTGTAGGATTAGAAATTCCTAACTCCAATAATCCTTTATTAAATCCTTCGCTAATACCTAGGTCTAAAAACGTCATGTTTATTTTTCTTGCAAAGGTAGGCTAATTCTATCTAAGGATTTTGTTTCAATTTAATTTCGACCAATTTTATTTTTCAAATAAAATTGGTCAATAATAAAGTTAAACGACAAAGTTTCTTCTAAAAAAAACAATTTAAAATATTTTCAAAAAAAAAATACAGAACCTACACTCACGCTATCAAACACTTAGAAAAACCCAAGTAATTTTCCGTATATTTTATTTCAAATTAGTTTGTGTATTAACAAATGTGTTCTATATTTGCACTCGCAATAACGAAATAAGTATTGCGAAAAAGATCTTTAAAAAGATGCCTTGGTGGTGGAATTGGTAGACACGCAGGACTTAAAATCCTGTGTCCATTAGGACGTACGGGTTCAAGTCCCGTCCGAGGTACAAGTATAGAAACGCTATACACATCACATCATCATACAAGTTATGATGCCCGAGTGGTGGAATTGGTAGACACGCAGGACTTAAAATCCTGTGTCCATTAGGACGTACGGGTTCAAGTCCCGTCTCGGGTACAAAGCCTTAATCTTTTATTAGATTAAGGCTTTTTTGTTTTTATGCTATTTAAAAATTCTCGTAAACCTACCATCAGTTATGTGTAAAACATCCGTAGGATCATTTTCGTTATATAGGATTGCTTCAAAATAACCTTCTAAAGTGGGTTGATTAAAATCATTATATTTACTTATTAGTTTTATAAAGCCCTGTTTTTCTTTAGATAAGTATTTGATATCACTTTCTGACCTAAAGGTCATGGTGTTTTTTTCTTTTTTATCAATCAATAAACTTAAATTACCTACACTATTATGGAGGTCATAATATGTACTATCGTCATTTCTACAAGAAGATGCCATTAGATATAAAGAAGAAACATCCCATTTTTTACCATATACGCCATAAAAATCTTTAACATTACCTAAAGAGGTATAACTATAATGTGTTGCACCTCCTATTGTTTTAACACTTGCACTATTTTGCCATAATTTACCATTTATATAACAGGAAATTGTTTCATCTCCTGTTCTCCTAGTTTCATTATCATCTTTAGTGCAGCTTAATAAACTCAATAAAAGACATAGACTTATATATATTTTTGTTTTCATAGTTATTTATAAATTCTTGTAAATCTTCCATCAGTTATATGTAAAACATCCGTAGGGTCATTTTTGTTGTATAGAGTCGCTTCAAAATAACCTTCTCTAGTTACTTTTTTATTTCCACTATATGTTACGATTATCCGAATATACCCCTCATTCTCTTTAGACAAATATTTAACATTGTTTTTGTTAAGAAAGGTCATTGAGTTGTCTTCTTTTTTATCTAAAAGAAAACTGGTATTTCCAATACTATGATCTAAAACATATTCAGTACTATCATCTAATCTTGAATTTACAGCCATTAAATATAAAAATGACTCCTCCCATATTTTACCACTTACACCGTAATATATATTACTACTTCCACCTAGTTCATCAAAACTTTGATGATTTATGCCGCCAATCGTTATATTACTTGCACTATTTTGCCATAATTTACCATTTATATAACAGGAAATTGTTTCATCTCCTGTTCTCCTAGTTTCATTATCATCTTTAGTGCAGCTTAATAAACTCAATAAAAGACATAGGCTTATGTATATTTTTGCTTTCATACTTACTTATAAGTCTTAGTGCATCTTCCATCGGTTATATGTAAAACATCCGTAGGATCATTTTCGTTATATAGTGTCGCTTCAAAATAACCTTCTCTAGATTTCAGTGTATTTCCTGAATAAGATCGAATTATTCTAATGACTCCCTCATTCTCTTTAGACAAATATTTCACATTGTTTTTGTTAATAAAAGTTATTGTATTTTTTTCTTTTTTATCCAATAGAAAACTAACATTCCCAATACTATTATCTAAAACATATTCGGTACTATCATCTAATCTTGAATTTACAGCCATTAAATATAAAACAGATTCATTCCATACAATACCACTAACTCCATAATATAAATTATTATCCCCTCCGAGTGCACTGAAACTACTTTGATTTGCTCCGCCTATTGTCATGTCACTTTCACTATTTTGCCATAGTTTTCCGTTTATATAACATGAAATAGTTCTTGTTCCCATTCGCCTAGTTTCATTATCATCTTTAGTGCAGCTTAATAAATTCAATAAAAGACATAGACTTATACATATTTTTGCTTTCATAATAATGTGTTTTTTTAATGAACAATGATCATTCTTTGATTAGTCTTTCCGTTCATACTTACTTTTAGAATACGTGTTTGTGGCATTCCTGTTGTATTGTCTATATTCACCTGATCCTGATTATGAATAAAAGACTCCACCTGATTCCCAAAAAGATCAAACATTTCGGAGGAACTAATTTCTGCAGAACCTATCTGATCAGGATCTATAACAATATATGAGTTGATATTTGACTGGTGGTTCAAAATAAATAATGTCCCCCAACCTCCCGAAGACATATCATTGTCAACCAATGGTTGTGGGGTAAGTGGATCACTTGCAAAAAAATTTTTATCAATTTATTACTCTATTTACACCTTAATGGCCATACCAATATACAAATAAAAAAACACAAACCAAAACTACACATCTGCAAAGCAACACTTTACAACAATAAAACATACTAAAAATAAATTAAATTCTTTCTTTTCATATCGCTATCTTTGCAATCAAAATAACAGGTTATGGATAAAGTAAAATCTCTGATTTCAAATCTTGAGGAAGACATAAATAATGGTGTATTCGTTAAAATACATTTAAACAACTATAAAGGTTCCGAAAAGGATCTCAAGAAAATCATTGTAAAACCCATTGAACTCAAAAAAGGGCTTTTTCTAAACTTCACCTACCGTTACAAAACAAAAGACATTACAAAAAATTATTCAATTAATGAATCTTTAACCAAGATTGAAGAATTTTTGAATACCAACCAATTTCATCAACTCAATTATTTCAGTACAGCACGAGATGGTCAGTATCAGCGCATAGGTAAGAATAAGGAAGTTTTAAAATGGATTAATCCAAGCATAACCGAAAAACCTACTTATACACATGATAAAGCAAAATCGAGAAAAATAGAGTCTAACAACAAAACCTATTTAACCGAATTAAAAATAACCAATGCCGAAGGCCGTGTTTTTAATCATGCTCAGGATAAGTTTAAACAGATTAACCATTATATTGAAATATTAAGTCATTTACTAAAGCAACTACCAAAAAAAGACACTTATAAAGCAGTAGATATGGGTTCTGGAAAAGGGTATTTAACATTTGCCCTTTACGACTATTTAGTAAATTCTTTAAACAAAAAAGCAGAAGTTGCTGGTGTAGAATACAGACAAGACATGGTGGACTTGTGTAATTCTATTGCTCAAAAAACAAAGTTTAATGGTCTCGGATTTGTTCAGGGTACAATTGAAGATTTTTCTATTGAGGAAATGGATATTCTTATTGCTTTACATGCCTGTGACACCGCAACCGACGATGCCATTAAAAAAGGAATTGATGCCAATGCCGAACTTATTGTTGTTGCACCTTGTTGCCACAAACAAATAAGACGAGAACTTGAAAAACACAAACCAGAAAATGATTTAGACATTCTAACAAAACATGGTATTTTTCTGGAAAGACATGCCGAAATGTTAACCGATGGGTTGAGAGCTCAAATTTTGGAATATTTTGGATATAAAACACGTGTTTTTGAATTTATAGCCTTAGATCATACACCTAAAAATGTTTTAATTGTCGCACAAAAGCAAGAAAAAACCGATGATCAAAGACAAGCGATTCTCAAAGAAATAAAAAAACGTAAAGCCTATTTCGGAGTCGAAAAACATTATCTCGAACAGATTATGAAAATGTAATTCAAACATTTTTTTGTAAGACAAAAAAATCCCAAAGCTAGTACTTTGGGATTTTTTTTTGAATTCTTATTTCTTATTCAAAATATAATTCATCAAATAAGATGCATCTTTCGCAACACCTCCAAGAGTCGCTGAACCTCTCGTGTACATCCAAGGCAAACCAATAAAATATAAACGGTCCATATTACTTACACCTCTGTAATTTTTCGGATAATGATCTTTATCCAACTCCAAACCTTCTATCCAATTAAAATTTGGTCTATATCCCGTTGCCCAAACTATATTTTTGATTGTGGACACTGTTGTAGAATCAAACATAATATCCTCTCCTGATGCATCTTGAGTTCTTCCACTGGCAATGACATTCTTTCTCGAAAGTATTTCTTTTACATTTGTACCAATAACTGGTTGAGTGATGGAATTTATTTTTTTTCCAATAAAACTATACTTCGAAAATCTTAAAAATCCGATTAGAGTAAACCACCACCAAAGGGTTTTCCCCAAGAATTGCTGAGGAATAGATTTAATAGAAGTATCGCCAGAAAAATAGACTGTTCTTGACTGATCTTTTGAAATTTCGTTTAATATTTGATACCCAGAATCACCACTACCAACGACCAAAGTATCGCCTTTCTGCAATTGGTGAGTCCCTTTATAAAAATTACTGTGCATCTGTTGAATATCTTCCGATAATTTCACATGACAAGGAGGAGTGTATGGTGTATGAAATGGTCCGGTGGCAACAATCATATTTTTTGCCTGAAACTCACCATCTTTATGAGTTACAACAAAATAATCATCTTTTTTACAAACCTTTGTTATTAATGTGTTTAACTGCATAGGAATATCAAATTCCTTCACATAATCCTTAAAATATTGGGCAACTTCAACTTTTGAAGGGTAATGTCCTTTTGGAGCATTGAACTGATAGCCTGGTAAATGATTAAACTCTGTTGGAGTAAATAGTTTTAAAGAATCCCAACGATTTAACCAAGATGCACCGACTTCCTTTTCACCATCAATAACTAAAAATTCTTTGTTATTTTTTTTTAGATGGTAGGCCATTGCAAGTCCAGATTGAGCCCCTCCAATAATTATAAAGTCTAACATTTACCGCTTTTTATTTGCTGGAGCAAAATTAGACAGATTAAACTCAATTGAAGTATAATAAAAATATTACTTTAGTTTATTTTCAACCATCTTTCGAATATTATGTTGTATCTAGGAGCTTCCAAAATTTGAACAATTCCTATCCAAAAATTATGCATCAATCTGCGCCTTTTTCTAAAGCTCAAACTTAACTTGAGTCATTTCTTCACTGTATGCCCATAGTTTTTGTGCCAAATCAGAATCAAATACATGATCTTTTAACTTTACTTGTTTAGGGTAACCTCTAATGCCCCATCGTGGACCTAGATACGTCTGTCCTTTAACACTTCTTTCTGTGGCACCCATTATTGCAGGTAAAGCACCCATTTCTACAGGTTGAGCCAAAAGTTTTAACAACCAATTTGCACCTCTTTTCTTTTGACCTTCCGATGTTGATAAGCCAGGGTGAGATCCTACAGATACTGCTGAATAATTATGTTGTTTAAACAATCTATCCAATTGAACCATAAAAATTAAATTGGCCAATTTACTGGCACCATAACACTTTATGCGTTCGTATTCTCGTTTTTCCCAATTCATATCATCAAAATCTAAATTGGCATAAAGGTATCCTCCACTTGACATGGTAACGACTCTAGCGTCTTCAGATTTTTTTATTTGAGGCAGTAATAATCCGACCAAAGCAAAATGCCCCAAGTGATTGGTTGCCATATGCATTTCTACACCAGATTTTGTCAATTGTCTTTCTCTAAGACTTACAACTCCTGCGTTGTTAACTAAAATATCGAGTTTAGAATAATATTTAGAAAACTCGATAGCAAATTGGTGAACAGAAGACATATCGGTTAAATCTAAAGAAATAACCGTTGCCGTTATCTTTTTATTTATTGCTTTCTCAATCTTATCTATGGCATCATGTCCTTTTCTTATAGAACGACAAGCGATTACTATGGTTGCATTTTTTCTTGCTAATTCCAAACTAATTTGAAATCCTAATCCCGTATTCCCTCCCGTTATTACGGCAATTTTTCCATTTAAATTTGGAATATTATCGGTTGTCCATTTACTCATCTCTTTTTCTTTTTTTTAGTTCTAAAACCGTAATTTCTGGCCAAATTCCTATTCTACCCGGAAAAGCCAAAAATCCAAATCCCCTATTAATATTAATGTATTTATTGTTTTCTTTATAGATTCCAGCCCACCGTTTATATCTATACTTTATCGGACTCCACTTAATCCAACCCGGAATTTCTATTCCCATTTGCATACCATGCGTATGGCCGCTCAAGGTTAATTGTAATGGATGCTCATGTTTTATAATTTCCTCTTCCCAATGGGTAGGGTCGTGACTTAGAACAACGCTAAACTCAGACTGTTTCGGGTTACCAATAGCTTTATTCAAATCGCCTTTTTTAATAAACCCCTTTCCCCAATTTTCAACACCAACAATGGCCAGTTCGTCTTTTCCTTTTCTAATGTATGTTTTTTCGTTTAGTAAAAGCTGAAAACCCATTTCCTTTTGAAGTTGGATCATTTGAGCAAAGTTTTCCTCTTTTTCCTCCAAACTATTCCAGCGGACATAATCGCCATAATCGTGATTTCCCAAGCTCGAAATAACGCCGTCTTTAGCCTTTAAAGTAGATAACACCGTTTTCCGAGGCAAAATCTCAGAAGCTCGTAAATTGACCAAATCACCCGTAAAAGCAATAAGGTCGGATTTTTGAGCATTTATTAAATCGATTCCATACTTTATTTTAGCTTCATCATCAAAACTTCCCGAGTGAAAATCGCTGATATGGGTAATTTTATAACCATCAAATGCATCTGGGAGATCGTCAAAATATAGGGTATGTTTTAAAACCTGAAAATTATATTTTCCTTTGGTTACTCCGTAAAGTAAGGAGGCAAATGGAATAGAAGCTAAGCCCAAGGCCATTTGGCTAACGAATTTACGACGTGAAGGTAAATGGGTTACTTCCTTCTTTTGAATAAAGTATTGAATAATTCGAGCGCCATCTTCAAAAAGAAGAACAAAAACAAGGTCCAATTTGGTAATGGAAAGAATAATAAATGCACCAACAACTATATTGGCAATTGAGGTTGGAAAAGCCTCTCTTTTTATAAGATAAATGTAAAAACAAAGTATGGTTACGGCACTGTTAATACCTAAAAACAAGAACTTAATCAGCGCATTGTCGTTTAATGTTTTTATGCTCTGATAGGCATATAAATCAATTCCAAAAAAAAGGATGCTAATAAGGAGTAATCGAATCATTTATTAATGGTTTTTGTTTTAAAACTGTCTTTTATCAAATGTGGGTCTTTATGGAAAATTTCTGAGAGGTTTATATTGCAAATTTCTCTAAGATTCTAATTCTAAACCTGAAACTAGTTTCAGACTTTGGCTAAATAGTTTTGATTCTTTTCCATTCTCCAAGAAATAAGAAAAATTATAAGAGATAAAATAGAAACAAAACAAGCCACCCAGGTAAGAGATTCTTCTCCTAATGAACCCACAAAATAACCAGCAGTTAAAGCCCCAAAAGAGATTCCGATGTTTATAAAAGAAGAATTTAAACTTAAACTCGCACTCGATAAACTGGGGTTGCTATTGACTATTCGGACCAATTGAGGGGAAATAAAACCTTGACCAACGCCTCCCCAAATGAGAAACAAAACATAGCCTAGATAAACATTTTCGCCCATTAGACTTAAAAAAGGCGTAATTATAATTAAGATAATAATGAGTAAAACCTGTACTTTTTGAGGTCCAAATTTATCGGTACATTTTCCGGAAAATAGATTGCCAATAATTCCTCCAACTCCTATGAGAACTAGAACAAAAGTAATTTCTTGAGCACTTAAATTAGAAATACGTTTTAACCAAGGCGAAATATAGGCGAACAAAACCATTTGCCCACCAAATTGAACAACAGTTACAGACAAAATAGCTAATAACACTTTGTTTTTAAAAACATTTGCAAGTGTTTTAAACTTGGCTACTGGTGTTGTTACATTTTTGGGGATGGCGAAAAATAGAATGAGACTACTCATTAAAGCAATTACCACAATTGCCCAAAATGGATAACGCCACCCATAAGATAAACCTAAATAGGTACCAAATGGAATTCCGATGGTTGTGGCAACGGCAGAACCTGTGAAAATGATGGAAGACACTTTTCCTTTTTCTTCTTCTTTTGCCATAGAAATTCCAACTAATATGGCTAATGGAGTAAAGGTAGCAGAACCAATTGCAGAAATAATGCGCCCCAAAAACAACAGAAAATACTGATCGGTTAATACGATTATTCCATTTCCGAAAACAATCATCAACATTCCAAAAAGCAGAAGATTTCGACGGTCAAATTTACCCGTTAAGGCGGCAATAAGAGGAGCAGAAATAGCAAATACTAAAGCAAAAATGGTAACCAAATGCCCGACTTTGTGAATTACAATATTTAAATCGTTAGCCATTTCTGAAGAAATACCAACGAGTACCATTGCGCTAATTCCGGCCACAAAATTACCAAAAGCTAAACTGTATAATGCCTTGTTATTTGCCATAAAATCTTTTGGCAAATTTGAGCTTTATATCCGTCCCATTTCTGAAACCAGTTTCAGATTTAGATTATAATTTGTGTTTTAATTTACTTAACCATTGGGGTGTAATGCCAAGAAAATCGGCAATATATTTAGAAGGCACTTCCAATAAGATTTGAGGATATTGTTTATTTAGATGTTCTAACATTTCTGTACTATCTAAACTAAGAAGATTAGCTCTTAATTCATTTTTATCCACCATAGTTCTTAAACCATAACTTTGTAAATCTTGAGAAAAAGAAGAATCGCGTAAAAATTGCTCTACTTTGTTTTTTTTAATCTCAATATAAACGGTATTGGTAAAGGTTTTTAAAAAGTATTTTGAAGTTTCATTAAAAATATAGGCTTGAGAAACGGATGCCAAGGCATGAAAATTGGGTGTAAAGAAATTAATGGCACGCTCTTTCATGGTTTTAGGATGGACATGTTTTAAAATAAATCCGCCACTTTTAATCAAAAATAAGGCATCGGTTTTTTCACCAAAGTGCACGATAATTTGGTGGCTTTTCGCCTTTTTTTCAACACCAATTTTGGCTAGTTCTTCAAATAGTTTATTTGTCATACAGATATATTATCATTCTGGGACGTAACACTTATTCTATATTGAGCACATTTTATCAACCATTTCTTTAGATATTCCAGCCCAATTCAAATATGTATAACAATAATAAGAATATTTTCAATTTATTAATTCAGATTTAGCCGAAAGATAAGAAAAAGAATAACCCAATGGATAATTCACATGTTGTATTCAAAAAAAAACACGCTCAAAATCTGAGCGTGTTTTTCTAATTTATTTTGGTAGTCATTATCCACCAAAGTCATCAAAGCGTACATTCTCTGGTGGTACACCAAAGTCGTCACACATTTTAACAACGGCATTGTTCATCATAGGTGGTCCACAGAAATAGAATTCTATATCTTCTGGAGCATCATGTTTACTTAAATAGTTATCAATTAATGCTTGGTGTACAAATCCAACGAATCCATCACCTTCTGCATCAACATTTTCTTTTACTTTCCAGTTATCTTCCTCTAATGGTTCCGATAATACTAGTTGAAGTTTAAAGTTCGGGAATTCCTTCTCTAAAGCTTCGAAATAGTGGATGTAGAATAATTCACGTTTAGAACGACCTCCATACCAGTAAGTAACTTTACGTCCTGTTTTCATTGTATGGAATAATTCGTAAAGGTGAGAACGCATTGGTGCCATACCAGCTCCACCACCTACATAAATCATTTCTGCATCAGAATCTTCATTAATGAAGAATTCACCGTAAGGTCCAGAGATGGTAACTTTATCACCAACTTTTCTTGAGAATACATAAGAAGATGCAATACCAGGATTAACATCCATCCATCCATTCTTTTCACGATCCCATGGTGGAGTCGCAATACGAATGTTTAACATAATCTCACGACCTTCTGCAGGATAAGAAGCCATAGAATATGCACGCTCAACTAGTGAGTCGTTTTTCATAACTAGTGGCCATAATCCGAACTTATCCCATTCTTGTTGGAACTTGTTTGGCTCTCCTGGGTGATCTGTTGGGTGGGCTGTAATATCCATATCTGAGAATTTAACCTCAATTTCTGGAATTTCAATTTGAATATATCCACCTGCACGGTAATCCATGTCTTCAGGAATTTCAACAACGAATTCCTTAATGAATGAAGCTACGTTGTAGTTACGAACAACGGTTGCTTCCCATTTTTTAACACCAAATACCTCTTCAGGTACTTCGATTACCATGTCGCTTTTAATTTTCACTTGACATCCTAAACGCCAGTGATCAGCTGCCTCCTTACGAGAGAAGTGTGGCTTTTCTGTTGGTAGTAATTCTCCACCACCTTCAGTTACCTGACATTTACATTGGATACAAGTTCCCCCTCCACCACAAGCAGAAGGTAAAAAGATTTTGTGTTCACCTAAAGTCGTTAAGATTGTACTACCAGAGGCTACTTCAATTTCTTTTTCTCCGTTAATGATCAGCTTAACTGGTCCTGAAGGAGAAAGTTTTGTTTTTGCGTAAAGAAGTATTGCTACTAAAGCCAATACAACGATCAAAAACACGATTACTGCTGTAATTACTGTTGGTCCCATAGTTTTTTATTGACTTATTATAGTTTAATACCCATAAACGTCATAAATGCAATACCCATCAAACCTGTGATGATAAAGGTAATTCCTAATCCTTTTAAAGGACCTGGTACATTTGAATAACGAATTTTTTCACGAATAGCTGCAATAGAAACAATTGCTAAGAACCATCCTAGACCCGAACCTAATGCGAAAGACGACGCTTCTGCAATTGTTGAGTACTGACGATCTTGCATGAATAAAGCACCTCCTAAAATGGCACAGTTTACAGCAATAAGAGGTAAGAAAATACCTAATGAAGCATATAATGCCGGAGAAACTTTTTCAACAATCATTTCTACTAATTGTACCATTGAGGCAATTACCGCAATAAACATGATGAAAGATAAGAATGATAAATCAATATCAGCCATTCCTTCAATTCCTGTCCAAGCTAAAGCACCTTCTTTAAGTACATAGTTTTCTAATAAATAGTTTACTGGAACCGTTACACCTAATACAAAGATGACAGCAGCCCCTAAACCTACGGCTGTTTTAACCGATTTTGATACCGCCAAATAGGAACACATTCCTAAGAAGTAGGCAAATATCATGTTGTCGATAAAAATCGACTTCACAAATATGTTTAATAAATCTTGCATGTCTCTTTATTTAGTCTTCGATTAACTTTTTGTTACGCGAACGTTGGAACCAAATGATTAACCCTACAGTAATTAAGGCCATAGGAGGTAAAA
>JBMYWP010000027.1:0-51249 GCA_049607525.1 Flavobacteriales bacterium
ATAAAATCACTACCTTTGTACTATTAATTCGTAACGCTATTTTAGGACGTCACAAGTATTTTGGGTTTACATTTCCCAAGTATTGTTTCCTTTTAGAATATCGTCTAAATTCCCAGTATTTTCTACCTGGTTATTTAAAGCTGTTTCATAGCACAATCTATCTTCTTTATAAAGCACTCCAAATGGTCTTGGAAGAGCCTCATTTTTGCCGAAAAATTGAGTTAGAATAAAAGCTTTTGTTTTATCATAAGGATCATGAATCCACAATTCAGTTTCAGTACATTCATCTATTAGTTTTACCTTAGGTGTAAACCCATCTAGAACTACGGTGAATTCCATTTTGTCACCAAACTTTAGAACCTCACCTTCTTCTAAGAAAATAGTATGAGATTTCTTAGTTCCTCGGTCTGTAAATACATCAAAAGCATTATCATTAAAAATAACACAGTTTTGGTATATTTCTAAGAAAGAAGTTCCTTGGTGATTTTCAGATTCCAAAAACATTTTTTTCATATGTTTTGGATCCTTATCCATCGTTCTTGCAATAAATGTAGCATCGGAACCTAAGGCTAAAGAAAGTGGATTGAACGGGTGGTCTACACTACCTGAAGGTGTCGATTTTGTGACTTTTCCCAATTCAGAAGTAGGTGAATACTGTCCTTTTGTTAAACCATAAATTTCGTTATTGAACAAAAGCACATTAATATTTACATTTCTTCTGAGTAAATGTATAAGATGATTACCTCCTATAGAAAGAGCATCTCCATCTCCCGTGACCATCCAAACCGAAAGTTCGGGGCGTGCAACTTTTAATCCTGAAGCAAAACCTGGAGCTCTACCATGTATACTATGTAAACCATACGTATTCATATAATACGGAAAACGAGAAGAACAACCGATTCCAGAAACGAAAACAATATCTTCTTTGTTAACACCAATTGAAGGTAGAGTACCTTGAATTTGTTTTAATATGGCATAATCACCACAACCAGGACACCATTTCACATCTTGGTCTGAAGCAAAATCTCTTGCTTTATATGTTTTTAGTTCTGTTGACATAATTATTGAATATTAAAATGATTAGACAACTCAGCAATAATTTCTCTTGCTTCGAACGGAACACCTTTAATTTTATTAAGTGGTTTTGCATCCACCAAAAATTCTGATCTTAAAATATGTACCAACTGACCATTGTTCAATTCTGGAACTACAATTTTATCAAACGATTTTAATATTTCGCCCAAGTTTTTAGGAAATGGAACCAAATGTTTTATGTGAATATGAGCCACATCCAAATTGAAATTTTCGACTTGTTTTAAGGCCGTTTTTATTGATCCATACGTTGAACCCCAAGTTACAAAGGCTAATTTAGCACCAACTTTCCCCGATTCGAATGTTTGTTCGGGTATGAAGTTTGCAATTTGTTGAACTTTTTCTTTACGTAATTCAACCATCTTTTGGTGATTATCAGCGTCATAAGATACTGCGCCAGAAAGTTCATCTTTTTCCAATCCCCCTAAGCGGTGTTCAAAACCTTCCATACCTGGAATAGCCCATTGTCTTACACCTTTTTCATCCCTTTTATAAGGTAAATATGTTTCTTGATCTTCCTTTTTTACAAATGGAGGTGTAATTTTTTCTAACTGATCAGAAGTTGGATACATCCAAGGTTCCGACCCGTTGGCAATATAACCATCGGTAAGAACCATTACAGGAGTCATGTGTTCTAAAGCAATTTTACTTGCTGTAAAAACCGTATCGAAACAATCTGATGGCGATTTTGCCGCAATAACTGGAATTGGAGCTTCACCATTTCTACCATAAATGGCTTGATTTAGATCGGCTTGTTCCGTTTTTGTTGGTAATCCTGTAGAAGGACCTCCTCTTTGTACATTAATAACAACAAGTGGCAATTCTAAAATATGCATCAACCCAATGGCTTCACCTTTTAGTGCAATTCCAGGACCCGAAGATGCTGTTGCTGCTAGGTGACCACCAAAACTAGCTCCAATGGCCGTACAAATACCGGCTATTTCATCTTCTGCTTGAAAGGTTTTTACTCCAAAGTTTTTATATTTCGATAAATCATGAAGAATATCCGACGCCGGAGTAATAGGGTAACCTCCAAAAAATAAATCTAAACCAGATTTTTGAGAAGCGGCAACTAAAGCTAGAGCTGTTGCTTGATTTCCCATAATATTTCGGTATTTTCCTTTTGGCATTTTAGCCGGAGCAACTTCATATGTATTAGGAATAGCTTCTACCGTATCACCATAATAGTATCCTGTCTTTAAAACCTTAATGTTGGTTTCTGCAATAATAGGTTTCTTAGCAAACTTTTTTGTTAAGAAATTAACCGTATTGTCAAGGTTACGATTATAAAGCCAATAAATAAATCCAAGAACGAACATGTTTTTAGATCGTTCCTTGTCTTTGGCATTCATATCATAATCGGCCAATGCTTCTTTGGTTAGTTTAGAAATATCAATTTCAATAACCTGATATTGGGCGCGTAAATCATCTGTAATTGGAGAAGTTTCGTATTCAGCAAGTTTTAAGTTCCTTTTATCGAATCCTGCTGTGTTACAAATTAAAATACCACGCTCTTTTAATCGATTGATGTTCTTTTTAAGTGCGGCTGCATTAAATGCGACCAAAACATCGGCAACATCTCCCGAATTAAAAATTTCAATACTTCCAAAATGAATTTGGAATCCCGAAACACCAGAAACGGTTCCTTGTGGAGCTCTAATTTCGGCTGGAAAATCTGGGAAAGTACTTAAATCATTACCATAAAGGGCAGTGTTGTCGGTAAATTGACTTCCAGCCAACTGGATTCCATCTCCCGAGTCTCCTGCCATAAGAATGGTTACTTGCTCTAAAGCTTCTTTTGTCATTTCAGACTTATTTTTTGTTTTACCTTAAAAAGGCAAAATATTATATAAAGAATGGTTAGTCTACTTTTTCAACGCTTACAACTTCTGGTGCAAGACGCTTAATTGTAGCTTCCACTCCAACTTTTAAGGTCATTTGGTTAACGCTACATCCAACGCATGAACCATGAAGTTTTACTTTCACAACATTGTCGGCTGTAACTTCAACAAGAGAAATATCTCCTCCGTCAGACTTTAAATAAGGTCGAACTTCATCCAAGGCCTTTTCGACTTTGAGTATTAATTCTTGATTCATATTTTGGTATATTTAATTATGATGAGCAACCATCCATATTTGTAATTTCTACAATTTTAGTGGCGTCTAAATTAGATTTTCTTGCTTCGGCTTGTTCAACCATTTTAACAGCTAAATCTAAATAGGCTTTGGCTATTGGAGTATCGTTTTGTAAAACAGCTGGTCTACCTGCATCTGAGGCTTCACGAACAGATTGCACCAATGGAATTTCTCCTAAGAAAGGAATGCCTAAATCTTCGGCTAAGTTTTTAATTCCCGACATTCCAAAAATATAGTATTTGTTGTCTGGTAACTCAGCAGGAGTGAAATATGCCATGTTTTCAATAAATCCTAAAATAGGTACTTTAATTGTATCCATTTGAAACATTGTAGCTCCACGTTTTGCATCGGCAATAGCAATTTTTTGTGGTGTACTTACAATTACAGATCCATCTACGGGTACAGATTGTACAAGAGATAAGTGAATATCCGAAGTTCCTGGAGGTAAGTCAATAAGTAAATAATCTAATTCTCCCCAATGTGCTTCGTGCAACATTTGGTTTAATGCCTTTGTTGCCATAGGACCTCTCCACACTACAGCTTGACTAGGATCTGTGAAAAATCCGATCGAAAGAATTTTTACACCATAACTTTCTATAGGCTTAATTCTCGATTTTCCATCCACATCAACGGCTACTGGTCTTTCGCCTTCAACATCGAACATAATTGGAATAGATGGTCCAAAAATATCTGCATCTACCAATCCAACTTTGTATCCTTGTTTTACTAAAGCTACTGCTAAATTAGAACTTACTGTAGATTTACCAACGCCACCCTTACCAGATGAAATTGCAATGATGTTTTTAACACCAGGAAGAGCATTTCCTTGAATAGGAGCTACTTTTTCTACTTTAGGTTTGTCAACAATAAATTTAACTTTTAAAGTAGAATCAGGATTTACAGCTTTTAAAGCTTCCTTAATTTCAGTTTCTACCTTTTTTTTGGCCTGTAATGTTGGGTTATTTATTATTAAGTCAATGTGTACATCGCTTCCAAAACAAATAATATTTTGGATGGCTTTGGCTTGAATAATATCAACATCGCTTCCTGATATACGGATTCCGGTTAGTGCCTGTGTTACGGCTTCTTTTTTCCAGTTCATTTTGTGTCTGCTTCTTGAATTACAAATTTACATAATTAATTGTGTTGGGCTTAAAACAATTGTCACTACTTTTAATTATGTTTAATGATATTATGCTAATTTGTGATAAAACACACTTAATTACCTCGAATTCAATAAACAATTATTACTTTGATTTAAGAACTATCAAGTAATAATCCTTAATAAATTGAAAAACAACCTCGTTTTTTTGTGATAATAAAAAATATAGCCTTGGGCATTTAAAATTTTATGTTTTTATTTTATGATTTAATTTTAAGTATTTATGGAAACAATGTTAGTGATTTTTAATTAAAAATTGTGTTTGAATTGTCCAATAAAAAGCATACAAAATATTATATTTACGAGCATTGAAAATGGTATACTAATAAAATGGACCTTTTATTGTTCGGAAGGAATATTCCAATGGTCGAAAAAAAGGTAATAAAGACCAAAAAAAGCATTAATTCTGCACATTGATAATTAACAAAAAAACAGTGTTGAAATTATCTGTTTTACCAAGTGCATGTTATACCTTTGCAGATGCTAAAAGATAATTTTTTTTTTAAGATTCATTTAAAGAGAATTAATCTGAAATTATTACTTTTTTTTGATTGAAAAATAGATATACTGTTTATAAAAATATATGGAAGAGTCTGTGTACCACGTACCTGTTTTGTTAGAAGAATCTGTGAATGGATTGGCTATAGATGCCAAAGGAACATATGTTGATGTTACTTTTGGAGGAGGTGGACATTCTCGAAGAATTCTTGAAGACCTAAATGAAGGGAAGTTATATGCTTTCGATCAGGATAGAGATGTGTTAGAAAATGTTCCGGAACATAAAGGTTTTAAACTCATCATGCAGAACTTTAGATACATTAAAACATCGTTGTTAATGTATGGCGTGAAACAAGTGGATGGAATACTAGCAGATTTAGGTGTTTCGTCTCATCAGTTTGATACAGCAGAACGTGGGTTTTCTTTTCGTTTTGACGCCGAACTGGATATGAGAATGAACAGTTCAAATGGTGTTACAGCAAAAGAATTAATAGCCCAATATAGTGAAACTGATTTGGTGAGAATCTTTTCGGATTACGGAGAGGTTACAAATTCAAAGAAATTGGCAAGAATAATTGTTGCAAAACGCCAAGAAAAAGCCATTGTTACTACGGGCGATTTAATTGGAATTCTGGAACCATTAACAACCCCAAAACACGCCAATAAATATTATGCACAAGTTTTTCAGGCTTTAAGAATTGAAGTGAATGATGAAATGGCGGTTTTAAGAGAATTTTTGGAGTCAACAGTACCCTTGTTAAAAACAGGAGGAAGACTTTCTGTAATTACATATCATTCTTTAGAAGATAGATTGGTGAAACGCTTTATTCAAAGTGGAAATTTTAAAGGTGAAGTTGTAAAAGATTTTTACGGAAATCCGATTGTTCCTTTCAAAAAGATAAACAGAAAACCAATTTTATCTACACAACAAGAGTTAAAAGACAATACAAGATCGAGAAGTGCAAAGTTGAGAATTGCAGAAAAAATAGAATTCAATGGCTAAAAGATCAATAAGAAGATATATACGCTCTTTTCTAAAGGGTACCATTTTTCAACAGAAAGAAGTTCGAAAACATGGTGGTATTGCTATATATGTTTTTTTATGGATGCTTATTGTTATTTATTTCTCAGGTTCTGCAGATCAGAAAATATATAAGATTAAAAAATTAGAAGATAAAAGAAGACAAGCAAAAAGTGAACATGTTGGTTACAGAACAAAGCGCGTAGGTTTAACAAAACCATCTATTGTAATTAAAGAAGTTGAAGAACTTGGGTTAAAACATTCGTTTGTGGCTCCTAAATATATTGAAGTAGAAGATGAGTAAAGCTAAAAAAAGTCAAATTACTAGTTTACGACTCATTCTTTTGGCATTGGGTCTTTTTATTTGTTTGGCTTCTATACCAATTCGTTTAATGTATATTTATTTTGATAATGGAGATTATTACAAACGAAAAGGAGAACAAACTACGGTTAATCGTGCCGAAATATCACCTTCGAGAGGGAGTATTTATGACCAAGCTGGGAATTTACTTCTTACCTCTCTACCTGTTTATACCGTTGCTATAGATCCATCTATTCCCAAACAAAAGTTATTGGATGAAGGATTAGAACAATTATCTGATACCATCGGGATGTTGTTTCCCGAAAAATATAGTGAAGTTTCATTTTATAATAAATTTGTTAAAGCAAGAAATTCGACTCGAAAATATTTGGTGATCGCCAAAAACATCAATTATACACAAGTAAAAAGATTAAAAGAGTTACCTATACTTAAAAAAGGTAGATACCGAGGAGGTGTAATTGTTGAAAAGAAAGACACTAGAAAACAACCTTTCGGCATGTTGGCTAAACGTACTTTAGGATATAGTTATAGCGATTCAAAAAATGATGTTGGATTAGAAGGGCATTACTCCAATGAACTTTCAGGAGAGAAAGGATACATGATGGTTCAAAAAATTTCTGGGGGGAAATCAAAACCTTTACCTTCCAATAATGATTTGGAACCTGTAGATGGGGCAGATATTGTAACACATATTGATGTAAGAATGCAGGACTTGTGTCATAATGCGTTATATGACCAACTCGAAAAATTTGAAGCCCAAAGTGGAACCGTAATATTAATGGAAACCAAAACGGGAGCCATAAAATCTATGGTTAATTTGAGAAAAGGAAGCGATGGTTTATACCGTGAAACTCAAAACTATGCTGTAGGTAGTGCTACAGAACCTGGTTCTATTATTAAATTAATATCTTACATGGTGGCGATGGAAGATGGCTATATAGATACCAATGATTTAATTGAAACCGGAAATGGTATAACCCATTTTTATGGCCAAAGAATGACCGATTCTCAGGCTAAACGAGGAGGTTTAGGAACCGTTAGTGTAAAACGTGCTTTCGAACTTTCATCCAATATTGCCATAGCCAAAATTATAGAAGATCATTATAAAGAAGATCCACAACGATACGTAGATCGAATTGCCAGATTAGGTGTAACAAAGCCCATTGGGATAGATTTACCTGGTGAAGCCGTTCCAAAAATAAAAACGACAGATCACCCAGACTGGTCTAAGGTTACTTTGCCTTGGATGGCATATGGTTATGAAATATCATTGGCTCCAATTCAACTATTGTCTTACTACAATGCCATTGCGAATCAAGGTGAGTTGGTGAAACCCCAATTGATAAAAGAAGTAAAACGTGCCGGAAGAATTGTAAAAACATTTCCGAAAGAAGTGTTGAATTCGAAAATTTGTTCGGATGCAACCATTGGAAAACTGCAATCTATGATGGAAGGTGTTGTGATAAGAGGGACCGCGAAGAATATTCATTCCAATGAATTTTCGAGTGCAGGAAAAACAGGAACTTGTCAAGTCGAATACTGGAAATCGGGCCCAAAGCAATATCAATCTTCTTTTGCAGGATATTTCCCAGTCGACAATCCTAAGTATTCTTGTATTGTAGTTGTTCAAAAGCCGAATACAAGTATTGGGTTTTATGGAAATCAAGTCGCAGGTCCTGTTTTTGAAATTATTAGAAATGGGTTATACACCAATGATTCCGAAGCTTTAGAACTTGAAGACGAGACTGAATATGCTTTATTGCCAAAAAAATTAAAAGTGGACGCAAAATCGTTTAACACTTTTGCCAAACAAATGAAATGGGTAACCAACCAAGACACAAAAGAAAAAGGTTGGCTCGATGTATCATCAGATTCTAATGTGGTACATGTTACTCCAAATTTTATGGGGCCGGGAAATGAAGTTCCAAATCTTATTGGGCTAAATTTGGTTGATGCCTTATTTATTCTAGAAAATAGAGGGTTAAAAGTAAAATATTCGGGCATTGGAAAGGTGAGAAAACAATCATTGAATCCAGGTTCAACTTTTAAATATCAACAGACCATAACTTTAGATTTAAAATAAAGTGAAAGAACTAAAAGAACTAATAAAACACGTTAAAGTAAAAAAATACGTAGGCCAAACAAATAAGCAAATCTCTTCTATAGAAATAGATTCGCGAAAATGTTTGAGTCATTCTATGTTTATTGCTGTTAATGGAACTCAAGTCAATGGTCACGATTTTATTTCCAAAGCAATAGAGTTGGGAGCTACAGTTGTGGTTTGCGAAATTTTACCAGAGCAATTAATTGATAATGTAACCTATTTACGTGTTGGGAATTCATCCAAAGCAGTTTCACTAATAGCAAGTGCATTTTTTGATTTTCCTTCTCAGGAAATGAAAATTGTTGGGGTAACTGGTACCAACGGAAAAACAACTACCACCACTTTATTATATGATTTGTATAAGAAATTGGGTGTAAAAACTGGCCTCATTTCAACTATTGCTTATCATATTCACGACGAGGTATTTCCATCTACCCATACAACACCAAATGCAATAAGAGTTCAAGAACTTTTTAGAAAAATGGTAGACTCGGGTTGTGAGATATGTTTTATGGAAGTCAGTTCGCATGCACTCGATCAGAATAGAGTATTTGGTGTGGATTTCGATATTGCTGTTTTTACAAATATTAGTAGAGATCATCTCGATTATCATAAAGACTACAACGAATATATTTCAGTAAAGAAACGTTTGTTCGACGGACTGAGTGAGCATGCTTTTGCGTTAACAAATGTAGATGATAAGCATGGCGAAACCATGATTTTGCATACAAAAGCAAAGGTGAAAACGTATGCTATTCAGCAGGTTGCCGATTATAAAACAAAGGCTTTAGAAACCGATTTGAACGGAAGTTTGGTGCAAATGAATAAAACCGAACTTTTTATCCAATTAATAGGGCTACACAATTTGTATAATGCCACGGTTTGTTTTGCTGTTGCTGATTTATTGGGAATAAATGAAATGGATATATTAACATCTCTTTCTATTCTTAAAACGGCAAAAGGAAGATTTGAACAAATAAAATCTAAAACAGGGCAAACGGCCATTGTTGATTATGCACATACGCCAGATGCTTTAGAAAATATATTGAAAGCCATTCATCAAATTATTCCAAAAACCAGTAAAGTGATTACGGTTGTTGGTTGTGGAGGCGATAGAGATAAGGGAAAACGACCAATGATGGCAGAAATTGCCATGAAATATTCCAATCAGGTGGTGTTTACATCAGATAATCCTAGGTCTGAAAATCCTTATCAGATTATAGAAGACATGGAATCTGGATTAAAACCAGAAGATGGAGCTCGATTTTTGTCTATTGTAGACAGACGATCTGCAATTCGCACGGCATTAAAATTGGCCGAAACACAAGATGTGGTTTTAATTGCAGGAAAAGGACATGAAGACTACCAAATTGTAAATGGCGAAAAAAGTCATTTTGATGATGTAGAAGAAGTAGAACAATATTTTAAACTTATAGACTAAACTAAATGCTGTATTCATTATTCGATTATTTACAAGAATCTGTTAATTTTCCTGGAGCTGGAGTTTTTCAATACTTAAGTTTTAGAGCTTCAATGGCATTTATTAGTTCTTTGCTAATCACTATTTTTGTTGGTAAACGCATTATTAATGTGCTAAGAAAAAATCAACTTGGAGAAGATATTCGAGAACTTGGATTGGCCGGACAAGTTGAAAAGAAAGGTACACCAACTATGGGTGGGCTAATTATTATTGCGGGAATTTTAATTCCAGTTTTTCTATTTGCAGATCTTACCAATGTATATGTTCAATTGCTTATTACTACCGTAATTTGGCTCGGGTTTATTGGTGGAATTGATGACTATAGAAAGAAAAAATACAAAAATAAAGATGGTTTAGCTGGTAAATACAAAATTTTAGGTCAGGTTGTTTTGTCTCTTATTGTTGGAGCAACGTTGTACTGGCATCCCGATGTTAAAATAAAGGACAAGGTACCCATTGAGCAAGCTACTGGAATACAGTTAGAA
Organism: Flavobacteriales bacterium; assembly: GCA_049607525.1. Taxonomy (GTDB): domain Bacteria; phylum Bacteroidota; class Bacteroidia; order Flavobacteriales; family CAJXXR01; genus JBMYYR01. The sequence continues at coordinate 10,301 of JBMYWP010000027.1, forward strand.
TCCTTAACAAAAAGCCAGGATGGATTATATGTTTTAGAGGAAATGAAAACCACAAAAACAACGGTTCCATTTTTCAAAAACAATACGCTCGATTATTCAACAATGTTTGGAGATTGGGCTAAAGATTACGGATGGTTAATTTTTATTCCAGCGGTTATTTTTATTATAGTAGCTGTTTCTAACGCCGCCAATTTAACCGATGGTATAGATGGTTTGGCAACAGGAACCTCCGCCATTATTGGGGTTACATTGGGTATTTTAGCATATTTATCTGGAAATGTCATTTTTTCGGATTATTTAAATATTCTCTACATCCCAAATACTGGAGAAATGGTTGTATTTATTGCTGCTTTTGTTGGTGCAACAGCTGGTTTTTTATGGTATAACGCATACCCTGCACAGGTATTTATGGGAGATACAGGAAGTTTAATGCTTGGAGGTGTTATTGCTGTTTTTGCAATTTGTATTCGAAAAGAATTATTATTACCAATTCTAGCTGGAGTTTTTGTAGCCGAAAACTTATCGGTTATGCTACAAGTGTCATATTTTAAATACACAAAAAAGAAATTTGGAGAAGGAAGGCGAATCTTTTTGATGTCTCCGTTACATCATCATTTCCAAAAGAAAAACATCCACGAAAGTAAAATTGTAACCAGATTTCTACTTGTGGGACTACTATTAGCCATTCTTACCATTGTAACATTAAAACTTCAGTAAGATGAATATTGTTGTATTAGGAGGAGGAGAAAGTGGTTTTGGGGCTGCATTTTTAGCAAAAAAACAAGGTCACCAAGTATTTGTTTCAGATTTTGGAAACATTGCAGATTCGTATGCCAAAAAAATGGTAGAATCTGACATAGAATTTGAAGAAGGTCAACATACCAGCGAAATAATTTTTAAGGCCGATGTTATTGTCAAAAGTCCAGGGATTCCGAATACGGTACCTGTAATTACCAAGGCTAAAGAAAATGGAATAGAAGTTATTTCTGAAATAGAATGGGCCTACAGACATATAAATGAAGGTAAAATAATTGCAATTACCGGAAGTAATGGTAAAACCACAACCACCAGCTTAATGTATGATGTGCTTTGTAATTATTCAAATTCGGTTTGTTTGGCTGGGAATATTGGTGAAAGTCTTTCGTACAAAGTTGCATTAAATTCATATGATTATTACGCCATAGAATTAAGTAGTTTTCAGTTGGATGATATTGTAACTTTTAAACCCGATGTGGCCATCATTTTAAACATAAGCGCAGATCATTTAGATCGGTATGATTGGAATATTGACAATTATGCCCAGTCAAAAATGAATATTGCGAAGAATATGACGCCTTCTGATCATTTAATTGTTTGGGAAGAAGATGAATTGATCCAAAAGTATTTGGATGTCGAAAAAGTATCTTCACATTCTTTTTCATCCAAGGGTAATCTCTTTTGTCAAGGTCGATTTGAAAAGGAGCATTTAAAAATAAGACAAAGTGCCGTTTGGGATTTTAACATAGAAAGTCTCAGTTTACAAGGTCAACACAATTATATGAATATGATGGCTGTTGGACTGGCTTCTCAAATATTAAAAATTGATCAAGAAAGTGTTCAATCTGCTTTTACAAATTTTAAATCGGTTGAGCATAGATTAGAATTTGTGAAAACCGTTGAAGGTGTTCAATATATAAACGATACCAAAGCTACAAATGTAGATGCTGTTTATTATGCATTAGATACGTTTACGCAACCCATCGTTTGGATTGCAGGCGGAATAGATAAAGGGAACGATTATTCTTTAATTGAAAACCTAGTTCAAAACAAGGTGAAACTATTAATTTGTTTAGGTGACAACAAAGACAATTTAATAGCATCGTTTGAAGGGAAGGTACCTATGGTTTTTGCCACTTCTATGCAAGAAGCAGTGACTTTGGCAAAAAGTAGTGCCGAAATAGAAGATGTTGTATTACTGTCTCCGGCGTGCTCTAGTTTCGATATGTTTAACAATTATGCACATAGAGGTGTTGTTTTTAAAGAATGTGTACATAAATTAATGTAATATGCTGCAACTTGTAAAAGGAGATAAAAGTATTTGGGCCATATGTCTTACCCTCATTCTATATTCATTTGTAATTGTTTATAGTTCGAGTAGTAATATTGCGTTTCAGTATCACGGAGGTAATAACCTTTCTGTAATGCTAAAACACCTTATTCACGTTCTTATGGGAATTGGTTTTATGGTTTCTATTTCTCACATACCCGCCAAATTCTTTAAAAACTCTTCGGTTTTAGTATATATTCTTACCATTATTCTTCTATTACTAGCTATGTTTACCGGAACCACCATTGGTAATGCCAATGCCAGTAGATGGATAAATATTTTTGGATTTACATTCCAGCCTTCCGAAATGGCAAAGGTGTCTCTTATTATGTTGTTGGCGCGTAATTTGGTTAAACACAGACCAAAATTACATAGTTTTAAACATTCTTTTGTACCTATAATATTACCTATTCTTTTAATGTGTTTAATGGTTGTAAGGGCAAGTTTGTCTGCGGCAATGTTCTTATACGCCATAAGTATGGTTATTCTTTTTTTAGGAAATTATCCTATAAAAAATATACTGAAAATATGTGGTTTAGCGGCTTTAACGTTTAGTTTATTTATTGCGGTAATCTATTATGTGCCCAATATTTCTAACCGTGTAGATACTTGGAAAGGGCGTATTGAACGTTTTGTGAGTAGTGAAGACAATATAGATGACGACGCCAATTACCAAATAGAACATTCTAAAATGGCTTTAATGACAGGTGGAATGACGGGTATTGGACCAGGAAAGAGTAAACAAAAGTATTTTCTCCCTCAATCGAATTCCGATTTTATCTTTGCTATTATGGTAGAAGAATATGGATTTATTTTTGGTTGTTTACTTCCAATTCTACTTTTTCTTTGGTTGTTCATTCGTTTTATGATAAATGCGCTCAATACAAAATCAGATTCTGGTAAACTCTTGGTTTTTGGACTTGGATTTTCGCTTATATTTCAAGCGTTTTTAAATATGGGTGTTGCCGTAGAATTGTTGCCTGTTACTGGTCAAACGCTACCATTAATAAGTGCAGGGGGATCTTCAATTTGGATGACATGTTCGGCTTTGGGAATCATATTAAGTATTTCTCAACTGAATATAGATCGGTCTAAAAAAGAATTGAAATTTATTACAGACAAAGCAAATACAAACATGCGTAGAGCTAAACTACAAGCTCTATCGAATGGAGAAACCGATTTCGATGAATCGGCTTTTATAAAATCTGAAATAGCTCGTTTAAAAAATGACGCAAAAAACTAATCATTATATATTAAGTGGTGGAGGTACTGGAGGACATATTTATCCGGCTATTGCCATTGCCGAAGAACTTTTAAAACAACCAGAAACTTCTGTGCATTTTGTTGGTGCCTTAGGGAAGATGGAAATGGAAAAAATTCCGAAAGAAGGTTTTGAAATTACGGGAATGCCCATTCGTGGATTTCAAAGAGGAAAAATAATCACCAACCTAAAACTTCCTTTTTTACTAGTTTATAGTTTAATAAAAAGTTTTTTTCTACTTAAAAAACAAAAACCAAAAGCTGTTATTGGAACTGGCGGATATGCATCTGCACCAGTGGCCATGGTCGCTTCCTTTTTGAATATTCCTGTTTACCTTCAAGAACAAAATTCATTTCCAGGTCTGGTGAATAGAAAAGTTTCAAAATTTGCAAAATATGTGTTTTCTGCTTATCCAAATATGGATAAATATTTTACATGTGAGGTTGTGGAAACTGGTAATCCATTAAGAGGAAAGTTGATTGAAAGTATACATTTTGAAGAAACAAAGTCTGAAAGTTCTAAAAAAACGATATTAATTTTAGGAGGAAGTCTCGGCGCCAGATCAATAAATTCATTTTTTATGGATCACTTAGATCAAATGAGAGAATTAAAGGATATTCAGTGGATTTGGCAATGTGGGAAATTGTATAAGTCGGATTGTGAAACGGCATTAAAGAAAAGTGAAAATGCCAATATAGAATTACATGATTTTATTTACAATATGCCAGACGTTTATGCTCAAGCAGATATTATTATTTGTAGAGCTGGTGCTTTAACTGTTTCTGAAATTGCCTTAACAAATAAGCCCGCTATTTTTATTCCTTCTCCAAATGTTACCGATAATCATCAATACAAAAATGCAAAAGTATTGGCAGATAAAGGTGCATGCAGATTGATAGAAGAAAAAGAACTTTCTGAAAAGTTCGAAGAAATTGTTGAGTTTGTATATAATACAGAAAATCAACAGGCTATTAAAACAGAACTAAAGGCTTTTAGTAAACCAAATGCAAGTGATCGCATTGTAAAATATATTCTAGGATAGAATGAAAATAAAGGAAATAGAATCGGTTTATTTTATAGGAATTGGTGGGATTGGAATGAGTGCTTTAGCGCGATATTTTAATGCCATAGGGAAACGTGTTTTGGGTTACGACAAGGTGAAATCTAAACTTTGTGAACAGCTCGAACAGGAAGGTATGGAAATTACCTATGTAGATTCTGTAAATGAAGTGCCAGAATATTTGTTGGATGCTACCAAAACCTTGTGTGTGTTTACACCTGCTATTCCAGAAAATTCATCTATTAAAAAGACCTTTCAATCGGCAGGATTTAAATTGTATAAACGAGCCGAGATTTTAGGTTTAATTTCTTTAGAAAAACCATGTTTGGCAGTTGCCGGAACACACGGTAAAACTAGTACGAGTTCTATTTTGGCTCATATTATGCATGTGGCAGAAACAGGAAGTTCGGCTTTTATTGGAGGTATTCTTAATAATTACAATTCTAACCTCATTTTGGGAAATGGCGACGGAATGGTTGTTGAGGCCGATGAGTTTGATCGTTCTTTTTTACATTTAAATGTAAAACATACAGTGTTAACATCTATTGATGCCGATCATTTAGATATTTACGGTAATCACGATGAAATGAAATCTTGTTTCAACATGTATTTAAGTCAAGTTAAAGGCAAGAAGGTTATTCATAAAAGTATTGATTTACCTAAGGATTATACTTATGCCATCAATGAACAAGCCGACTTTTATGCCGAAGATATTTCTATGGTGAATGGCGATATGCATTTTACCTATTTTGGGTTAAATAATACATCTGAACACTGTGTGATGCCTTTTCCTGGTTTACATAATGTAGAAAATGCCGTTGCTGCCATGGCATTGGCAGAGTTAGAAGGTGTTTCTCTAGATAAAATTAAATCGGCTTTGGCTACTTTTAAAGGGATTTATAGACGATTTGATGTTGAGAAAATAGGTTCTAAAATTCAGATAGATGATTATGCTCATCACCCGCAAGAAATAAAACGTGCCATAGATTCTGTGCGTGCCTTTTATCCCAATAAAAAAGTCTTAACCATTTTTCAACCGCATTTGTTTTCCCGAACAAAAGATTTTATGGATGAATTTGCAGAAATTCTGTCAACTTCAGACAATTGTTGGATTATGGATATTTATCCTGCAAGAGAACTTCCAATTCCAGGAATTACATCGGATGTATTGATTTCTAAGACAAAAAATGCACACAAACTAGATCCAATTTTATTGGAAGAAAGATTAAAACATACCGATGCCGATATTATTTTAACAGTTGGAGCAGGAGATATAGCGAATTATATTCCTAAAATACGTACTTTTATGTCTTCGTTATGAAACTGATAGAAAAAATATCTAAAATAAAATGGCTGCGGGTAACCTTTTGGTTATTAAGTATTATTGCTTTGTTTATGGTTCTGACTTTGGAAAACATCAGACCAAATGATATTCCGTGGGAAAAAACAAATATCAATGTGGTTAATCACAAGAATTTATCATTTGTTCAAAACGAAACAATCAATCAAATATTAAAGCGAAACAATTTCGAATTTGATGAACATGTCATTGAAAGTATTGATAAACTGAAAATAGAAGAAGTTTTACTTGAGAATCCTTATATTAAGGATGTTGAGGTTTTTTCAGATTTTAATGGAGGTTTGCATATAGACATTCATCAAAAGGCACCTTATTTGAGAATTGATAAACCAAACAGCTCATATTATTTAGATCAAAACGGAAAACATATTCCATTATCCGATCAATTTACTGCTCATGTACCAATGTTTCATGTAGAAAACGACAGTTTAAACGATGAAACTTTGTATAATTTTTATAAAATGGTAGAAAAAAGGCCATTATTGAAAAGTCAAGTTGTAGATGTTTATGTAAATTCGTTTGAAGAGTATACTTTTGTGCCTCAATTTGGTAATTTTGTAGTTGAATTGGGCGATTTAGATGATTTGGAAGAAAAATTCATCAAATTTGAACACACCATGAAATTCATTTTAAAAAATGAAGGATGGGAAAAATATAAAACAATTAATTTGGCCTTTAAAGACCAAGTCGTTTGTACAAAAAAATAAATTATGAATCTTGAAGATATAGCTGTAGGATTGGACATTGGAACAACGAAAGTTGTTGCTATTGTTGCTCAAAAAAGTACAGAAGGACGTATTAAAGTTTTGGGTGTTGGACAAGCGCCTTCTACTGGTGTGTTACGTGGTGTAGTTACCAATATTGCTCAAACGTCAGACGCTATAGTTAAAGCCATTCAAATGGCCGAAGGTCAGGCTGGCATTTCTATTTCAGATTTAGTGGTAGGTATTGCAGGGCAACACATTCGCAGTATTCAACATTCAGATTACATAACCAGAGACGAGCCAGATGAAATTATAGATCAAAAAGATCTTCATAAGCTTATAAATAACGTACATAAACTTGTTATGATTCCTGGAGAGGAAATTATTCATGTTTTACCTCAAGTTTATAAGGTAGATGCCGAAACGGGAATAAAAGAACCTATAGGAATGTTTGGTTCTCGATTAGAGGCTTCTTTTCATATTGTTGTCGGGAAAATTAATTCGATTTCAAACATTGGTTCTTGTGTAAAACGCGCAGGACTAAAAGTAACCGGATTAACTTTAGAGCCTTTAGCATCGGCGGAAGCCTGTTTAAGTAGTGATGACAAAGAAGCAGGTGTTGTTTTGGTTGATATAGGTGGAGGAACAACAGATGTTGCCATTTTTAAAGATGGAATTATTCAGCACACGGCGGTTATTCCGTTTGGAGGTGAAATAATTACCGAAGATATTAAAAACGCTCTATTAATCATTCGTAAACAAGCTGAGTTATTAAAGATAAAATTTGGATCGGCTTGGCCAGGAGAAAACAAGGAAAATGAAATTGTTTCTATTCCAGGGCTAAGAGGTCAAGATCCTAAAGAGATAAGTCTAAAAGATTTATCGAAAATCATTTATTCTCGTGTTCTAGAAATTATAGATCTTATTTATTTAGAAATAAAGAATTATGGTTTTGAAGACCGAAGTAAAAAACTGATTGCAGGAATTGTATTAACTGGGGGTGGATCTCAGTTAAAACACATTCAACAATTGGTGAAATACGAAACGGGAATGGATGTTCGCATCGGATATCCACAAGAACGTGTAGAGGCAGACCAAGCTAATCAGTTGAGTAATCCAATTTACTCTACGGCAGTAGGACTTGCACTGAGAGCAACAGAATTAAAAGAAGAAGAAAAAATATTGCGTATTGCAGCGCAACGTAAAGCGGAGTTACAACTTCAACAAGAAGAAGAACTAAGCGTTCAACAAAATTCTTCTCCCGAAGATTCTAAAATTGATGAAATTGAAGATAAAACTCAAGAAGTAGAAAAAGAAGAAACTTTCATTTTTGAGGAAAAAGATCAGAAGACTTCATATTTTGATCGTTGGGCAAGTAAATTTATGACCTTTTTACAAGGTGATGATGAAGATGAAAGATAATCAGATTTGATTATAAAATTGATAAAAGAAATAAGTAGATCATATTATGGACAATTCAATAGAATTTGTTCTTCCAAAGAATAATTCATCAGTAATAAAAGTTATTGGTGTTGGTGGTGGAGGAAGTAATGCCGTAAATCACATGTTTAATCTGGGTGTTAAAGGTGTAGATTTTGCCGTGTGTAATACAGATTCACAAGCGCTAGACTCAAGTCCAGTACCAAATAAAATTCAATTGGGAGTTACCTTAACCAAAGGGTTAGGGGCAGGAGCGAACCCAGAAGTTGGTGAAAAAGCAGCTCAAGAAAGTCTGGAAGAAATTCGAGATTTCTTAAATATGGGAACCGAAATGTTGTTTATAACCGCCGGAATGGGTGGTGGTACAGGAACAGGAGCGGCACCTATTATTGCCAGAACAGCACGAGAAAGTGGTGTTTTATCTGTAGGAATTGTTACTATTCCGTTTTTGTTCGAAGGTCGTACTCGAATGAAACAAGCTCAGCAAGGTATAGAGCAAATGCGTCAGCATGTAGATACGCTTATTATTATTAATAACGATAAGATTAGAGAAATCTATGGAAATGTTGGTTTTAAAGCTGCATTCTCTAAAGCCGATGAAATTTTAGCTACTGCTTCAAAAGGTATTTCAGATGTTATTACACAAGAATGTTTAATAAATATTGACCTTAACGATGCCAGAACGGTTCTAAAAGATAGTGGAACTGCCATTATGGGAACTGGAATTGCTTCTGGTGATTCAAGATCAGATGAAGCCTTAAAACGTGCAATCAATTCACCATTATTAAATGATAACCATATTAATGGAGCTGAAAAGGTACTTCTGTTAATTATGTCTGGTACGGATGAAATTACTTTCGATGAAATAGGACATATTAATGATTTATTGATTGATGAAATTGGCGTTGGTGCAGATGTTGATATTATTATGGGTGTAGGAGAAGATGAAGGTCTTGGAGATTCTATAAGTGTTACCGTAATTGCAACTGGTTTTAAAGCTGATAAAAAGAAAGTGTCTGAATCTAAAAAAGAAAATGTAATTGTTCATGTTCTTGAAGATACAGAGCCTGTTTTAGATCCTTTAAAAGATTCTATAAAAGATATTGATCCAAAAGCTTCTGAAGAACCAAAAGCTGAAGTGCAAACTGAATTGGAATTTTCTGATGAAGACAAAAGCTTGAATATTGAATTGGTAACGCCAGTACAAGAAGAAGTGGAGGTTACAAAAGAAGAGATTCCAGTTGTTGAAACTCCCACAATAGAAACTCAAACAATAGCTTCTTCTATTATTGAAGAAGAACCTGTGAAAGTTGTGGTTCCCGAGCCAGTAAAAGCAAAGGAAATTATAGAAGAATCAACATCTGTTTCTGATGAAGTTGCGGAGTTGCAAGCTAAACAAGCTAAAATAGAAGACGATATTCGTAGAGCAAAGGAATTGGCTCATCAGAAGCAAGTTTTAGAGAATTTAGAGAACCAACAAGAGCAATTATCTACTTCGGAATTGTTAGAACGTGCGCAAAGAAGAAGAGAAAGATTACAGAAATATAATTTTCAAACGAGCGAATCTCAAGATATAGAAGGTGTGGAAAATCAACCGGCTTATTTACGTCAAGGGATAAAGTTAAATGATAACGTGCCTAATGCAGATGGAGAACAAATTTCTAGGTTTACATTAGATACAGACGAAGAAGAAAAATAAAAAACTATGTTACAAGATAATATAATGGCCGAGATTAAATCGGCTATGAAAGCAAAAAATACAGTAAAACTAACCGTTTTAAGAGCAATAAAAGCAGAATTTTTAAAAGCTAAAACATCATCTGATTTTAATGGTGAAATTACTGAAGCAGATGAAATTACATTAATAACAAGAATGTTGAAGCAAAGAAAAGATGCTGCCAACATTTACAAGGAACAAAACAGAGCAGACTTATACGATGATGAAATTGCACAGGCTGATGTGTTAATGGAGTATTTACCAAAGCAGTTGTCTGAAGAAGAAATTGCTGAAGAAATTAAAGCTATTGTAGTCAAAGTAGGAGCTTCTGGACCTAAAGATATGGGTAAAGTAATGGGTATAGCTTCTAAAGCCATGGCAGGAAAAGCCGATGGTAAATTGGTTGCCAGTACTGTGAAAACAGTTTTAGCAAGTCTATAATTTATTTTCTTTTTATAATAAAAACGCTCGGTACAAATTTGTATCGAGCGTTTTTTTGTTTATGATTATTTTAATTTTTCCCACCACATATCTTCTTTGGGTTCTACGGTGTGAATAGAAACCATTTCTCCAATTTTAGGTGAAATAAGATTTAAATCGAGTTCTTTAGCTTTTGTTGAAACACGTTTAATAGGATCTCTCCAATCATGCAATGCCAACTTAAAAGCTCCCCAGTGAATAGGAATAAATTTATTGGCTTTAACATCTTTGGCTGCTTGAGCGGTCTCTTCTGGCATCATATGAATTTTACTCCACAATTCGTTGTATTGTCCGCACTCCATCAATGCCATGTCAAATGGTCCGTATTTATTTCCTATTTCGGTAAAATGGGTATTGTAACCAGTGTCTCCACTAAAAAATAAATTGGTCGATTTGGTTTTAATAACCCAAGAACTCCATAAAGTATTTCCACCATCTGTTAAACCTCGTCCCGAAAAATGTTGGGCTGGTGTGCAGGCTAATGTTAAGTTTCCGAAATTAGCTTCGTCCCACCAATTCAATTCGTGGATTTTTTCTGCCGGAACGCCCCATTTTTTTAAATGACTACTTATTCCTAATGGAACAAAGAAATGTTCAACTTTTTCATTCAATTGTTTTATCGATTCAAAATCTAAATGGTCATAATGGTCATGAGACAAAATAATAGCATCTATTTTTGGAAGTTTTTTTATTTCAATAGGTAATTCTTTGCTGAATCGTTTATTTCCTAAAAACGGATATGGCGCAGGAACCTCACTAAACATTGGGTCTAATAAAATATTGTTTCCTTCTAACTGGAGTAAGAATGAAGAATGTCCGAACCAAACCAAATTGGCCTCTGTGGTTTGTGTAAGCGTTAATGAATCTACATGTTCTACAGCAATGTTATGCTCTGGTATGGTATGTGGATTTGGTTTTATATAAGCCTTTATCATTTTAAAGAAATTTCCAAAACTCATATCAACTTTAGCTTCAGGGTCTTCATTTAGAAATTTTCCTTCATCATAATTTGAAGCCAATGTATAGGTGGCTTTTTGTTCTTTTGTTACTTTTCCTCCAAATTGTGGACTGCAATTTACCAGAAAGATGGTGGCAACAACAAGTACAACAACTAAACTTACAGATGTTATCATAACTTTTTTTATGGTTTTAAGTATTTTTTTCATAGACTATTGTTATAGATTGACTAATCACTCTATTGTTTTGCGAAATTTTTTAGGTGAGCATCCTCCAAGTCATTTCAAAGGATTGTGCAATGATTTCGTGTTCGTGAGATTTACTGAAATTATTCATATCTAAATATTGAACAACGCCATTAACTGCATTAGAAATAAGAATAAAGGTTAACTGAATATCGAGATCTTTCATTTCATTATTATCGATGGCATTTTGAAAAAATGTGAGAAATGCCGCCGAACCGTCGTCAATATTGTTTTCTTGAAGCTTAGAATAATATGGCGATGATTTGAATTGAGTAAGATATTTAAACGGTTTTGGGTTGTCTTTTATCCCGTAAACGTAATCCAAGAACATAAGTTTCAACGATTCTTTAAAAGAACGATTTTCTGGTTGATAGGAAACAATATCTCCCTTTACATTTTTTTTAATATAAAGGTATAATTCAATAATGAGATCTTCTTTGGTTTTAAAATGATGAAAAAGTGTTCCGTTTGCAACCCCAGCTTCTTTAGCTATTTTACTGGTTGGTGTACCATGAAACCCATGTTCTACGAACAAATCTAAAGCTGTACTAAATATTTTTTCTCTTTTATTCAAAATAAAACCGACTGATTGCTCTACAAATGTATACATTATTTTATTAATATACCAAATCATTAAAAAATAACGTAACCAATACCAATTCTGTATGTATCTCTAACGCCATTTATTAAATTTAAATCTTCTTGTTCAAATTGAGTTTTAAATCCTCTAGAGTAATATAATTCTAAAAACCATTTTTTTGTATAGTAATGTTGGATTCCGATTAATCCTGAAAAACCGAAAACGTTTGTTTTACTATAGTTTTCTAATGGAAGTGGAGATAAAGCGTCGACCAAAATGTTTGGCGAAACACCAGTGGATATATTTGTTTTTCTGGAGATAAAAAAATTATAGAGTATCGGTAGTTCTAAAAAATGATTACTTTCAAAATAGCAAAACAAAACCCCAAACTCTATGCTGTTATTGTAAGAAAAAGGTTTGTCGAATGTAATTCCTACCCATTGGTTTGGATAGTCTATATCAGAAATTGAAGTCTTGTATCTAATGTGTGAAGACGAAATACCTAGTTTTATATTGGTGTAAGTCTTCATTTTGGTAGAAAATGGTAATGTCCTAAATTTTCTTGATGTTTGTGAGAAACAATTCATCGAAAAAAATAGAATTATCGTTATTAAAAAGGGTTTCATAAGTTTGAAAATGAAAATACAATCTTAATTTTTAAATATATCAGGTTGTCATAATTTAGATCCTAAGCAGAGTTTTACCCAAAATTATACACTAACTATCGGTTATAGAAGATTAAACATTGATTTTTTTCGAGAAATATTAATACAAAAAAAAGGAAACCCTGATAAGAGCTTCCTTTTCATATAACTTGTTTGGAAGGTTTTTAACCTAACATCATAATGGCTTTTTGAAGTCCTTTTACCAATACATCAACTTCTTCTTTTGTATTGTAAAGAGCAAAAGAAGCGCGAATGGTACCAGAAATACCCAAAGATTTCATAACAGGTTGAGCACAGTGATTACCTGTTCTTACGGCAATTCCCATCTTGTCTAACAATACGCCAATGTCATAAGAGTGAATCGTTTTATGATTAAAAGAAATGGCGCCAGAACGGTGTTCCTTTTCTCCATAAATTTCAACATTTTCTATTTTAGAAATTTCATCGAAAGCATAATCCAATACTTCTTTTTCGTATGCTAAAATGGAATCAATACCCAAATCATTTAAATATTCTAAACTTGCTTTTAAGGCAATTACATCTGCTATGTTTGGTGTTCCTGCTTCTAAACGGTGTGGTAAACAAGCGTAAGTTGACACTTGCATCTCTACATCCTGTATCATTTCTCCGCCACCGCGGTAAGGCGGAAGACTTTCCAATAGATCAAGTTTTCCGTAAAGAACACCTAGACCTGTTGGACCGTAGAGTTTATGAGTCGAAAATACATAAAAATCGCAGTCTAGAGCCTGAACATCAATTTTTCCGTGTGCCACAGCTTGAGCAGCATCAATCATTACCAACGCACCTTGTTTTTTGGCAAGTCGAATCATTTCTTCAATCGGATTTACGCGTCCTAATGAATTCGAAATATGTGCAACGGCTAAAAATTTACAACCTTTTTCAAGTTCCGACTCAAAGACTTCCATATTGAGTTTTCCATCCTGAAAAGGAATTGAAACCAATTGTGCCCCATGTTTTTGACACACAAATTGCCAAGGGACAATATTTGAATGGTGTTCACTTTCGGCAACAAAAATACGATCCCCTTTTTTTATGATACCTTCTCCAACAATGGTAGAAAGCATATTAATAGAATCTGTTGTACCCGAAGTGAAAATAATTTCGTTTTCGTGTTTTGCTCCAATAAATTTTTGAGTCACCTTTCTAGCCTCTTCAAAAACATCCGTCGCTTTCTGACTTAAGGTATGCACACCACGATGAACATTACTATTATAAGTAGAATAATAATGTACCAAAGCATCTATCATTGCTTTTGGCTTTTGAGTGGTTGCTCCATTATCTAAATAGACCAAAGGCTTTCCATTAACCTCTTCTTTTAGAATAGGGAAATCTGCACGTACTTTTTCAATAGGAAAATTCATTTAGTCTAATTTATCGCTTAATAAACGAAGTTCAACTCTAGGCGAAATTTTTCGGTAAACAATGTTATACGCCGCTTCTGTAATAGGCATATCAACTTTGTAGCGTTCGTTAATGGTATGAAAACATTTAATGGCATAATAGCCTTCTGCAATCATATTCATGTCTAACTGTGCTGCGTTTACTGAGTAACCTTTACCTAACATGGTTCCGAATATTCTATTTCTAGAAAATTTAGAATATGAAGTCACTAGAAGGTCGCCCAAATATGCCGAATCATTAATGTCTCGATCTATTGGGTGGTAAGCATCTACAAAGCGCTTAATTTCTCTTATTGCGTTAGATATTAGTACGGCAATAAAATTATCTCCATAACCTAAACCATGTGCTATACCTGTAACTACAGTAATTACATTCTTAAGAACGGCAGCAACTTCGGTTCCATAAATATCATCGGATAATGTTGTTTTAATAAACGATGAATTTAATTTTGAAGCCATGAAATTACGAGTACTTTCGCACTCCGAGGCAATGGTAAGATAAGATAAACGTTCCAAGGCAACTTCTTCGGCGTGACAAGGTCCTGAGATAACACCAATGTTGGACGCAGATAAATTGAACTTGTCCATTAAATATTCCCCAACAATTTGATTTGTTTCTGGAATGATTCCCTTAATGGCAGAAAAGACAATTTTATGCTCTAAAGAAATATTCAGGTTCTCAAAGGCAGTGTTTAAAAACGCCGATGGGATAGCCAAGATAATGATATCGGCTTGGTGTGCAATATATTTTAAATCCGTACTAAATTCTATACGTTCTGTATTAAAATCAGCGTCAGTCAAGTAATTTGGGTTGCGGCCATGCTTCACGAAAGAATCTATATTTTCTTCGTTTCTCATCCACCACAGTATATTTTCACCGTTTTTACAAAGGATATAAGCTAAGGCAGTTGCCCAACTTCCTCCTCCTATAACGGCTATTTTTTTATTTTCTAACATAATTCGTTTTTCAGAATCTACAAAGATAATAATATCTTATTGCTATACTTTTCTTTTGGATGGATATTTATTTGACTTCAATTTAATTTCAATATGACTTCAAAGAAAAATATGTTGGTTTTAGGTAGGAATTTGGCTTATTCAGGCATCTATATTGTGAATTTAATGATATGTAAAAACTTCTTCCTCGCGTATGTGGGGATCCAGAGTAAGTAAGATATCCTGAATTCAACAAAATCAACGACAACCCCAAATATTTTTTAGGAAGAAAAAAAGATAGCGCAACCTCTGGTTCCCCATTTTCATGGGGACGGAAGCTATTGGAATATGAAATTACTTAATACCATTCACTAGAAAGATCGACCCACATTGGATTTGAAAGATGAATAAGATCTATTTTCCATTCTCTCCTCCATTTTTTTAGTTGAAATTCTCGTTGCTTTGCATTTTGATATGTTTGATGTTCTTCAAAATAGACTAAAATATTAAGGTCGTACTTTTTAGAAAAACCTTCAAAGATTTTGTTTTTATGTTCGAGTATTCGTCTTTCTATGTCACCAGTCATACCAATATATAGTGTTCCATTTCTTTTGTTTGAAATAATATAGACATAATAAGTATTTGGCATTTTATGAAGATACGAAAAAAATCCTTCCTCGCGAATGCGGGATCCATAGCCAATAAAATATAGTGAAATCAACAAAATCTATGGCAACCCCAAATATGATTTAGGAAGAAAAAAAGATATAACAACCTCTGGTTCCCCATTTTCATGGGGATGGAAACTTTGATTAAATCTGATATTTCCTTCCTCGCGAATGCGGGGGTCCAAAGTAAGTAAGATATATTGAAGTCAATAAAATCATCGGCAACCCCAAATAGTATTTAGAAAAAAAGATACGATATCCCAATCTCTGGTTCCCTATTTTCATGAGGACGGAAGCTCTGAGTAAATCTGATACTCCCTTCCTCGCGAATGCGGGGATTTAGAGTAAGTAAGATATACTGAAATCAACAAAATCTATGGCAACCCCAAATATGATTTAGGAAGAAAAAAAGATATAACAACCTCTGGTTCCCCATTTTCATGGGGACGGAAGCTCTGAGTAGATTGGATGTTCCCTTCCTCGCGAATGCGGGGATCCAGAGTAAGTAAAATATCCTGAAATCAAGAAAATCTACGGCAACCCCAAATAGTATTTAGAAAGAAAAAAAGATATAACAACCCCTGGTTCCCCATTTTCATGGGGACGGAAGCTCTGAGTAGATTGGATGTTCCCTTCCTCGCGAATGCGGGGATCCAGAGTAAGTAAAATATCCTGAAATCAAGAAAATCTACGGCAACCCCAAATAGTATTTAGAAAGAAAGATAAGATATCCCAATCTCTGGTTCCCCATTTTCATGGGGACGGAGATTGTGACAAATTCAGAATCTCCTTCCTCGCGTATGCGGGGATCCAGAGCTTATAATATAAATTGAAGTCAACAAAATCAACGACAACCCCAAATATTTTTTAGGAAGAAAGATAAGATTTCACAACCGCTATTCCCTATTTTCATGGAGGCGGTAATTATTGTACATTTATCCCATAAAACGTAATAGAAATGTCAAACAAACCTCAATTAATTATCCACGATGCCTCAGCAGGTTCTGGTAAAACGTTTACTTTGGTAAAGAACTACATGGAAATCTGTTTAAACCCAGAGCATCCCATTGATATTTACACCAAAATATTGGCTATTACGTTTACCAATAAGGCCGCAAAAGAAATGAAAGATCGTATTATTGATCAGTTAGAAGATTTTGCAAGACCAACGTCTAAAATGTTGTTTTTGTTGGATGAGTTTTCATTAAAGTTTCAAGTGGATATTCCTTCTTTGAAAAAAAGAGCTTTTTTGGTTTTACAGCATATTCTGCACAATTTCGGTCAATTTTCTGTTTCTACAATAGATAAGTTTATGCTAAAAATTGTTCGATCTATTCAATATGAAATAGGTTTGAATGATGCTTTTGAACTCATTATGGATTATGATGAATGGTTCGAGGAAAGTGTGGCCGAAGTTATTGATGAAGTAGAGAAAGATAAAGAGGTAGAACAATTCTTATTTAATTACTTAAAAGATAAAATAAACGATGATAAATCCTGGAATTTAGAATCGGATATTATTGAAATTGCTCATGTTATTTTGAGAGAGGATTATGTTAAACATATTTCTTCTGTTATTAAGTTGAATGGTTTTGAAGATATAAAACAAATAGAAGGCAAGATTGAAAAGAAACAAAAGGAATTAAATGATATTTTGTCTCTTGTTCATGAGGAATATCGCGAAATATTAAATACCACCAAAGTTGTAAAATCTGATTTTTCACGTGGTAATTGTGCTCTATTTAATGTTTTTTCGGAAACCGATATCAATATGGTTAAGAAAAAATTGAGCCAGACTAAAATAACCTCACTCGCTAATAAACTAAATAAACTCAGTTTTTTTGCTAAAAAGAATCTGTCTCAACCTCATATAGAACAAGCTCAAGCTATGTTTGAGCAATTTGTGGATAAATATAAAGACGCCATTTTTAAAGTTATTTTCCATTCAACTTTATTGGGTGTATTAGAAAAGCAGGTCCAAAATTTGTATTTCGAGTATTTATTGAATGATAAGTTGAATGCATATTTGGAAAAAAATCAATATTTACCAATAGGGGCTTTAAATGGGATATTAGATGAATATGTTCAGAATGACGAAATTCCTATGTTACTCATGAAAATGGGAGAGCGTTTTGAATATATTTTTATTGATGAATTTCAGGATACATCCGATACTCAATGGAGCAATTTATATCCGTTTATTGAAAATATTTTATCAAAAGGATACCAGGTTCACCTTATTGGCGATGCTAAACAAAGTATTTACCGATTTAGGGGAGGAGATGTTGAAATATTACTGGATTTAAAAAAGAATAGACATCGTTCGTTTTATGAAATTATTGATGCGCCAGCCTTGAATTCGAATTGGAGAAGTGGGCGTAATATTGTTGAATTTAATAATCAACTTTTTTCAGACTTCATACAAGACGATTTAAACAAGGCTACATTTAAAGATATTTATAAAGTAGCCAGTCAACAAGTTCAGGTAAAGCGTGACTCTTATGTTGAAATTTTATCTCAATCTACAACCAAAGAAAATAAAGAAGATGTTGAACTTCTAGTATTAAAAAACAAAATTGAAGATGTATGTTCTCGTGGCTTTGCTTTAGGAGATATTAGTATTTTGTGTAGAAATTCTAAGGAAATAAGGCAAATTGCCGATTTTTTATTGCAAGAAGATATTCCGTTTGTTAACGACGAAAGTTTATTGGTGTTTTCTGACAAACAAGTACAATTTCTTTGGGACGTTCTGGTATTTCAAATAGAAGGAGATAACCTCATGTTAAAATCTAAGATCTTAGGGTTTTTATATCGTGAAATTATTAAAAAACATGATGGCTTTTCGGCTTGGTTTATAGAGAATGAAGGATTAGCTATTGTTGATATTATGGAAAAAGAAGGCCTCTCTTTTCCTAAACAAATTGAACAAAATTTCTACGAATTTTTAGAACAAATTGTTCATCTATTACAATTAAAAAAGAATACCTACATCTTACAGTTTTTAGAATTGTGCCACAAGCAAATTTCAAGAGGTCAAACACAAATTCATCAGTTCATAAAACTGGGTGAAATTCAGAAGGAAAAATGGAAAATCCAATTGCCAGATAATGATGGAGCTTTAAAGATTTTGACGGTTCATAAATCTAAAGGTTTGGAATATCCTGTGGTATTTTTACCATTTTTAGATAAATGGGATGTTTTTAATTCTAGAGATAAGCAATGGTACCCTACAGAAAATGTTATTGAAGATATTCCTTTTGTGAAAACCAGTTTTGGAGATGAGTTGTTAAACGAAATGCCTGAAGACTTAGTTGGTTTTATAAAGGAGATAAAAGAAGATTATAAGGCCAATATGTATTTCGATTTTATAAATATGTTTTATGTTGCCTGTACACGTGCTTCACGCGAATTATATTTATTAAATGCCACAGTTGAAGTGAAAACTAAAAAGACAACGGTTGAAAAGAAAAATCTATCGGAATTTATTGTGGAATATTTTAAACCTCAATCTATCTCCGATCATAATTTCACAGTTTCCTTTGGAGATAAAGTAACGGTTGACGCAGATTCAAAATCCATTGACCGTAATTATTTAGATATAGAATTGAAAGATAGCTTTGGGGAGCAGTCTTGGACAAATAATATAAAGATAGCTCAACATGAAGATTTTCAATGGATTTTTGAAGAGCAAATAAGTGCTCAACAAAGAGGAAATCATATCCACAATATATTGGCCGAAATTGAACATGACCATCAAATGGAAAGCGCTTTGAAATCGTATTTCTCTAAACGCTGGATTCCGAAAAAAGAAATGGATTTATGGAAAAATCAAATTGAGGAAATTTTACAACATCCGAAAGTATCCCCTTATTTTGAATCAAATGTTCATGTTTGGAACGAAAGAGATTGGTTTGGAATAAATGGAGAAACTATACGTCCAGACCGTGTGGTTAGTTTAAATAAAAAAGAGTTAATTATTATTGATTACAAAACCGGTAAACCAGATGCTTCGCATAAGCGTCAGGTAGATGAATACGAACGTCAACTTTCATTTTCCGAAAACTATACGGTTGTCAAAAAAATATTGATTTATACCGAAAATATAGACGTTGTTGAGGTTGATTAGGTATATAAATTAGCTCCTTTTTACTTTATAATAAAGGTTTTGAATGTTATTTCATAGATGATTATTATCCTTTTGTAACAATGACTTCATTAATTTTCATGGCTTCTACTTTTATTATTTTAATAAAATAGCCTCTGATTTGTAATTCTTGATTTTCAATTGGGATATCCTCTAAATGTTGGATGATTAATCCGCTTAGCGTTTCGTATTCTTCAGATTCCGGTAAGTCCCAATCTAATTTCTGATTGATTTCATCGATGTCTAAACGCGCACTTAATCGGTAAGAATCTACATCTATTTTTTCTTCAACAAATTCTGCCGAATCATGTTCATCCTCAATTTCTCCAAAAATTTCTTCAATTACATCTTCTAAACACACCAAACCAGAAGTTCCTCCAAATTCATCATAAACTATGGCAATGCTTTTATTTTCTGTGGTCAGTTTTTTTAAGATTTCACTTGCCAACATCGATTCTGGAATAGGAATGGTTTGATGAATGATTTCTCGGATGGTATTAGGTTTAGTAAACAATTTAAAACAGTGTGCAAACCCTATGATATGGTCAATGTCTTTTTCGTAGACAATAATTTTGGATAAACCTGTTTCAATAAACATTTTCTGAAGAGATTCTATGCTCTCATTAACGTCTATTCCAATAATTTCGGTTCTATGTACCATACATTCTCTAGCTTTTACTTTAGAGAAATCGAGGGCATTTTGTAATATTTGAATTTCGGTTTCAACCTCTTCTTTAGAGTCTAGGTTCGATGTATGTTCATAAAGGTAATCTTCTAAGTCATCTCTGTCGAAACCAATTTCTTCTTTCCCAACTTCTTGCCCAAATAGTTTTAGAATACCATTAGAAATAAGAGAGAAAATAAATACAATAGGAGACAGGATGTAATAGAAAATAACCGTAGGAATACTCAATGCATTAAGCAATGGGTTGGCGTATTTTTTAAAAATAGCTTTTGGTAAAAATTCGGCGGTAATTAGAACAATTATTGTAGATATTAAAGTTGTTAAGAGTAAACTTACAATTGAATTGACAATATATTTATTGAGTAAAGGATCTAAAATAATACTCATTTGCAGACCGTAAAACACTAAGGCTATATTGTTTCCAATAAGCATGGTTGCAATGAATTTAGATGGGTTTTCTAAAAATCTTGAAATAATTTTTGCGCTAAATCTTCCTTTATTTTTTTCGAGTTCAATATGAAGTTTATTGCAAGAAATATAGGCCATTTCCATACCAGAGAAATAGGCCGAGAATATTAAAGTAAATAGAATAAATATATAAATGTAATTCACTATTTGGGTTCGTTTTTATTGGTCATTTTTATTCGCATTCGCCTTCTGGCAAATCCCATTGTAACTCCAAATGCTACACCAATTAGAAACATAACACCTACTCGGTTTTGACCCGAAATAAACTTAGAAACACTTTCTATTAAACAGATACCAGCAATAATGTAGTATACGATTTCAGAAAATTTTGCGAATTTAGAATAGTTATTTGTCATCTATTTTTATGTTTCCTGTTGATTTGTTGATGTTAAAGTAAGAAAAATCTTGTTTAGCTTCGAACCCTATACCATGCAATTTTTGACCATTCTGAATAATTTCTACAGGTAAATGGGTATGTATAATTTCTTTTTTCTCATCCCAAGATAAGAAATTTGTTCGAAGTTCTTCCTTTTTTATGTTTTGAACCACCACGTTTTTAAATGCATCTAATCTAAAACCCTGTACATACCTTGCAGAATCTGCCGTAATGGTGTTTTCTACAATTTTCTGTCCTTCTACATAATTGAAGGTTTTTAATGTAAAACCCTTAGGAAATAGATATACTGTAGAATCTTTTTCGTAAGATTTCATATAAGGCGCAGATAAACTCATAACAGGTTTACCTAGGTCTGTATCTTCTCTTACAAAATCCCAGATTTCTAAATGTGGTTTAATTTCTTGTTTACCATATTTATTAACATCGTCAATATTGTTTTCGCAAGAAACAAAGAATGCCACCCCAAATAGGATGGCAATCTTTAATGTGTAATATGTAAGTATTTTGTTTATCAAAATAGCTTTATGAAATTAGTTAGATTTCTTAGTACGTACTGTTACTGTTTCAGTATACCAACAGCTAATTGTAACTTTTTGTCCAGCTTTTTTGTTTGCTGTAAAAGCATCTGTTACCGAAGGAACTTGACCTGAATATCTTCCAATTAATTTATTAGCTTTTCCAGTTACTGATCCGTCTAAACGTTTTGCATACTCAAACTTTTCTAAGGCAGCAATGTATCCTAAACGCTTCTTAAATTCAGTTTGTAATTCTCCACATTTTCTAGAAGTAGCAGCATAAGCTTGTCCAATTACTAAGTATGGTTCTCCCCAACCTTTACGCATTCCTGCAGCTTCTCTAGCTGTAGATGCAGCACTTTGGTATTGACCACGACCTAATTGCACATTTGCTTTAAGCAATAAATAGTTCGCTTTTTTAAGGTTGTCTGTTTCTAAACCAATAGCTTCAGTGATATACTTATTAGCTGTTGCATAATCTTTAGATTTAATCGACTTATATGCTAAGTTAATTGCAGAGCTTGCAGAAGGGTCAAGTTTATATTGTTGTTCCGCAATATTAAAGAATAAATCAGATTCAGTACATCCTTTTTTCTTCATTAAGTTAGAAGCTCTTGTTAACCAAGCTACGTCTTCTTTACTTTCTTCAAATGTTTTAGAATATATTTCTTCTAATTTTTCACAAGAAGCATATGGCGTTAATGTTGTTTCAATGTTTCCAGAAACTTTATCTAACTGAGAAAGCTTTTGTTTAGTGATTTTTAAACGTTTTGCATCTTTTTTAGAAAGTTCTTCACCTTTTTCTACTTTTTCTTCATAACCGAATTTTGCATCCGATAATTTTGCATTTTGATATCCAATTACTTCAGAAAGGTTGGCATACATTGCAATTAATTGATCTACAGAGTATAATTTCTTGTTCAATAATTTTGCACTCGATAAAAAGTAGTAGTTTATTACGGTACCAGCAATATCGTTACCATCAGTATCGTAAGAAGATTTAAACAATTCGTTAGCGGCTTGTAATTCTTCATCAGTAATATCTTTTCCAAGGTGCTTGTACATTGCTGTACCTTTTTTACCTATAGATTCACCTTTTTTAGCTGGATATATTTCTGCTCTTTGGTCATAAACCATATATAAACTATCTAACCAAGCATGTTTTTCATTTAGATCTTCAGTTCCTTTAATGAAGCTTTCAATCATTTTTGGACCATGAATGTACAAGTTTTTTGTACGAGCAGGTGCATTATGAAAAACATATGACCAATGTTTGTAAGCATCGGTGTAGTTCTTTTGTTTGTAAGATTCTACATATAATGACAACTCAACTTGAGTTTGTTCTTTATCCGGTCCAAATTTCTTTAAATCGTCTTCTTGTGCAAATGCCAAAGCTCCTGTTAATAGAGCTAAACCTAATGTTTTGAATTTAAGTTTCATTTTATTGTGAGTTTAGTTTTAGTCAATTTTTCTTTTTACAAACCATTTATCTCTAAAGTTAAATGATATATACGTTTTAAAATAGCTTTCTTTAATGAGATTGTTGCTTGTAGTTCCTCTTTGTCCGAACTCGAACCCTAGATTTAAAGTACTATTTGTTTTACGCATTGGTATTCCTAATCCAAAATTGATGCCAATTTCGTTAATGGTCGTTAATTCGGCATTAGAACCCGATGAAAGCTCTAAATTTCCTGATTTATATTTTAGCCCACCTCTATATTCAACTCTATTCCAAAAATAACGTACATCTTCTTTGTTTGGAATATAAGAACCACCAAAAGCCATTGAAATTTCGTCTTTAAGTCCAGTTGGTGTTGTTCCGAAATATTTAGCATCCGACCATTGTGTCATTCTAAAATCTCCACCAATCATCCACTTGTCTGGTTTTGCATAAGAGAATCCAAATCCTAAAGACATTGGAATGTCCATATCTCCATTGGTTCTGCTTTCAAATTGAACTGTATCTAGAACAATTTGATTAACACTGGTGTTTTTATAAGTGTATTTATAATCGGTTTGTTTAGAGCTTAAACTCGTTTTAGGCGTATAAGTAGCACCCAAAGTAAGTCTGTTTTCATTCTCAAGAATTTTTGAATATTGAAGTCCGAAATCAAATCCTACGTCTTTTACAGATATTTTCGATTCCGTACGTGAACTGGAATAAGATGATGAGCTAAATTCTACCTCTTGGTTTTTAACTAGATTTCCGAAATAATAAAAAACTTGGGCTCCAACACTAAAATTTTCATTGATTTTATATGCTCCACCTGCAAATAATTTATTGATACCACCAGTTCCATCAAAAGAGGTGGTGTAATCTACAGTATCTGTAATGTTTGGTGAAGATGAAAAATCTATTTGCTTTGGTGAGTTTGTTACTTCGTACCCATGGTTAGATAATGGCGTGAAACCGAATGCTAACCCCGCTCTAGGACCAATATCAGCGCCTAAAGACAATTGAGAGAAATTTACATCGTTATAACCTGATGATAAATTTCCTTGATCATATTTTGTGAACTTTCCGTATGTTCCAATTTCAAAATTCACTAATTTTAAATTGGTAAAAGAAGCTGGATTGGCTAAATTCAAATAATTTTGAGAATACATTCCAATAGAAGTACCTCCCATGTCATTAAAATGTTGACTATTGGTTGTGGCATTTTCCCCTAAACCAATAGAAGAATATGGTGATAACGTTTGTATTTGGGCCTCTGTTGATTTTATAGCAAACAAAGAGACTGCGCTCAACAAACTAAGATAAATTCTTTTTCTCATTATATTCAAAAATATGTTTCAAGCCTTTCAATAAAAAAAACTTATCGGCAAAGATGCTATTTTTTACCCTTTTATCAAATTGATTTGCGTCTCCTCCTGTTAAAATAATGTTAATAGACTCATAACGTTTCTTAAAATAGGCTATTGTTCCTTCAATTTCGTAAAGAATTCCTAAAAATGCACCCGATAAAATAGCTTCATTTGTCGATTTACCAATTTCAACAATTGGATGACTCAAATCTACTAACGGTAATTTGCCAGTTTGATTGTGCATCGCATTTAGTCTCATGTGTAAACCAGGACTAATTCTTCCGCCTTCAAAATTACCATTGGCATTTACAAAATCGATCGTCATACACGAACCTATATCGAATATTAAAGTGTGCTCATTCGGAAATTTTTCAAATGCTGCAACTGCAGTCGCAATTCTGTCTTTACCTAAAGTTTTTGGTGTTTTATAATTCAATTTTATAGGTAAGGAAGTCTCATTTGTTAAATACAAGTATAAAATATCGAGTTTTTCCACTGTTGAAATAACAAGGGATTTATCCAATCTTACGTTCGAAATAATAAGTTTTGAAAAATTTTCTAATTTTTTTTTAATTTTTTTTTCATCCCACTCAAGTGATTCATACTCGAGGTTAAAATTTTGATTAACAGAGAATAATTTTATTTTTGTGTTGCCAATATCCAGTATTGCTAAGCCCATTTGAGTAATCTTGTTTGAAATTTATTCGCGAATATGTTGCAAAGTTAGAAATTGTCCTTATATTTGCAACCGCTAAGACGATAAAGTCATGGTGCTATAGCTCAGTTGGTAGAGCAACGGACTGAAAATCCGTGTGTCCCTAGTTCGAATCTTGGTAGCACCACTTTTAAAATTATCACTTTATCGCAAAAAGCCAAAAATGTTTGGTGCTATAGCTCAGTTGGTAGAGCAACGGACTGAAAATCCGTGTGTCCCTAGTTCGAATCTTGGTAGCACCACAAAGCCTTTCTGAAAAGAAAGGCTTTTTTTGTACCCTAAATTATCTATTCCATTATGGTTTATTATCTTTGATGTCCAAAACCACAATGGGTTTGTATTAATTGTAGATACTCTATGAATCAAGATATACTAAATATTGCAACAGCACGTGCCAAGGAATGGTTAAATCATAACTTTAGCGATTCTATTAACCAAACGATTCAACAGGCTTTAGAAAACCCAGATAAGGACTTTTTAGAGGCTTTTTACAAGGATTTGGAGTTTGGTACAGGTGGAATGAGAGGTATTATGGGCGTTGGTCCAAATCGTATTAACGAATTTACTTTAGGATTAGCAACTCAAGCCTTAGCCGAAGTTGTTTTAGAACAATCCGATTCTCCAAGTGTTGCCATCGCTTTTGATAGCAGAAACAACAGTAAGGAGCTTTCCAATAAAATTGCCGATGTATTAAGTGCAAATGG
The DNA here is from genome assembly GCA_049607525.1 of Flavobacteriales bacterium. Taxonomy (GTDB): domain Bacteria; phylum Bacteroidota; class Bacteroidia; order Flavobacteriales; family CAJXXR01; genus JBMYYR01. Next base: position 36,314 of record JBMYWP010000027.1, read on the forward strand.
TGTAAAGGTTTTTATTTACGAAAATCTTAGACCAACACCACAATTGTCATTTACTGTTCGACAGTTTGGATGTCAGGCAGGAATTGTGGTTACCGCATCTCACAATCCACCAGAATACAACGGATATAAAGTTTACGGAAGCGACGGTTGTCAGATTGTAAGTCCAATGGATAAAGATTTGGTGGCAAGAGTTAGAAATACAGAATTCTCATCAATCAAATTTGAAAGAAATCACGATTTAGTTCAATATTTGGGAGAAGCGGAAGATAAATTATACTTTGATGCCATTAATACACTTAGTGTAAATCCAGAAATTGTAAAACAGCAGGCCGAATTGCCAATTGTGTACACGGGATTACACGGAACAGGTGCAGTATCAACCAAAAATGCTTTAAATTCTTGGGGATTCAATAATGTGATTGAAGTGCCGGAACAAGGTATTCCTGATGGAAATTTCCCAACAGTAGATTCACCTAATCCAGAAGAACCAGCAGCCTTAAAAATGGCCATAGATTTGGCAAAGATTTCAAATGCTGAATTGGTTATGGGAACCGATCCAGATTCTGATCGTGTTGGTATTGCAGTGAAAGATAACTCAGGTGAGTTTGTATTATTAAACGGAAACCAGACGGCAAGTTTAATTGTGCATTATATTCTGAATCAAACTGAATTGAAAGGAGATGAGTTTATTGCCAAAACGGTTGTAACCACAGATCTTTTAGATCGAATTGCAGAGCATTATAATGTTGATGTGGTAAATACTCTGACTGGATTTAAATATATTGGTGCTGCCATAAGAGAACTTGAAGGTAAAAAACGATATATTGTTGGTGGTGAAGAAAGCTATGGATATTTAATTGGAGATTTAGTTCGCGATAAAGATGCCATTAGTTCTTGTTGTATGATTGCTGAAGTTTGTGCTTGGGCAAAACAAAATGGAAAAACGCTTTTAGATGTCCTTGAAGAAATTCACACCACTTACGGATTCTATCAAGAATCTTTAAATTCAATGGTGAAAAAGGGAATTGACGGAGCCGATGAAATAAAAGCTTTAGTTGAAGGATTTAGATCTAACCCTATGACAGAGATTGCTGGTGAAAAAGTAACTAATGTTTTAGATTTTGGTCAATCTACCAATACAAATCTGCTTTCTGGTGAGGTTTCTGAATTGGATTTCGATTCATCCAACTTTATGCAATTTATTACTGAAAAAGGATCAAAAATTACGGTTAGACCATCGGGTACAGAGCCGAAGATTAAATTTTATATTTCTGTAAACGATACCGTTTCAGGAAATGATTACCAAACTGTACAAAATAAATTAACTAAACAAATTGAAGACATAAAGGCAACTTTAGGTCTTTAAAATCATCAAAATAAAATAAACCAACACAAGCCATGAATGTACTTGTATTAGGATCTGGAGGTAGAGAACATGCCTTCTGCTGGAAATTAAAGCAAAGTCCGAAATTAGAGAACCTATTTATTGCACCTGGTAATGCAGGAACAAGTCAATTAGGAACAAACGTTGATATTAAAGACACGGATTTCGAAGCGTTAAAAGCATTTGTTTTAGAAAACAATATCGAATTAGTGGTAGTTGGACCAGAGGCACCTTTAGTTGCTGGTGTTCATGATTATTTTGCAAGCGAAGATTCGCTAAAGCATATTACGGTAATTGGACCTAAAAAAGCAGGAGCAGAGCTTGAAGGTTCTAAAGATTTTGCCAAAGAATTTATGATGCGTCATAATATTCCTACGGCTCAGTATAAAACGTTCGATGCTTCTAATTTAGAAGAAGGTTATGCTTTTTTAGAAACACTAAATGCACCATACGTACTTAAAGCCGATGGTTTAGCTGCAGGTAAAGGTGTTTTAATTTTAGAAGATTTAAACGAAGCAAAAGCTGAGCTAAAAGAAATGATTTCGGATGGTAAATTCGGAGAGGCATCTTCTAAAGTTGTTATTGAAGAGTTTTTAGATGGAATTGAATTGTCGTGTTTCGCATTAACAGATGGTGATTCTTACGTGCTTTTACCAAATGCAAAAGATTACAAGCGTATTGGAGAAGGTAATGTTGGATTGAACACAGGTGGAATGGGAGCAATTTCTCCAGTACCATTTGCAAGCGATGAGTTTCTAGCAAAAATTGAAAACCAAGTGGTTAAACCAACCATAGAAGGATTCAAAAAAGATGGAGTAGATTACCAAGGATTTGTATTTTTTGGACTTATTAAAGTTGGAGACGAACCTAAAGTAATCGAATATAACGTGAGAATGGGAGATCCTGAAACGGAAGTTGTATTACCTCGTTTAAAATCAGATTTATTAGAGCTGTTTATAGAAACAGGAAAAAAGAATTTGAAAAACCAAACGGTAGAATTAGATGAGCGTTCGGCAACAACAGTAATGTTGGTTTCTGGAGGTTACCCTGAAGCTTATGAAAAAGGTAAGGTCATGTCTGGAATGGAAAATACAACAGATAGTGTTCTATTTCATGCAGGAACTACAACCAAAGATGGAGAAACGGTAACCAATGGTGGTCGTGTTATGGCAGTAACGTCTTACGGAAAAGATTTTAAATCAGCCTTAGAAGTGTCTTATAGTAATGTTTCGAAAATAAAATTCGAAGGTATGAACTATAGAACAGACCTAGGATTCGATTTATAGGACAAAAAAAAGAGGAAGCTTAGGCTTCCTCATATTTTTCTGACTTCAGAATACCGAGACACTTAACAAAAATAATAGTTAGTGCTAAACTTACTAATATATTCGGAAGACCTCCAGCCATAATCATCGATCCATCGATTGCTGAACCAAGGAAATCTCCTAATTCAACCCAAAATTCTTGTTTCATGATTGTTTTTTTTATCAATGAGCAACAAAAGTAATAAAAAATAAATGCTTCTTCAATTTTTTAGACACGCAAACGGAAAATTTATTTTACTTATCATTTCCATCATCTTTATTATAAGATTAGGTTTAGGGTATATTAATGAGTTGAATCTTTTGCAAGTTACTTTAGGATATTTGGTACATGTTTTTGCTGCAGTGGCTTTAAATAGAATTTTTGTAAAGAATTCTATTGTAAAACGATTTAGTGTTTTACCCTCGGTCAGTTTTTTGTTATTGACTTCAAATTCTTTCTTTTTAGAGTTCAATGAAAGCACATTGCCGTTTCTCGCTTTTTGTTTGGCATTAATCAACTTGAGTGAAATTTATCCAGCCAATCAGGTGAATACAAAATTATTCAATTCTGGAATTATATTATCTTTAATCACATGTTTCTTCCCTGGTAGTTTGTTGTTTATTCTGCCTATGCTATTCTGTTTTCAACTGATATATGGAGTAAATGAATGGCGTAAAATTTGGATTTCAATTACAGCGATTACTGTTCCCATATTCATTTATCTAAGTGTTCAGGTAATATTGTTTAATTCCGAGGCATTTATTTCAGAGTTTTGGCTTCAATCATTAATGCAGTTTGATTGGAATATAGAGTATTCATCATCTTTATGGGTACTGGCATTTCCTGTTTTGCTATCAATGTTTTGTGGAGTGGATTTACAAGTAAACTTTTCTAAAAAAGGAATATTAGCTAGAAAATTTATGCTGTTTACTTTTTTATTCTTTCTGATTTCTAGTCTTGTCTTTGTTCTTTTAAAACGTCAAAATAGTTCTTTTATTTATCTTATGTTACCTATGGTTTTGCTCATTTCCAATTATTTTGAGCATATAAAAATCAAGCGAATACATCAAATACTATTTGTTTTGTTTATTGCATTTAGCCTGGGAATACCTTTTCTGATTACTTTTTAATTAAGAAGGCAGCACTAATTACAGCCAAAGAAAATATTGTAATTCCCAAAAATAAACTGAATAAATAACTTTTGTTTTGAACATGGTTTGACGAAACAAATATAGTTCCTGCCCAATAAATTGGATTTCCAGTAATGTCATCACTGTTGTCTATGTATTTTTGTTTTGCATGTTGTAAAGCTTCACCAACTTCAATATTATTGTTGTAGTCGCTGAGAAACCACTCTATAATTTTACTCACACTAAAATCTGGAACATCCCAAGAATTAATAAGTACATTTTTCGCTCCAGCATAGTTAAATGCTCGCGCAATACTAATCTTACCTTCACCAATTTTATATTGACCTTCTCCAGTACTACAAGCATTTAAAATAAGTAAATTAGGATTCATATCAAGATTCATTATTTCATGATATTTTAAATTATTGTCTAAAGTATCGCTAAAAATCAATTTGGAGGCATAAGAATTTATTGAGTCTATTTTACTATGGGTGGCAATGTGGATAATTTGTGCCTTTTCAAATTTATTAAGAATGTCCTTTTTTGAAACATTGTTAACATTGTAAGCTTCACCATTTAATAATTTTTTACCATTATCAATTTCTTTCTTTGCACTATGTAGTGTCTTACCCGCATTACTATATAACCCTAAATATGGAATCGATAGATTGAAATTCTTTTTAAAGGTATAGTCATTAGAAAATCCTTCAGAATAAACAAATTCATGTTTTTTTACAAGATAGGGTAGTTTATTAAATGGTAAATGTTCAGAAGGTGAGTCTATTAGACATTCGAACGGAATTGGTAATAGTTCTGGTGCATTTAAAACCAGAATTTTATTAAAGTCTCCTTTTGTTTTTTCGGGAAAGAAAGACTGAAAAAGTGAATAGGCTGCCTCTGAGTATAGTTTGCTGTTACCAATACTCATGGCATTAAAAATATCAGATTGAAGCGCTAGACATTCATTTTTTGAAAGGTCTAACTTAACAATAGACGATTGTTGTTTAGAATGGACTATTTTGTATATATCCTTTCCATTTGAATGTAATGTGAAAATAAAGGAATAGTGATTGTTTTGCTGCTTTAAGTTTTTCGAAAATACGTCGAAACCTTCAAAATTAATTAATGCTTGATGTTCTTTTTCAGCTTTATGAATGAAATTATTATACTCGTTTTGGATATCGACAATGGATTCATGGTTTTTTTCGGTATTTTGTTCGTCCAGAAAAAATTCATCTAAGGATAATTTATAATATCTCATTTTTTCGAGCTCTTCTTTCGAAAGCTTTGAGTTTTTCAATGCAATAATTCGTCTATGGTTATATTTTAATAAAATGGAATTAGACTGATTCGAAAAATACATCGCATAGGTAGAATATGGAATGTGATCATCCTTGTTTTGTCGTTCGTAACAAAAATTTATAGCCTCATTACAATAAAATTTTATTTCTTTCAAGCGCTCATCTCTATCATAACTATCCCAATTTTCATAAACATAACCAAGTAACCCATTAATAATTTCATCATATCTATTTATGATTTCAATATTTGAGAAATTACCTGTATTTTGATTTAATATTTGGTATTTATACTGAAGATAGGTTTTGGATAAATTATAGTTAAAACTCAGGGAATTTGGATTGTTCTTGTCCACCTTTAGTAAATTTAATGCCTCAGTGAAAATAGAATCTGCTACCGATGTATTTTGACGTTTGAATTCAAACTTTGCTAACTCCCCAACAAAATATGATTTAGAAACTCGACTCTCAGCTTGCTCAATACATTTCACCAAATTTTGTTTCAGGTAAAAACCATTATCTTGGTCAATTTCAGATTTTATTTGCGCATATTTGAGTAAGGTTTTATGAGTTTCCTTTAGTAAATCTGGAGCATCGGATATTGCATTATATACCGACATATCATAACTATTATTCACATATTTGCACATGATCAAATAATCTAAGGCATAGACTAATGATGTCGATTTACCAACATAAGTTGTGGTGGGGTTTTCTTTTATGGATTCTAAATAAGAAACTTTAGAATAATATAGTGCACTATCATTTTCATTTATTCTTTTAAAACATTCACTTATTTGTGAATAGTAATATGCATTGGCTTTTAGGTCATTGTGATATTCGATAATGTTAATGTAATTTTTATAATGTTTAATAGATTCTTGATAATTTTTTGATAGAAATTCAAAAGTGGCTAATGCTCTATAGTAATATTTTCGGAGGTTAAGTTTAATTTCGGAACTATTATTCAGTAATGAAAGTCCTTTTGAAACCTGACGTTTAGCATTTAAAAGGTCATTGGAATGATTTGCTCGAATCCCTTTTTTAATATAATAAAGAGCTTTGATATCTCTATCTGATTCTTTAGTGAAATGGATTAAAGAATCGTTTTGTTGTTGATATTTGATGCGTTCTTTTGGATTGGATTGAAGATACACCTCTAAGTTGAAATTGGTCTGTATTAATTCACCAGCGTATTTTTTATAGTTGAGTTGCAGAATTTCTTTAGATTTTAGAGTATTCTCAATAAACTTATCAATGTTTCCATTCACTTGGTGTATTACGCCTAAATTACCATAAGCTACGGCTATTCTATTCGATAAAGAATCTAAATGTTTGTAACCATAATCTATAGCCTCATTAAGTGTTCGTATTCCAGCCTTTTTATAACCTATTCTGTTTAAAGTAGTGCCTTTAAAAACTAAATATTTTACATGGAAGTTGTGCTGTTTTTCTGAGGCAATTAATGAATCAATTTCAATATAACTCTTATTAAATTGAACTGTATCCTTGTTTTCGAGAACTTCATTATAGGCTTTTACAAAGAGTGCAAAACACTTTTGTGTATGGGTGAACTTTGTTTCATTCTGCGAATAAACATTCATAGAAATAAGAATGAAACTCAAAAAAAACAATAGTGGGGAGCATTTAATCATGATTATTTTTTTGGAAACATAAAAGTAATGAATTCATCTAAAGAAACTCTATTTTTTTCAAGAGTTTCCATATAAAACGGCTTTGGTTTGTTTGATTTAGCCAGTATTATCCAAAATAAAATACGATATATTAATTATGTTTAAAATTAACGCATGGTTGTAATGATTATAGCGCTAGTTGTTTACGTGTGTGAAATAGTGTTTTTGTGATTTTTTTTGTCTTTTTAAATAGCAATTACAATAATTAACATAAAAACTTTGGAAACTTTCTTCGTTTATTCAGTTTCCGTTTGTACATTTGCCGAAACTTATTTGAAAATACGATTTGTTAATGGAGGAAAAAATACTAAAAGGAGCATCGGACTTGTTTTTAAAATTTGGTTACAAAAGTGTAACCATGGATGATATAGCTGCGGATTTATCTATTTCCAAAAAAACAGTCTATAAATATTTTAAAACAAAGGTGGACCTTGTAAAAGCTTCAATAAACCAGATGCACATTACGTGTCAGAATGTTATTTGCGACATTGCCGATCAAAATCTTGGTGCCATTGAAGAGAACTTTGCCATTCACGATAAGTTTAATGAGATATTTTCTGATATCAAAATGTCTCCGATTTATCAACTGAAAAAATTCTATCCAGAAATTTATGCTGAAACGCTAGATAAAGATGAGGATTGTCATGATGAGCATTTTAAACAAAACTTAAAAAAAGGAATAGAACAAGGTGATTTTAGAACCGATATTGATATCGACTTTATAACCAAAGTCTATTTTAGATTGCTTTACTGGGTTCATTCAAATCCAGATTTGCAACAATTATCTAGAAACGAAAAATCGTTTTTAGCTTACCATCATAGAGCCATAGTAACGCCACAAGGGTTAATAAAACTAGAAAAACAACTATCGAAATATGAATAATCTTAAAATCTCTATTCTGTCAATATTAATATTGACCGGGATATTAAGTAGTAAAGCACAAACCAGCTTTACTTTACAAGAAGCTATTGATTATGCTTTGATTAACAATAAGGATGTTAAAAATGCTGAATTGGGAATCGATGCTGCTAATAAACAAAAGTGGGAGACTACAGCAACTGGGTTACCTCAAATCTCAGGAAAAGTAGAATATCAACGCTGGTTGAAGCAACAAACCATGCTGTTGCCTGATTTTACAGGTGCTTCTAACGATCTTACACCCGCTGTATTTGGTAACAAGCAAACATTTACTCCAACCATTACAGCTACTCAACTTTTGTTTGATGGGTCTTATTTAGTAGGACTTCAATCTGCTAAAGTATTTTTAGCTATTTCAAAAAACCAAAAGGAAAAAACGGTTTTACAAGTCAAAGAGCAAGTGATAAATGCTTACGGAAATGTATTGATGGCAAAGGAATCCGTGAAGATAACGAATCAAAATATTGCAGCTCTAAAGAAAAACCTTTTTGAGACTCAAGAAATGTTTAAGAACGGATTGGTTGAGGAAGAAAATGTTGAGCAATTGCAAATTACATTAGGTTCTTTAGAAAATAACTTAAACAATTTAAATAGACTCGTAGACATCGGAGAAAAAATGTTAAACATTACAATGGGTAGAGGATTACATGATGCCATTAGTTTAACCGATGATTTAATGAGTCTTTCTATTGGTCATATGAATTTGGATTTGGCATCAAAATCATTCTCGTTGAATAACAATATTGATTTGAAAATGGCTGAGAATAATTTAAAGTCAAAAGAATTATTATTGAAACTGGAGAGGTCTAAAGGGATGCCTAGTTTAACTTCTTTCATAAATTTATCAACAGCTGGTAACTCAGATGCTTTTACATTTCATCATACCAATCAAATGTATTTTGCTTCTTCTTTATTAGGTGTAAGTTTAAATGTTCCTATTTTCAGTTCTTTCAAAAGAACTGCAGCAAACCAACGTAAACGCATTGAATTGGAGCAATCCCAAAACGATTATGATAATTTAAATAAGCAATTACAACTTCAGTTAGAGCGTGCTCAAAGTGAATATCAATTTGCTATGGAGTCTTTAAAAACAACAAAAAAGAATTTGAAATTAGCCGAACGTATTGAAGCTAAAAATCAAATAAAGTTTAACGAAGGTATTGCATCGAGTTTTGATTTAAGACAAGCCCAAACTCAATTATACAGTACACAACAAGAATACATTCAGTCTATGCAGAATGTGATAAACAAAAAAGCAACCTTAGAAACAATTATCAACAACTAACATACAGAAAATGAAACGTACAATTAGCATTGCAATATTATCTGCAGCTCTAGTAGCTTGCGGTGGTGGAGAAAAAGGTGGTCAGTCTGTATCGGACGTGATTGGAACTGGAGATTTAACAACAATTAAAGCTAAGAAAACAGAATTGTCTAAAAAACAATCTGAACTTTTAGCCGAAATTAAAACTCTAGAAGCTGAAATTGATAAATTGGATACTTCGAAAAAAGTGGATTTAGTTTCTGTAGAGCAATTAAAAATGCAATCTTTTCACCACTATTTAGAAACTCAAGGAAGTGTTCAAACCAAACAAAACGTATTAATTTACCCAGAAACAGGTGGATTATTAGAACAAGTATATGTAAAAGAAGGTCAACGTGTATCTAAAGGTCAGTTATTGGCAAAGATTGATGACGGTGGTTTATCTCAACAAGTTTCTCAATTAGAAATTCAAAGAGATTTAGCTAAAACAACTTTCGAGCGTCAGGCTAAACTTTGGAAACAAAAAATTGGATCTGAAATTCAATATCTTCAAACAAAAGCCAATTACGAAGCTCAAGAAAAGGCTATTGCTCAATTAAACGAAACTTTAGCAAAGTCTAGAATTACAGCACCTTTTAGTGGAGTAATTGACAATGTAATTAAAGAAGAAGGAAACATTATTGCACCTGGACCAGGTTCTGAAATTTTCAGAATTGTAAACTTAGGTAATATGTATATTGAAGCGGAAATTCCAGAAAGTCACCTTAAAAATGTGTCTAAAGGAAAAGACGTTATTATTGACTTTCCGGTTTTAGGAACAAAAGTAAATTCTAAAATCCGTCAGGTAGGAAACTTTATTAATCCGGGTAACCGATCGTTTAAAGTTGAAATTGGAGTTGGAAACAAGGATGGAAATATCAAACCTAACTTAACGGCCCGATTAAAAATTAACGATTATACAAACGATAATGCCATCTTAATTCCTCAAAGTATTATTTCGGAAGATTCTGAAGGACGTCAATACGTTTATACTGCCGATACAAAAGGTGGAAAAACAGTGGCTGTAAAAGCTTTCGTAGAAACGGGATTAACAAGTTCGGATAATATCGAAATCTTAAAAGGATTAAAAGAAGGTGATTCTATTATTGTTGATGGAGCACGTACCGTAAAAAACAACCAAGAAGTTAAGATCATTAAATAACCAAAGATGAGTAAAGAAAATAAACTATTTAAAGAGTTTGGTTTATCATCTTGGGCGATTGATAACAAAACGACTATTTGGGTAATGATTCTGATTATGCTGGCCATGGGGCTTGGTGCATATCAGTCTATGCCTAGAGAGAATTTTCCTGAAATTAAGGAAACAAAAATTTATATCTCAACGGTTTTCCCTGGAAACACTGCCGAAGATATAGAAAAATTGATTGTGGATCCTTTAGAGGATAAAACAAAAAACATTAGTGGTGTAAGTAAAGTAACATCTACAGCTCAAGAAGACTATGGTATTATTACTGTAGAATTTGAAGGTGATTTAACAGTTGCCGAAGCTAAGCAAAGGGTAAAAGATGAGGTTGATACTGAAACTTCGGGTGAAGATTGGCCAACTTTTAATGGGGCTAAAGTTGAACCTAATATTTTTGACTTAAACATTGCCGAAGAAACGCCAATCTTAAACATTAATATTTCTGGTGATTACCCGGTTCATAAGTTAAAAGACTATGCCGAATATTTACAGGACGAAATAGAAGCCTTAGACGAAATTAAGAAAGCAGATATTCGTGGAGCTCAAGACAAAGAAGTTGAGGTTGCCGTAGATATTTACAAAATGATGGCGGCCAAATTAAGTTTTGGAAATGTTATTAATGCTATTAACGGTGGTAACGTAACGATGTCTGCTGGTAACTTGATTAATTCAGGACAAAGACGTACCATTCGTATTTTGGGTGAGATAGAAAACCCTAGCGATCTTGATGATTTTGTTGTAAAATCTGAAAATGGTACCATTTACTTACGTGATATTGCTGATGTAAAATTTAAAGATCAGGACAAAACCACTTATGCTCGTGAGTTTGGTAAAAACGTTGTCATGCTCGAGGTAAAAAAACGTTCGGGTAAAAACATGGTTGCTGCCGTTGAAAAAATTAAAACTTTAACCAAAGCGGCACAATCAGATTATTTTCCAAGTGATTTAATCATCACCATGGCAAATGACCAATCGGCAAAAACAGTAAACCAAGTAGACGATTTGGTTAATAATATCATTTTTGGTATTATGTTGGTTGTTGGAGTTTTGATGTTTTTCTTAGGAATGCGTAACGCTTTATTCGTAGGATTGGCTATTCCAATGTCTATGTTTATGTCGTTTATTATTCTGGAATATTTAGGATATACATTAAATACCATGATCCTTTTCGGAATGATTATGGGACTGGGGATGTTGGTAGATAACGGTATTGTTGTTGTTGAAAACGTTTTCCGATTGATGCAGGAAGAAGGGATGTCGAGAACCAAAGCGGCTAAAGTGGGTATTGGTGAAATTGCTTTCCCTATTATTATTTCTACAGCAACAACGGTTGCAGCCTTTGTACCACTTGGTATGTGGCCTGGAATGATGGGTGAATTCATGATTTATTTCCCGATAACACTTTCAGTTGTATTAGGTTCGTCATTATTTGTAGCCATTTTTATAAACTCTATGTTGGTTTCTCAATTTATGAAAGTTGAGGAAAAAGATATTCCAATGAAAATGTTAATCCGTATGACTATCGGATTAGTTATACTAGGTGGTTTAATGTTGGCGGCCGGTAATGCTGTTTCCTCTTTAGGAATTGTACTTATCTTTTTGGCCTTAATGTTGTGGGTTTATCGTTTTGCATTGGCTCCAATGTCAGTATTCTTCCAAACACGTATATTAACAGTTGTTGAAAACTGGTATGAGCGCACCTTAACAAAAATGCTTAAAGGAAAAACGGCTGTATTATTAGCGGTTGGTACTTTTGTATTGTTATTTGTTGTTTTCGGAATGTTTGGGGCTTCTGTAGGTTCAGGAAATACAAAAATTGAATTCTTCCCAGACAACACGCCAAACCAAGTTATCGTATATATTGAATACCCTGAAGGTACAGATATAAAGGAAACAAATGCAATAACAGAAAAAATTGAAAAGCGCGTATATACATTGATGAATAACGATATGTATATGAGTAAAGATTCTGTTGGATATAATTATTTAGTAGAATCTGCGGTTTCTCAGGTAGGAGAAGGGGCAGGTAACCCTCAAACAGATGGTGGTTCTGCAGCGGAAATGCCTCATAAAGGTAAGATTACCCTTACTATGAGAGAATATAAATACAGAAATGGTTTAGATTCTGAGGAATTGCGTTTTAGAATTCAAGATGGATTAAAAGGAATTTACCCTGGTGTTGCTATTTCGGTAGAAAAAGATGCAGCCGGACCTCCAGCGGGATATCCTATTAACCTTGAAATTAGAGGTGAAGATTACAATGAATTGATTGCTACAGCTGAAAAAATGAGAGATTTTATCAATACCAAAAATATTGATGGAGTTGCAGAATTAAAAGTTGATGTAAACAAATCTAAACCTTCTATGGATGTGGTTATCGACCGTGAAAAAGCAGGTCAATTAGGAGTTAGTGCTTCTACTTTAGGTCAGCAATTACGTTCGTCTATTTTCGGATCTAAAGCTGGTGTTTACAAAGAAGATGGTGACGATTACGATATTTATGTGCGTTTTAATAAGGAGAACCGTTACAATACTTCAGCTCTTTTTAACCAAAATATTACGTTTAAAGATCAAAATACAGGTAAAATGAAAGAAGTACCTGTTTCGGCCATTGCTAAACAAAGAAATACTTCTGGATTTAGTGCCATTAAACATAAGAAATACAAGCGTATTGCCGTATTGTATTCTGCTTTAGCACCTGGATTTACAGATGCAACTCAGGTTGTAGCTAAAATTGAGGAAGAAATGGAAAATTTCGATCTTCCTGAAGGTGTTGAAATTGGATACACAGGTCAGTTAGAAGAACAAGCTAAGCAAATGAAATTCCTAATGGGAGCTTTCTTCTCTGGTTTAGGGTTAATTTTCTTAATCTTAATTTTCCAATTTAACTCGGTTACAAAACCAGGAATCATTATGATTGCTATTTTCTTGAGTTTAATTGGTGTATTTGGAGGAATTGTAATTTCAGGAGCGTCATTCGTTATTATGATGACCATGATGGGGATTATTTCTCTTGCTGGTATTGTTGTAAACAACGGAGTTGTACTTCTAGATTATACTCAGCTATTGATTGATCGTAAGAAACATGAATTAGGAATCGATGAGGAAAGATCATTGGATATTGATAGTATTATTGCAGCCATTATACAAGGTGGTAAATCGCGTTTACGTCCTGTATTATTAACGGCCATTACAACCGTATTAGGGTTAATTCCTTTAGCAATCGGATTAAACATTAACTTCTTTACTCTAGTTTCTGAGTTTGATGCTCACATCTACTTTGGAGGAGATAACGTTATTTTCTGGGGACCTTTAGCTAAAACTGTAATCTACGGATTAATTGTAGCCACTTTCTTAACTCTTGTAATTGTACCTATTTTATTCTTAGGTGTAAACAAAGTAAAAGTTTGGAGAGACAATAAAAAGTTCGGACCATTAGTATTATCAAATACAAATGAAAACTCAATAGATGTAAATCATACAACTGTTGAATCTGACGAAGAAAATAAAGCTTAATAATTACCCCCAATAGAACCCTTGTTTTAATAAATAAGGACAAACAAGAAGCCTTCTTTGAAATTAATCAAAGAAGGCTTTTTTGTTTTGGAAAAAGAAAATAATAATAGAATCATGTAATTGCTTATAAATCATATCTTTGTATTAAACAAAACAATCGTTATGAAAAAACATTTATCTACGCATTTAATTTACATATTATTTGTTTGCCTCCCATTAATATCCTTTTCCCAAACTATATCAGAAAGTAGCGACTTCCCTGGTACAGGAACTGGATCCTTGTATACTTTAAATAGTACATCTATGACAATTTCAGGAACCTTAGAAACGCCCAATGATGGCCAAGATCGTTTTCAGATCAATGTTCCTACTGGTTATGAGATAACAAACGTCCAGTTTACGGTTTCTGATCCTCAGAATTATGGTTATACTGGTTTTATACAGTTTGGAACAGGAAATCAACCTGCATTAGCTTCGTCCGGTAGTATTAATGCAGGTGCGCCCTATACTTCTGGAACATATAATTGTATGGCTGTTGCAAATTACGCTGTAGGTATTATTTGGACAATGAACATTACGGCTCAACAAGTTTCTAGCTGTGTTGAGCCAACAATACCCTCGGTTACGCCATCATTATCATCGGTTTGCGAAGAAAGTGATGTGAATTTATCTATATCAGGAGCTTTAAATGATGCTACCAAATGGTATATTTATTCAGGATCTTGCGACGGGACATTAGTGGGAAGCACGTCTAGTAATAATTTTACAGTAACCCAACCTTTAGGAAATACCGTTTATTATGTAAGAGGAGAAGGTGGTTGTGCAACACCTGGCCCATGTGGAAGTATTCAATTAACAGGTTTGCCAGAAGATGACCCTAGATTTGAATATAGTAGCGAAACGTATTGTAGGTCAGAAACTAATCCAAATCCATCAATTCTTGGAGAAACTGGCGGAACATTTTCATCATCATCATCAAATTTAATTCTAAATCCACAAACGGGAGAGGTAAACCTGAAGCAATCTATACCGGGAACTTATACCATCACATATACTACAAACGGAACTTGTTCTAGTTATTTGAGTGAAAGTATTGAAATACTGGCCACATCAGAATCTACAGATACTCAAGTGGCTTGCGACGAATATGTTTGGATTAATAATCAGACTTACACTTCGAGTA
>JBMYWP010000028.1:0-46902 GCA_049607525.1 Flavobacteriales bacterium
GCGCTACTTAAAAAAGTTTAAAAATCAATTTATTGCCATGGCAAAGGTTGAACTTAAACGTTCTAGAAGTGCACAAATTGCAAACAATCAGAATACTTATTCTACAGCCGATTACGATAAGCTTGATTATTTAATTGATTTGTTGTTTCCGTTTAGAAAAGAAGACGAGGTGAAGGATTTTTATAAGAAAATTGAGGCATCAACATTTGAAGAGCAAAAAATTAATTTGCTTACCAAAGCCATTAAAGCAAAGGATAATGTCGAGGAAAGTGAATTGTTAGGATTTGCAACTGATATAAAAAATAGAATTCTTTTATATCAAAGTTTAGAAGAAAACGAATTGCTATCTCATTTTCCAAAAGCATACAATTCATTAGATTCTATTAGTCTTTCTACGGTACATAAAAAGTTTGTTAAAAAGAAGGAAGATAAGATGGAATTCTATAAGAAAGAAAATCTAATAAAAGATGGCGACAATTATACACTGATGTTGTATAAGTTTAAAACTGAAGATTATTCTGGAAAAGAGGAAACAAAATTAGTTTATGCCATTTACGAAGACGGAAAATGGGCTGACACAGAAGAGTTGAAAAACGAGGGGGAATTTAAAGAAGAAGATGAAAAAGAAACCCTGAAGTTGATAAAGGATAAATTTATTTTAAGCGATCATCCACGTGTATCTCATGCTTATAGCAGAAATTACGGGTGGTAAACAATAGTATGACGAGTATTCTACATTTACCGAAATGGTTTCCCAACAGATTTGATGAGCAAAACGGAATTTTTGTTAAAAAGCAAATAGAATCTGTAGGGAAACCATTTCAACATATTGTTCTTACTGTTTATAAAGACGAAGATATATCTCGTTTTGTTGAACGTTTTGAGCATACTGATAACAATATATTATTTGTAGATATTTGTTATAAACCAAAACAATGGAATGTTCTCAATGGAGTGCTTCATCTTACTTTGCTTTTTTGGTTTGGATTGAAGTATGCTAAAAATTGTCAAATTATCCATTCTCATGTTTTTGGTAGAAATGCACTCATAGGTTTATTTATTTCAAAATTGAAAGGGCTGGTAAATTTCCATTCGGAACATTGGTCTTTGTTATTAAGACCCGAATTATTGAAACAAAAATCTAAATTATACCAAAAATTAATGGCTTTTTTGTTCCGAAATGTAGAACTGTTATTACCTGTATCTCATGCTTTAGAAAAGGCCATTATAAACATAGAGCCTAAAGTGAAAACTCAAATTGTTGGTAATGTCATTGAGTTGAATACATTTAAAAATTCTTCGAAAAATGAAAAGTTTACCTTTGTGGTTGTTGCCGATTTAAGAGATGATATTAAAAATATTTCAGGCATTATTCAAGCTTTTTTGCAATTAGAAGCAAATGGTATTTCCAATATACAATTAGATATTGTAGGTCATGGACCCGATTATGACATGCTGTTTGAACGAGGTTCAGAAAGTAATCACATTCACTTTTTAGGCAGACAAACCAACAAAGAGGTTTATCAAGTGATGAATACATCACATTGTCTTATTATGAACAGCAAAGTAGAAACATTTGGAATGGTTGTATTGGAAGCATTTTCTTGTGGTTTACCTGTGATTTGCGCAAAAAATGGCGTCACCGAATTATTTGTAAATCATAATACAGGTATCATTGTTGATTCCCAAAACAACTTGGAAATTGCCATGCAAAACATGATGACATCCTATTCAAATTTCCAAACAGAATCCATTATTCAAGCATCAAAATCTTATTCTAAACAAAACATTGGAGAAGCGCTTTCTTCTCTTTACAAACAGAGTTTTTATGACCATTAAATCTATATTTTTCGCTTGTACTTTCCTTATTTTAATGAAACCATCATTAGGACAGAATACGGAAATTTCTAAACGTAAATTGGCTACACCAAATAAAGAGCGTTTGGCTTATGACGTCAATCATTACAATTTGAATCTTACGGTGAATCCCACAAATAAATACATTGCAGGTTGGGTTGATATTCATTTTTCTTGGGTAAATACAATGCATCATATTGGGTTCGATTTGGATGATGCTTTATTGATTGACAAGGTTTTATATAACAATAAAGAGGTGGCTTTTAAACGTACCCCAAAAACCAGAGAAGTGTTAGTTGAAATAGAACAACCTGGCGATTCATTGGATCAAGGAATACTAAGTGAATATTATGGAGGACAACCCCAAGAAGCCTTAAACGCACCTTGGGATGGTGGATTTTCTTGGAAAAAAGATCAGGAAAATAGAGATTGGGTTGGTGTGTCTTGCGAGGGTGATGGTGCTAGTGTTTGGTGGCCAAATAAAGATTTGCTTTCAGATGAGCCAGATTCGGTAACCTTCACTTGTAGATATCCTTCAGAATTGTTTTTTGTTGCCAATGGCGATATGCAAAATGATCTTATAGAAGGAGAAAGTAGAACAACCACTTGGAAAACAACCTTGCCAATCAACAATTACAACGTCACATTAAATTTAGGACATTATAGTCATATTGAAAAAGAATACAAGAGAGACAATTCAACGGTATTACGGTTAGATTATTACGTGTTGGATTATAACAAGGCAAAGGCAGAAAAACATTTCACTATTGTTGAGCCTATGATGCAAATATTTGAGGAAGCCTTTGGAGAATATCCGTTTTCAAATGATGGTTATGCTTTAATAGAAACCCCTTATTTGGGTATGGAACATCAAAGTGCTATTGCTTATGGAAATAAATATTTACCTGGATACTTGGGAAGATTTCCGAAGAATATGGATTTCGATTTTATTGTTATTCACGAAACAGGACACGAATGGTGGGGGAATTCTGTAAGCATGAAAGATCGTGCAGATATGTGGATTCACGAGAGTTTTTGTACGTATAGCGAAGCCATTTTTGCCGAACAATATTATGGATACGAAGATATGTTGGACTATTTGGTGTATCAAAAACGATTAATTACTCATAAAGGTCCTATTCAAGGTGTTCCGCATACGCATGAAAGTGGTTATGGAACCGAAATTTATTACAAAGGTTCTTGGGTGCTGCATACACTTAGAAATATGGTGAGAAACGACAAGTTGTGGTTTGGGATGATAAAAGATTTAGCTAAAAAGCATAGAATAGATATTGTAGAAGGAAAAGAAGTAAAGGCCTTTATGAGTGAGTATCTCAATATGGATTTAAACTCCTTTTTCGATTTGTACTTCAATTCCACCAACATACCTAAGGTGGTTTATAAAAAAGGAAAGGATTTAAAAATAAAGTTGGACAAGGATTATGGTTTCGAATTGCCTATAGAAATAGATGGTAAAATCTATATGCTTTCTCACAAATGGATAAAAATAAATGGAATATCTAAAACAGATTTACAAACTTATTTACATCGAAGGTTTTTGATTGAGGTGGATTAGGAATGTGAAAATCAAATATTTTAAGGGTAAAAAAGATGAATTAGAGAGAGGTTTAAACAAAGGTTCGCCCTTAGGGACCGAAGATTTTTAATAATATACTATGAAATACTCAGCTATCTTAATACTTATCTTTATTTTCTCCAATTGTTCAAATCCTAATATAATAAGAAGTAGGGTGTTGAAAAAAACAGTTTTTACAACTCAGAGTATGAGAAGAAGTTTATGATAATTAATTACAACGAAAATGAAATTTATTTTGGAGATTATGAAATTCAAAATTATAAAAGAGAAAAGTTTGTCCTATTATTTTATGAAACAATGAAGTTTGATGTAATTGACTCTGATGATTTAAGAGTTAATTCAACTGATTCTTCCCTAAATTACTATTCTGAATTAGATTTATTGTTTACTGACATTGACAGAAAAGAAAATATTACATATCACTACCGAGTCAAAAGAAATATAGAAATAGGATTAATGATACCCTACACGATTAAAGGTCTTGACTTTAGGATTTCAATACCTGATTACTTTATAAATATTTTAAAAGGTGGAAATATTGAATTAAACTTAAAAGAAACATGTCATCAATCAGTATTTGACGTATTAAATAATGAAAGAAAAAGTTTAAGGATCCCATTTGAAAAATGGATAGAGATGGGGGGAACTCAAGCTGCCGCTATTAAAAAATAACAAGGTTGGCTACCCTAATCCCCTGATTAGTGGACGGTGTTTGAATCAATTTATTAATTAGCAACAAGTTGCAGTGATAAATAACGATAATTTATTTATCTTTAAGTTATGAGTCGTAATTATAAGCTTCATAACCCAGAAGGTATCTATTTTTTTTGGAAATATTCAAGTGCTCGTAATTATATGATAGATGATAATTCCATTATAGACGTTGAATTTGGTTGACGAGCATATCGGCCACCAAGTGGAACTTGGCGGTAGCGGGGAAAGTGGGTATTCGACTTATAATAGGTTTAACATCTTCCAAAAGGACGTAAAAAGATAAAGAATTATGAAGGAAAAAATTATCATAGTACTTTTCATAATGAAAATCAGTAGTTGTTTTTCTCAATCTAACATAGATTTAAGTACGGTATTAGATACAGTTTATCTTCGAGAGTTTGAAATTGATTCGAATAATAATAACTCTTTAGAATTATTACGGAAAATTGATACTATTTTACAAAGGAAAAGTTGGATGGGATATTTAGATGATGATGAAGGATATTTTATAGACATAACAAAATATCCAATTGTAACAGATTTGGCAAGACAAATACCGGGAGCAGAGTTTGTTGCAGTATCCAAACGTAAAAGAATAAATACTTTATTATTATACAACGTTATAGGTTTCTTTATCTATAAAAAAAAATGTTTTTTTTTAACATTAGATGACAGTAAAACAGATTATTTTATCCCAACTGTTCATCAAAAAGAATTTTTATTTTACGATATGAATAAAATATATAAATTGGATTTATCATTTTATTTTGACCTTATGTCGTTTATTGATGCTCTTCAATTTGAAATTTCTAATAATAGATGGACATTAATAACAGGTGACTTATAAGAGGTTGGTAACTAATAAGATATTTTAGAATATACGGCAACACACAAAACCTTTTGGAATAAACAGTTCCTAATAAGAAACTGTCAATAAAACCAAGGGTTACCAAACAAAAGCAAGAACTGTAACAAACATTGTTATTAATAGAAAACCAAAAGTCCAATCTGTATAAAATCAAATTGGGCTTTTGGTTAAAAAAAGGTTCTAGGAAATTCCTAGCAAGAATGCACGTGCAAGTAGGGTCAACGTATTAACGTGCAATCTTGTAAAACGAGGATTTATCCGAGAGTTTAAAAACTAAACCCCGCATAGAATGCGGTAGCGAGGGATGTTTCATCCATTTAATTATCAACAAAATGATTCTTTTGAGTTATATTTGTTTATATGGAATTTTTAGATGATTCGTACGATTATGATTTTGTAGGTATAGAAGATGGAGCTTATGTTTATAGCTTCGTAAGTGTAGGTGCAACAGATATAATAAAAAGAGTATCTCTAAACCCATTGTATGAGGGCGATATATATAATTTAGGATTTGGAAATTTAGAAATAGTTGGTGATGAACAAGTCTTTAATGATAAATCACTTGATAACAATAAGGATTTTCATAAGGTATTATGTACAGTTTTCAATTGTTTGGTTCACTTTTTGAAATTGAATAATTCATCACAGGTTGTTTTCTTTGGTAATACAAAACATAAACACTTATTGTATTTAAGAAAGATTACAGCCAATTTTGAAAACTTAAGTAAAATATTTACTGTAAGAGGTGGGGTTTTACGCAATCATATACCTCTTATTGAAAGATATGATGCATCTAATAGAATTATTCATGAGAAAGGAATTGACGATAGCATATTAGATGAGTTAGATGTAGAAAAAGTTGAACGTTTCGATGTTTTTAATAGTCGAAATTATCATTTTGTACTTATTGGTTTTGAATAAATTATTAGTAAATTTGTATTATTATGACAAAGAACGAACAGTACGACATATTAATTAATAAGTTTAATAGAAACGAAGACTATCGAGTAGGTAGTAACGTTTCAAAGTCAGATGAATTTAAGGCTACTGTGCAATATGGTAAAGAAAAGTCAGAACCTTTTAGGAAGTATTTTTCAAATCCTGAAAATGTACTGAAGTTCAAAAAAATGCTATCTGAATCTTAGATAAAGAAAACATATTAATTAAAAGCAATGGTTTTGAAAATCATTGCTTTTTTTGTTTCTCTCATTAGTAGTTTCGTTTTTAGAGGTTTGCCTTGGTTTTGGAACTATTCTAGTTCTCGTAATTATATGTTGACTGATGATTCAATTATTGAAGTGACTAGGTTATTTTTTGTTTGCAGGGATAATAATACTTGCCACTAAATGGTGGTTTAGCTAGAAACCTTACAAGCCTAACGAGTACACAATCTAAATGTAGAATACTACTTTCGAGACTTGGGAGTACAAGATCTACACATTAGTTGAACCCAGAACTTTTCATTTGCCATAAATGCTTTATTTAGGGCATTCATATTACTCAAAATTGAGGCAAGAGAACCGATATTTTCTAAAAAGCCTCTAGTCTTTCTCACAAATGGATAAAAATAAATGGAATATCTAAAACAGATTTACAAACTTATTTACATCGTCATTTTCTTGTAAATCTAGATTAATTAATTGATTCAATTTTCATATATTTGATTGACTTATCCGACAACTAATACATAAGTATTGTACCTATGTATTATTGGATTTTTTTTGTAAAAGTGAAACTAAATATAGTGAAAATATGAAAGGAAGATTTGATTGGTGGGAAACCTGGATAGAGAAAAAACATAAGTATTTAATATCAGACGAAAAGCAATTAGATTCAGATGTTTTTAATGCCATTTGCTCAGGAACAGGGCTGCCAAATATTCATCAGAAATCGACATTTAATTTTAAAAATGTTCAGGATGGTGCAGACCGATTTATTGGTGTATCCCCATCGGGAGAAAAGCCATTTGCAAGAATTTATACCAGATTAGGAAATCCAAATACCGAATATTTGGAGAAAGTGTTGTTCCAATTGGAATGTAAACATCTTATTGACTCGGCAATGGCTGCCGACGAAACAGAGCCAACGATTGGTTCTTTGGTGTTTTCTTCAGGTATGGCTGCCATTTCAACAACCATTATGGGGTTTGTAAAACCTGGAGATGCTTTGGTTTTTGGAAATGTTTACGGTTGTACCGATTCATTTGCAAGATACTTACAAGAGCGCTGGAAGGTGGATGTTTTCTTTGTAGATGCCACAAATATTGAAGAGGTAAAAGCCATTTTTGAGAAACACGACCATATTGCAGCCATGTTGGTTGAAACTCCAGACAATCCTACATTGAAAATGTGCGATATTGAGGAAATTTCAAAAATTACAGAACCAAACGAAGCATTACTTATTGTTGACAATACGTTTTGTTCGCCATATTTACAACAACCTTTCCGTTTAGGTGCGGATATTGTTATACATTCACTTACAAAATATGTGAATGGTCACTCGGCTTCTATTGCAGGTGCTGCTTTAGGACCTTATGAGTATTTTAGTACAGACTTATTCTTAGCCTATAAAGATTTTGGGCCTACACCATCTCCTTTTGATAGTTGGTTGAACAGCTTATGTATTCAAGACATGGGAATTCGAATGGAAGCCCAATGTAAAACGGCTTTAAGGTTGGCTGAATTTTTAGAACAACATCCTGCCATAGATAAAATATGGTATCCAGGTTTAGAGTCTCATCCAGATTATGATATTTGTAAAAAGCAAATGCGTAACGGTGGAGGTATGATTGCTTTTGAACTAAAAGGTGGTTTTGATGCAGGTGTAAACTTAATGAATTTCTTTGCTAGACCAGATACACCAATGGAATTGGCTGTAAGTCTTGGGTCGGTTATTTCTTATATAGAACACCCTGCAAGTATGACACATTCTGTGGTGCCAGAAGAAGAAAGATGTTTAAGAGGAATTACAGATGCTTTGGTAAGACTATCTGTAGGTACAGAAGGGTTTACTGTGTTGAGAGATGCTTTGGCTATTGGGTTAGAGCAGTAAATATAGTTCGTATTTTCCCTTTAATTGGAAATACAATATTAAAAGGTCTTTGGAATCATATTTCAAAGGCCTTTTTTATGAGGTCATTCAATAATAATTCTTATTATCCCAATCATATCAACATTTTTAAAATCGAGATTATTATGAATACGGAAGTTTGTGTAATATAAATATATATTGTTATAATATTAAAAATTAATGTGTTAGTGAAGTATTTTGATTGCTTAATTTCTTGGCACATGTGATAGTTTTGTGATGAAAAAGTGTTATTTTCATAGAGTATGTTGAATTTTAGAGTTTTATACTTTAAATAATTGTAACAGGTTATGAAAAGACTTTTATTATTACTTTCCATTTTTTTTTCTCACTTTTTTATTCAAGGTCAAGAATTAATTAACAACAATTGGACCTTTTACGAAGGCTTAGGTATTACCTTCAATACAACACCACCATCCTATGAAGATAATGGGAATTCTGGAACAGAAGGCCCTGAAACTATGTCTGATTCATTGGGAAACATTCTGTTTTATAGTTCGGAAGGTGAAATTAAAATGTCAAATCATTTTACCATGCCAAATGGAACGAATATCAAAGGTCATAGATCTTGTATGGGATATGCAAATACAACTTGTTGGCCAGGAAATCCAGATAAATACATTTACTTTTCAGCAGATGCTCGTGAAGATTTGTTTGCTGGAGATTCGATGGGATTACATTATTCAGTAATAGATATGAGCTTGAATGGTGGGCTAGGAGATGTAGAACTAGCCACAAAAAACACCGTTTTGATTTCGTCCGATATTTCGGAAAGAATAATCATTGGTAATCACAGTAATGGGTTGTATAAGTGGTTGATTGTTAGGATGGCAACAGGGAATGCGTTTCATGCTTACTTAATAGATGAGACTGGTGTAAATCATACACCTGTGGTGAGTAACGTAGGATGGGTTTTTCCGCCACCAACTTCTACTTATAGAAAACATCTCGCAGGAAACTTAAAGTTTAATAAAACTATGGATAAAATGGCTGAAGTATTGGGTAGTCCTTGGACGAGTCCTTTAACCGAAAATGTTTTATTGATGGATTTTGATGCGTCAACAGGTGTACTTTCAAACCCTGTGGGATGGTATAAATTCGAAAACTTTAATCAATTAAGAGATGTAGAATTTAGTCCAAATGGTGAGGTGTTGTATGTATCATCACAAAGAAATGGAATTTCTCAATTCGATATTACATCCAATAATAGTGTAACCATCAAGGCATCAGAGACCATTGTTGTGTCAGATGATTCTTCAGGAAGTGGTTTGCAAATAGGGCCAGATGATATTGTTTATTTTGGAGGGAATATCACAAAACTTCCACCAGTAAGAATAGGGTGTTTTAAAAACCCAAATGTTTTGGGTTTTGGTTGTAATCCAGATATAAACTCAGGATGTGTCGATGGTGTAACTACGGGGTCTCTTACCAGTGCACAATTCCCGAAAACCAAATATACTTGCAACACTCCATTGCGTATTTTTGCCTCAGACACTTGTGAACAATCCGACGTAGAATTTGGCTTTACATTTTTTGAAGCTTATGATTCTGTCCGTTGGGAGTTTGGAGATCCCTCTTCGGGAATGAATACCAGTACCGATTCGAATGCAGTTCATTATTATGAGCATTCAGGTTTGTATTTAGTCAATTTTCAGCTGTTTACAAACGGATTAGTATTAGAAGATACGTTGAATTTAATGATCTTTGAGCGTCCAGATTTCGATTTGGGCGATGATACGGTGTTATGTGGATTAGGTTCATCTATACAATTGGAAGTGGCAAACGACCCGCATACAGTTTATACTTGGAACACTGGAGACCAGACGAATGCTATTGAAGTTACAACCTCTGGAACATATATTTTGGAAGCAACTTCTACAGGCGGATGTTATTTTAGTGATACAATAGAAGTGACATTGGAGGACTTGCCACAACCTGACTTAGGACAAGATATACAGATTTGTGAAATAGATACACCAATTGTGTTAAATGCCAACATAAATAATGCCTCATACTTATGGAATACAGGTGAGCAAACAGAAACCATAGAAGTCAATGAATTTGGGACTTACTGGGTAGAAGTTGAAAAAAACGGATGTTTTAATACCGATTCTATTCGAATAGATTCTACTGTGAATATTGATTATGGGGATTGGGAAAGTAGTATTGAGAAATGTTTCAATGATACAATTAAAATCGGATTAAACGATAATCCAAACTATACCTACGAATGGAATACAGGAGATTTGTCGAGTTCTATTGAGGTTGTAGAGGCAGGTTTGTATAGCTTAACCATAAGATTTGAAGATTGCGCATTGACAGAAGAAATAAATATTACAAATAAAATATGCTGCGAAACTTATTGGCCAAATGCCTTTTCTCCTGATGAAGATGGTGAAAACGATGTTTTCTTTCCAAAGTCTGACTGTGAGTTAGGAACCTTAAAAATTGAGATTTATGATCGCTGGGGTAAGAAGTTTTATACAAGTAACGATGTGAATTTCCAATGGGATGGATACTCCAATTCAGGTGAAAAGGTTCAAATTGGAATATACACTTACATAGCAGAATATACTTATAAGGATATTAATGGATTCCAGAAAAGAGATGTAGGAAGTGTTATTCTTATTAGGTAATATTATTTTTCAAAAAGTGAGTGCGTTATCAATCCAAATTATGAAAATACGCACTCACTAATAAATGCATTTAATAGAAAAATGAAAGTATGGAAGCCAATAATTCATTTTAAGTTTTAAAACTTAATAAACCCTCCAAGATAAAGACCCTGATAACTCAATTTATGCTCAACATGATTCGATGATGTGAAGCCAAAATCTACACCTCCTCGAAAATGCAGTGGGCCTATTAGCTTTAGGTCTCCAAAAACCCCGAAAGGTATATATACTGAAGAGATATTTTTTTCATTGGTGTATATATTATTTACAGGGTCAAATTCAGTATTGAGCAATAATCGATCAACCCCTAAACCTGCGTGTACAGCCAAAAAATAATTGTCATTATATGAATTTAGAATAGGATATGCTAGATCTACAAAATACCTAATATTGAAATCTGCTTTATAATTTACCGAATCTACCTTCGTGTCTAGAACAGCATTTAGGGCTGCATTTATAGAAAATAAATATTTTTTGTAATTATAACCCAATGAGGCACCGTAAGTTTTTTTTACCGAATATGTTGTGTTAATGGGGATTTTTTCTTCACTCCCCCTATTTATCGAATAAATACCGAAATAAACATGACCTTTGTCTTTGTTGTTTGTTCTGGTGTTAAATTGGGCAAATACATTACTGATTGAAAATAAACAGATAATAACTAGATAATAATACTTTTTCATAATGTAACAAGAAATTTATTTTAACTTAAGATAAGTTTTATAAAAATAAAAATAATTTTCGATGAGAACTTATTTATTGAGGTTGAATACATAATAAGTGTAAGACTTAGAATTTTTTTAATGAGGGATTGAATTAAATAAAATCTTTGTTATTGGATCTTGTTTTTAAGATAGTTAGTGTTGTGTTATTTGACTGTAATCTTAATCTTGATTAAGATTTATTGATATTATTTTTATAATTTTGTGCAAAACAAAAATAAATGTTGAAATTAATATTTCTATTTAGTCTTTCCTTTTTAATAAGCCATTCAGCCTTTAGTCAGTATTACACCGAAGCTCAATTACAAACCATAATTGATAACAAATCTGGTGCCGAGGGTGATTTTTATATTGATACCATAAACAATAAATATTTTATGGGAACTACAAATGGCGTGTTAATTCCAGTAAGTGCAGATTCCACAAATATTGCCGATGTTATTTCCAAATCTTTGGTGGATGATAACTCTATGTCCGACAATACCAATTTAAGAGCTCCGTCTCAGCGAAGTGTAAAAGCTTATGTAGATTCTGTAGCGAGTATTCAGAAACTGGTCGAGAATGAATTGTTTTTTGAAGGTAAAGATCATGCTGATCCTCAATTCCATCAATATTATTACGTAAGTATGAAGGTAGATGATGGTTATACCGTTGTGAGGTATAATAGAAATGATGTCAATGACGATTCAAAAGCCTCTATAGAAACGGGCAGTCAACCTCTAACTTTGAACGATGTGGTAGGCTTGACTTATAACTAGATGATGAAAAGAACAATAGTATTACTTCTATTTTTATTGTCAAAACTTGTTTTTGCCCAGTTTTCAGTTATCAGTAATCGAATTATTGTTACCTCAAATGCGAATTTGACACAGTTTCAAACCTGGGCAAATAGTAATACCCAACATGCCGTTGTAAGATCAAATCATGTGGTAGAGGCTTTAAAACAGATAAAAGTAAACGACGGTGTAATTTTCGATACTTCTGGCGGAACGTTAATAATAAATCACCGTTTGGAAGTAAGAAATAATAATCCGAACAATACCGGAGTCTGGAAAGTACATGGCGGTGTAGTTATTGTTGAAGGTGGAGGTCATTTTTATTCAGAATATTGGGCAACTGCTGATTTTAAAGACGCCACATTTATTATTAGAAAAAGTAACGGGGCTATTTCGTTTTGGAGATCAACAGGGGATAGTAAGGTAGTGAATACAAAATTTATTGTTAAAACTGCTGGATTTATTGATGGTCATTTACAACTTAAAAATGGAGGCCAAAATGGTGCTGTTTTGGACGGATTTGAAATTCACAATGAATTAACTTCAGGGTCTAATTTTTTGTTGGTTAGAGATACTGATACAGACAATGCAAAATTATTTAATGTAAATTTAGGAGGAATTGTAGGTCTTACACAAGCTGTTACATTTCATAAAAACATGACTTTTGACAAGGCCTCAGATGATATTCAGTTTTTTTATAGAAGAAATAACGATCCTATTTTTTATAATGTTATAAATAGGCAGACCGGAAATAAACTATTTACGTTAAAATATCAAAACCCAGGAACAAATGGAGGAACGGGTAGAGGTATTATTGTTGGATTGTTTGCTCCAATTATTAAAGATGACAATAATGCTTTTATTGAGGATGTAGAAATTGAAATTAGACGCTTGTCG
Source organism: Flavobacteriales bacterium (assembly GCA_049607525.1). Lineage (GTDB taxonomy): Bacteria > Bacteroidota > Bacteroidia > Flavobacteriales > CAJXXR01 > JBMYYR01. The sequence continues at coordinate 13,194 of JBMYWP010000028.1, forward strand.
GATAATGTGGTCGAGCATATTGGTGAAACCAATTCTGATGGTCAAGTAACTATCATCAACGGTAATAGCAACAATAAATATAAATCAATTTCTTGGGAAGGTCGTGATATTTATGAATCGGGAAATAAGTACATTAAACAAGCTATTTCTCCAGTTGCTGCGGGTGTACAAACTAGTGTAAACCAAGGCGATTTTAGAATTCGTTTAAGGCATCCACAATATTTATTGTATGAACATATACAGTCCTTTGAGTCTGATTTTGTTGGGGAAACCATTCTTTTTACAGATCAACTTTTTAATATTTCTTTAAGTCAAGCTAGTGCGATTTCTGGTATTAATATTAATCCGAGCTCATCAACCATTACTATTTCGGAAGATACCGATTTACAAACTCTATATAATTATTACAAATGGTGGATTTCTCAAGAAACCAATATGGATATAGATCCGTTTTTGACCACTATTGGTAATGAAATGAATTTAGGGAATTATAATCTGATTATCAATGAAAATGCAAAACTGAGATCATCAAATAATTTTGCCAAAATTTTAACAACAGGTACGGCAACAATTGGGGACGATGCTGATGTATCGGATAATCTATTTATAGCTTTAACAGATAATACAAGTACGTACAAATTGATTGAGTTAACGAATTTGGAAAATGCTGATGGAACCATTTTAGATTTTTCGAATCCATCATTTCCTAATGGTCAAACCTTGGTTTCTTTTACAAACGAAACTGGTCAATATAGATTTGTAACCAATGTTTCGAGTACTCATATTAAAATTGAGGTAAGTAAAAATGGATTCTCAAATTGGGTTATTAACCCTTTAGATATTTCTTCAGCTGATGTTTTTTCCTTCAGAGTCGTACAGGGAGAGTCAGAAAATCCAGCGAGTTTGGAAAATCAGGAAACTCAACTTTTTTTACTGAAAAAGATTTTGGTATTAACCGAGGCCTACAGAACTTCTTATGGTACATTACCACCAGATTTACAATTGACCATTAATCAAGTAGCCTCACCGACTACTGCCAATGCTGAAAATCAAGAAAATCAAATATTAATTCTTCAACAGATTTTATTGCGTTTATCAGCTCAATTGGAAAAATAGAATTCTGAAGTCGTTGTAAAATAATGGAATGCGAAAAATATATGGTAATAATAGAGTCTTGTTAAACGGAGATTCTTTAGACTTAGGAGATAATCATATTGCTTTGGAGATTGAAGGTCGTATTTTCGAAATGAAAATAAGTACATTGTTAGAACAAACGCTTTATAAAATTAAAGATAGTATGCCATCTCAAATTGAAGCCATTGTAATGACCGAAAATTTTCAGTTTAAAGATTTTTTGGTGAAACAATATATTAATTCTGAAGGAATGGTCTTATATGGTTGTTTAATAGATAATTATTTGATTGTTAGTTCTTTTAAGGAGATACAACCCATGAGATTTATTTCTTATTTAGAAGGTATTTGGAATCTTTAGAAAATAGTCAGAATATTTCAGGACATTCTGAGAAAAGGCCTTAACTCATCCATCCTTTTTTGTTGGCATAAGCCGAAAACCAAATTAAAAAAGCCCCAAAAACAATGACTAATATGGGCATGAGTGAAGCTTTAAAAATTCCATAAACAGCTATTGAATCGGTGAAAAATAAATTGTACGTCATTTGTGGAATAATGGCTAACATGGAAAGTGTAAAAACAGGATTCGCCCATTTTCGTTTCATCATTAAACCTAATGAACCCATAAAGCCGGTAGATACAGCAATGGCAAAAACTATCGTAGTCCAAAACGGAAACTGATCATACAAAGCACGTTCATTGTCCGGTAAGGCTTGTTTCAGTTCTTCGGTCATTAAAAAAGTATGCCCTATAAAAGAAAAAATACCTACAATATTCCAGAGAAGAAAAATAATGGCTAAAACCATAAACCATTTTGGTGTTTTGTTTGTAGAAGTTTCCATAAATATTGAGTTTAGATAACGATTAAAGGTAGAACTATTTTATTAGAATATCAAAGTAAGTATCCAGAATACAAATAGATTTACACTTCCATAAATAACTAAAGCCAGGTAAAATGGGAATTTAATAACTTTTCCAGAAACGGAAGTTGCTTTTTCAGTACCCGAAATAATTTTATTGTCTAAGGTTTTTGTATCCACCGCAATATGTTCTCCTGTGTTGTCTTCAGTAATTTCAATCTCGAATTGAGGTTGTTTTTTTACAACAATATATTTAAAGAGTTTATCAATTATAAAAGTGAAAATAAAGGCTAGTTTTCCTAATCGTTTAGAAAGTACTTTTTTTAAACTTGGTCTAATCACATACAAGGAAACTCCTCTAAAAACATCAGTAAAAGACGATTTTAATGGTAATCCAGAAGCTCTTTGTTCTTTTATTAATCCGGAATCTTCATAAACATGTTTTGTGGTTTCAATTGAAATGGCAATCACATTATTTATATCGCTCACAATGGTATTTATTAATCTAATTATTGAAATAAGAACCAAACTGGGACTTGTAATAATAAAAGTAAGTAGTGTAAATAGAATAGTTAATGTCCAATGAGTGGTGTTAAAATAAGCCAAACCAATGATGGTAATTAGTCCTGTGATAACTACAGTAAAGGCTACTTTTCCGATATATAATGGGAAAAATATGGCATCGGCAATGGTTTCTACAATTTCATCTATTTGATATTTAGAATAGTCTATTCTAATATTCTTAGATGTATTGGTTTTAGATGTAAGTTCTGACATTAGTTAAATAAAAAATATACACGTGCAATTTAATTAAAAATTAAATTGTTAGAAATAAGTTTTTTTAGTTGTTAACTGTGGATGGTTAAGGGTAGTTTTTTCAGTAATTTAATTTTGAGGTTCTAATCTTTTAGCAGTGAGTTATATAAGAGTCCTCCTCTACGATTGAGTGGCAATGCATTTGACGAGGTGGTTCCATTAGAGTTGAACGATGAGATTTTAGCGATGGTTTTTTTAGTTGTTACTGTGGATGTTTTTTTTATTAAACTGATTCAAAATTATGGTTTACAGATAACAAGTTGTCTTTATATACTCCTCCATTAATTATTCTCCAACACCAATTTCTATTAAATAGATAGGAAATTTCTTTCGAATTTCTTTTTGTTGATTTTCACCTAATCTTGGGAAAGCTATACCGAAGTGTTTTTTAGAGTATTTTTCTCGAAGTTTATTTACTGAATTGAATATTAAACTCCTATTGTAAACAAAGGATTGAATATTTTGATTATAGTCTGTTGATAATATCATATGCTTATTCGGGGTTGCATCCGATTCGAATGCTGTATTTATCATTTTATTTAAGGCTTGTTTGTTTATCGGTTGGCCTTTGTATTTTAAACCATCTGTTGTTGATGCAAATGTGAATAAAGGATTTTCTTTTATTTCTTGGATGATTTTTTCATTATTGAAATTTAGTTCTTTAGGCAATTTCGGAATGGTTTTATGGAAATTCAGTATTTCAAAATCAATAAAAAGAGACTTGTTTAATCTTAATAATTGATAAGAAATATTGTTAAAGATTTCGTTTTTTACTCTTACATAATGTTTCGTTTTGTATAATCTATAGAATATATAAAAATAAGGTATAGCTTCTTGTAGTTTAATGGATTTGTCGATGTGCCAAACATATTTGGCTCTATCAGAACTACATCTTGGTTCTATAGAATGAATAAAGTCTTTCAGTTCTGAAAGTGGATAATGTGTATTTTCATAATAGAAACCAATTTCATTGCCTAATGGTTGTTTTACCAAGGCAAAATCGAAAATGTTATTTATCTTTCTTCTATTTAAATCTTGTTTGTAATGAGATGTTGGCAGGTCAAAAACACTTTGATAGTAGGGATGATTTCCCATTCCTATATTTTCAAGCTGTCTTCGGTCTATTAAGTCAAAGGAAGAAATTGTTACACTAAATAATGCTAAACTGGCGAATGTGAAAATAATTTGCTTCGTATTAAAATCAATGCCAGATTGTTTAAAATGGTTTACTGAAAAAAATGGAAAGAGTAGTGGCGAAAATCAAACCAATACCAATACTTATTATTAACGCTTTTGAATTCTTATTATTCATCTAAGATTGTATTTCTTTTCTAAAATACAATTTTTTGTGAGTCTTGAAGCTTAAACCGCTATTCTCAATTGACACTGAGCGAAAGTCGAAGAATAATTTCTTCTCCTTAAGGTCGCGAAAATCACGCGAATTGATATTTTTATCGTCTGGTCAAGTGTGTTTTTATGTAGAGAAATGAAATGAAAAATGTATCGAGATCGATTATTTACTTTGACCGAACTCACGTTAATTAAGAATGTATTAAACATCTTAAGTCAAACTGCGTATATGTTTTGAGTTTTATAAAAGTAATTATTATTTGGTAGAGATTCGTTGGTTTTTATTTTCGAATTTACCTATGTAGGATTTTAAATTTTCAAAATCAAGTTCTGAAATCATCCCTGTTTGATAATATGGAACCATCAAATCAATAACTGAATCATATTCTTGAGTATTCGAAATTTTACTTTTCTTAAGTACTTTCTTAAGTGTATTTTTTCTTTCAATATTTATTTTGTTAGAATTAATTTCTTCCCAAAAATAATTTACAGATTTTCCATGCCCTTCTTGAAAGTAAATTAATACATCATTTTTAGTTTGTCGTAAGGAACATAAGTTTTTGAATTGAGGTTTTGGGGTTATTATAGATTCTTTTTCACTAATATAGAATTTAATGAAATCTCTAACTTGTTCTTGAGGACATTCTAATGGGGTAAACGTCTTTAATGATTTAATTGCAATATCAATAATTCTAATTAATTCATTCTTTTCAATTTCATATTTTGTTTGTTTCATTTTTAGTTCAAATAAGATCATTTATATCGAGTAAATTTACTGAATAATAATGTGATAAAAAAAAACATCTAAAGAAAAGCTATAGATAGTTGGTTATAATGCTTTGTTTGTTACTTCTGGACTCTAGCACTCATCCATTCAATAAAAACACCCTTTGAAAATTCAATATCTGTATGTTCATATTTATAAAGACCATAAATAGGATATTTGTCATTCACCCATTTATCGCCAGATTGTTTTGCAATGAGTAAGTGTGTTACTCCTTCAATGTTTTCATCAAACTGAATGGAATAAGCGAGTTGCTGGCTTTTTAGATCAAATCTGTCATTTACTATCACTTGTATTTTTTTCTTAAAATAACCTCGTCGTTTAGAAATGGGGGCTAAAATGACCTTTTTGTTAAGGTATTTAGATAATACAATTTCTTGATAGGCTTTACCACCGATTGCAAAATAGGATGACAATCCTCCTCCATCATCTTCGTCAAAAACTGCTGTGTCAAGTATAGATTTGGCGTCATTTATGTATTTTATTTTAAAAGGTAAACTTACTTTTATTGGTCTTATAAGGTGTTCTTGTATGTGAATTTTTGAAACGCGCATAAACGTTACAAATAGAATTGGTAAATGAAATAGCAGTGCGAGAAAGGTGATCATAAATCCACTATAAATATTGCCATAATAAGTAAATAATAGAATAAAGGTGAAAATGTAGTAAATGATTGTAGTTCGAGTGAATTCTTTCATCACTTTAGGATGATTAATAATGTTGTGTTTTTCTATGTTTTTAGATAAATTGAGTGCATTTGAAATGGATTGAATCATAAAAGATATTCCAAATGAAATGATGATATAATAAAGAACGATAGTGAAATATATACTAATGTCCTGATTTTTGCTTACATAATTGAAAACGGAAATATACAGCCATGCTAGTAGTATACATTTTGCTAATTGTTTGCCAGATTTTGAATGATAAAATGAACCTATTCCGTAACCAATTAAGCTAAAGGCAAACATATAGACTAATGAAAAATGTAAATGCTCTACAAATTCAAAGTAATTTTCATGTTTAAAATGAGTTGTAAAGTGATTGTAATTATCCGTTAAGATATAACCTAAGCCTAGTCCACAGCCTATTTTAACAAAGTCGAAAACATCAATTTTATTTTTTATTACCGCTGTATAGATTAAAAATACAAGAGATAAATAAATAACTTCGTAAAGTGAAATATCTATAAAAGCATTTAGAAAGTCGCTGAATATGCCTTCCTCATGTATTAAATATTCTGTTTCGAATATTGGTAATACTTTTATGATTCTTAATAAATAATAGGTTGAAAATCCAAGTAAAATGGATCCTAATTGAAAGGCCCAATTGTTTTTATTGAATATTGAAATGTTGTTAAAATATACAAACCAAATTGAAATAAAACTAATGTTTAATGCTATAAAAATAATATTTTCCATAGCCTAAAACTAAAAAAACCTATCCATTAATAAAAATGAATAGGTTTTGATTTTTTGTATTAAAGGAGTATTACCCTAAAACTAAAGTTTTAAATTCTGCAATAGCTTGTGGAATTCCAGCTTTGTTTTTACCACCAGCAGTCGCAAAATGGGCTTGTCCACCACCACCACCTTGGATGTGTTTTCCTAAAGTTCTTACAAAGTTACCTGCATTTAAACCTTTTTCTTCAACCAAGTTTTTAGAAATAACAATGGTTAAAGTTGTTTTTGGTCCCTGAGCTGAAGCAAAAAGTGCACATAGGTTTTCGTATTGCTTTTCAAATCCAAATGCCAAAGTTTTGATAGATCCTGCATCAAGATCAACTTCTTCTGCCAAGAAGTTTATACCATCAACCAGTTCAATTTTATTGGCTAAATTTTGTTGAGCTTGTTTTGCTTTTTCGGCTAACAATTGTTCAACTTCCTTTTTGGTTTTAGCTAAATCCATTTGCATTTGCTCTATGGCTTTTAATGGATTTTTAGCATTTTTCACCTGAGCTCTAATGTTATCTAGATCTTGTTTTTCGCTGTTTAAGAAATCGATGGCTTTCTTTTGAGAGATGGCTTCAATTCTTCTAATACCAGCGGCAACCGATGATTCTGCTTTTATTTTGAAAACAAATATTTCGGAAGTGTTCTTTACGTGGGTTCCACCACACAGTTCAATAGAATCTCCAAACTGAATGGTACGGACTGTATCGCCGTATTTTTCTCCAAAAAGGGCCATAGCGCCTCTTTCTTTCGCTTCTTCAATTGTAGATGTTCTGTTTTCTTGAAGCGGTAAGGCTTGCTGAATAAGAGCATTTACTTTGTTTTCTATCGTTTGAAGTTCCTCTTTTGTTACTCCTGAAAAGTGAGAGAAATCAAAACGTAAATAATCGGCGTTTACAAGCGATCCTTTTTGCTCAACATGTGTACCAAGCTCTTCTCTTAACACATGGTGTAACAAGTGTGTGGCAGTATGGTTACAAGCCGAGGCCTGACGATTTGTAGAGTTTACAACAGCTTTGAACGTTGCTGTCGGATTTTTTGGTGCCTTATCTGTAAAGTGAACAATTAAGTTGTTCTCTTTTTTTGTATCAAAAATTTGAATGGTTTCTTCATCAGAAATCAATTGACCTTTATCTCCAACTTGACCTCCTCCTTCTGAGTAGAAAGGTGTTTTGTTTAGAACGATTTGGTAAATTTCTTTTTTCTTTTGGATAGTCTTTCTGTAAGACTGAATGTTCACATTTGTGTTTAACTCATCATATCCTACAAACTCCACATCTCCATCAATTGTGTTGACTTCAATCCAATCTTCTGTAGATGTTGCTCCAGCTTTTTGACCTCGTTCTTTCTCTTTGGCTTTTTCGTTGTTAAAACCTTCAATATCCACTGTAAACTTATTTTCAGAGGCAATCAATTCAGTTAAATCTATAGGGAAACCAAAAGTTCCGTAAAGTTCAAAAGCTTTTTCTCCAGAAATCACTTGAGTTGAAGATGTTTTCATTTCTTCATCTAAAAGTTGAATTCCTTTGGCAAGTGTTTTTAAGAAAGATTGCTCTTCTTGCTGAATTACTTTTTTAATCAGTTCAACTTGCTTTGGTAATTCAGGGAAGGCTTGTCCCATTGTGTCGTTTAAAACACTTACCAACTCAAAAATAAAGGCTTCATTTTGGTTTAAATATGTAAAACCATATCGCGAAGCACGACGTAAAATTCGTCTAATGACATATCCTGCTCCATTACTAGAAGGCAATTGTCCGTCGGCAATTGCAAAAGTTACTGCTCTACAGTGGTCAGCAATAACACGCATGGCAATATCTATCTTTTCATCTTTTCCGTAAGTAAAACCAGTTATTTTTTCAATGGCATTTAATATTGGAATAAAAATATCTGTATCGTAATTGGATTGTTTATTTTGAATGGCACGTACTAAACGCTCAAATCCCATTCCAGTATCTACGTGTTTATTTGGTAGTTCTTCTAGTTGTCCGTTTGCTTTACGGTTAAACTGCATGAAAACTAAATTCCAAATTTCAATCACTTGAGGGTGGTCTTCATTTACCAAAGAAAATCCATCTACTTTCGCTCGCTCTTCGTTAGAACGTAAGTCTACATGAATTTCTGAACACGGACCACACGGACCAACATCTCCCATTTCCCAGAAGTTGTCTTTCTTGTTTCCGTTTACAATACGACTTTCATCGATGAATTTCATCCAAATCGATTTTGCTTCTTGGTCAAATGCAGTTCCATCTTTTTTATCACCTTCAAAAACGGAAACATATAAACGGTCTTTATCTAATTTAAAAACATCCGTTAACAATTCCCAAGCCCATGAAATGGCTTCCTCTTTAAAATAATCTCCAAAAGACCAGTTTCCCAACATTTCAAACAAAGTATGGTGGTATGTATCATACCCAACTTCGTCTAAGTCGTTATGCTTACCAGAAACACGTAAACATTTTTGAGAATCGGCAATTCTAGGTGCTACAATTTTACCATGTCCTAAGAAGATATCCTTAAACGGATTCATTCCGGCATTAACGAACATTAGGGTAGGATCGTTTTTTAAGACCAATGGTGCAGATGGCACGATTTTATGCTGTTTTTCTTCGAAGAACTGCAAGAATTTCTGACGTATTTCTGTTGCTGTTAGCATGTTACGGTTTGTTTATTGTAAGTAAACTTTGTTATCGTTGATAGACGTAAAAGGGTGAGTTACAATTATTAACATACGGTTTATTAATAAATTTGTATATTTGCACCTCAGAAACGTACTAAAGAAGCTTCAAATGTAGTTAAAGCTTTGCAAATTTAGTAGAAAAAAAACATCTATGTTAAAAGATAAGTATTACTATGATGGTAAAACTGATGCTTATGTAAAAGTTCATAAATCGAAACGACAAAAAGTTGTTAAGTTTTTTGGATTTGTTGGTACAAGCGTTTTGTTAGCTGTTGGAATGGTAATTGGTCTTTATACGTTCTTTGGTTCGCCAAAAGAAAAGAAACTTGAGCAAGAATTGGAATTTACCCAATTGCAATACAAAATAATGTCTGACGAATTAACTGAAATGAACAGTGTTTTGTCTGACATTCAAGAAAGAGACGATAATATTTACCGTACAATTTTTGAAGCAGAGCCTATAGATAAATCTATACGTAATGCAGGTTTTGGTGGAGCAAGAAGGTACGAGAAATTAGGAGCGTATGAATATTCGGATTTGGTAATAAACACAAAAAAACGTGTTGATCAGATTGCTAAAAAAATGTATGTTCAATCGCGTTCTTTTGATGAAGTTGTAAAACTTACTAAGAAAAAAGAAACAATGATTTCTTCTATTCCAGCAATTCAACCAATAGCCAATAAGGACTTAACGCGTATGGCGTCGGGGTATGGATATAGAATTCACCCGATTTATAAGACAAGAAAATTTCATTACGGAATGGACTTTACTGCGCCTAGAGGTACTCCAATTCACGCTACTGGAGATGGTGTTGTAAAAGAAGTTAAACGATCTGGAAGAGGTTATGGAAATTCTGTGAAAATTAATCACGGTTTCGGATATGTAACCATGTATGCACATATGCAGAAGTATATTGTAAAGAAAGGTCAGAAAATAAAACGTGGAGATATCATCGGATTTGTTGGTAATTCTGGTTTATCTACCGCACCACATTTACATTATGAAGTGTATAAGAATGGAAATAAGGTGAATCCAATAAATTATTATTTTAATGATTTGTCGGCCGAAGAATATGATTTAATGATTAAATTAGCTGCTCAAGAAAATCAATCATTCGATTAAATATTACTTTGGAAACACTTACCAAAAAATACTATAGCATTAGCGAAGTTGCAGACATGATAAAGTCTAATACTTCGCTTTTGCGTTTCTGGGAAAAAGAATTCCCTCAACAAATAAAGCCTAAAAAGAATAATAAAGGGGCGAGAATGTATACCGTAGAAGATATCAAAATTATTAAGGTTATTCACCATTTAGTAAAAGAGAGAGGGCATACATTGGAGGGCGCAAAAACAAAATTGAGACATAAAAATAAAGAGACCATAGAAAATGCCGAATTGGTCATTGAGTTGAAACGGTTGAAATCCATTCTAGAAGATATTCGAGATGAATTTCCTATGTAGTTTGAAAAAAGATATTATTTTGCACCATAAGATTACAATATGGGGGATTAGCTCAGCTGGCTAGAGCGCCTGCCTTGTACGCAGGAGGTCATCGGTTCGACTCCGATATTCTTCACAATACACAAAAAAGCACTTCGAAACCGAAGTGCTTTTTTGCGCTTATTAGGTAGAGTTTTTGATGTGTTTTGTTCTTTTTGTTTAGGATGTTTTGATTTTGTATAAGATCCCTGTTGAAAAAACGACTCTTTCATATTCCACTTTTACAATTTAATCCAAAGTCTGTAGATTGAGTTTTTCGATCCATTTTTTGTGTTCTTCTCTTGTTATCGGTCTTAGGCCTTCTTGTTCTAAAATGTGAATCATTGCTTTTGTCTTAGTCATGATTTCAAGATGGTTTGGTTTTTTGAATCGATAGGAAAACTCAAAATTTACATGGCTTGATTCCCAATGTAAATTATCCTTTTTATATTTTGTTTCTAAACGTTCTAATTCCTCTTTGTTTATTTTGTTGTGTTTTACTTTTGGTTGGTACAAAATCGAAATTAGAATAGAAGGTTTATTGGGGTTTTTAAGCCCTTCCCAAAGATATTGACAGATGACCTTGTAGCAATGTATTGTACCTATGAAATAGTGGTTTTCTTCGGTAAATCCATTTGCTTTTAACGCTTTAAATGGTGGTTTTTTATAGCTTTTGTTTCTTTTATTGGGTCCCCATTTTGTATTATAATAATATAAGAACGCACAAATAAATATTGTAAGTGTAACAGAAAAGCCTTGGCTCATAACAAGGTCATCAAAAGTAAGATTTTGGTGATAACTGTAACTTTTTAGTGTAAATAAAAGGCTTAAAATAATCCAATATACGATTGCTAATCGGAAATAATATTGCTTTACATGCATTATAATTCGAATAAATTTTTCATTGTAAGATGAAGTATAGCTTTTGAAACTCAAAGATAGTTTGTTTGAATGGAATAAAATTGAACGGATATGTAAATATTTTGTAAGGTCGGGTTATTACTTATGTCTAAAGTGGATTAAAACAAAAAACAATGAAAGTATTTTATTCAGCTCTGCTTGTAAGCTTATGTCTTTGGTCTTGCTCAAATAAGGAAACGAAAACCGTTAAAAAACATACAAAGGAGGTAATGGAAAAACCTATGGCAAAATCTTATCCAACAGCCATAAATAATGTTTTTGAAGCCCACGGTGGAATGGAAAAATGGAATTCGTTTTCTACATTGACTTATAAAATGGGAGATAGCGAACCTTTGGAGAAGCAAACTGTAGATTTAAAATCTCGAAAAATTCGTATTGAAAAAGATAAATTCAATATCGGATTTGATGGAACTGATGTTTGGGTAGAAGCTTTGGATACAAATACATATAAAGGAGATGCTAGGTTTTACCACAATTTGTATTTCTACTTTTTTGCCATGCCTTTTGTTTTAGGCGATGATGGAATTTCTTATGAAGAAACCACGCCTTTAACTATTGATTCTGTAGAATATCCTGGAATCAAAATATCTTATGGTAATGGTGTTGGAGACTCGCCCGAAGATAATTACTTTTTATACTACCACCCTGAAACAAAACAAGCAACTTGGTTGGGATATACGGTAACTTATTTTGAAAAGAAAAAAAGTGAGGAGATTCATTATCTACATTTTGAAAACTGGAAGGAAGTGAATGGTGTTTCATTACCAAATGTATTGCATTGGTATACTTTAGACGAAAACAAGATGAATAAAAAATCGAGAGGTAAAGTTTCTTTTAGTGAAATAAGTCTTTCACCTACACTTTTACCGGATTCTTTATTCCATAATCCAAATAAATCTTAATCCAAAACCAATAAGAAGACCTCCTTTTTTAAATAAAAAAGGAGGTCTTTTAATAAATAGCCTATTATTATTGATACCTAAAACAGCATTTAGTCCCCATAGATAATTAGTGGATAGAATTTATTGAAAGAATCTCTGTTGTCAAAGGGTAATGTGATATCAAAACAGGTTTGTAATGGTAATAATTCTCTTGCAGAAAAACTGCTAGATGGCAAAAAATGATCTCTAAATCGACTCTTTTCTATAACGAATACTTTATTGGTGTGTATACCGTAGTGAGTCCCTCGCTTGTAAAATAAACGATTTACACCGGTACCATACTTTACATTTGGTGGATTGGTTAAAACATTAGGAGGAACAACCGTTCTTAAACTAGAAGTTGTGGCATAATCTACCCCTTGCATGGAATAGTTTGTTTGTCCAGGTAAAGTAGGGTATATATCATCTAGTACAGCATTGGGATGATCATTTCTAATGGCTGTAGAAGTAAAGCTTGATCTCAATAAATACATGAGTTGTTTAGAAGTACTGTAGTAACTGAAATTTTCTTTAGGTGATTGGTGTGTTTTTGATGTCGTAAAATAATCGACATCATTTATCCCAAGAGATATTTGCAAATTGGGATGACTATGTGTTGTACAAAATAGGTTATTGTTATTTCTAATGTACAAAAGTATGTCTTGTCCATCATTAGACAGTTCTTTAACGGCAGTAGATACAAGTGTAGGAGGTGAAGTATAATCGGTGCTGTTTATTTGGTATAATTCTCCATTATCATACAAAATGTAGATGTAATAATTTATTGGTAGAGTGGTGGGTGCCGTTAGGAAGTTTGGTCCTAAAACCCTTATTTGTTTTATATTTCCTTTTTGAGCGGAAAGAATATCAACATTAGGAAATAAATAGTTTTTTTCACTTTTACGAATAATTCTATTGTCATCTAATAAAATAAAAGCACCATTTTTAGCGTGATTATTTGTCAATCTTTTTGCAATATAATTTTTCACTTTAGTACCTGAAGGCGTAACCATTCTTACCCAGTTATAAATACCTAAACGATCTTGAATAGGAACTGGAACATTGTTGAGATGGGTATTGCTGTGGTCAGTGCAATCCAGATCATCTCCACACAACAAAATTGTATTTAATTTATTGCTATTATATTGGTTGTTATGAACTCTAAGTTTAGAGGTGTTAAATGGCAGATACCACCATTGTTCATTATTGTTAAATTCAACCAAATAGGCATGTAAACCATTGTCTGTCATGTTAATATTATCATGTTCGTTTACAAAATTTATGGGGTATGCCGCAATAATTTTTGTTGGAACTAATGTATCTTGTCTTGGCGAACTTACCCTATGAATATTACCTTGGCTTGCTAAACCAACCGTAGATTCATAAGTTGTAGGTTCTGTGTGTCCTACGTAGTTAAAATACCGATTGTCTATTCCAGAATAATCTTTTCCATAATACCAAAGTTTGTCATCTGAACTTATATACAATGAAGATGTCGGAAATTGAGCCGAATTTTCTGCAGTTTCAACTTGTTTAGGGTTTACCAATCCTGCTTCATCACATGTTTGATAAAGCCCTGCAATGGTTCCATTTGTTGATGAAGTCGAATTCAGTGCACAGATATTAACCCATTGGTTTGCATTATAGACATTGATACAATGATCCGAAATATCATAAACAATTAATCCTTCGGCAGGATTATCTATGGAAGACGTATTGTTTACACGTGGAGGTAAAAAACCCTTTTGTGTTGATCGAATTTCTAAAATTGATGAAGGATGAGGATTTGTTGTACCTATACCAATTTGGGCAAATGTGAATTTAGGCTGTAAATAAAGTATAACTGAGGACAAAATCAATATTTTCTTTTTGAATTTCATGAGTTCGTTTTTGATTAAAAATGTTGTTGTAATAAGATAAGAAAAGAACATAGGGCAGTACGCCCTATGTTCACAAACAAGTATTAGGGGAATTATTTACTTGCTAATCGAGATTTCGATTGTTGCGACCTGACTTGTTTTTTGGGAAGGTTAGAATTTAAGGTTTGACATAGGTAGTAAACAATTTTGTTTGTTTTTGATATGTCAAATATATGAGCCAAAAAGTGTAAAAAAAATAATATTATTAGGTCGGTTTTGAAAGGTATAGCTTGTGTAATAAATGGTGTTTTTGTGGGGATAAATGGATGGGTGAAAATATTATATTCTATCTATTTTTTCTATCAATTCATCCAATCGTCTCCTGGAAACATTTAGTTTTGTTCCATTTGTGAGCATGCAGTTCGGTTTTGTACCTCTTTGAATGCTAATTATGGTATGAATTGCAACCAAATATTTGGCATGAATGCGGATAAAGTGTGACTCTGGTAATACATCTGAATAGGAACCTAAATTTTTGGTGCATACAACTTGTCTGCCATTCTGCAAATGGAAAGTGGTATACCTTCCATCGGCTTCGGCATAAATTATATCTTTTATTTCAAAAATATCAATGCTAGAAGCTCCTTTTATTTTTAATTTCCCTAATGTATTATCGTTGGTTGTTTTGTCGAAATGGTTTTCTGATTCTAATATTGAAATGGCCTTTGAAACTTCGGTAATTAATTTTGTTTTGTTTATTGGTTTTACTAAAAAACCAGTGGGCATATATTCTATAGACTTTAAGGCATGAGCTTCAAATGCGCTCACAAATATTATTTTTGAATGCTTAGGTTTTACAATATCCAATATTTCAAAAATAGATCGATCCCCAAAATTAATGTCCAAAAACAAGAGGTCGGGTGGGGAGTTTTGCAAATAATCTACAGCCAAATCTAAATCGGTGAAAGTTCTATCTAAAACCAATCGCGAACAATAAATTTCTATATAGTCGGTTAATACATCTATATTTTCTTGTTCATCATCTATTATGGCTATACTGTATGTTTTCACTGGTGTAGATTTAACTTTATGGTAGTACCTTGGTTTACTTCACTGGTTATTTGTATTTCTCCCTGAATTAAGGTCATCATTTCATAACAAACCAAAAGTCCTAAGCCATTTCCTTTTTCTTTTTCTGTGCCAAAAGTAGAATGAATTTGAGACAAGGAAAAAATACGTTGTAATTGATCTTCTTTTATTCCAATTCCAGTATCGGTTATTGTTATAACAAATTTATTATCTTCTTTCTGGATATCAACAGTAATCTCACCATTTTTTGGTGTAAACTTTATTGCATTAGACAATAGGTTAACGAGAATCGTTTTTAATATCTGTTGATCTGTTGTTACTAGATTGTTGGTTTTGTTAATAATTTTAAATTGAATTTCTTTTTTATCAAGGAGCAATTGAAGAGGTGCAACTGATTCACGAACTAAAGATACAATTTGAACTTGTTCTTTTTGAATGTTTATATTCTTCTGATTTGCCTTTGCCCAATTTAGTAAGTTTTTTACAAATTGATAATTGTTTTCAACCGATTTTTGAATGGTGTTTATGGTTTTTATACGTTTGTTTTCATCAAAATGAAAGTAATGATCTTTTAATAAATTGGTATAACCAAGTATTGTATGATACGGGTTAATGAGATCGTGAGCAATAAGTGTAAAAAAAGTCTCCTTTGTTTTATTTGCCTTTTGTAAATCTTCGTTTTGAATAGAAATAAGTGCGTTCTGACTTTCTAATTCTTTCCGATGTTGTTCTTTTAGCCTATACAAACGATAAAATATATATAACAGCAATAGGCTTATTAGAATGGAAAAGATCAATACTTTAGAAATGAGTTTTTCTTGTTTTAATTCTAGATTTTTAACTTTTTGTTCTTTCTTTAGAAGGTTATTTTCTTGTATTTTTTTTTCTGTTTCGTATTTTACAGACCATTCTGTGTATTTTTGTTCGGTGTTAATATCGCGAATAGAATCTTTAAAATTGTTGTACTTTACACTATATTCTAATGCTTTTTTTAGGGCTCCTAATTGGTTGTAATTATCTATAGATAATTGAAGTAAATGGTTTTCAAAATTCGATTGATGTTTAACAGATAATATCTGATTGATATAGTCTTGGGATTGTTGATAATGGCCATTTTTGTTATAATAAATTGCTAAAGTGTGATAAATTAAGTGTGTTTCTTGCTTATATTTTTTCTTTCGACAATTCAGAATCAGGTTTTCATAAATCTCTAAGGCCTTTTCATCTTCATGATCCAATAATAAAAGACGGGCATATTCCTTTTCTATTTTTATATGGGTAAAGGTAAAGTTGCTATCTCCAACTATTTTTTTTGCATCTAAGATGTAATCGTATGAAATATTCTCCTCAATACGTTTCGATTTTGCAACCAGCATTTGAGTTGCCAAACGAGGATTGATGTTTTTATTATGTTTTATATAGTAATCGTAAATCTCATCTAATAATTGAGTACCCATTTTGGCATTTTCTTGAGAGAAAAAGAAATTCGACAGGCTTAATTTGGCAAAGTTCTGTAAATATTCATCGGTTGTGCTTTTTATTGCTTTGTCGTGCAAAACCACACTATTATCTAAATCTTTTTGTAAAAAAGCAATTTGCGCTTTTAATAAATACGATTGATAAATATAGTATTCAATATGTTTAGTTAAGGCAAACTTTAAACATAAATCGATATTTAAAAGTGCATCATTATATTTTTGATTTTGCATAAAGGCATAGGCAGAATGCAATAGAATGTATGGGTAATATTTCGAATCTGACGTCGATTCTTTTAAAGCTTTTTCAAAATATGGTATTGCAGAATCATTTTTTGTTCGTTTCAATGCCTTGTATAAAAATAATTCTTCCTTATTTAAAGTGTCTAAATTTTGAATTGAAATTTTTACAGGAAATTGTGCTTGCTGACCAAATAATGAATAGGTATAAGAGGATGGAAGTAATAAAAGCATCCAAGTAAACTTTT
This sequence comes from Flavobacteriales bacterium, assembly GCA_049607525.1. Classification (GTDB taxonomy): domain Bacteria; phylum Bacteroidota; class Bacteroidia; order Flavobacteriales; family CAJXXR01; genus JBMYYR01. The sequence continues at coordinate 30,500 of JBMYWP010000028.1, forward strand.
GCATGATTTTTCGCAAAGAAAAATTTGGAATACAAATACGACTTTTCTTTATATTAATATTTAACGGTTTTTCCATATTGAAATATTAATTCTATAATTCTGTGTAGAAGTGTTTTTGAAAACTTAGCCTCTATGAAAGAAATTGGATAAGAAATGATATGTCTAAATATAATACAAAAAAGGTTGTCAGGAAAATTTGATTTCTTCTCAATTTTGAAAATAGTATAAAGAGACTTATAACGAAAGTTAAAAGTAAGCTTTTGTCTTTAATGATTGATCTGTATCATATTGTGATACAATATTGTTTTGGATATAAAAAAAATGTAAAAAAATATGATTTTGATTAATCTATTGAATTGTAGGAAGTTGTTTAGTAGGGTAATGGTAAACCCATGTGGCTATTGATATGAGGTATTCTTTTAATGGTTTATTTACATACCTTTACAGTCCTTAAACTTTAATTATTATAAAATGAAAAACTTATTAGTTAAGGCATTTACTGCTTTAATGGTAATGTTTTCTGCCCAAACTTTTGCTCAAAATTTGAACGAAAGTTTTGAAGGTACATTTTTACCTGATGGATGGGAAACAGTAAATCATGGAACATCTACAACGTGGTTTCAAACAACAACAACACCTCAAAATGGTCTTAAATCTGCCAGAATAAACTCTGGTGCGCATGACGACTGGTTAATTACACCAAAGCTGGAGATTTTATCTAGTACAGATTCTTTACATTTTTGGGCAAAAGACGGGTCATCATCCTCTTCTGTAGCTGTAAGTATCAAACTTTCAACAACAGGAAACGATACTTCAAGTTTTAATGTTGTTTTAGATACAACGCTGACTGTTGACAATACATGGGAAAAATTTTCTTATGGACTAGGCGCTTATACTGGACAGAATGTTTACGTTGCATTGCATTCTAATCCGACGAGTTTTACAACTTTCTATGTAGATAACTTTACAGGGCCAATGATTTATAATGATCCTTGTCCTACAGTAGATGATGTAGAATTTTCGGATTTAGGAAGTAATACCGTAACAGCATCTTGGACAAGTTTACCAACAGATGATCAGTATTCATATATGGTGTTTGAAGCTGGCCAAGGGCCGAGTGGAACACCACTTTTTAATGGACTTCTATCAGACACTTTTATTACTGTAAACGGCTTAACACCAGTAACAGATTATGAATTTTGGTTAGAAACAAGTTGTGGTGGAGGTGTTTTAAGTGAAAACGAAGGACCTTTTTATTTTACAACACTTTGTGGAGATGAAATTGTTGAATATACTAACGACTTCTCAACTTACCCAGGGCAATGTTGGACTGAAGCAAAAGGAGATTTAATTCAGAATACAGTGTTCACCAATACAACGAGTTCGTTCTGGACGGCTGATGGATTTGGGAATGTGGGAAGTTCAGGTGCTGCTGCAGTGAATATTTTCTCAACAAACCGAAGAGAATGGTTGATTTCACCATCATTTAACCTTGATTCTATCTCAAACTCTGAAATTTCGTTTTATGCTGCAGTAACTGGATATTATAATTCAAATGCCCCTTCGTCGTTTGGTGGAGATGATACAGTGCATGTTGTTATTTCTACAGATAATGGAATAACATGGTCTTCGGATAATATTATTTATTCTTTTCACGAGAATAATTATCCTTCAAATACGGGCGATTTTTATAACATATCTTTAGCTGCTTATTCAGGAATTGTAAAAATTGGTTTTTACGCCGAATCTACAGTTTCTAATGCAGATAATTTATTCTTTATAGACAATTTTCAATGGTCTGAGCCAATCACTTGTTTACCGTTAAGTGGAGTAGAAGTAGATTCTACCACGTCTACACAAGGTTTTGTTTCTTGGAATAACCCAAATAATTATAACAACTTTATTATTGAATATGGTGTAGATGGATTTGATTTAGGGTCTGGAACACAAATGAACGTAACAGATTCTTTTGCTGTTGTTTCTGGTTTAGAATTTATTACTGAATACGAATATTATGTACGTGCTGTTTGTTCTGTTGGAGATTCATCAGATTGGTCAGCTGCTGTTAGTTTTACAACTGAATGTGGTGCCGAAACTACAGCATACGAGCAAAGTTTTTCTAGTGTTGCTCCAACATGTTGGAGCGAGGCTAGAGGTGTAATTGACGATACAACAGATTTTACAGCAACATTTGCTTCGTGGACAGAAGATGGATTCTTAAATGTTGGATCGAGTGATGCCGCAAGAGTAAATATTAGTGGTACTTCAAGAAGAGAATGGTTAATTACAAATTCATTTAACTTAGATTCTATTGCGAATTCGGAAATCTCATTTTATGCAGGTTTAACAGATGCTTTTAACTCAAACGCACCAGAAAGTGGAAATTTTGGACCTGATGATAAAGTACATGTTGTTATTTCTTTAGATAATGGTGTAACATGGTCAGATGACAATATTTTAATGACTTTTGATACATTAAACTTACCATCTCATACAGGTTCATATTATACCATTCCACTTTCGTCTTACTCAGGTATTGTTAAGTTCGGTTTCTATGCAGAATCAACAGTGTCTAACGAAAGTAATGATTTCTTTATTAATGATTTTAAATGGGATGAAGAGTCGAACTGTTTACCAGTTTCAAGTATTTCTGAAGATTCAATTTTTTCTGATAACGTTTATGTATCATGGACAAACCCAAATAGTATAGACAATTTTGTGATTGAATATGGTGAAGATGGATTTGATTTAGGAACAGGTACAATGATAACGAGTACTGATACGTTTGTACAAATTACTGGCTTGTTGGCAAACACCGAATACGACTACTATATTCGAACAGTTTGTTCTGTTGGAGATTCAAGTTTATGGTCTGTAGAATCTGAATTTCAGACTGAATGTGCCGATTTAACCACTACACATTTAGAAGAATTTGCAAGTTATATTCCAGATTGTTGGTCTGAAGGAAAAGGTTTAATCTCTGATACCACTGTGTTTACATCAACTTCTTCATTATGGACTGCCGATGGATTCTTAAATAGTGGAACAACTGGTTCTGCAAAAATGAATGTTTATGGTTCAAATCGTAGAGAATGGTTATTTTCTCCAACCATTAATTTAGATTCAATTCCAAATTCACAAATTACATATTATACAGCATTAACAGATTTTGGAAATGGTAATGCTCCAGAAAGTGGGAATTTTGGACCAGATGATAAAGTGCATGTTGTTATTTCTTTAGATAATGGTGCAACTTGGTCTGATGATAACATTTTGTTGACATACGATACAAATAATGTCCCTCCTCATACTGGAAAATATGAAGTTATTGATTTATCTGCTTACTCAGGAAGAGTAAAAATAGGATTCTATGGAGAGTCTACTGCATTAAATGAAGATAATGATTTTTTTATTGACAATTTTACTTGGGAAGAAATTCCAACTTGTTTACCAATTGCGAATATAGTATTAGATTCAATTTTCTCTTCGGACGTTTATTTCTCGGCAACCAACTTAAATACATCAGATAACTTGATTATTGAATATGGTGAAGATGGGTTTACTCAAGGTAGTGGAACAGTAATAAATTTGAGTGATACAGCAATTCATATTTCTGGACTTCAACCGGTGACAACCTACCAAATGTATGTTCAAAATGTATGTGCCCCAGGAGATACATCAACAGCGGTGTTCCCAATAACGTTTACTACAGAATGTGCTATCAGTACATCGACTTATGCTCAAAACTTTAGTTCATATATTCCATTGTGTTGGGAAGAGGCAAAAGGTGCAATAGATGATACAACTGTTTTCACATCAACTACTTCTTCATTGTGGACCCAAGATGGGTTCCTGAATAATGGAACTACAGGTTCTGCACGAATTAATATCACAGGAACATCTAGAAGAGATTGGTTAATTTCATCTTCTCTAAATTTAGATGCAATTTCAAATTCTCAAGTATCTTTCATTGCAGGATTAACAGATGCCTTTAATTCAAATGCTCCCGAAAGTGGAACGTTTGGACCAGATGATAAAGTGCATGTTGTTATTTCTTTAGATGACGGAGTAACTTGGTCTGATGCCAATACGATATTAACATTTGATACGGCAAATACACCATCTCATTTAGGGCAATATTATGCAATCGATTTAAGTGCTTTTTCAGGAATTGTGAAGATTGGATTTTATGCCGAATCTACTGTTTCTAATGAAAGCAATGATTTCTTTATAGATGATTTCTTATGGTCTGAAGCGCCTTCTTGTGCACAAGTAAGTTTATTGAGTTTAGATAATGTATTTGCAACAACTGCAACATTGAGTTGGGATAACCCAAATGCTGCGAGTTCATTTATTATTGAATATGGAACGCCTGGATTTACTTTAGGAACAGGAACTGCTGTAAACGCAAATAGTGTTCCTTTTGAAGTAACAGGATTATCTCCAAACACCACATATGAAGCTTATGTAACCACAGTTTGTTCTCCTGGAGATACTGCTACTTGGTCGCTAAGTACATATTTAACAACAACATGTTTAGAGGCTTCAGCATTTTTTACGGAAGATTTTGATGAGTATGTACCATTGTGTTGGGAAGAAGCTACCGGAGATTTACCTTCAACAGGTTCTGTAGCCTTAAATGTTGGAACTTCGAATTGGAGAGAAGATGGATATTTGAATAACGGAACTTTGGATGCAGCAAGAATTAATGTATATGGTACATCATTAAATGCTTGGTTAATTTCACAGGCTTTTGATCTAGATGCCCAATCAAATTCTCAAATAGAGTTTGACGCTGGATTAACAGATTTTGGAAACTCAGGAGCTCCAGAGAATGGAAACTTTGATGCAGATGATAGAATTCATGTTGTAATCTCGACAGATCAAGGTCAAACTTGGTCAGAGACAAATACGTTAATGACTTTTGATCAATCTAATTTACCTTCTCATTTAGGACAACATTATACACTTCCATTAGGAGCATATACCGGAAAAGTGAAAATTGGATTCTATGCCATTTCATCTTCAAGTGCAGAAGATAACGACTTCTTTGTAGATAATTTTGAGTGGAGTGCAGAAAATACATGTTTACCTGTTACTTTTTACAATGTTCATGATGTGTTTGATGCGGAAGCCACAGTTTCTTGGAATAATTTAGGTTCTGCCTCAAATTTTGCTGTAGAATATGGTGAAACTGGATTTACCCCAGGTTCTGGAACTACAGTATTGTCTACAGATACATTTACAGAATTGTCTGGATTGAATGCCAACACTTCATATCAAGTTTATGTTCGTCCAATTTGTGGATCTGGAGATACAGCAGTGTATAACAACTCTGTAATGTTTCAAACAGAATGTGCAAGTCTAGAAAATGGTGATTTAGAAGGATTTAATTCATTCGTTCCAGAATGTTGGTCTGAAGCAAAAGGTACTTTAAGTGCAATCACTACATTTACATCTACAAGCTCAAGTTGGAGTTCAGATGGTTACCTTAACGTTGGAACTACAGGGGCTGCTCGTGTAAATGTTTGGGGAACTTCTCACAGAGAATGGTTGATCTCTCCAACTATTAATTTAGATTCAAGTCCAAAGCAAATTGAATTTGATGCAGGTATGACAGACTTTAGTAATACCAATGATGATGATTTTGGACCAGATGATAAGTTTCAGGTCGTGATTTCTACAGACGACGGTATAACCTGGTCAGATGCCAATGTATTAATGACATTTAATGATACAGATACGCTTTCAAATGCTGGAGATCATTATATTATTTCTCTACAAGCTTATTCTGGAAATGTGAAAATAGGTTTCTATACAGAATCTACTGTTTCGAACAAAGATTATAATGTTTATGTAGATAACTTTGAAGTTGTAGATGTTGATTTATTATCGAATGATGTGACTATTCACTCAGTTATTGTTGCGCCATTTAGTTGTATTGGAGCTTCAAGTCCAATGTCATTATTCCTTAATAACTATGGAGCAAACCCAACAGATAGTTTTGCATTAAATGTAAATATAACTGGACCGTCAACATTCCAAATCAACCAGGATTATGCATTTTTACTAGATACCAATACTTTTGTATCTTTCCCATTAACCAACTTAGATACTTTTGCAATTGGAGTTTACTCAGGTACAGCAATCATTTCTAATCCATACGATACAATTCAAACAAATGATACTGTTGAATTTAATTTCGAAATCATGGATTATCCTGTGGTTGATGCAGGTTTAGACGCCGAATTATGTCCTGGTGGGGAATATCTATTAAATGCTACTGGAGCAACTAATTATACTTGGTCTGGTGGTTTAAACAATGGAGATTTTGTTTCTCCAACCGTTACCACAGATTATATTGTTACTGGAACCAATGCTGCGGGTTGTGAAGATACAGACACCATTACAATTACTGTAATACCAAGTCTTCAACCTGTGATCTTATTTAGCTCAGGTGAACTGGCTTCAGGATTCTTACACGATACTTATAATTGGTTGTTGAATGGAATTTCTGTTGGAAATACTCAGCAAATTACACCAACAGAAAATGGTGTTTATACTTTAGTTGTAACAAATGCTAATGGTTGTTCGGGGTCTGTTGATTATACAGTGCAAGGGATAGGTGTTGATGAATTTAATACAGTTTCAGTATCAATTTATCCAAATCCAACTCAAAAAGAAATCAATGTACTTAGCGAAAATGATGTTGAGGATATTGAAATATTTGATTTAAGTGGAAGAAAAGTATTGGAATTACCTGGTAAACTAAACGGAGCGATTGATGTGGCTCATTTAGGAGAAGGGTATTATATACTAAAAGCTTATGTGAATGGAAAAGAGGTGCAAACTAAATTTTCTAAACTATAATTAAGACTAAAAATTAATAAGAGGGTTGTTTGAAATTATTCAAACAACCCTCTTTTTTTGTTTACAGATCAAAGTCAAAAGTGGGAGTGTTCGGTGAAATTTTATGAGTGGGACCAGATGTTTTAGCAAGGTTAAAATTGAAAACGGAATATTTCATTTTCAATAACAAAATTGTGATTTAGTCTATTGTTTTAATAAATCAATAGACTATCTAACGGTTTCAGTCTATTTTTTTAGATTATCATTATCTTATTTTGTATTTTTAGAAACTTGATAATATAGTAGCGTGCAAAAAGGAATTTTAACAGTGATTTTTTAGCTATAAAAAGCTATTATCATTTTTATTCGTATTTTTGTGCGATGTTTAAAAAATTCGTAGATGGATTTATTTGATAAAATAAAGCAGAATCGCGGTCCTTTAGGGCAACACGCGAAAGATGCACATGGTTATTTTACTTTTCCTAAGTTAGAAGGGGAAATCTCTAATAAGATGATGTTTAGAGGTAAAGAAGTTCTAACATGGAGTATCAACAATTACTTAGGGTTGGCTAACCACCCAGAGGTAAGAAAGGTTGATGCTCAATCCTCTCAAGAATGGGGAATGGCTTTGCCAATGGGTTCTAGAATGATGTCTGGAAACACTGATTTACATGAAAAATTAGAAGCAGAATTATCTGACTTCGTTTCAAAAGAAGATACAATCTTACTAAACTTCGGGTACCAAGGAATGCTATCAGCAATTGATGCATTAGTTGACCGAAATGACGTAATTGTTTATGATAGCGATTCTCATGCTTGTATTATTGATGGAGTACGTTTACACCAAGGTAAGCGTTATGTATTCCCTCATAATGATGTAGAAAACCTAAAAAAACAACTTGAAAGAGCTTCTAAATTAGTAGAGCAAACAGGTGGTGCTATTTTGGTTATTACTGAAGGTGTTTTCGGAATGAGAGGAGATCTAGGTAAACTGAAAGAAATTGTCGATTTGAAAAATGAATTCGAATTCAGAATTTTTGTTGATGATGCACACGGTATTGGTACTATGGGAGAACATGGTAGAGGTACAGGTGAAGCCTTAGGTGTTCAGGATGGAATTGATGTTTATTTTGGAACATTCGCAAAAAGTTTTGCTAGTATTGGAGCCTTTATCTCTTCTTCAGAAGATGTTGTAGAGTTTTTACGTTACAACATGAGGTCTCAAGTATTTGCCAAATCTTTACCAATGCCTTTAGTTGTTGGAGCCTTAAAACGTCTTGAATTAATGAGAGAGGATGCTTCACACAGAAATCAACTTTGGGAAGTGGCCAATGCATTACAGTCTGGATTAAAAGAAAACGGTTTCAATATCGGAAATACAGAATCTGCTGTAACGCCAGTTTACTTACAAGGTGGATTAGGAGAAGCTACAAACTTAACTTTAGATTTAAGAGAAAATCACGGTATTTTCTGTTCTATTGTTACTTATCCTGTAGTTCCTAAAGGTGTTATCTTATTAAGATTAATTCCAACAGCTATGCATACATTAGAAGATGTAACGTATACTATTGAGAAGTTTTCTGAAATTAAAGAGAAGCTAGAAAAAGGAGAGTATGTTTCTGAAGGTATTGCAAATACTTTGTAAAAAACATATCCATATTTTAAAAGTCATCCAATTTGGATGACTTTTTTTTTGGATGTATATTTCCCTATGTTTTTAATCGAATTAAAATCTAAAACAAAATGAAAAACAAAGAAGTCGTTGATTATATGATGAAAAATGATGCATTTAGCCAATGGCTTGGTTTAAATGTAATTGATGTAAAGAATGGAAGGTGTGAATTAGAATTTACGGTAAGACCCGAAATGTTAAACGGGTTTTATATCCTTCATGGTGGTATAAGTTATTCGGCGGCAGACAGTGCATTGGCATTTGCTGCAAATTCCCACGGTATACAATCTGTATCTATAGAAACTTCTATTTCCCATACAAAACCAGCAAAGGTAAATGAAAAGATAAAAGTAGTTGCAGAAGAAATGAGTTGCTCAAAAAAGTTAGGGATTTACCATGTTACTATTTCTAATGAAAAAAACGAAGTTATAGCCTTATTTAAAGGTACGGTTTATAGAACAGGTAAGGAATGGTCTGTAAATTAGTTGAATGAAGATTTGTTGAATAAGTTTTATTTTGTATTTTAACACAAATATAAAGTTTATTCATGCGTTTTACTTCCCTTTTTTTTCTGATTTGTTCAGCTTTGGTTGCTCAAAATTCTCCATGCGATGGTAATTATGATATGATTTCTCAAAGCCAAGAAATTATTTGTACTGGCGATTCCATAAGTGTATTTCCACAAGTTACAGATTTAGATTCTTTTGCTTGGTTCGACGGGAGTCACCAAATACCAAGAGTGTTTTCAACATCAGGATCCTATTCTATTCAAGGCTTTATTACAATTGAAGATTTAATAGTAAATGGAGATTTTGAAAATTCGACGACAGGTTTTACAAGTGATTATACAAATAATCAAACCACAATTTGGAACGAAGGAACCTATGCAATTACCTCCGATGTAAGTATTCAGCATCCCAATTTAGTGAGTAACGGGAATGGAGGAACGGGTAGTTTTATGGCGGTAAACGGAACAGGTGCTATAAATACAGAAGTTTGGTGTCAGACAGTAACTGTTTTACCAAATACAAATTATGAATTCTCGGCATGGGTAACAAGCACGCATACAACAAATCCAGCCATTCTTCAGTTTAGAGTAAACGGAACGTTATTGTCAACTCCATTTTCGGCTGCACCAACGGTTAATACTTGGAATGAGTTTTTTGCCGTTTGGAATTCAGGTACAAACACATCGGTAGAAATTTGTATTGTAAATCAGAATACATCTTTGAGTGGTAATGATTTTGGTATCGATGACATTTCGTTTTTTAGACAATGCGATTCAACCACACTTATAGATAGTTTTAATTTAACTGTTTTACCCTATGCAGACGCTACCATTATTGATCCAGAACCTGTTTGTGTAAGTTCTACATCCGAACAACTTATAGGTGTAACACAAGGAGGGAGTTGGTCTGGAACTGGTGTTACCAATCAAGGACTTGGCCTTTTTAACCCATCCAATGCTGGAGTAGGATTACACGAAATAACATATACATTTAATAACCCGTGTGGGGATGAGCAAAAGGCTTTTATTGAAGTGTTTCCCGATGTTCAATTGGGTGTAGATACTGCAATTTGTGAAATATCTCCAGAATTTGAATTGCTGGTTCAGTCCGATACTACTGGGCAATGGATAGGTGTTGGCGTAGATGCGGATGGTGTATTTTATCCAGATCAAACGGGACCTGGTAATCATCAAATCATTTTTTCTAATTCGGTTTGCGAAGATGATATGAATATAAGAGTTGATGAAATGCCTATATTAACTATACCACTTTTAGAAGCTTGTGAAGGTTTAGAACCTGTCATATTTTCTTTCGATTCGGTATATGATTCTTATGTTTGGAATGATGGTACGGAAACGGTATATAAAGAAATTGATGTGCCTGGAATTTATACATTAACCATTAGAAATGGCGAATGTGTTCGCGATTTTGAGTTTGATATTATAAACAGTTGTACACCAAATGTTTTTATTCCAAATATTTTTACACCAGATAACGATGGATTAAATGAAAGCTTTTTTCCAATAATTAATGGTGTAGATGAGAATAATATGGATCTCAAAATTTTTGATCGATGGGGAAAACAAGTGTTTCAATCGAATTCGCAAAATACCCCATGGTATGGTTTTGATTTAAATGGGAACAAAGTTTCGGCTGGAAATTATGTGTATATATTTACCTATGCCTATTTCGTAAAAGGTCAGTATTATAACAAAATAGATGAAGGAATAATTAATTTGACCTATTAATATGTAGCTAGTCGATTTCTTTTTTTAGGTAATTTTCAATCATTTTTGTAAACACTGTGTCAACGCCAAGCCCTGAACCACTTTGGATAGATCCAGTGCTTAATATAGAGTTGCTTTTTAATGCCTTATAAATAAAATCGGCACCATTGTTTTCTTTACAATTGTCATCGAAACCTTTTACAGGATTTTTTGTTGAACAGTTTAATCCTTTGGCCAATAAGGTCATATTCGGAGTTTGTTTTACCATTTTATCGGTTTCATCTCCCGAAAGGGGAAAAGAATCAATACCATGATAACCAAATAAATCACCTTTCTTTAAATCTAGGCCTTTAAAAATCCAATGATTTGGTTCTAACACTTCGTATGGAGCGTAGCTATGCATTCCAGCATCGGTAAACTGTACACCCAGAATATTGTGTTCGGCTTTGTTCAAATGATGACGCCACATACCTCCATAATCCAAAATATTACCCTCAAAAGAAGTGAGATCTTTGCGACATTCCATTTGTGAATAATCGGCGTTCCATTTTGTTTTCCAATACATCTGATTTCCGCCTAATGAAATTAACGAAATCTTGTGTTTTTCTATCAATTGCTGTAAATGATTATACATGGTTTCTGTAAAATATTCGGCATGATGATTTAACACAATGACATCCACTGTTTTTAGAAGATCCATATCATATTCTAAGGCATAATCGGGCAATAAAATGGCATTGTAATGTTCTAAAAAAAAGTTGGTAGAATGACGCTCTACACGCACATCTTGTTTAGGATTTGGACGTTTGCTTGAAACGAAATAAGTTGTTTTTTTCTCAAAGTTATTGATGTATAAAGATTGTCCTCCCCAATCGTTATAAGCTACCCAAGTAGAGGTAGGCGCAAGAACAGCAATCTTCGCTTTTTTTCTGTTTTCTATAATGAAATGAAATTTACTCGTGTCTTTTTCAGTTTCTGCAACTAAGGCATAGTACCCTGGTTGTAGAGGTTTATTTGGTGTTATTTTTCCCGAAACCAACCATGAACAACCATTTGCAGATTCTGTTTTATTAAACGGATATGTTTTTGATGAAAATTCAAATGAATCTACTTTTGTGCTTTCGTTATGGATTAAATATCCGGTTCCATTTGAATTGGATTTAACATAAAATTCAATATCTTCTTGAGCCGAAAAAGATAATTTATTGGTATAAACTTCCAAATCAGAAATTTCAATATGATCTTCATTACCAATAGAGATTAATGGCATAAAACGATATCTGAAATAATAAAGGAAAATGCAACATATTAGAGCAATACAACCTAATATTGAACCTAAAATTATCTTTTTTAAATTTACTTTTTTCATACAAGGAGAATAGAAAACGAAGGTAATAAAAGCTTCAATAATTACATTGGAGTATGTCTAACTATTTATAGGTAATTTTAAAACTCCAAATCCATGAAACAGAAGAGATGTTTGATTATTTCATTGTTGCTTTTAATATGGGGTTCTTTTTATAGGTTCTTCAAATATGGTTTTGGATGTTACCGTGAAAAAAAGCGAAGACAAAAAGAGTCTGATAGAAAAAGTATGGTCCGAATAAGAAATTACATTTTTTAAAGTATATTTATACAGTAAATAAAAAACAAAAAGATGGGATTATTTGATGAAATAAAAAATAAGCTAAGTAATGAGTTTATTGATATTGTTGAATACTTAGATAACAGTAATGACACCATTGCTTTTAGGTTTGAAAGATACCAAAACGAAATAAAAAATGGTGCTCAGTTAATTGTTCGCGAAGGGCAAACGGCGGTTTTTGTGTCTGAAGGACAATTGGCCGATGTTTTTACTCCAGGAACCTATACATTAAATACTCAAAATTTACCAATTCTATCAACTCTAAAAGGGTGGAAATATGGCTTTAATAGTCCGTTTAAAGCAGAAGTTTATTTTGTGAATATTCGATTGTTTACCAATGAGAAATGGGGAACAAAAACACCAATTATTGTAAACGATGATCGATATGGATTGGTTGAAATACGAGCATTTGGTTCTTATGCATTTAAAATAAACGATGCCGGAAAATTCATTAAAGAAATTGTTGGTACCGATGGTCATTTTACAAGTTTTGAAATTAATGAACATTTAAAAAGTTTAATTTCAACACGATTTACTGACGCCGTTGGTGAGGCTAAAATTCCAATTGAATTGTATGCAGCAAATACCAATGAATTATCAGAAGTATGTCAAAAAATAATTCAAACAGAATTTAATTCAGTTGGGCTTTCGGTAGAAAAATTCTACATCGAGAATGTTTCAATGCCTGAAGAATTAAAAAAAGAAATATTCGAATATAGTCGATTAAATAAAATCGATATCAATAAATTGATGCAAATAAAAGCGGCCAAAGCTTTAGAGATAGCAGCTGCTAATGAAGGTGGGATGGCCGGTGCTGGTGTTGGAATGGGAATGGGATTTGGAATGATGAATCAGTTTGGTCATTTATTTCAGAATAATCATCAAAACCAACAACAAGCAAATACCACAAATACTGGAGCAACACCACCGCCTTTACCACAAGAAACACAATATTTCTATGCTGTAAACGGACAGCAATCTGGTCCCGTGAGTTTATCTAGATTAATAGATTTGTATAAACAAAAACAAATTAAAGGGGAAACTTTGGTTTGGAAAAAAGGCATGGAGAGTTGGCAAGCGTTAAGTACAATTGCAGAATACAGCCAAATGGAAGGTACGGTTCCTCCGCCATTACCACCAATGTAATTTTAATGAAAATTGTGATAAATGGCTATTGAAGAACCTGTTCAAAGCGAAAAAAATAAAGCATGTAAACAGTGCGGAGCCGAGTTAAATTACAAACCCGGCTCTACCAGTTTAAAATGTGACTATTGCGGATACCTTGAAGAGATAGTAGAAGAAAAGGAAAAATCGGTTCTTGAATTGGAATTGAACAAATACCTTTCGGAAATGGGAACTCAAGCTTTTTCCGAAGAAATTTCTATGGTGCATTGTAATGGTTGTGGTGCCGATCAGCATATTGAAGAAAACATAAAATCTTTAAATTGTGTGTTTTGTGGGAATATCCTTAAATTGGAAGATCAAAAGTTGGAAAATTGGATTTTTCCTGGTGCCATTGTACCTTTTCAGTTAGACAAGCAGAAAGCAAATGCCATTTTCTCGTCATGGACAAAAGGACTGTGGTTTGCTCCAAATAATTTCAAAAAAGCCAGTTTAAATGCCGAACATTTAAAAGGTATTTATACGCCTTTCTGGACTTTTGATGCCCAAATGGATGTGCAATATTCTGGAGAGCGTGGAGAATATTATTATGAAACCAAAACGGTGAATGTTCGGGTAAATGGTAGAAACGAAAGGAGAACTCAACAGGTGAGAAAAACGCGTTGGTATTCTGCTTCGGGTCGTGTAAATGGTTTTATTGATGATACTTTGGTTGTGGCTTCAAAAAAGCGTGCTTTACAAATTGATTCTAAAGTAAGCAATTGGAATTTAAAAGCAGCGGTTCCATTTCATACAGATTATTTATCGGGATATATTACCGAAAAATATACAGTTTCCTTAAATGAAGGTCATAAAAAATCTAAAGATAAAGCCGAAGATATTGCCTATTCTTGGGCAAAAAACGATATTGGCGGCGATACCCAAAGAGTACACCAATTACAAAAGACCATGACTTCGGAAACATTTAAACATATTCTCTTGCCCATTTATATGAGTAATTATGTTTATGAAGGTAAAAAATATCCGTTTCATATAAACGGGCAAACCGGGACTCTTTCTGGTCAACGACCATATTCTGTTTGGAAAATTGTCCTCTTAGTTTTGGCCATTTTAATGGTTATTGGTTTCATTTTTTGGATCTCTAACCAAAGTTCATAAGAAAAAGGCTGTTCTCTATATTTTGAACAGCCTTTATTTTTTCTAGAGTTTAATGTTTTGTTTCGATTTTGGTTTTACAACCACCTTAACACTTTTGGTAACGGTATCTTTTTTTGATGGTACCATATTGCCATCTTCATCAACAATTATGGTAACGTAATATGTTCCAGGATGTAGGTAAGTGAAATTGAAAGAATCGTCTCCTTTAGTAACTTCCGAAAACATTAGGTTTTCATTCATAATACTTTCTTTAATATATCCATATTCCAAAATTAAATTACCCTTAGAATCTGTTAATGGTTTTCTAGAAAGGTAAACGCTTTTATCTTTATTGATCAGATTTTTTGGAAAAGAGATATTCAATTGAGAAAGGTGTGGAATTTCACTAATTGTATATGGATCTTGAGCCAATTTGGCCAGAGTTTCAATGTCTTTATTCGTGTCGTGCCATAAATAGCTTGCCGTTGTGGTGGGTTGTTTCGGATCCATTTGAATTATTTCTAATCCATTTGGAAATGATTTTTCGGCTTTATTTTGTGGGTATTGGACTTGTTTCTCAGCGTGATTTGCCAATTCTAAATGCATCTTCTCACCTTTGAAGGCCATATGTTTTTTTGGTTTTGGGTATGTTCCAAATCGACTCGTATATGAATTGAATTCAATGTTATTTCCTTTAAATGAAACTTCAATCCACATGATTTGTTTTCCTCCATAAGCATCTATAAATCGATAATAACTCTCTCCATTTTCTTCTTTGACTTGGTCTAATAGAAAATAACTTGTTCTATAAATCCCATTTAATACACCTCCATTTCTCACCATAATGGTTTTTGTTCCTTTATAATCGGCAATAAAGAAGGAGGTAAAAAGGTTACCCATGGTTCCACCTTCAAATATCCCATGTATGTGCGATGGAGAAATTGGTCGATAATCAAAGGCGAACCATGGGATTTTTTGTCCCATTAAATTCATTTTACCGACCCAATGACCTTTCATTTGCTCAAAGAAACTAAAACCTTTTTCTTCAAGGTTAATGGGTTGTATTGTGGGAGGTGTAAATGTGTATTCTTCGGTATGGTTTTTTGTGGTGTTTTCGCCTTTTGCGTAGTTGTTTTTTGCCCACTTAAGTAATAAAATCCTTTCAGCTTTCGGCATAAGTCCACCAACCGGCATAGGATTTTTCTTATTGTTTATTCTTTTTAGTAATCCATGTTCTTCGGCGGCATTTTTTACCTCTTCAAATGACGTAAGCGATAAATGTGCAGAAGGTTTTTTACCACTATGGCATGTTGTACAATGGTTGTTGATAATAGGTTCAATGTGCTCGAAATAATTAACCAATTTATAGTCGATGGAAGCATCTAAAACTGACATTTTATTAGGTGTAATACACGAGATGAATATTAAAATTCCTACAATAGAAAGAAGTTTTAACGTCAAATGAAATTTCGAATTTTTAAACATGTTGGTTGGTTTATAAATGCATGTAAAATTCTATTTTTATTACCACCTTATTTTTGATTTAAATCAAATTCGGATTTTTAGAGTAAATAGGTTGTAGAAATGAAAAACAATACTCTCTTTTTTGAATTATTGTATAAATGCTGTCTAGGATAGAAAAACACTTAAAAACAAAAAACACTTACATTGCTGTAAGTGTTTTTTTTAAATGTGGTCCCACAAGGGCTCGAACCTTGGACCCCCTGATTATGAGTCAAATA
>JBMYWP010000029.1:0-46809 GCA_049607525.1 Flavobacteriales bacterium
ACATTACAGAGCTTATGTGCCAGTGTGTTAACGCTTAACTTAATGACATTGCCTTCAAAGGGGGAATGATATCGGGATGTTAACAAATAATATTGTAACTTATAGCATCATAAACACTTTAGGTCAAGTAGTAGACCAAGGGAAAATAAACAATAGGCACAATAAAAAATACTCATAAAGAGGTATGGTCATGACGGGTATAATTTTTACCTTTCATGTGAAATAAAAGCAATTATTATGACGAATATTAAAAATAGAATTCAAATTTTTGGAACCAAGGAAGAGATCAATTCTGATAATCCAAACATTGAGACTAAAGCATGCTATAGTTTATCAACAAACCGTAGTGAATCTAATGAGATTTATCTAAATATTACCTCAGAGGACGTCATAAAAATAGAATTGGAAAATAATGAATCTTTTTATTTAAGACCTGATGAATTTGAAACTTTTATTCAAACTAAGGTTGATGTTGGAAAGTTAAGATCTTATGATGATCTGAGTTTTCAATCTACAAATAGGGGTTTTATAAAAGACTTTATAAAGAAAATCTTTATTCAAAAGGCAATGGATGTTGCTGCCGATAAAATTATAGAAGAAGTTATTCTGCCTATAGAGAAAAAATTAGCCAATGGCGAAGAAGGTTTATATAAATACGATGGACCTAAAAGTATTGGTGACAAAATAACGAATCCAAATGCAATTAATACCGATAATCCAATATTAATATTTCTCCACGGAACCGCTTCAAGTACTTTAGGAAGTTTTTCAGAATTAGACGATGTTTTTTGGAAAGAAATACGTGCTAAATACGGACAAGAAATATATACCTTAGAACATTTTTCACTATCAAAAACCCCAATAGAAAATGCCATAGACCTAGTCTCGTCATTGCCAAAAGAAGCCCATATACATACCATTTCTCACTCTAGAGGAGGATTGATATCTGAGCTGATTGCTTGGAAGATGATTAAGGATAAAACAAAACCATTTTCTTCGGATGATTTTAAGTTTTTTGATGATCAAAAATATGGGTTGTATAAAGAACAATTAAAGGTACTTAATGATTTATTGGTGAGTAAAAACATTAGGCTTACTAGAAGTATTCGAGTGGCCTGTCCAGTTTCTGGAACAAAACTTATGACAAAACGACTCGATCGTGCAGTCAACATCTTTTTTTACTTATTAGGTAAAATTCCCGGACTTAAACCTATTACATATATAATAGAGGAGTTGCTTCTTCAGGTAACCAAACACAGATTAGAGGTTGATGTTTTACCAGGATTAGAAGCCATGCATCCAAAATCTGGACTTATTGCTTTATTAAATTCGAATCCAAGTACTAAACAAATGGAAGGTGAGCTTGTTATTATTTCTGGTGATTCTAAATTTGGATTTGGAGCGAAAACGGCCTTCATAAACATATTAACCTCTCTTTATTTTAACGAATACAACGACTTTGTTGTCGATTCTTTATCTATGTTTGGCGGAACGCATAGAACTTCTATGTATTATAAATTTTATCAGAGCAAACACATTTCTCATTTTAGGTATTTCTCAAATAACGAAAGCCGTTCAGATATTTTATTAGCTTTAAATAGAACATCTGGAATTGTTGATGGTTTCAAACCTTTTAATCAAGATGTTTTTACCTCATTTGAAACAGAAGGCATTCGAGGTAAACGACTTGCTCCATTGAGTATTGAAGCCATGGACGAAAATAAGCCAAGTGTATATATTATACCTGGAATAATGGGGTCTAAGTTGAAATTTCAGGACGAAAAAGTTTGGTTACACATTATAAATATGATGTCTGGACGTTTTTCAAATCTAGAAATTACCGATGGCTTGAATGAAGTTGAACCCTATGAAGTGATGGGCATGGCTTATCGAAAAATGGTATCTCATTTCGGAAAAGATTACAATGCATTACCATTCCCATATGATTGGAGAATTTCTTTAAAAACTTCAGCCAAAATTTTAGCAGAAGACATCAATAATAGATTGAATAATACTAACAAACCCATCCATATAATGGCTCATTCTATGGGAGGAATGGTTGTTCATGCTTTATACACATATCATAAAAGCGTTTGGCAAAAACTAAATGCTAGAAAGGAGAATAAAATCATCTTTCTTGGAACACCTTTTAGAGGATCTTATGAAATTATTAGTGTTCTTTTAAAGAAAAATAAATCGTTCAAAAAACTTCATCAACTCGATTTAAAGCACAATTCTAATCAAATGCTTAAGATTATTTCGAGCTTCCAAGGTATGTTAGACCTTATGCCGATGAAAGAAAGGGAGCATGATGAAGATTTTTATGATACTTCAGGATATTCGATATGGGAAAAGATGCAAAAAAGCATAGGTAAAGATTTTATTATTCCTGATTCATCATTTATTGCTCAAACAGAACAGCTGCATAAAGACTTTATGGCGGATCCTATTCAAGGAGATCATATTATTTATATTGCTGGAAAAGATAAATACACACCATGCGATTTACATTTTGATGATGAGAATAAATTGCATTTGGTTGCAACATCTCAAGGTGATGGTAAAGTAACTTACGACTCAGGAATTCTAAATACCTTTAAAAAAGTATATTATATTCCAGTAACACATGGTAAAATGTGTGATAGTCCTATGCATTTTCAGGGTTTAGTTGATATTCTACAAACGGGTGAAACAACCCATTTTACGACTATGCCAGAAAAGCTGAGGTCAAATCAAAATGATCTATTCCTTATGCCAGAAGAGTTTGCTTTGAATATTAATAATCAGCACTATATAGAAAGTCAAATTTTAGGTATTCCATTAAGTTTAGAAGAAACAAAACAAACTATAAAAGTAAGTATGATTAATGGAGATTTGGGTAATGCCAAGTATCCTTTGGTTGTAGGTCATCATACAGACGACCCAATACTCTATGCCGAGGCAGTTGTAGATCGATATTTGGATGGAAAATTATCCGATCTTTATCACACTTCTATTTATCCGGAGCAAATTGGGGAATCTCTGTTTGTAAAAGGCAATGGGAATTTTAATGGAGCCATTATTGTGGGACTAGGCGTTTATGGCCAAATAAATGAAACCACTTTAGAACTTACTTTATCTCAAGGGTTAATTCGATATGCCTTAGAAAAATATCAAGATGAATTAAAACCGCTAAGCTTAGGATTTAGTTCATTATTTATCGGATCTTATTATAGTGGTATTTCCTTAGAAGATTCTATTCGATGTGTTATGAAATCGGTGCAATTTGCCAACAATAGGTTGAAGAAAATGAAACACCCTGTATTTTTTAATGAAATAGAATTTATTGAACTTTATAAAGTAAAATCTATTCAAGCTGTCTACAGAATAAGGGAAATGTTAAAGAATGACATAAACTATAAAACATACACATTCCCTCAAAGTTTGTTAAAAGAAAAATCTGGAAGTAGAATACGAATAAACTTTACTCAAAAAGACACCTGGTGGCATAGAATTCAAGTTTCAATGGATTCGTCAGAAGAAAGTAGTTTGAGGTTTATTTCGCTTACAGACAAAGCTCGGGCAGACGAAAAGGTGCAACCTTCACAATTAAAACTGATTGATAGGTTAATTGAAACAGCTTTAGCAACGGGTTCATGGGACGAACAAACGTCTAGAACATTGTTTTACCTTCTCATACCATTAGGTTTTAAAGAATACATAATCGATAAGAAAAACTTAATACTTGTTGTGGATGATAAAACGGCAAAATATCCATGGGAAATATTGACGCTACCTAATGATGGTATACAAAAACAAGAGAAATTATCTATTATAAGGCAGCTTGTGGTTAGAGATACGCATAGAGATGTGCAATATGCAAGTGGAAAAGATGCTTTTGTTGTTGGAAACCCCAAAACGGACCCAAAGGAATATTCAAATTTACCAGGGGCCGAAGAAGAAGCAAAAGATGTTTTTGATAAACTCACAGAATACAGTTACAATGTCACTTTATCTCTAAAAGACGATAGTTTAACAGTCATTAATCACTTATTTAGTTCAGCTTATAAAATTATACATTTGGCGGGGCATGGTAAATTAGATGAAGATAATCCGACGAATTCAGGCGTTGTATTAAGCGACGATTTATTTATTTCTGTTGCTGAAATTAATAGTTTACCCTATACACCAGAGTTTGTATTTATTAATTGTTGTCATTTAGGTTCAACACTTGGTATTGATACCAATTACAATAAACTTGCTGCCACAATTGGTATAGAACTTATTAAAAAAGGTGTAAAGGCCATTATTGTTACAGGATGGGCCGTAGATGACGTAGTTGCCAAGGAGTTTGCACGTATTTTTTATTCCAATTTATTAAACCATACACCTTTTGGAGAGTCTGTGAAATTTGCTAGAGAAGAAACATCCAATTCATTTCCAAATTCGAATACTTGGGGTGCTTATCAATGTTATGGAAACCCGTTTTATGTTATCCCTAGAAAAGACAAAAATCCAACACAACAAACTACAAAAGGACGAACATATGATGAATTTGTAGATCATTCAGAGGTACTTATAGAACTCTATAACATAAAAAATCAAATAGAGCCTTCAAGCACAAGAGATAAAGATAAACTGGAGAAACAATTACAGAATTTATTGGAGAAAATCCCAAATGTGTGGATGAATATCTCAAAGATCATAGAAGGATTAGCCAACTGTTATTACGAACTTTCGAATTATCCTTTGGCAATTATATATTATGAAAAACTTAGAGCCTTGTGGGATGCCAATGCAAATCTATCATCACTAGAAAACCTGAGTAAGATAAAAACTAAGCAGGCCGTTAAGGATTTAAGATCTGGAGCAATAAAAGCATCGGTGGCAAAAAAACGCATTCAAGAAGCCGAAGTATTAATGGATCAGCTATTAAAAATAGGTGAGACCGAAAAAAGATATTATTTGAAGGCCGGAAATTATAAGCGCTTGGCCATGGTAGAAAATTCTAAAGAGCATTTAAAGCATGCCAAAGAAGCCTATGAAGATTCTTTAAAAATAAACAACGTCAATAATAATTATGCACTTCTCAATGTGTTAACGATGAGTAGACTCCAAATTTTATTTACTTCGTCAAACAATGTGAACAAAAAAATAGAACTCG
The DNA here is from genome assembly GCA_049607525.1 of Flavobacteriales bacterium. GTDB lineage: Bacteria > Bacteroidota > Bacteroidia > Flavobacteriales > CAJXXR01 > JBMYYR01. The sequence continues at coordinate 5,144 of JBMYWP010000029.1, forward strand.
ACTTTTTAACAAGGTTAGAGACCAGAATGAATACAAACGACAGTACATTTTGGAATGACGGATTAAAATCGGCAATAAATATGTATAAAATGTTGGATTTAAGTATTGACGTTTCAACCAAGAATGAGCTTGCTAAAAACGTTCTTAAATCTTATAAATTGTTATGGTCTAAAGGAGGTTCTTTTAGAAAACTAGAGAATATTTTAAATCATATTGAGTTTATTTTAACCATCTTAAACTGTAGTAATATTAAATCTTTAAGTAAAGCAAAGACAGCGAATTTGACGGAAAGTATCAAACTTTTTACAACATTAGAAAATGAATTGCAGTCGCTTTATAAAAAATAAAGATGCTTGGGAGACTTGAATATTCATTTCATTATGCAAATTTTGAATTAACTTTGAGTAAATACTTGAATATGAATAAAGGAGTTGTAATTATTATTTGTCTGATTTTCTGTTTTTTTTCGTGTAAAACGGATGATGAAACCCATAAGGGGGATCAAGGTTTTGAACATGTAGAATTATTTTCTGGACTGGTGAATCCTTGGGGTTTAGCTGAATTAAATGACGGAAGTTGGTTAATTACAGAAAGAGTTGGACGATTAAACCGATGGAAAGACGGACAGTTGTTAAACATTTCGGGTTTACCATCTACAATAAAATCTATTGGTCAGGGCGGATTGATGGATGTTTTGATTTACAAAGAAAGCGGGAATGCAGCTACCATATTTTTTACCGCAACCAACGCTGTAGGAAGTTTACATTCTACAGCTGTGTTTAGTGCGATTCTAAATCTTGAAAAGAATCATTTAGAAAATGTGAAAAATCTGTATCAAGCTACACCACTATATGAAAATGGAGGTCATTTTGGAAGTCGAATTGTGATTACTAAAAATCAATTTTTATTTCTTGGCTTAGGAGAAAGACAACAACAAAACTGGGCGCAAGACAATTCAAATTCTAGTGGTTGTGTGGTTCGTTTAAATTTAAATGGTAGTATTCCACCATCTAACCCATTTACACAAGTTGATAGTATAGCCGATGAAATTTGGACTTTTGGACACCGAAATATTCAAGGTATGGACATTCATCCTGAAACAAAGGAGCTTTGGACCCACGAACATGGACCGAAGGGAGGTGATGAAATTAATATCATAAAAAAAGCAAAAAATTACGGTTGGCCTTTGGCAACTTACGGCATAAATTATGATGGTACTGTAGTTTCAGATTCCACACATATTCAGGGTACCGAACAACCTATTTATTTTTGGACACCATCTATTGCACCTTGTGGTCTGGAGATTTACTCAGGATCTGTTTTTCCACAATGGAAACACCATATATTTGTTGGGGCTTTGGCTAAGCAACATATTAATAGACTTTCTCTAAAAGGAGGAGAAGTAATGGAAGAGGAGCGTATGTTTCCTAGTTTTGGACGTTTTAGAGCGATAAAAGAAGGAAAAGATGGTTTTATTTATCTTTTAAGTGAAGGAAATGGTGGTAAATTTACCCGAATTCAGAAAAAATGATAGATTTATACTTTCAAATGAGCATATAAATATGTTCGTTTTATTTTTTGATTTCTATTCCTATAACAAGTATTTAAAATTAAGATTAGGAATACATGTTTTTAACCATTTAATAATTTGAAATATGGCGGTTAATAAAAACGCCTTAATACGTTACAAAACAATAGATAAATGTCTTACAAATAGGTTTAGACGATGGACTTTAGATGATTTAATTGAAGCATGTTCCGATGCGCTATATCATTATGAAGGAAAGGATTCTAATGTAAGTAAACGAACCATTCAGTTGGATATTCAGAATATGCGAAGCGACAAATTGGGTTACAATGCACCAATTGTTGTGGTAGAGAGAAAATACTATACCTACGAAGATAAATCATACAGCATTACCAATTTACCACTTTCGGAAGGCGATTTATCTAGATTGAATGAAGCCATTGATTTTTTGAGTCAATTTAAAGGATTTTCTCATTTCAAAGAATTAGATTCAATGGTTCAAAAGTTAGAAGATCAAATTTATTCACAAAAATACAAGAGAAATCCAATCATCGATTTTGAGAAAAACGATGATTTGAAAGGATTGGAGTATCTAGATGTTTTGTATCAGGCTATACTAAATAAACAAACCCTAACGGTAACCTATAAATCTTTTAAGGCCAGGGCAGAAGGTGTTATTCAGTTTTTCCCTTATTTGTTAAAAGAATATAGAAACAGATGGTTTGTTATTGGAAAAAAATCGGGAGCAAAAGGCATATTAAATCTAGCTCTAGATCGTATCATTCATGTGAAACCTAATACCGAATTACCTTATAGAATGAATGCCGATTTTGATTCTGAAAAATATTTTAAGAACACCATTGGCGTTTCTGTAGAACCAAACTCTCCTGGAATTTATACAGAGCTTTTTATTACAAAAAAACATGCACCTTATGTAGAAACTAAACCATTTCATAGCTCCCAAAAGACCATTTCATCCGATTATTACGGTATTGTAATTTCATTGAAAGTACATCATAATTTTGAGTTCGAAAAATTAATTCTTGGGTTGGCCGATGGAGTGAAAGTGATAAAGCCAGAAAGTTTAAAACGAAAAATAAAAACCAGAATGGCAGAAACTTTAGATGCTTATTCTGCGGATATTCGTGATTCTAATTTACAGATATTCTATAATAAACTTACATTTAAAGGTTACGGTCAAATTCATCAAGTTTACACACAAAGGGAAGTCAGAAGTTTTCATCGTTTTCTGCAATCCTATTTTGAAAACAAACCGTTAGACATAAAACCGACTTGTGAACCAATGAGCCAGCAAAGAGAAGTGAATGTGATGTTGATGAATAAAAATTTGAATAAAATATTTGAAGGATTAGATGGTGGAAACCACGAAATATCATCTATTTATTACAAAAGTGTAAAAACAGCCCAAAATTCAAAAGGGCATTGGAATCAATTGGATGATGATGGAAATTACCGCATTTTTATTTTTCTAAACGATTCCAATAGCGATCAAATGGGTATTGATGTGATTCCTGGGTCGCAACAAAAAGTATTAAAAACCGATGAGATTGAAATGATTACTGAGAATACAATTCCTACCAGACCAATTTTTCAGGCCGGGGGTATGTTAATCATTAAAAAACATTTATTGTTTAAGTTCTCGGGCAAAATAACCCAAAAAAGAATGAGTTGGTTTGAAATTAATCTTAAAACCATAGAATAAAAATAAATGTTCTATTGGTGAACAGAAGATCGAATAATTAAAAAAAGAGATCCTAATTGGACCTCTTTTTTTTGATTTTTCTTATCGATTATTTATTTTCAATAACTTCAACTTTGGTTAGTTTTCCATCAATTGATAATTTTCTGAAGTAAGATCCTTTTTTCAAAGAAGCAGTATCTATATGAATGGTGTGTTTTCCACTATCCATAGATTCATTACGTTTTACAATTTTGATTAATTTTCCTTGTAAATCAAAAATTTCTAATGTTACCATTGAAGGTTTTTTAAGTACAAAAGAAATGGTTTGTAATTCTGATGAGGGAGATGATGATAATATTTCTTTGTTTTCTACAGAGGAAATAGACTCTGAACTAAATGCTGAAAAAGATAATCCGCAAAGTACAATTGATAATAAAACAATTTTTTTCATGTTTTCACACTCTTTTAAATAATGACTAATAAATTGCGGGAAGTAATTTTTGCCATTTTGATTGGGGAATGCAAAATATTCGATAAAAATAAATAAATATTTTTATTATGACCTTCTTTTTTAGATAAATCCCCATTATAAAATAAAATAATTTGTTTTCTTCAAGATAGATACTGAAAAATATATTGTATATTTCAGAGTATTTCATTATTCAAATACTTACTGGAAATTATTTCTTTATTCTAAATAAACTTAAAAATGAAAACTTTTATTATTGGTGACATTCATGGTGGTTACAATGCATTGGTTGAATTAATGGAGAAAGTACCATATTCTTCTTCAGATCGTTTTATTTTTATAGGTGATCTGGTTGATGGTTGGAGTGATTCAGCTAGAGTGATTCAGTTTCTTATGGAGTTTTCATCTGAATATGATTGTATTTTTATTAAAGGGAACCACGACGAATGGTGTCAACGTTGGTTGAAAAACGGTTGGACATCTGAAATCTGGTTGGCAAATGGTGGACAAGAAACAATTGATAGCTATCAATCCTTTTCTGAAGAAGTTAAACAATCTCATTTTGAGTTTTTTAATAATATGGAAGAATATTTTGTGGATGAACATAATAATTTGTTTATTCATGCAGGTTTCACATCTCGAAAAGGACCACAAAGCGAACATTATACTTCAAACTATAGGTGGGATCGAACCTTATGGGAAATGGCATTGTCTATAGATTCGTCTATTCAGACTTATTCGGCATATTATCCGGAAAGATTAAAGTTGTTTAAGGAGATATTTATTGGACATACACCTACAACCAATTATAATAGCATAGATTTTCCAATGCATCGAGCAAATGTTTGGAATGTAGATACAGGAGCTGCATTTAAAGGAAAAATTTCTTGCTTACAATTGGATACGAAATCATATTATCAAAGCAAACCCGTATTCGAATATTACCCAGAAGAAAAGGGGAGAAATAAAAATCAATAAATATGAATTGGAGTACAGTAATAGCATTTGCAAATAACGGATCGCCAGAGCCTGAAAAAAAGATACAGAAATCTGAGGAAGAATGGAAAGCCCAACTGACTGATGAACAATATAGAATAACAAGGATGAAAGGAACCGAACGGGCTGGTACTGGAGAGTTTTGCTCAACACATATAGCTGGTGTTTATGGTTGTGTATGCTGTTCAACTAAATTATTCGATTCTACCATAAAATACGAATCGGGTTCTGGTTGGCCAAGTTTTACCGCTCCTATACAAGATAATGTCATAAAATATGTGAAGGATACAAGCTTTGGTATGATTAGGGTAGAAACTTTATGCAATGTTTGTGATGCCCATTTGGGACATGTTTTTCCTGACGGACCGGAACCAACAGGTTTACGATTTTGTATAAACTCAGCGTCGTTAATCCATTTATCATAAAAAAACACCCAATCCATGTTAATGAACTGGGTGAACGTAGTTCAAAGAATAATATGAGGGCATTATTCTTCTAATTATGAAAAAATAAAGCAAACTTCCGTTTGATTGCTCTATTCTATTCGTCGTAAAGAAAAAGTATTACTTACAAAAAAACGCTATAAATTATTTATAGCGTTTTTTTGTGTTATATTGAGTTGTTAATTTACTCCCATTCAGATGTATAGTGAAATTTAACACTTGGGAATTTTTGTTCAGTCATTTGAATAGTGAATGATGAATCGGCAAGAAATACATCTCGACCAAATTTATCATTTGCCATTACACGTTGTTTTTGCTTTTTAAATTCAGCAAATTCTTTATCGTCATCAGATGTTACCCAGCAGGCTTTATGAAGAGATATTGGTTCAAAACGACAAGTTGCACCATATTCGTGTTTTAAACGGTGTTGAATAACTTCGAACTGTAATGCTCCAACAGTACCAATAATTTTTCTACCATTGGTTTTACGAATGAACAATTGAGCTACCCCTTCATCCATCAATTGGTCAATTCCTTTTGCCAATTGCTTAGATTTTAATGGATCGGCATTTTCTATATAGTTAAACATTTCTGGCGCAAAACTTGGAATTCCTTTATAATGAAGAATTTCTCCTTCGGTTAAAGTATCTCCAATTTTAAAGTTTCCAGAATCGTGTAAACCAACAATATCACCAGGGTAAGCTTCTTCAATAACATCTTTTTTGGAAGCCATAAATGCTGTAGGACTCGAGAATTTTAAGTTTTTATTTAAGCGAATATGTTTGTAATTGGTATTACGTTTAAATGTACCCGATACAATTTTTACAAAAGCAATTCGGTTTCTATGGTTAGGATCTAAATTGGCATGTATTTTAAAAACAAAACCTGTAAATTTATTTTCGGTAGGTAAAACCATACGTTCTTCGGCTTGCTTACCTAAAGGTTGAGGTGCAATTTCTACAAAACAACTTAGAAGTTCCTGAACACCGAAAGTATTAATGGCCGAACCAAAGAACACCGGACAAATTTCAGCGTCTAGGTAATCTTCTTTACTAAACTTAGGGTATACAGAATCTACAAGTTCCACTTCTTCACGCAACACTTCTGCAAAATCTTCATCTAAATGATCTAAAAGAACATCATCATTAATATTGGTAATTGAAATTTTATCGTCAATTTTTTCTGTAGAATTTGCAGTATATAAATGTAAATTCTCCTCATACAAATTATAAACACCTCTCAAGTCTTTTCCCATTCCAATTGGCCAAGACAAAGGACGAACATTGACCTTCAGTTTTTGTTCAATTTCATCAAGCAAATCAAATGCGTCTTTACCCATTCTATCCAATTTGTTAATGAAAATCATCATTGGTGTTTTACGCATTCTACAAACTTCTACTAAACGTTCGGTTTGTGCTTCTACACCTTTTGCAACATCAATAACAACAATTACACTATCTGCAGCAGTAAGTGTACGGTATGTATCTTCCGCAAAATCTTTGTGACCAGGTGTATCAAGAATATTGATCTTATAATCTAAATATTCAAATCCCATAACAGAAGTTGCAACCGAAATACCTCTTTGTTTTTCAATTTCCATAAAATCGGAAGTTGTACTCTTCTTAATTTTATTCGATTTTACGGCTCCGGCAACCTTAATTGCCCCTCCATATAATAGAAGTTTTTCGGTAAGCGTTGTTTTACCCGCATCGGGGTGAGATATAATGGCGAAGGTTCTCCTTCTGTTAATTTCTTGATTCTTATCCATGGAAATATTCTGTAAATGTCTGCAAAAATAAGATTTTTAAAGGATAATTTCATTTTTGGAGTCTTAAATTCATTAGTCCGTTAAAAAATAAAAGAAAGAATTATATTATTCCAGCTTCACTTTTGCTTTTTTGATTTAAGATATTATACAGTTTTGTTTTTCGATTTTAGGGTAGAGGAGAAATATGGTTTCTATTCATGCAGATTGATTTGCTCCATTAACTGTTCTGGAAGTGAATATATATTAATGTTTTTATGTGGTGATCGAGACACTTTGTGAATATTAAACTGAATACCCAATAAATGTATGATGAGGTTGGTTTTGTCAACAAATAATTTTAAGGATTCCAAATATTGTCCTAAGGAATTATTATCGGGATTAACCGTCAAATTAGCAATGAGTTCGATTTGTGGATTGTTTCCAAATCTCAATAAATGTTCTAGTTCGGTATGATTACCTAGGTAAACTGTTAGTTTATTTGCTTTAATTAATTTATACTGAATATATCTAAGACCTAATTCGTGAATTTCGTTTTTAGGAAGAAATAAAATATATCTTTTTTGATCTTCGTCCTCAACTATTTTTTGGTTTTCTATTTGATTGATTAGCTTTTGAGAAATGAGAGAGGTAATAAAATGTTCATGGATTATTTCAATAGTATTGGTTTGCCATAATATTCCTACACGCTCTAATAATGGAATGAAAATTTGTTCAAAGATGTTTTCAAATGACCTTTCTTTCATCAATTTTTTGAAAATCGAATTAAATTCATTTTCGTTGAACGTTAGCATTGTAATAATAAATTGTTCGAGATCGAAATGTGCATTCGATTTTTGCAGGACTAAACTATTCACAGATGCATGAATCTCTTTTTGTGATAAACGAGCAATTTTTGAAATTTTCCATCCATGGTTATTTAAAAAAGCAATATTGAGCATTAAAGACAATTCATCTATGGTATATTCTCGGATTCCTGTTTTACTTCTTGTTGGTGTTAAAATACCATATCGTTTTTCCCACATTCGGATGGTTGGAACTTTGATACCCGTCAAATTTTCTAAGCTTTTAATTGTAAAAGTATCTTTAATCATATTATGTTTTTAACGTGTGTTCTATGTAAAAAAGTAGAGTATCTTGATTGTTGCTGAGCTGAGTTAAAGTACATTTTTCGTTACGCTAATCTTCACGAAAAACATTCGATGGAACAAAAAAAGTCAATGCGTTTTGTTCCGACTATTCAGAAGTATAATTTGCACAAAAGTTATCGCTGAAAACAATCCAGAATAATATTATGAGATATCTGTTTCTTAAATCGAATTCACGTGTTTTTTTTAAGTGAAGATACATTTTTACACGGTTTTTACAGAATGTAGAGCCTAATTTTTAACAAAAAAAAGTTGAAACAAATATATGTTTCAACTTTAAATATTGAATATGTGGTAACTAAATCTTATTTGTCTATATCCTTTAGTTTGTCTAATCCACCCATTTTTAATGCAGATAATTTTGAAAGCTTTTCTAGGTCAATATTTCCCGTTAAACTCATAGCTACAAAAGATGAGTCGCTATCTACCAACATAATAAGCTCAGTTATGATTCCGTTAGATTCTTTGATCATAAAATTAATGTTGTCTTCACCATCCTTTACAGTCATTAACGGCTCAAATTTTGAATGATCAATTTTTTTAGATTCTTCACGCATTTTATCGGCCTCTTCTTTGTTATCTGTGCTTAATAAATACAGGCTTTTTACACTTTTTATAGCTTCAAGTGTTTCTTTATCTTCTTTTGTTTCTGCATCTATATATCCGAAAAGGGCAAACATTTTAGAAGAAACACTAACTTCCGAAATGTTTTCTTTACCCAAAAACTGATTAAACACTTTATTAACTGTATTTGTTTGTGCCCAAGTAGATAAAGTAAGACACAATGTGAATAATATGGTAATGGTATTTTTCATGACTATTTTTTTAGCTGTTTGTTAATTTTTTTTGTTGTAAGATCAAAAAGTTCAATCTTACGAACATAAGGTTCGCTCTTTTTCATTTTGTTCGACAAAATATTCAATGAATATTTCACTTGTTCAAAGGCAAGTTGAGCTTCTTTTTCTTGTTTTTTCTGATCTTGATTCTGAAGTGTGAAAATTGAAATAGTTAACACAACAGAGGCTGCAAGTAAATATTTAAATTGCTTTTTCTGACTTGGATTACTTTTTTCAAGTTTCAATTCTGGTTTATGCTCTTCTGGAATTTTCTTTAGTTTCTCTTTGAAATCTACCGAAAGCTTCTTCGCTGTTTCGTTCTCTATAAGACCAAAGTAAGCGTAAAGTTCTGGGTATTCTTGTTCAAACTGATAATCCTCGAGTATATATTTAAGTTCTTTTTCTTCGTTTTGAGTCGTTTCTCCTTTCCAAAACTTATCTACAAGTATTTTAATATCTGGTTTCATAACAAACAAAATTTAAGAAAATTGATTTTTAATGGCAGTTCTGGCTCTATGTAAATTTACTTTGACTTGAGATTCGGATATTTCGAGATAATCCGATATTTCTTGATAGGTTAATCCTTCCATTTCTCTAAGTAAAAATACCTGCTTTTGCTTCTCTTTAAGCTGTTGAACAAAATTTATTATTTTGGAATAAAGGTTTTTCTTTTCATCCAATTTTTCGTCATTTTCTTCATTCACAAGTCTATAATCCTTTACGAATTCTGCCGATTTTTCAATTTTTGTTTTTCTTATTTTATCTATAGTCAAATTCTTTGCCATAGTCATTAAATATCCTTGCGGATTTTCAATTTTATGAAGTTTATCATTTTCCCAGAATTTAATAAAGGTTTCTTGTAGTATGTCTTGGGCTTCATTTTCATCCCGAGTCATAAAGAAAACAACCCTGTAAATAACATCTGAGGATGCCTCTACTAAATTAGAAAATTGTTGATGTGTCATATGGTTTGTACATACTTTATTGCATTTCTATTGAAATAACGACGTATTCTTCTTCTCCTTTGATGGTGGCGTAGTAAAAACCTTCATCTTCGTCTGTAAAAATACTTATTCCAGAAGAATCTGATGTTGTTTTTAGCATAGTTTCGTATTTGGCATTTAATTTAGATTCTAAAGCCTTAAAAACTCGACCTACTTTGGTTGATTGTTCAATGTTTAAAAATTTAATTTTCCCTACTTTTCCTAAAAGTGTAATAACTCCACTTAATTCCGAATCCAATTTTTCACCAGATTTTACAGACATGAATGTGGCCTTGTCGTCATTTTTAAATGTTTTGAAAAATGAATTTACATGTTTGTCCTGTCCAAATGAAATTTGCATAATGAAACAGAAGGCAAGACTTAAAATAGTTTTGTACATAATAATTTGTTTTAGTGTTTTAAGTGCAGAATGTTTTGAGTTTTCATTGTGGCCACAATTTGTGATTTTAATAAGGCCTCTATTACCTAAATAATAGAGACTTTATTTTTGGTCTAAAAAACAATTCTACTTAAAAGACGTATGCTAAATTAAAAGGTTACAAGTTTTATAAATATTTTTTTTTATGAACTGCATGAAAGTTGAGAGCATCCCGGTTTGTCTTTTGCCCAATCTGGTCTTTTAGCAAACCATTTTTCGTTTTCGAGTTGTTCATCGAAAGGATTCTGAATTAATTGAAATAATTCGTCTATCAGATTAAAATTATCCTTTTCGGCAGCTTCAATGGCCATTTGAGACATATAGTTTCTCAATATGTATTTCGGATTTACAGCATCCATTGCTGTTTTTCGGTCTTGATCAGATTGAGTTTCTTGCTTTAACAAGTCCAAATATTCTGTAAACCAGATTTGCCATGTACTAAAATCTGATTCGGATATTGACTTGATGTCATAAAAGGCATCCGAAATAGCATTCCAAGCTTCTATTGTAGAGTTTGCTTTTTTAATTTTCCCAAGATTTCTAAAGAAAATGGTCATATCTGTTTCAACAAGGCTTAAACACTTTTTTAAGGTTTCTAAAAAATCAAAATCTATTTGGGTTAAACCAAGTTTTTTAGTGTACATTTTCAGAATATTATTCTCATATGTACTGTTGTAATTCTGGAGTCCTTTTTCTAAAGGTTCGGCATCTTCAATAAGCAAGTACAAGGCGTTTGCGAGTTTGAGTAAATTCCATAATCCAATATTTCCTTGTTGTCCAAATCGATATCGATATTCTTGAAAATCTGAAGTGTTTGGTGTCCAATTTTCATCATAGGCATCTAGCCACCCGTAAGGTCCATAATCTATAGTTTCTCCAAGTATTGACATATTATCGGTATTCATCACACCATGTACAAAACCAACATTTGTCCATCCAATAATTAATTCTTGGGTGCGTTGGCATACTTCGTTAAAAAACTCAATATATGCTTGTTTACCAGTAGTAGATATATGCGTGAAATGTTGATTAATTGTAAAATCAACCAGTTTTTTTAAGCCCGTTTTATCTTTTCTTGCAGCAAATATTTCATAGTTACCAAATCGTAAAAAACTAGATGATGTTCTACATATAATGGCGCCTTTTTCATAGGCGGCATTTCCATCATACAACATGTCTCTATACACTAAATCTCCACTTAAACATAAAGAAAGTCCTCTAGTAGTTGCTATGTTTAAATGAAACATGGCCTCGCTGCATAAATATTCACGAATAGAAGATCTTAATACAGCTAATCCATCAGCAGATCTCGAATATGGCGTTTCACCACTTCCTTTCAGTTGTAAAAAAGTTGAGGTTGTCCCATGGTCAATTTCACCTATCATAATAGCCCTACCGTCACCAAGTTGACCTGCCCAATGCCCAAACTGATGCCCGCCATAACACATGGCAAAGGGTTTAAAATCATCTAAGGGTTCAGTTCCAGATACTAAATTCATAAATGAAATGGATGAAATTTCCTTTTCATTAAATCCAAATGATTTGGCGAGATGCTTATTTATATGAATAAGCTTTGGTTGTTTTGGTTTTTTGGGATAAACGTATGAAAAACAAGTGTTTTCTACTTGTCTTCGGTAGTTTTGCTCAATAGGATCTGCAGGTAACTGATCCTGAAAACTTTGTTTTATATGTATATTCTGAAATTTCATCTTATGGTTTTAATATTCAAAGATAATAAACGCTTTACTAACACGAAACCTGTAGAACTATAGAAATGTTTGCAAATTTGAAGCGATTGTTTTTAATGAATTCTTAAGTTTGCATGTTCAGACAAATCAAATATGAAACACAAACATAATTATCTCATCAGACTACAGTATTTAGGTTTTAGATATAGAGGTTGGTTTTGGCAACGAAAAGTAAAAACAGTTCAAGAAATGGTTCAAAAAACATTGATGTTTGTTTTTCACCACGAACGATTTAAAACTTTAGGTGCTGGAAGAACCGATGCTATGGTATCGAGTAACGACTATGCTTTTGAGTTGTTTATGAGTGAACCCATTGAAGATCTAGAAGACTTTATGATTCAATTTAATCATAATTTACCTTCAGATATTCGCGCTTTAGAAATTAAAGAAGTGAGTTCGGAGTTTAATGTGATGAACGATTCTAAACTTAAAGAATATGTGTATTTGTTTTCTTATGGTGAAAAGTTTCATCCGTTTTCGGCTCCATTTATGGCGTACCAAGACGCTGAATTAGACGTGGAGTTGATGAAAGAAGGCGCAAAACTCTTTGAAGGTGAGCACGATTTTAGAAAATATTGTTCTCAACCATCACCAAACGCCGTTTTTGTGAGAACTGTAGATTTTTGCGAAATAAAAGATAACGATTTATACACAGCAAACTTTTTTCCGAAAGATTCCTATATGATGACTATTCGTAGTAAAGGGTTTATGCGCTATCAAATTCGATTTATTATGGGAGCATTATTTAAACTTGGTAGGCATGAAATAGGGCTCGATGACATTAAAAAGTCTTTAATTCCGAGTGATTGCAGAGAACACCTCGAACATCCTGCACCTGCCTCTGGTTTGATTTTGAATAAATTGACTTATAGCGAGTTTGAGACCCAAAAAGAAGTTGATTAAATTTTTGATCTACTTGTCTGATATTTACTTTCAAGTGTTAATGAGTGTTATCGGTTTGTTTTCAAAAAGAAATACCAGTACTTTTGAAATATGAAAGAAACAAAATTTAAATGGATATTATATTTTATTTCTGTTGTAATTCTAGGAGTAATAGGAATTCAATGTTATTGGAATTTTCAGAATTATTTACAAGAACAAACTAAAGTTTCAAAGGAAATACAACATTCTTTAGATGAAGCTATAGAGTCTTATTTTATTAATCTGACTCAAAAGGAAGTCAAACAAACTGAAATAAAAACAACCATTTCAAGTTTGGGGATGAGTGAAGAAAAAATAGATTTAAATTCAATATTTTCACAAATCAATCAAAATCTTGATTTTAATCCAGATACGGTCATTGCTATCGATCTATCTGTTGAAGACGGAAAAGGATTTACTTCTATTCAATTGGAAAATGACGATGTTGGAGGTTTTAAAGAATTGGTATCTAAGGTTATTTTTTCTTTGCAAAACTCTCAAGTCGAAATCGGAAAAGTAGATTCTTTATTTAAAAAGGCCCTGCAAAAAAAACAGATTGAACTGGATTATGAAATGATAGAAAATCATAATTCAGAAAAGGTGAAGCAGAATCTGACTTCCTATTCTCAATCCTTCAATTCAGAATCATCTTATTTACCTCATAACTATCTTATACTTAATTACAATACACCTAAGTTAAATATATTAAAGCGAATATCTGTAAGTATTATCTTATCTTTTTTACTTATTTTAGGTGTTTTAGCTTGCCTATATTATTTGATTTATATTATTCAAGATCAAAAGAAAATATCGCAAATAAAAAACGATCTAATTGGAAATATTACCCACGAGTTTAAAACGCCAATTGCAACAATTTCTGTAGCATTAGAAGAAATGAGAGAGCAATTTAATCCGAGTGAAAAACAGAATAAGTTTTTTAACGTTTCGGAAAATCAACTTGATAAATTAAATAGTATGGTTGAGAAACTTTTGGAAACTGCCACTCTGGGTAAAAAATCTTTTAATTTAAAGCAAGAAACAATAGAGGTTAACAGCTTGGTAGAACAATTGTATGAGCGAGCGCTGATAAATATCAAAGGCAAACAAATATCAATATCTTTAGATTCTGATATTAAGTCTTTTTTAGGAGACGCGGTGCATTTTGAAAATGCCATTGATAATATTATTGATAATGCAAAGAAATATGGAGGAAATGAAATTCGAATAAAAACACTTCATCAGGGCAATGAATTTTCAATTTCTGTAGAAGATAATGGTAATACGTTAACATCGAAAGATATTGAAGTGGTGTTTGAGAATTTTTACAGAAAATCTACGGGAAACAAACACGATGTAAAAGGCTACGGTATTGGCCTATTTTATTCAAAATCTATAATAGAATCTCATGGTGGGTCAATTGAATTAAGCTTAAATCCAACAACTTTTAAAATAACATTACCCTATGGAAAATAACCGTGTTTTAATGGCCGAAGATGAAGAGTCTTTAGGAGATTTAGTCGTTGAAAGCCTTTCAAATAAAGGTTTTGTGATGACTTGGGCGAAGGATGGGAAAGAGGCTTTAGATTTATTACTAAAAAACACTTATGATTTAGTGATTTTGGATGTTATGATGCCCAAAAAGGACGGTTTTGAAGTGGCCAAGGCATTCCGTGAATTCAATGCTCAAACACCAATTATTTTCCTCACTTCTAAATCTCAGGCCAATGATGTTGTTCAAGGATTTACAATAGGAGGTAATGATTATTTAAAGAAACCTTTTAAGATTGCGGAGTTGGTAATTCGAATGAAAAATCTGTTGAGCCAGATAAATGTATCGCAAAATAAAAAACAAGAACAAACCATTTTTGCTTTAGGACAATTTAAATATAATACCGTAAAACAAAGTTTGAAATTTGAAGATGAAGAGGAGGTTATTTTAACCCATCGCGAATCGGAATTGTTACATCACCTAATTTTACAAAAAAACGAGATATTAAACAGATCTGTTATTCTAAAAAAACTTTGGGGTAATGATGATTTCTTTTCAGCCAGAAGTATGGATGTATTTATTACAAAATTAAGAAAGAAATTGAAAAAAGATCCGTCGCTAAAAATTGTAAATGCAAGAGGGTTGGGGTATAAATTAACCGATGTTTAAATCATTTTTTTTAATCTTAATTGGTCAGTCAATTGTTGAGCCAAAATGTTAAATCCGTTCTAAATAAGACATTAAATCAGAAAAGATTGAGTATTCACAAAATTAACTTTATTATCTTTGTTTCATGCTATCGAAAAAAACAAAATATGGGCTAAAAGCGCTCAGTTATATTGCCAGAAATGGAGGTGAAGCTCCAATTCAAATCAGTCAAATATCAAAAGACGAAAATATTTCTCATAAATTCTTAGAATCAATACTTTTATCTTTAAGAAAAGCAGGATTTTTAGCCTCAAAAAAAGGGAAAGGTGGAGGATATTATTTACTTCAAAACCCTGAAGAAATGGCCATGGTAGATATTATTCGACATTTAGAAGGGCCAATTGCAATGGTTCCGTGCGTTAGTCTAAATTTTTATGAAAAATGTGACGATTGTGTCGATGAAGAATCTTGTAGCATACACAAATTAATGATTCAGGTGAGAGACAATACTTTAGAAGTATTTCGAAACCATACTTTAGCCGATTTGGCAAAATAATTCCATTCTAAAAAGTGAACTTCGGTTCACTTTTTTTTTGTTAAAAAACATTTATGGGTTTATGGAATTGAAAAATAATGATACATTTGTCAAAAACCTATAAAAGCGATAGGGTTAGTATGTTTATAGATTCAGTCAAAAAAAATACAACGACTTCTAAATCCGATTTAGAATCAGAAACACCATTAAGAAGTGTGATTAAATCCATTAGTTGGAGGATTTTAGGAACCTTAGATACTATTGGTATTTCTTGGTTGATAACCAAAGAAATTTCATTGGCACTTTCTATTGGTTCTGTAGAATTATTAACAAAAATGATCTTATACTTTTTTCACGAGAGAATATGGAATCAAATAAGATGGGGGAAATGATGAGCAATTTACAAACCGATGAAGACATTCAAAGGGTAAATGAAGAACTAAAAGAGTTAACACCTCTTCAAATTATTAAGTGGGCGTTAGAATACTCAAGAAAACCAATAGTTACAACAAATTTCCGACCGTATGAAATTTGTTTGTTGCACGCCATTCAGAGCGCAAAGTCCGATATAAAAGTGATTTGGTGCGACACAGGTTATAATACACCAGCAACTTATAAACACGCTATTGATTCAATAAAATCACTAAGTTTGAATATATATACCTACGTTCCAAAGCAATCTGTAGCGTATAGAAATGAAATTTTGGGATTACCAGAGCCAGGGACCGTAGAGCATGATTTGTTTACAGAACAAGTAAAGTTAGAACCTTTTGGCCGTGCTATGAAAGAGCACCAACCCGATTTTTGGTTTTGTAACCTAAGAAAAGGGCAAACGGCCTTTCGCGATTCTATAGGTATTATGTCTAAGGGAAAAGATGGCGTCATAAAAATAAGTCCATTTTATCATTTTTCCGATGAAGATTTAGATCAATATATTTTGGAACATAAATTAACGAATGAACACAACTATTTCGATCCTACAAAAGTATTCGAACATAGAGAATGTGGATTACATCAATAATCAAATGGCAAATAGAGTTTTAAAACCAAATATTCTAGAGAGCGAATCGGTTCATATTTTTCGTGAAGTGGTGGCACAATTCGAAAATCCAGTCCTACTTTTTTCTGGAGGTAAAGATTCCATAACACTTGTGCGTTTGGCTCAAAAGGCATTTTTTCCAGGTAAAATACCATTTCCATTACTGCACATAGATACTGGACATAATTTTCCCGAAACCATAGAATTTAGAGATCAATTAGCAAAAGATCTTGACTTGGAACTTATTGTAAGACATGTTCAAGATAATATAGATGCAGGTAAAGTAAAAGAAGAAGAAGGAAAATATTCGAGTAGAAATAGCTTACAAACTTCTACTTTGCTTGATGCTATTGAAGAGTTTAAATTTGATGCTTGCATTGGTGGAGCACGAAGAGATGAGGAAAAAGCCAGAGCTAAAGAACGCATTTTTTCGGTTAGAGATGATTTCGGTCAATGGGATGAACGCAATCAAAGACCAGAAGTTTTTGATATGCTAAACGGAAATATAGACTTAGGACAAAACGTTAGAGTTTTTCCAATTTCGAATTGGACTGAGTTGGATGTTTGGAATTATATTCATACCGAAGCTATTGAAATTCCTTCGATCTACTTTTCTCATAAAAGAGCCACTTTTATGCGTGATGATCTTATTTGGAGTGCACAAGATGATGTTGTTTTTAGAGATGATAATGAAACTGTGGACACCAGAACGGTAAGATTTAGAACGGTTGGTGATATGAGTTGTACTGCTGCTGTATTGTCTACGGCAACAACAGTTGAAAGTATAATAGAAGAAATAAAAGCCTCAAATATTTCTGAACGTGGCGCCCGAATAGACGATAAAAGATCGGAAGCGGCTATGGAGAAAAGAAAACAACAAGGGTATTTTTAAAATCGAGTAGAAAAGCACAAAATGAATGTATTAAAAATTGCAACAGCAGGTAGTGTAGACGATGGGAAAAGTACACTTATTGGTCGTATTTTATACGATACCAATTCTTTAACATCCGACAAACTTGAGGCTATAGAAAAGAGTAGTAAGCAAAAAGGATTCGATTATTTAGATTTTTCTTTGGCTACCGATGGTTTAGTTGCTGAAAGAGAACAAGGTATCACCATTGATGTTGCCCATATTTACTTTTCGTCGGAAAAAAGAAGCTATATTATTGCAGATTCTCCTGGTCATATAGAATATACTCGAAATATGGTGACTGGGGCATCCACTTCTCAGGCTTCTATTATTTTGGTAGATGCTAGAAATGGTGTTATCGAACAAACGTATAGACACTTTTTTATCAATCATTTACTTTGTCTTCCAGAATTAATCATTGCCGTAAATAAAATGGATATGGTTAATTATGAAGCGTCGTATTTTGAATCCATAAAAAATGATGTTTTAGCTTTAGCTGAAAATGCAGGAGGGAAGCCACCAAAGCTTACTTTTGTTCCTATTAGTGCTTTACATGGCGACAATGTTGTGTTTTCTTCAGAAAAAATGCCTTGGTACAGCGGTCTATCGGTTTTAGATGTTTTAGAACAAATTGAGGCCTCTCCAGATGTAAATACGATTTCTAGGTTTCCTATTCAAGGTGTTGTACGTCCTAAAACAACCGATTATCACGATTTTAGAGCCTATTCTGGAAAAGTGGTCAGCGGGCAGTTTAATATTGGAGATGAAGTGGTGGTTTTACCAAACAATCAGAAATCTAAAATAAAAAACATACATTTTTTTAAAGATGAATTTGATGTTGCCGAAACAGGTAGTACACCTCTCATTGAATTGGAAAACAATGTGAATGTTAGTAGGGGAGATATGATTGTTAAGGCTTCAGAAATAGCTTTACAATCTAAACGTATTGAAAGTGATATTTGTTGGATGGATAGCGAAAAATTATTGCCTCAAAATAAATATATTCTTCAACATGGCTCTCGTCGAGTTTTGGCAAAAATAGAGCAGATAGAGCATATAATAAAAACCGATTTTTCGGGAAAAATAGAAAAACAGGCCTTAGATCTCAATGATATTGGTCGTGTTTCTCTAAAGTTAAATCAACCCATTTTTGCGGATGATTTTACTCAAAATAAAGCAAACGGATCTTTTATTCTGATAGATCCGAAAAGTCATACAACGGCGGGTATAGGTTTTGTGAGATTTTAAGTGATTTCGTTGTTGTAGATTGAGATGAGAATGTGATTATTTTTTTTCAATCGTTTAAAGAAGATTGTCGAACCTTGTTTTGGCAGTCTTCTTTTGTTTAATTCTTATTTTAAAGTATTTCATTACCTTTATTTTTCCCAGTTTCCTTTTTTGAAGAACACATTTCCATATTTTTCGGAATAAAAAACGTAATAGAATGAATTGAATCTTTTTCGGTACAAAGTTGGATTTTCTTTAATAATATGATGACTTTCATTATTTGAATGAACACGCAATTTTCTATTGCAATATTCTTCTTTTTCTAAATCAAAATATCCTGTACTGTATGAAACCCGAAGGATCTCTTTTTTCCAATGATTCTCATATATTTTGGATTCAAAAATCAATTGATTATCTGAAGTAATTTCTAATCTGTAATTATCATATTGCCAATTGGCTTGTAATCCTGGAAATTTGTTTTTATCAATAACATACTTACCAATAATATCTGACTTAGTTAAAATAACAGGTTCAAAAAACGAAATATTAAACGTAAATATAATGAAGAGTGTCCACAAGAATATTAGGAAATAACTACTTTGTTGCGTTCTGTTTTTTCGAAAATTATTGTACCAATTGAATAATAAAATTACTGAAGTAGAAAGAATTAAGATTACGAATATTGCAAATGTTAGTTTCGTCATTATTCTTTTGTTTTATAGACTTTGTTTAATCATTTAATTTTAGAGAATTCAACATAAGAACCAGTAGAAATAGACACATAGTTGAATTTTACTTCTTGATTTTTAATCATCAGTTTCAACGTTCTTTCTTTTGGGGAATGAATATAATTGCATTGTAGTATTATTGTTTTTTTCTCAGTTGAAGGTTCGAAAGACTCAATGATTAATGTATTATTGAAAGTCCAGATCAATGTTTTATTTTCATCTGATTCTTTATCTCCATTTAAAAGGCGCAAACCAAAATTTGATAAAACTGAAATGTTTTCTACCTTGCTATTTTTAGAAAATTGCCAAGTTGTTCCTTCAATTTGATTAAAGTATCGTCCTTTTGGTTTTTGAGCTATTAGACTCAAGTGTAAAATGAAAATTAGAAAAAAGACTAATGATTTATTCATTGTTGTATTAAATATGTGATTATCTTATTTCGACCTAATTCTTCGATTCTAAAAGAAATAAGAGGTAATGCCAAGAATAAAAGAATGAGTAACCAATTTGAACATATTATTAACTTTTCCATTCGGTATAATTTTTAGAACAATGTGATATCAATTGTTTATGACCGTTTCAAAGGTAATGATTTTGTAAATTCTTGAAATTCGGATAATTCTTTTTCTGAGAACATATTTTTATCAATTAGAGTTGCTATCATTTTACTTTGATAAAACATGAAAAACTGTTTAGTTTCTTTAATTTGGTAGAAATGCGACCATTTTTGGGTTGAATCGACGGTTTCTCCTTTGATATGTATGGCTTCATTTGTCAAGGTATAATTTAATTTTTCATGAAATATTCTGTTCGTTTTATAGTTGTTATTAATTTGTTTGATTGTTAATATAGGAGTTAGAAAAAAAACACCAATTAAAACATAAGGCAAATAGTTTGAATGTAATTCTTTGGTCATATTACCGCCATTAACCATAAAGTTTAGAGACAAAAGTAAAATGACGGCAAATAGTACTAAATAAATAGGTCTTTTGAAACCTAGTACTAAATTTAAATTTCTGTAATCAATGTATTTTATTTGTCCATTTAATTCAAGATTTAAATTTCTATTATAATCTATTGTTTCAAAGGCTTTTTCCTTTTTAATATTCTTTATGCCATTTCTTAATCCCATAATAAGAAGAGAAATAATCATCAAAAAACTGATTGATGACGACCACATTTCTTTTTTGGTCATGTTTGCATTAAAGCCATTATTAATTATTTCTGGGATTAATAAAATACAACCCAATACAATAATCACTAACAATATGGTACAGAAAATAATTAGTATCCAATTTTTAAATTTTTTCATGTCTTTTTAATTATTTTGATAATAATTCTCTTTGAGTTTTAATTAATGAAAAATAATATAGAATATCTATTTTTTTTCATAATTCAATAATTAGTTCTTTCTCGTAACCGTTGTACTTTTCATCAATATAACCATGTGGATTACAGATTATTTCGGTGTCCTTAATCTTATATCGTTTTGGTTCATGAATATGACCGTGAATCCAATATTTTGGTTTGTATTTTTCTATGGTTTTCTCCAGATTTGAGGCATAAGCCGATGAAATCGGGTCGTTTTTATATTTTTCAGGAACCGATAATATACTTGGAGCATGATGCGTGACCACTATATTTACTTCACCTTGCTTTTCTTCAAGGCTTCTTTCTAACCAAAGCATAGACTTTTGATGGATGTTATAAGTATCTATGGTTCTAAGTTTAGAATAAGAAGGATCTCGTCTTATTTTTTTATAATCGTTCATTTTAGACTGGCACATAGAACCATAATAACGCGGATTTCCCATAATTGAAAAATCTGTCCATAATGTAGCCCCATGAAAATTAATTCCATTTAAATGGACACATTTATTCTCTAAAACGTGAATATTGGTATTTTTAGCAGCTTCATTGATTTTATTTAAAGTTTTTGGGTAACTTCCTTTATAGTATTCATGATTACCCAAAACATAAATAACTGGAAGATCAGGAATTTCAGTTTTCAACCATTCTATTCCTTTTGTTCCAAGATTAACATCTCCAGCCATCACCACAATATCAGCATTGCCAAATGTTAATATAGTACTCCCAAATTCTAGATGGAGGTCACTTATGATTTGAATTTTCATTGGATTACAATATTTTGGTTAGTAAAAATCTTAAATAAGTTTATACTTCATATCAATAATCCTATCCAATATCTTTATTTCGTCTTAAATGTATCCTTTTGCAATGATTATTGAAAATGTTTTTAATAATTTTTTAAGGCCTAATTCTAGGAATGAATATTTTATTAATTTAGAATATAGTATTATACGTTTTAAAATAATAAATAACCCTCTAATTCATATCCCCAATTGATTTTGGTTATATAAAATAGAGGGTTGTATATTAATTCTTTAGCCAAGCATTCAACATCCAAACTGTTTTTTCTTGTTCACCTATAAAGTCACTCATCATAGCTGTAGTTCCTTCATCTTCAATATCACTTGCTGTATTCAATATCTTTCTTTCTAGAATAATTAATGTTTGTAGAGAGGCCATAATATGCTTCATAATTTTTCGGTCTGACGACATGTTTTTGGCCGATTTAATTTCAGAATATTTGATATAATCTTTAAATGTATGAAGAGGTTGATGATTTAAGGTTAGAATACGTTCTGCGATTAAATCAATTTTTTCTTGAGAGTCATTATACAACTCTTCAAACTTTACATGAAGTTCGAAAAAATGTCTTCCTTTAATGTTCCAATGAAATCCTCTTAGATTTTGGTAATACAATTGAAAATTGGCTAATAATGCATTTAATTCTAATTGAAGTTGTTTTACTTCTTCGTTTGGTAATCCGATTTGGTTTGTCATGATTTTTTATATTTAGTTGATGCAAAAGTAGTATAGCTATAATTTATATAATATTTATTCTTATAATATAAATCTATATATTCATTTTATTTTTCGATTAACGCGCCTTAACATTTTTTGATATCTATTAAAACGAATTGGTTTTATCTTTGAGTTATGAATTATAAAATAAATAGAAACAAAATGAAAGAATACGGAAAAATAATTTTGGCTGCAGGTATTGGAAGTATCGTTAGCCTTGGTTTTATGGAATTTCAGAACAATAAACGCGATCAAGAAATTCAAAAGATAGAACCCCAAGTTGTATCTAAAAACCATATGCCGGTTCAACAAGTAGGGTATTCGCCATTGAGTGAAGGAAGCTTTATAAATGCTTCAGAAAAAAGTACCAAATCTGTTGTGCATATTAAAACAAAACAAAGAGGGAGAACCCAGTATTATCAGAATGATCCGTTTGCAGAAATATTTGGATACCGTCGCCAACGTATGCCACAACAAGGGCAAAATAAACTTAGAGAAACGTCTTCTGGTTCGGGTGTAATTATTTCTAAAGACGGTTATGTTGTTACAAACAATCATGTCATTGATGGAGCCGATGAATTGGAAATTACTTTACATGACAATAGAACTTTTGTGGCAGAAGTGATTGGTGTGGATCCTACAACCGATTTAGCACTTGTGAAAATTCCTGAGAATGGCTTAGACTATTTAGAGTTTTCAAATTCAGATGATGTACAAGTTGGTGAATGGGTATTGGCAGTAGGAAATCCTTTTAAATTGAATTCTACGGTAACTTCTGGAATAGTGAGTGCAAAAGCCAGAAACATAAATATTCTCAAAAATCAGAATGCCATTGAAAGTTTTATTCAGACCGATGCAGCCGTCAACCCTGGGAATAGTGGAGGAGCATTGGTAAATACAAAAGGAGAGCTTATTGGTGTTAATACGGCCATTGCTTCAAATACGGGTTCATATACGGGATATTCATTCGCTATTCCTGCAAATATTGTATCTAAAGTTGTATCAGATTTACTTGATTTTGGATTAGTACAGCGCGCTTATATTGGAGTATCCATACGCGATGTTGATTCTAAATTAAAGATTGAAGAAAATTTAGATTTAAACGAAGGTGTTTATATTGCAGGTTTGGTTGATAATGGTGCAGCACTTGAGGCAGGTATAGAAAAAGGAGATATTATTATTGGAGTTGATGGTTCTACGATTAAATCTACCGCTCAATTGATGGAGAAAATTGGAAGTAAACGTCCAGGAGATCAGGTTTCTGTTGAGATAAATAGAAATGGTGAAGTTTCTACCAAGATAATGACATTAAAAAATAAAAATGGCGAACATAAAGTGATTGCCAAAAAAGATTTGGCTTTAGAATCTTTATTGGGCGCAACTTTACAAGAAGTAGAGGAAGGGATAGAAATTACAGAATTACAAAATGGATTATTGTCAAAAAATACCAATATTCGTGAAGGTTTTGTAATTCTAAGTGTAGATCATAAGCCTGTTAGTTCAGTAAAGGCATTGGAAAATTATTTGAAGAAAAAAGAGGGTGGTGTTTTAATTGCTGGTCGATATAAAAACTCACAATCCATTTATTATTATGGTTTAGGTTTGGAATAAATTCAAACATAATTAAAGTAAAAAAAGGGAATCTAAATTTTATACTAGATTCCCTTTTTTAGGTTCGAAATTTTCATCTAACATGAAATTTAAAATCGGTAAACACTTTTCTGTACATGACGGATAGTAGTTTTCTGTTTGTTTATCGTTGGAGTTTGTAGATCTTCCGAACCAAAATTCTGCCAAACATATAGGTTTTAAATGATGTTGGAAAGCAAAGTGAAATAACTTTGGAGCGGCACACTCTCCAGCGCCAGAAGGAATATTACCTTCACCAAATATATTTTCTAAAGTTTCAATATTTAGAAATTTATTTGAAATCTCATACTGTTCAAAAAGCCATTTCTGTAAAGCTTTCGATTTTAATTTTCGAGTTTGTTTTAAAACATCTAATTGAGTAAGGCGTTCATGATGGTTGGTTGCAAAAAGGTGATCAAGTTTTTTTATTTTTGAAAGGATACTCGATTTTTGAGATTTATTGATGTTTAAACTTTGTTTAAGTTGTGTTCTTAAGTTTTGATATTTTGTTTTTTGATCTTTGAAAAGGCTATCCATTTCAAGTGCAGCAATATTTTCAGAAATCTTTAATAACTCTTTCTCCACTTTTTTATAATGTGCATTTGGTAAATTCATGTCAAAAATAGGAGGTACAAAATACTCGTAGCTGTTTTCTCCCAATAGTTTCCCCGAAAAAGCAGCTAGAAAACCGAATGCTCCAATTGAATTCTCTACAACCAACACCCCAAACATTTTGCCTATTCTGTTGTGATTCAGTAAATCAATATATTTTGGGTTTTGTTTTAAGGATTCACAGGTTTTTAGAAATTCTAAACATTGTTCAGCGGCTAATTTAGCTAGAACATGTGGCTCCTTGTTAAATGGGCTGGGAAAATGTTTTGGCTTTTCAATTTTTGAAATATCGTTAGTAAATGCATGTAGTTTTGACTGAAAATCCATAAAAAAACAAACACTTACTCACCAATTGGTTTGGTTGTTATCAGCTGATTCACCAATTCTTGAAGATTTGGTTTTGGTACAATTCCGGCGTGTCTATAAATTTCTTTATTGTTTTCAATAATTACTACAGTCGGAATACTTTTAATCATAAATTGCCTTGCCAAATTCGGGTTTTGATCGATGTTTATTTTGGCAATACGTACGGGTTTATCTTTGTTTTCATCGGCAACTTCGTTAAATATAGGAACCAAAACTTTACATGGTCCGCACCAAGATGCCCAAAAATCAATAATGATTGGTACATCAGATTTTAAAACCAATTCTTCAAAATTGTTTTCATTTATGTCAATGGCCATTTGTTTAGGCTGTTTATTTTTTTTCTTAAAGAAGAACATAGAATCTTTATTTTAGGTTTTGAAAGGTATAATAATTACGATTTTTTCCCAATAAAATGGTCTATAAATTCCAATCATCATTGCCTTTTTGGTTTATATTATGGTGTTTGACGATTTTAATTCGAAATAATTTCAAAAATGTATAAAAATATTTCGACAAACATTTTCTTAGCCTTAATTTTACATCAATAATTTAAATGTGTTTTATGAAAGTTTGCATTGCCGAAAAACCAAGTGTAGCTAGAGAAATTGCCCATATATTAAACGCCAAAACGAAGAAAGATGGGTATTTTGAAGGTAATGGTTATCAAGTTACTTGGACATTTGGTCATTTTTGCACGCTCTATGCGCCCGACGAATATTTTCCGCATTGGAAAAGTTGGGACTTATACAGTTTACCTATGTTGCCAGAGCGTTTTAAAACGAGGGTCATGGATGACAAAGGTGTGCAAAAACAATACAAAACCATAAAAACACTTTTAGACAATGCGTCTGAAGTCATAAATTGTGGCGATGCCGGACAGGAGGGTGAACTTATTCAGAGATGGGTGATTAATGAAGCCGATTATAAAGGTCCCGTAAAACGTTTATGGATTTCTTCTCTTACATCGGAAGCGATTATTAATGGATTTAAAAACCTGAAACCAGCCGAAGAGTTTGATAATTTATATTATGCCGGTAGTTCTAGAGCCATTGGAGATTGGCTTCTTGGAATGAACGCCACCAGACTTTTTACGCTAAAATACGCAGCTCAAAAGCAAGTGCTTTCTGTAGGTCGTGTGCAAACGCCAACATTAGCGATGATTGTAAAGCGTCATCACGAAATCACAAACTTTAAGCCTGAACCGTATTGGGAAATCCAAACGGAGTATAGAAATACCATTTTTAATTCCGAAAAGGGGAAATATAAAAGTCAGGAAGATGGTAAAAAGGTTATGGATTTTATTCAAGGAAAACCTTTTGAAATAGAATCATCTACCAAGAAAAAAGGAAAAGAATCTGCACCAAGATTATTTGATTTAACTGGTTTACAAGTATATTGTAATAATAAATTTGGATATTCAGCAGATCAAACCCTAAAATTAATTCAAGGGTTATATGAAAAGAAAGTTGTGACTTATCCACGTGTCGATACGACTTATCTTCCAACAGATATTTACCCAAAAGTTGGAGGTATTCTTCAAAAGCTTTCGGCATATGCCATTTATACCGAATCTGTTTTAAATACTAAAATTCCGAAATCGAAAAAAGTATTCGATGATACTAAAATTACAGATCACCATGCTATAATTCCAACGGGTTATGAAGTTCATCTTCAGCCTTTAGAACGCAATGTTTATGATGCTGTTACTCGTCGTTTTATAGCTGTTTTCTACCCAGATTGTATCATTTCAAATACAACAGTTAAAGGTTTTGTAGATGAAATAAAATTTAAAGCCACTGGTAAAGAAATATTAGAAGAAGGATGGCGTATTTTATATCCAAAATCTAAATCGGCCCAAGCCAAAAAAGCAGACGAAGAGGCTTTTATGCCAACGTTTGTAAAAGGAGAAAAAGGCGAACACAAACCTTCATTCCTTGAAAAACAAACCAAGCCGCCTAAAACCTATTCTGAAGCATCTTTACTGAGGTCTATGGAAACGGCTGGAAAACAGATGGAAGACGAAGAAATGAGAGATCTCTTGAAGCAAAATGGAATTGGACGTCCGTCTACCAGAGCCAGCATTATAGAAACGCTGTTTAAAAGAAAATACATAAGGCGAAATAAAAAACAAATTCTACCAACCGATTTAGGTGTACAACTGATTGGATTAATCCAAAACGATTTGTTAAAATCGGCAGAATTAACAGGGCAATGGGAGAAACAATTAAAGGACATTGAATCTGGGAATTATTCGGCTCAGGCTTTTATTTCTAACATGAAAAAAATGGTTGATGAATTGGTGCTTGAAGTTCAAATGGCAAAGTACCAACCCAGATTAACAGCGAATAACAATGCACCTGTAAAAAAGGAAAAGCCAAAAGGTATTGGAGCTGAAACCTGTCCTAAATGTAAAAAAGGAAACATTTTAACCGGAAAAAATAGTTATGGATGTTCTGGTTGGAAGGATGGTTGTGATTTTCGTTTGCCATTTTCGTTTTTAGCAAAAAAAATCACCGAAAAACAATGGATTAGGTTGATTAAAAAGGGATCGACCGTAAATTTAAAAGGTTTTAAAGCCGATAACGGTGGAAAAACAGAAGGTGTTATTCAATTAAAGTCCGATTATAAACTTGAGTTTATTGAAAAACAAGTGTCAAGTACTCAAATTTCATCAACAGAAGAGGTTCCAGATCCAATTCCTTGTCCAAAATGTAATAGAGGAACGGTTGTAAAAGGACAAACGGCTTATGGTTGTAGTGCTTGGAAAAATGGATGTAATTTCAAGGTCACTTTCGAATTTATTAGAAAACAAGTAAAAGGAGAAAATCTAACCAAATATAGAGTCTGGACAATTCTTAAATCTCAAAAATAAAACCAACACCGCTAGTTCATAAAAATACACCTTTTGGGGTATTGGAAAGTTAATATTTGTATTTTTGATAAAAACTACTTTATTTTTCATTTATACTTCTTATATTTGTTACATACACACAAATATTATATAAATGAAGATAATTGTAAAAATGAAAGATGGCAAAATTATTGGTCGAATTGAAGATTTTGACAATAAAGAATTTATCGCATCAAATTTTAATACACTGAAAAAAGATATCTCACTTTTTATTAACGATAATGCAAAAGAACTCGAGGCTAATGGCTCCAAAAAAGCGGCAAGAAAACTAAGTCTTACAAAGTTGGAGTATTATCTTGATTTACGACATTTGTTCCATGTTTTACCCTATATAAATAAGAGTAAATTTGCGGAGTATTTAGAAATAAATCCGTCTCTGTTTAGACAATATACCATAAAGCCAACATACATTAGTGAAGAACGATTGGAGGTTATAAATAAAGGCTTACACCGTGCAGCAAAAGATATGCTGGATGTTGTTTTAGTGCCTTAAAATAGTACTCAAAAATAGTTAAAAAACTTATCTTGTTTGAAAAGATTATTCTTTTTCAAACAAGATAAGTTTTGTCTTTATGTAGTAATAAATTTAGACGATGTTTTAATATATTTTGTCACATTATTGTTATATTGTGACAAAATTGAAAATATATGAAATTATTTAATAATATTGGGAAGGTATTCTTATGTACATTTATTCTTAACAGTGCCCTTCTATTTTCACAGCAAAAATTCGACCCATCTTCTGAAGAAGTGGCATTGGCTCAAGAAATAAAAACTGATCTTTGCACAGAAGAAGATGAAATAGCCATCTTAAACAGTAAGACCTTAGTTTCTTTTGGGTTTAGTAGGTCAGATAAAACTGTAAAGGTTGATGTAAAGAAAACTGAAAGTTATATTTCTGTTGCAAAAAACACACAGATGTATTTGGTAGAGGATTATAATGACAATTCAGAAATAGAACGCTTCGAAATTTTTAATAAAAAGAAACAAATAAAACAATATATTCAAGACCATTTTTATGAGTCGGATGAGATGTTTTACCATGATGTGAGGCTAAAATCTATTGGATTGACTTTTCCGTTGTTGGGTTATTACTATAGATGGGAAATGGAAAAACAATATAAAGACATAAAATATTTTACGTCCTTATACTTTACTAGTCGGTACCCTACAAAGGAAAAAACAATTCAAATAGAAGTTCCAGATTGGTTAGATATTGAATTTAAGGAAATGAATTTTGAAGGTTACAACTTAAACAAACATATTAATAAAGAGGAATCAGGCAAGGTTATTTATACATATACACTTACGAATGCTAAGAGTATAAAGTCAGAGAGCGCCATGCCTGGTCCATCCCATATACAACCACATTTATTAGTATTGCCGAAATTTCATAGAAAATATAACAAAGAAATACCTATTTTTAATGAAACAAAGGATTTATACCATTGGTATAAAAGTTTGGTGGATCAACTCGACGAAAAAAATGAAGAAATTAAACCTTTAGTAGAAAGGTTAACTGAAAATTTATCTCAAGATGAAGACAAAATTAAAGCAATATATTATTGGGTTCAAGATAATATAAAATACATCGCATATGAAGATGGAATTGCAGGGTTTAAGCCTGATGAGTCTCAGAATGTGTATAAAAAGAAATATGGAGATTGTAAAGGAATGGCAAATTTAACAACTCAAATGTTGAAAATTGCTGGCTACGACGCAAGATTAACCTGGATAGGTACCAGAAGAATAGCATATGATTATAGCACACCAAATTTATCGGTTGACAATCATATGATTTGTACATTACACCATAACGGAAAAAGGTATTATTTAGATGGAACTCAAAAGTATAATCCATTTGGTTTTGATGCGCATAGAATTCAAGGTCGACAGGTATTGATAGAAAATGGAAATGATTTTGTATTAGACTACGTCCCCAATCATAAATCTGAAAAGAATAAAGAGATTTTTAATATTCACTATAAAATAGAAAATGATGTGTTAAGGGGACAGGTTTTTAATGAACTTAATGGTGAAAGTAAATCTAAATTTATTTATGGTTATAATAATATTGCACAAGATGAGAAAGAGGATGCATTGAAAAAATACCTAAATAAAAATGATAAAAATGTTTCAATATTTAATATTCAAACTTCCGATTTAAAGGATAGAGATGGAAAAACAACCTTAAATTATGATATAAATGTGAAAAACAAAATTTCATCTTATGGAGATGAAATATATGTTGATATTGATTATTTCAAAGAATTTTTAGGGCTAGATATGAATGATAGAGAAAATGATTATTTTTTGGCTTATAAATATTACTTCGATTCATCAATTTCTATTCAAATTCCAGCAGGATATACCGTTTCAGATAAACCAAAAGATATAAAAATAGAAACAAACGATTTTATCATCGAACTGAATTATACTATTGAAGATGAAAAATTCATTTGTAAAAAACATTTCGATTACAAAACGGGAAAGATTCTAAAAAAAGATTTCAAAATTTACAATGAATTTCACAAACAGCTAAAAGCAAATTATTCAAATCAATTAACATTAACTAAGAAATGAAAAGAATAACTACAATACTCATAATACTTCTAATTGGTCAATCAAATTTTTTGCACGGAAAACCAAAGAAACATAAGATCATGGAAGAAATGTTTTGGGGTGAATCGAATGCTGCCTTGATTGATCGTACCATTCCTGAAAATTGGGAAAATGAATCTGCAATAATTTTGTACGAAAAACTATATTTTAATTTCGACAAAAAAGGGAATACCACAGATTTAACTGAAGCCATTCATAAAATCATATTGCTAAATGATGATGTTGCAGTAGAAAAGTTCTCGGAATTTTCTTTTAATGATCATTTTATGTATAGAGGTGAAAATTGGTTATATGGAAAATTTAGAATAATTAAACCAAATGGTAATATTGAAGTACTTGACGAAAAGGACATAATTGAAAAAAATGAAAAAGAGTATTTTTCAATTCCTAATTTAGAAAAAGGGGATGTGGTGGATTATTATATATTTAAATGGATTAGTTATGATTATTCATTTAAGTATTTTAGGCCTTTTGAAGTAATAATTCCCGATGAATATCATAAAAAACACAGTTGTATTGAAATAAACGTTGATCCGAAATACTATTTAAATTTTGGAGAATTTAATAGTTCTAATGGAATAAAGAAACATTCAAATAAAAAAAATACAACATATATATATGAAACAAAGGATGTTGAGAAATTAAAAAAAGAAAGATGGAGTTATCTGAAAAATGAAAACCATACTGTTAAATTTCAAGTGGCGTTTAGTCCTGATGTAGATGATATGAAGGAGTCTCGTTATTTTATTAAACATAAAACAAATAAACCTGAAAGTGATATTTCAAGAGAAGAGACAGATTATACAATCAATCAAATTTTTGATAGAAAAAAAGAATCCAAATTATCTAGCGCCTTTGTTATTAATGTCAATGGGATTAATTATGATGGGTTAAAAGAAATCGTTAATAAAAAGGATAAACTGCATTACTTTTATAATAAATATCGTCGTGTAAATGTGAAATCGTTAGAATTTAGTGTTCAACGATCTGTTTTAGATAATAATCAAGGGCAAATATTTTCTGGACTTGAATCTGATTATTTTGAATATGAAGTAAGGAAAGAAATACAGGTAACACAATCTGCTGAATTCAATTTTATTCAAAATTTCATGGATTTCTTGGAAGAAAATAATTATGATTTTGAATTGTTGGTTGGAAAACAAAAGTATGATGGAACAATGGAAGATTTAGTGTTAATGAATAATTTGAAGTATTTGCTTAAAGTAAATATTGAAAATGAAGTTTTTATTATCGATTATCCGAGAATTAACAATTCTATTAATGAACTACCTGCTTCATTAACCAACACATCTTTATACGCTTATAAAACAGTTCCAGAATCTAAAAAAGTGAATCTCGTCCCAAATGGAACTTATCAAAACTTAGTAGCGAATCCTAATGAAAATAGCTCTAAAACATATTGCTCTATAAACACCAAAAACATGAGCGATATAAAAGTTGGTATTAAATCATTCTCAAAGGGTATATTCAAAAGAAATGACCAAAATAAACTTATGAGCTTTTTAGAAATAATGGAAGATGAAAAAGGATATTTTGGTTCAAATTATGATAAAACAGGATTATTAATTATCTCGAAGAAAAAGAAAAACTCTGTTGAAGAAAGAATGATTACTCATAGAGCCAAAATTGATTAGCAAACAAGTTTCAATTAAGGAAGATGAATTGGAAAGGCAATATGATGTAAACATGGAGTCTAGCTGTGAAATATTGAATACAATTCGCTTTAAAATACCTGATGGGTATGAAATAAAAGGGTATGAAAAACTGATTAAGAATGTAGATAATAAAACGGGATCTTTCATAAGTACTGCCAAAATAGAAAATGGATATTTAATCGTTGAAACCCGAAAGGTTTACAAATCACATTTTGTACCTAAAGAAGAATGGCTACTGATGGTGAAGTTCTTAGATGAGGCCTTTCAATTCTCACAAGAAAACGTGTTATTACAGAAAGTAAAATAGTCATTCAATCTAAAATATTAAAGGAAATAGTATGAAAAAGATGAAACAAGTATTATTAATTGGAATCTTGATAATAAATATTGGTATCGGTTTTGGCCAAAAAGGAAAAAGTAAGAAGGTTCAAAATCACTATTGGGGGGTAAATGATATAGCACCGAAGGATTATTCAATTCCGGAAAAATGGAAAGGGGAATCTGAGATTGTATTATTTGAAAATATTATATATGAATATGCAAAATTAATTAACACTTATGGGATTAGAAAACAAATATATCTTAATGACCATGTATCAATCAAAAAATACTCTGAATTTTCTATAGATGATCATAGAAATAAAGATGAAACGCTATACTTTTTGGAAAATAATAATTTTGAAGAGTATTTTGGCGTCCGAATAATAAAACCAGATGGTGAAATTGAGACTTTGAATGTTAAAGACATTATTATTAATAAAAATGATGAAAAATATTTTAGCATTCCAAACTTACAAAAAGGTGATATTATAGATTTCTATATCATTAAAAAAAAGTTTTTAAGTGTTTATAGAAATCCAAAACCAAAAGAATATCCATTGTATCAGGAATACCCTATCAAGAAATTTAGAATTGATTTCCTAATTAAGGAAAGTATGAGCCTAAATTTTAAATCCTTAAATGGAGCACCAGAGTTAAAGAGTTTGGGGATTAATGATAAAGTTAATAAATATCACCATGTTTTTGAGTGTGAAAATATTGATAAAATTAATAAAGAAAGGTGGGTCAATTGGAATACGTCTATACCGGTAATAAAATATGCAATTTCCCATGGGGCTTCCAAAAAAAGTTATTGTATAATTTCTGGGAAAGAAGGAGTTGTGAAAAGTGAAATTTCAATGCAAGAAATTATAGAAAAATCGACTTTAGATTTTCCAGAATTAGGAGATGTTTCTGCAAATTTAAAAAAGTCTATCAGAAAAGATTTGAAGGAACACAATATTACTGATCCTGAATTTGTTCTTGAACGAATGTTTCATTTTATCAGAAATTTATCAACTCTAAATAGAGAGGAATATGAATATACGAAGAATGATATTTTCAATAAGATTAAATATGAATATAAAAATGAAAACATTTTAGGATTATTTCAAAGCTATATGCCTCTATGTATTGAGTATTTGAAAGGTCAAAATATTGATTATGATGTTGTTGTAGGAGTAAAGAGGGAAGAAGGTACCATTGAAAATGAACCTTTTGGGAACTTTTTATTCCAATACTTGTTAGTGAAACTTCCAAATAAGGAATTGTTACTCGCAGATCCATATACCACCTTAAATTTTAACAAAGTAAGAGTAGAGCATTTGGCAACACAAGGATACGCCTTCAATGACACTAAAAATAACAAAGGACAGACAGCAAATGGAAGGATGTTTAGTTTTCCTAAATCTTTGTCAAAAAATCATCAAATTGATGTTAGTACAAATGATTTTGAATCGCTGCAATTGACTTATAACTCTAAAGTTAAAGGAAACTTTAAAAAAAAATATTTAGATAACTATACAAATATTTTTGATGAATTGATAGAAGAGAAAAAAGTTTTTAAATCTAATCAGTTTATTAACAAAGTATCTGCTAAAGAAAAGGCTATGTCATCAATTAAAGCAAGGATGAAAAGTTATAAAGACAAAGCTAATCAAGAAGTATCCATAAAAAGGAAGGAAATATTTGCTGAAGAATTTTCTTTTGATTTAGGAGACGATTTTAATTTTAAAAACCTATCACTTGGTCGTTTCCACAAAGATTCGGCATTTGTTTATACAGCAGATTTTACTTTGAAAGATCAATTGATAAAAAAAGCTGGACAGAATTATATATTCGAAATTGGTAAATTGATTAGTAAACAAGTGTCAATTAAGGAAGATGAATTGGAAAGGCAATACGATGTAAACATGGAGTCTAGCCGTGAGATGTTGAATACAATTCGCTTTAAAATACCTGATGGGTATGAAATAAAAGGGTATGAAAAACTGATTAAGAATGTAGATAATAAAACGGGATCTTTCATAAGTACTGCCAAAATAGAAAATGGCTATTTAATTGTTGAAACCCGAAAGGTTTACAAATCACATTTTGTACCTAAAGAAGAATGGCCTTTGATGGTAGAATTCTTAGATGAGGCCTTTCAATTTTCGCAAGAAAACGTGTTATTACAGAAAAAATAAAGAGGATGCTAGGTTTATATGACCTAGCATTTTTTTTGTTTAATATATACTTCCCATTTAGATGGCAATAAAGATTATTCCCAATGATTTTCCGTAATTTTGTGAAAAATATTAATTATGCGAATAACCGAATTATTTAATTCATTTTTTGAAGGTTGGGATTTAAGTCCAAATACGCTCTTGGTTTTAGATATCCTACTAATAATAATTTTAGCTGTAATTCTAGATTATTTAATCAAAAAACTAATTCGTGGTTTTGTGGTTCGTTTAGTAACCAGAACAAAGGCAAAATGGGATGATGTTTTACTCGATCATCAAGTCTTTAGTCGTTTGGCTCATGTATTTCCTGCGATATTAATACAATATTATATTCCAGAATTATTCAATTTTAATCCAACTGTAGTTGAAATTATTATTCGAATAATGGATTCTTGGATCATTTTTGTGTTTATGCAAGTGCTTATTGCCGTGACCAATGTCATAGACCATTACATAAAGTCTTACGATAGCATGAAAGATAAACCAACAGGTTCTTACTTTCAGTTACTAAAAATAATCATTTACTTTTTTGGAGGAATTGCTATTGTTTCCAACCTGTTCGACAAGGATCCGATGAAGATTATTGCAACATTTGGTGCGCTTACTGCCGTTTTATTGCTCATTTTTAAGGATACCATTTTGGGATTTGTAGCCTCGGTTCAGATTGCTGCAAATGATATGATAAGAATTGGAGATTGGATTTCATTTCCTAAATATGGTGCAGATGGAAATGTTCTTGAAATCACCTTAAATACTGTAAAGGTTCAAAACTGGGATAAAACCATTACAACCATACCAACCTATGCTTTGGTTTCCGA
This sequence comes from Flavobacteriales bacterium, assembly GCA_049607525.1. Lineage (GTDB taxonomy): Bacteria > Bacteroidota > Bacteroidia > Flavobacteriales > CAJXXR01 > JBMYYR01. The sequence continues at coordinate 40,764 of JBMYWP010000029.1, forward strand.
TTCGTTTAAGAATTGGCGTTCTATGAGTGAAAGCAATGCACGACGAATTAAACGTTCAATTGTACTTACAACAACATCTATTAAATATTGTGACAATACTTTGTTAGAAAAATTAAAAGGAATAGATATTCTTTCGGACTTTTTGAACGAGAGAATGTCAGAAATAAAAGCATTTAATAATTCTAATGCTGTGAATACTGATTTATTAATTAATGGTAGACATCTTACAAATATTGGTTTGTTTAGATATTATGTAACGGAATATTTAAAGGCAAATCCCAATTTAAGAACAGATTTAACTCAAATGGTTTTCCAATTGGCTCAAGAAGATAAGGGTATTCCAATTCAAATATATTGTTTTACAAATACGCCAGATTGGGGGAAATATGAAAACATTCAATCCGATATTTTTGATCATTTATATGCGGCAGCAAACTTGTTTGAGTTAGAAATTTATCAAAGTCCAACTTCTTCAGATCTTAAATCTATTAAATTGTGAAGAATACCAAGACATCCATAAGAACCTTTACTTTAACAGAGCTTGGAGAAAGCATTCAGTCTGTTATGGACTCAACGTATAAAAAAACGTATTGGGTAAAGGCCGAAATTGTTAAACTCAATTATTATCCGAAATCAGGTCATTGTTATCCAGATTTGGTTGATAAGGTAAATAACAGGATTAAGGCACAGTTTCGTGGTATTTTATGGGGAAAAGATTACCAAAGAATAGAAAAGGAATTTCTGGCACATGGTAAACTGAATTTAAAGTCTGGAATGAAAGTGTTGATGGAGGTTAAAGTTCAATACCACCCACTACATGGTCTTTCTTTGCATATAATTAATATCGATGTAAATTATACCATTGGGGAAATGGCTTTAAGTCGCGCCATAACCGTGCAAAAACTAAAGTCGGAAGGAATTTTTGATAGAAATAAACGTTTAGACTTTCCGATTTTACCTAAAAGACTAGCAATCGTTTCGGTGGAAACGAGTAAAGGATTTCAAGATTTCGAAAACATCATCCGTAAATCTAACTATGGTGTTGAAATTACTTTATTTCCAGCACTGTTACAGGGCGATGCAGCGGTAGGTTCCATTAAAAAACAATTAGAACAAATTAATGCCAGAGCTCAATACTTTGACGCAGTTGCTGTAATACGCGGAGGTGGTGGAGAAATTGGTTTAGATTGTTATGATGCTTATATTTTATCGGAACAAATTACAAAAATGCAAATACCTGTTTTAGCCGGAATTGGTCATGCTGCAAATACAACGGTAACAGAATTGGTGTCTTTCCAACATTTTATAACGCCAACAGATTTGGCATATTATATTGTTAATAAGTTTGATATTCAATCTGACATCCTAAAGACTATTGGTAAGCAATTTAATGCAGGTATTGAAACGTATTTACAAGAAGCACATGAAGATTTAGATTGGATGTCCAAAAATATAACGACCAATGTCCATTTGGCGTTGTCAGCGCACAAAAGTTTACTCAATACCTTACTTTTCACCTTTAACAAATCTAGTTCTAAACACATTTGGGAAAATAAAATGAGTTTGGCCCAAACAGAGTCGAAGTTGAAAAATAGTACTAAAACTTTTATAAATCGGCACAATCAAAATCTCCAAAACAATAAAGAAAATCTTTCAAAACAATCAAATTTAGTTTTGAATGAACTAAATAATCAAATTAAAGATTTGGCGTTAAAGTTGAAATTTCTTAATCCAGAAAATATATTAAAAAGAGGATATAGTCTACAATACAACAGTAACGGAGATATTTTAACTACCAGTAAATCGTTAAAAAAAGGAGACGCGCTTATTACAAAATTTAAGGATGGCGAAGTGCAGTCAACAATAACAAAAGTAAAAAATACGACTGAGAAATAGAAATATTACCTTAGATCAAAACAGCATATATCATGGCAAAAAAAGCATTTAAATACAACGAGGGATTAGAAGAACTACAGCAAATTGTACAGGAAATTGAAGAAAATGAAATTTCTGTAGACGAACTTGCCAAGAAAGTTAAACGTGCATCCGATTTATTGAAATTGTGTAAAGACATGCTCGAAAAAACAGAGGAAGAAGTTAATACAATATTAAACAAATCGGAAGATGAATAGATATAAAGTAGGGATGCATGTACGTGTACTCAATGAAGATGAAAAAGGTAAGATTGTAAAAGTATTACCAAAAGGGTTTTACAGTATAGAAGATGAAGATGGCTTTGAACGTTCTTTTCACGATTCTAATTTGATTGAAGATCAAGATTTTTTAAAACTCCAATTCGAAATTCCAGAGAAAAAAGTGTTGTCGGCGAAAGATATTAGAAGAGAGGAGAGAAAGAAATTAAAAGATGCCATTCGCGAAAATAAAACACATGTACCTTGGAATGAGGTTACCGACAAAAAGAAAATTCACATTGAAATAGATTTACATATCGAAGAATTGGTGCCTACGCATAAACATATGCAAAACAGAGATATTCTAGAAGTTCAGTTACGTGCCTTTAAAAGAAGTATTCAGCATGCGGTAACAAACAGAATATGCTCTGTTATTGCCATTCATGGAGTTGGGGCCGGTGTTTTGAAACAAGCTCTTAGAAAGTATATTTCGGAAAAGTTTCATTATATGGAAGTTATTGATGCCAATTACCGAAAGTATGGCCAAGGCGCTACAGAAGTTATTATTCATCATTCTTCAAGGTTGAAATAATACGCAACACCGTCCAAAAATAAATCAATTCGACTTTTATATATACCATCACAATAATAATAAAAATGAGAAAATCACTATTAGTACTTTTAACATTAGTAATTACAACTTTAACCATTGCTCAAACCCCAAAAAATATCTTCAAGACATTTGAAGATTTTAAGTCTAATAAACCTTCAGATTATGTCGAATTTCGGTTAAAGAAGAGGACGGGGGGAAATGTGTTTATGACAGGAGGTATTACAAATTATCGTCTAAAGAAAATTAGTCCTAAGACAAAATATGAGGATTTAACGAAAAAAACTTGGGGCGTTTTAGTTAACGATTCAATTTATATAAATAGTTATCCATATTCAAAAATCGTTGGATTCAATAAAATAATAGAAAATGGATATTATAGTTACTTTATTGGTGAACCTGCCAGACTAAAAGACGAACAAATAAGTCTTGGGATGATTAATTCTGATGAACCTCAAAAATTGGTTTGCTGTAAAACCAGTTATGTGATTTTACCAAATGGAACAGTGAAATGGCTATCGCCGGAGCTTTTGGCAACGCTTATTAAGGATAATAAAACGTTGAAGTCTGAATTGAAAGTTGACAACATTCAACAAGAAGATGCTTATAGAATGTTTGATTACTTGAAGCGATATAATGCAACTAAACAATAGCTGGGGCAATAACTAAATAATTCTGAGTTGAAACCAATGTTTTCTAGTTTATTAATTCTTTGGTATTAAGTTGATATAATGAGGTTGAAGTTTTTAGAAATCGATAGAATTCTATCGAAAAATGAATTAATAAAAAGGGGCAATGAGTTAACAAAGCACCTTAAGCATAGAATTTCTGAAAGGAGTGTCCTAACCACTGAGGAATCGTTAAAGATTGATCAGTTCGAAAAAGACATTTTAAAACGTAACGTATTAAGACTCGAATCAATTCGTACACCATTTGAAGAATCCACACCAATAAAATTTGATTTAGTATTTGACTATGAAAATCTGCATGTAATTGAACATTGTAATTTAACTGTATTGCACATTTTGTTTCGCAGGAATAATTACTTAAGTCAACTGCCATTAGGGCATCATTGTGAGGTTTTTATTGAATGTGAAGACATAACTCCAGAACTGTTTGACAAACTTCCAATGGACACGGATGATGGTTCTAGTAGTATCGGAGTTTGTAATAAAACGGATTGGCCAAGTATAAAGGCTGAATTTGAGGAGTCTAGAAAGAATTATCAGAAGTGGAAACAAGAAAATTTGTAAAATAGAAAATATCAAACGCTTATAAATGAGTAATGTTTATTATTTCCAACCAAGAACAAATAACATTTATTCATTTTTAAAGAGCCAATAAGCCTGCTAACGATTCTATATCGAACAAAAAAATAGCTTATTTATGGTTTTCAATTATTTAAGTTAATGCCAAAGACCATAGAGCAATCAATGGTCTTTATTTTTTTGTATAAATACATCTAAAAGTAGTAGACTTTACAGATTTAAGCAAGCATATTCATTGTGTAAAATAAATAATGAATAATAAAAACAGACAGATTATTCTGTTTTTGTGTATGTTTGCAATATGAATAAACTAAAACCAAAAGAAAGGATAATGGAAGTGGCTTCTAAACTCTTTAGAGAACAGGGGTTTAATTCCACAGGTATTAATCAAATCATAAAAGAAGCAAATGTGGCTAAAGCCAGTTTTTACGACCATTTTAAATCGAAAGACTTCTTGGCCATTCAATATCTGAATAATCGACATGTTTTATGGTTTGATGGACTAAAAAATCATGTAAATAAATATAAAACCTCAAAAGAGCAAATCTTGGAATCGTTTGATTATATAAAAGTAATGAATGAGAAAGAGGATTTTAGTGGTTGTGTATTTCTTAATATGTTGTCTGAATTAAAATATGAACATAAAGAGGTGAATGAGGTTATTAAAAACCATAAAATTGATTTGCAAAACTTTTTTATTGAAATTATGAAAGACCAAGAAAAATCTTTTGTTATTTATATGCTTTTCGAATCTTGTCTTGTTGAAAGTCAAGCATTCAGAAATCAAGAAATAACCAATAAAACAATTAAATATTTAAATTCTAAAATATTATGACACCATACTTTTCTAAATTTAAAACAAACGAATCTAGTCCAAATCTATTAGGTTTTAAGTTTTCTGTTTTTTCTGGTTTGGGTGGCTTTTTAGCAATATCAGCTGTGGCATTGCTTACAACATATACGGGACATCCATTTCTTATGGCGCCATTTGGTGCAACTTGTGTATTGGCCTTTGGAGTTCCTAACAGCCCTTTGGCACAACCAAGAAATATAATAGGTGGGCATATTTTAGCAACTTTAGTAGGTCTTATTTGCCTTTACTTATTTGGTAATACTTGGTATTCCTTAGCCTTAGGAGTGGGATTGGCAATAAGTTTAATGCAACTTACAGGTACAATCCATCCACCAGCAGGCGCCGATCCCATTGTGGTTATTTTAGGTGCAAAAACGCTCTTTTTTGTGATAAACCCAGTATTGGTTGGCGCTCTTGTAATTACCATTATTGCGCTTATTTTCAATAATATTAGCAGTAAAAGAAAATATCCAGTTTATTGGAAATAAATGTTGAGTAGTTCTTTTCTTATCATGAAGAAAAGAAGAAAACCCCAGCGGTTTTAGCGTCGCAGATTTTCAATTAATCATCCCTCGGCGTTTCACTTGGACATACTTTATCTTTTCTTGATAAAAGAAAAGTATGCAAAAGAAAATCAAGACTTACATACAAATAAAACCTGTTCCATTGAATACCCTAAGTTCGGTGAGGTGATCTTCGAACACGTTCTCAGCTTCCTCAACTCACTAAGGGTCTTCTTCGAAAAAGATTTCATTCGTATGAAGGTCGGTATGAAACCTAGATTTTGGAAGCTTAGAAAGTTTAGGAAATCTAAACATATTTACTTCCCTAAACCTAACAAGTCTTCCCTCGTCAAAAATAAGCGTAAGACCATAAAATCGTTAAGAAAGTCCAAGCACCTGCATTGGACTTTTAGATTTTTTGGTCTGGTGTGTAGCAACGCCTCTTTTTATTCATAAACTGTTTGTTTTAATTGGATGAATCGATTCGCCTTTGGCTCGGGTTGACTAGATTTTTTTTTGTTTCTTTTTTTGCATCATGGCAAAAAGAAGAAAACCATAGTGGTAACGTCAAAGAATAAATTGAAGAACCATATCGGTTTTAGCGTCGAAGTATAAAATATTGAATCCCAACATCAGAAATCAAAAGTTGAAATCCGGACGATTGAAAAGTAACATTTGAA
>JBMYWP010000030.1:0-46771 GCA_049607525.1 Flavobacteriales bacterium
GTTACAAAAAGAAGAATGGTCACCGTCAGTATCTTACAGAGATCGTAATTGACGCTATAGGCTAAGTATTAACCATAAAATTTTAACGAAATGGCTCACAAGAAAGGAGTAGGTAGTTCGAAAAACGGACGTGAATCGGAAAGTAAACGTCTTGGAATCAAAATTTATGGTGGTCAAGCTGCTATCGCTGGTAACATCATCGTAAGACAAAGAGGTACAAAGCACTATCCAGGTGAAAACATGGGTATGGGTAAGGATCATACTTTATTTGCTAAAGTTGATGGAGTTGTAAAATTCCAGAAGAAAAGAAACAACAGATCGTATGTATCTATCGTTCCTTTTTCTACAGAAGCAGAAGCTTAAGAAATTTTGTTCTTATTGAACGTTAAGACCATCTAATTTATATTAGATGGTCTTTTTTTTGTTTTAGAGAAAATGCAAAATACCAAATTCAAATAAAGATCTACCAAATTCAAAGTAAACCATACCAGTCTCAAAAGTTCACAATCTCCAAAACATATTCCACGTATATTTGAAGTATAATAATTAAACAATTAAAAAGATTACAATTTAAAATATCTAATATTATTGGGGGTTGATAACAAGGTTTCGGTTATTAACAAAATAATTGCTTAACAGGTGTGTTTTTCACACCTGTTTTTTTTGCCCTAATTTAACAACCTAAGTGCGTTGCCTATTATTTAAACGTTTTCCATAGCCTGTTAAATTCTTTTGTATAGGCATCAACAACTTTTGTTTTTGAAGTAAGCAGAATATTCTCCTGATTATAAGCCGCTGCAGACCTCGTCCAATTGTAACTACCCGTTAACACCTTTTTAGAATCGAAAATGGCAAATTTATGATGCATATGATGCCTAACATCATCAAAACGAATTTCAACGCCTTTAGATTCCATATATTTAATATCAGAACCTTTATCATAAGATTTTTCGTTATCAGTAATAATTCGAACTGAGATATCATTTAATTCTTGAGCTTCTAAAATAGCCTCAGTAATTCGATCATCAGAAATGGTAAACACACAAATATCAATATGATCTGTGGCCTCTTTAATTTGTTCAATAATGAGATCTCGACATTGGTTTCCTGGACTAAAACAAACTAGATCTTCACAAAATGAGTTATAAATATCATCTAAATATTGAAATGTTTTCACAATAGACTCATGATCGTAATCATAATTATTGGATTTCAACTCCAAAAAGAAAGCATCGGTTACTTCAGTTTTTGAAAAAGGTAATTCGGTTGCCGACTTAAATAACTTCAACCATTTTCGCCTATCCCATTTTGCCATTTGGAAATCCTCAGTCATCTCCAATAAATCAACTACAAAGTTATTTAATGTCATTTTATAAGTAAGTATTTATAGAATCTAATACGTAAACTATTTTCCAAATATTACAGTCAGATGTTACTTTTATTTCATTTTCGACAATTGAAAATCTTATGCCATCTTGTTTAATAAAAACACCGGAATACTCCCCTTCTTGATCCACTTTAACTGTAATAAAAACTTGTCCGTCAGAAAATCTATTCGTTGTTCTTTCAATATGAGGTGTACATTCAAAAACAGCATCGCAACCATTAAACATAGGCCAATTTTCCATTTCTAAATCACTGTTTATACCATTAGAGTAATAAGGAATTTGTTTTTTTGGCTTGGATGATTTGACTTTTCGAGTTATGGTGCGTTTAGAATTTCCACTAAACTGTTCTATCAATTTATTATCTAACGATTCAGGAATAAAAACCCCATGATTTTTCTTATTGACTTGATCAATATTTTGATCTGGCATCGATTCTTCGGCTACCGAAAGAGAATGATCTTTTTCAATAAATTCTGACAAGCTGATTTGATAGTGTTTTGCAAAACGCATTAGTAAATCAACTTTTGGCTCAGCCCTACCCTCTTCATAGGCTCCAACACTTGCACGTGTAATACCAAAGATTTGGGCAAATTCGGTTTGACTTATTTGTTGCCTTTTACGAAACCATCTTATATTATTTGCTATTATTGCCATACTACCTCAGTTTTAATCGCATTCCTGCTTTTATTTGATGAGCAGATTTTAATTTATTTCTACGTAAAATTTTCTTTTGTTTAATTCCATATTCCTGAGCAATTGAATATAAACTATCCTTAGATTTGACAACATACTCTTTTATAGATGCTTTATTTTTCTTTGGGCGAATATAAATTTTCTCTCCACCTTTATAAACTGGAGATGCTTCCAATTCATTAAATCGTTTTAGTTCAGAAATCCAAACATCATGCCTATTCTTTAACCCTTCAAATGTATCTCCTGGCTTTGCCAATACAAATACACTTCCATTCTTATTGGTATACACACGAGCATATTTTCTATCTTCGGATTGATTGTCTTGCACAACTTCATCAACTTCTGTTGCGATAACAATATCTTCAATATTTGTATCAGAATTGCTTTGATTATGATAATCATTAACGGCATTTAGCCACTTTTGTATAGACTTATCAATTAGGTTTAATTTATTATTTTCTATTATATCAATTAATAAATTTGCGTATTTTGGATTTGTAGCATACCCCGCCTTTTTCAAACCTCTAGCCCAACCTTTGTAGTCTTTTTTATCTAAATTGAAAAGAAATTGATAACGTTGGTTTTTTCTTAAAAAACTGGAATGATCTTTATAGGAGTCTAAAACACTTTCGTAAACTCGGAAACAGTCATCCTTATCATCATCATCCAAAAACATTACCTTTCCTGTATATGATGTTTTACATTTTATTCCAAAATGATTAAAACCATTTGTAGACAGTTCACTTTTTCCGTTACCAGACTCTAGAATACCTTGGGCTAATGTTATAGAGGCTGGAACTCCAGATTCTTGCATTTCTTGGTAAGCATAGCTTGCAAATTTATTGATGTAATCTTTATGCGGAAAATTTTGAGCAAACGAAGATGCCGATACAAAGAATAATAAATAAAAATATTTATACATATAGTTATAATTTGTTGAACGATTTTTTTTACAAAACCCAAAGATAAATATTAATTACTTCCCTTCTTATTTTTATAGATTAATATTCACCAGAGTTCGATGTTTGGTTTTGATAAAGATGTCTGTGAACGAACACAACCTTGAATTACATAACATTTTTGTGATGTAAAAAAGATAAATTATTTTTTAATGTAAACAAAAATGTCAGGTAATACTATATTTGCTCCATATCCATGCTTTTTCCTTTCAATGAGCTGAGATAATATTTGATGTTTATAAAAAATAGGTTTATAAAATGGATTTCAATTACCCTAAATTAAATTTACCCTTAGAAAAATTCAAACTAAGAGCCGTAGATGAGGAACATTTCGAAATTTGGGATGTTATTAGAAAAAAATATATTGTTCTTACACCTGAAGAATGGGTTCGCCAACATTGGATTTATTTATTGCACAAAAGCTATGGTTTTCCGTTGGGATTAATTAGTGTAGAAAAACAAGTAGATAAAAAAAATCCAAAAAAATTACGCTTCGATATCATTTGTTACAACAATAAAGGTTTGCAAGTGGTATTGGTAGAATGTAAAGCTTTTTCGGTTCCTATAAATCAAAAAACCTTAAATCAAGCTCTAATCTACAATTACAAATTAGGTATTAAATACATTGTATTAAGCAATGGTTTAAAACATGAACTATTTCAAGTAACAACCAATGGTATTGAGAAAACAAAACACCTCCCACATTACAAAGAAATTTAAGTTTGGTGTGTTAGAGTAATAATTGAAAGTTCGGGCCAAATACCTGTTCTCCCTGAGTAAGCATGGAAACCAAATCCTCTATTCACGTTTAAAAACTGACCATTATTCTGGTACATTCCCGCCCAATATTTGTACACATATTGTATAGGACTCCATTTTATCCAACCTGGAATTTCAATTCCAAATTGCATACCGTGGGTATGTCCACTTAAAGACAACTCAAAGGGCACATCATGAGGAAAAACAATTTTTTCGACATGAGACGGATCGTGAGACATTAATATTTTAAACTCATCTTTATCTACGCCTTGTAGTGCCAAATCTAAATCGCCTGGCTGATCTTTCATTGTATTTCCCCAATACTCCACACCCAGTAATCGAATAGCGTCTTCACCTCTTTTTAACAAAGTATTTTCGTTGTTGAGTAATTTGAACCCCAATTCATGATACTTATCTTTCGTTTTTTCTAACTCTATTTTTTTTTCTTCTGGAGTTCCTTCTGTATAAGGCGAATAATCATGGTTACCCAGCACAGCATAAAGCCCATCTTTGGCAATAAACTTGTTAAGAATATCTTCCCATCCTTCAACTTCTTTAGACGAATGATTCACAAGATCTCCTGTAAACAAAACTAAATCGGGTTTTTCATCTACAGACATTTGAACAGCTTTTTTTATTTGTTCTTTATTATCGAGACTACCAACATGAATATCTGAAATGTGTAATATTTTATATCCTTCGAAAGCCTTTGGTAAATTTGCAAATCCGACCTTATGTCGAATTTTCTTAAAATTATATTTTCCAAAAGCAATACCATGCAGAATACCTAAAAAAGGAATACTTCCTAAAGCTAAGATGGTTTGACCAACAAACTTTCGTCTCGATGCACTATTTTCATTACCTGAAATTAATTTTGTGATAAATAAGCCTAAATCGCCTAATACACCGAACAATAACATAATAATTTGAGGAACAATGAGAAGTAAAAATAAAGCTGTAAATTTTGTAAAATGTGGAGATCTTGGCCCAATGGCAACCATCAATCCTATTATTATTCCATAAACCAAAATTAATACAACATAATACCACCACTTAGAATACTCTAACCAACCCATCTTTAAAATGGTTTGAATGGAATAATATTGTAGTCCAAAAAACACAATAAAAGCAGTTAATAAAGAAAGGAATAATTTCATTTTTATATCTTTGACAAGGATTAAATGACAATTTTACGAACAGTTATTTAAAGAATTACTTAAATTGCAAATAAAAACTACAATGAGAACTTCCTTTTTACTTTTTTTAACGCTTTCTGCTTTTTTATTCTCTTGTAAAGATGAAGAGAAACAAGAAATTCGAGAATTTGATATAGATTCAAAAGAATTTTTATTTCAAAACCCAGGCTCTTATTGGATTTATGAAACATTTGACGGACAAGAAGATACAATTACTCTATTAGAGTCTGAAATAAGTCTTGTAGACGGTTTCGAAAATGAAAGACTCTCAAGACAAAGAATAGATAAGTACTACAGTACCTTTGATGATGATTTCTTCTACAGAAAATCCTATGACACAACTATCTATGTTTTCCATCCAGATTTAGGAAAATATGCTGATAAGAAAGTTTTTAAATTTAAAAACAAATTTCACACCTATATTTCAGACATCAAACCGAATCAAGATTATAGAGGTTCTGATTTTTATATTAACCAAGAAATTGTTGATTTCCCAATCGGAACAGACAAATACTATGTGAAAGAAATTTTTGGCGGTAATACCTACGAATACAAAGAGCTTGATTCTGCATGGGTTTTATCTAGTTCAAAATCTCGTTCGGTTTATGCTTTGGGAATTGGTATGATTTTAAATGATGATTTAGACTCCACTTTAGACCGTACAATGAAATCATTTTTTATTGCTCCATAATTGAAAACTATTCTTTTATTGTCAGATACACACAGCTTTGCAGATACATCTCTAGAAAAACATTATAAACAAGTAGATGAAATTTGGCATGCTGGAGATATAGGTGCTTTAAAAGTAACAGATTATCTAAAGTCCTTTGCAACTTTAAGAGCTGTTTATGGAAATATAGATGATCAAGAAATTCGATCTGAATTTCCAAAGGATCTCTTTTTTGAAATTGAAGGATTTAAAGTTTGGATAACGCATATTGGTGGCTATCCCCCGAAGTATTCAAAAAAAATAATACCAACTCTAAACATAGAAAAGCCTAGCATTTTCATTTGTGGTCACTCTCATATATTAAAAGTTATATTTGACAAAGAACGCCAATGCCTTCATTTAAATCCTGGGGCAATTGGTAAACATGGCTTTCATAACGTAAGAACCATGTTGAAATTCAAACTAGATAAGGGCAATATATCGGACATGAAAATTCTGGAATACCCTAGATAACAACCAAATAAAAGTAAATTTAGGGATTTCTTTTCTAGCAGTAAATGCCATTCTTTATTTTTGAGCTCTTTATTTTAGGCTTCAGAATTTAAACCAGACAATAGAACATGTTGTATTTTGTCTGAAATTTCCTTTCTCGCCCTACTTTTATTTGATATCAATGATAATATTGATAACCAATTTTTAGCTATATTTGACAAAATAATTTAATCATTTTATGCAAAAAATAATTCTTAAGTTAATACATTTAATATTTCAAACCATCCTATTTTGCTTCGTATTTACTTCATGTATTTCGGTAAATCCCTACATATTAGTTACAAATAAAACCAATTTAACTAAAGATCAAGGTGGAATTTCAGGATCAACTTCAGTAACAACTTATCAAAACCCAGGGACTTTCAATTCTGCACATCCCACAGCTTTCACAACATATACAGAAAACACTGCAACTACAGTAAATGGTAAAAAACCAATATTCATTTCCAAGTCAGACTTTTCATCGCTCGGTGTTACTGATATTAAACATTTCCTGGAACTTTGTAATCGAAAAAAATACAAAGATGCACTTGCTGAATTAGAAACTTTAAAGATTTCGGAGGATAAAAGAAACTTATTGGTTGCAACCATCTATTGTTTGCAACTAAAAAATCATGAAAGCTTAGAAGTACTAAAAGAGTTGAATATTAAAGAATATGAAAGCTATATTGAGTTACTTAAACTCGATAATATATATGAGATAAAAAAAACAAGCGATTACAATAAAAATTCTAAAAAGGAATTACTAGATTTATATCAAAAATTATTTGACTCAGGAATAATTAAAGGTACTTACATTACAATTTTAAAAAATCGAATTAAACATCTTCGTTATGAATAAGATATTACAAAAATCCGTTTACATTTTTACTTTCGTCATTTTTACAAGTTGCATGGGGCCAAAAGCTCTTCAAAGACAAGTAAATAGAAAAACTTATGAAGTACCATTGGTTTATACCACACCAATTGTAAAAGACAAATCCGATAAAACAGTTTTTATTGAATATTCAACTGCTAGAACAACAATGAAAGCAGAAACTCAAGTCATTAAGCACCGAGGGTTTTATCTCCCTCTTATATTAGCCTACATTTGGGATTACGACATGAAAATAAATTTAGGTGATGATGCCAGTGGGCCTAAAGTAACAAATACGATTGAAACTATAACTCGAAAGGTATTTAGTAGATCTGGGAATTTCACCATAACAACTGATAAATCTCAAGCAGATTACATTGCAACAATTGAACTGAACAAAGCTAAGGCAAATTGCGAATACCATCGAGGAGGAGCGGCGGTTTTCAACTCAATGTCACAAAGTGAATCCGCTGAAAAATCTGTAGGAAGATTAAATATGCACGTTCTGTTAACTCAGAATGATCTCGTTATTTTGGATAAGGAATTTGAAGAAAAAGGAGAAAATGGATTTGTAGGAACAACTGAAAATATTTCGAATATTAAACATTCTGCAATGAAAAATTTGATTGAAAACCTTGTTGAACTAAGCGAGAATAATGCTTATAATATCGTTCAAGAAATTAACTCATTAATCAAATAAAGTTTTTTGGTTATCAAATCCTTTTTTCACCAAAAAATATTTAGAAGTATTATCCTCATAACATTCAATAATCTCAAAATCTAATTCCAAAAATCTACTCTTGTCATAACCTTCCAATTTATCACAAGAAAAGAATAATAAGCCCCCAGGTTTTAAATATGCTTTCAACACATTTATATCAATGGAATTTGTAGATTCGTTATACATGATTAAATCATAACCAAATTCTATATTTACAACTTGGGTAGACTTACTTTCAATAAAAAAGTGGCCCTCTACATCTTGACAGACTTTTTTAAGGTAATCACCATCGAGTTCGTGAAAACAGCCTTTAAAGTGTTTAAAAACAATCCAAGGAAATGGCACATAACTCAATCCGAACCCAGAAACGAGAATACTCATTTCTGGATTTAGATAATTTTGAATGGTTTGATAGACCAATTCTGATTGATAGGTTAAGGTTTTCATTATTTTACTGTATATGTTCCGGAGTGTGTTTCGGATAGCCTAAAATATCCTAAAGCTAAATCTTTAGTATCCTTACTATTTACACAATTACCTTTAAGAGGCACGGGAGTAGATCCAAATAATCCACCTTCGTTTCCTAACTGATTTTGCAATATTTGCATATAATGGTAATAGCGTTTAGAAATCCCCAATAATTTATATTCTACCATATCTCCAGCTATTAACTGTTCTTCAGCATCCGTATCTACATCATCAAGAGGCTCAAAATATACGTCCAGTTCATTACCATCTACATATTCATCTCTAATTGGGATAAATTGAGGCAACAGCTCCCCTACTTTTAAAAACTTTATTAATTGATAGTTTTCAATAGCTTTAGGATCATAATAAGAAATAACAACTTCAATATCGTCTTTACTATTTCCTTTTTCTACCGATTGACCTACTTTATGAATTTCCTCAACACTTTTTAAAATTTCCTGAGCAACATATGTTTTATTATCCACCTTAACCTCCAATGTATATTCTTCTTCTAAAAAAGGTTTAAAGGTTTTACAAACATAATCGCCAGAATTCTGATCAATAAATTGAAAAACTTCTCCTGATTTCGTGTGTGTTACTTGAACTTGTCCACCCAAAACTGGGGATTGATCATTGGCATCAAAATATGGGGTTAACATAGACAATTTTATGGTCTGATTTTCTCCAGTTGTTCCTTTTTCCCAATCGATAGAGGCTTCAATAACCAACCTTGGTTCCGACGTTGGAACATCTACATCTACAACATCTACACAAGAATATATTCCTGTAAAGACAACGAAAAAGAAAATGTATTTTAATATATAGGTATGCATCATTTAAAATTTAAAGTTATAAGACACCGAAGGGATAATACCGAAAATGGCAGTTCTCTTGGCTTCGTTTAATCCCGATATCGCATTTTGACCAAAAGTAATTGTGGATGCATTCTTTTGATTGTACAAATTGTATATTCCAAAATTCCATTCACCTTTCCATTTATTATCAGGCTTTTTGTTCGGAATATAAGTCACACCAACATCTAATCTGTGGTAAAGTGGTAGGCGATTTGCATTACGTTGAGCATAATTTGCGATAAGAACACCATCGTAAACATATTTACCATTCGGATATGTTACAGGACGACCAGATTGTATAGCCAGATTCGCACTCAAAGACCATTTATCGTTAATTTTATAAATGGCTGTTAAAGACAAATCATGAGTTCTGTCGTGATTAGCATTGTACCAATCGCCATTATTAATCCCGTCTCCTCCCAAAGTACCACCTTCGGTTTTTTGTTGAGATTTAGATAAAGTATAAGCCAACCAACCCGTTAATTTTCCTGAGTTTTTTCTCAACAAAACCTCAACACCGTATGATTTCATTTTTCCATTCATCAATTCGGTTTCTATGGTATTGTTTCCAATTAAATTAGAACCATCAACATAATCAATTCTGTTTTTCACCGTTTTGTAATAGGTCTCAATCTCTAAACTGTAGGTTTGATTCGAAAAGTTTTTAAAATACCCGAAAGCAAACTGATCACCCAATTGGGGTTTTATGTATTCACCACTCGGTGTCCAAACATCAACTGGAGTTACCGATGTTGTATTTGATAATAAATGCACATATTGAGCAGATCGATTGTAACTTCCTTTTAGAGATGCTTCATCCGAAAGCTGATAAGAAAGTCCAATTCGAGGTTCTAAATTGTAAAAATCTTTAATTAAATCTCCACTCCCATATTCTTTTATTCCTACAACCTCACCTTCTTCATAAGTATCTAATTCGGCGTTATAAACAACAGGTTCATTGTTTTTATATTGAGGCAAAGGCTGATTTCCTAATCTAAAAAAAGCACTTTGTCTTAAGCCATAAGAAGCGGTCAATAAAGATGTAATTTTATGTTCGGCATTTAAATACAATCCACCTTCCAAGGCATGCTTTTTATCCATAGCATACCTATTTATTGGAGATGTATCTGTAGTTGGTTTAATTTTCCCAGGCTGAAATTCATAATTTATAGCCGAAACGCCGAAAGTATATTGCATTTTATCGCTTCGGTAATATTTAAAATCATACTTAAAATTCGTATTCATAATATTGGCCCTCCAATCCATTTCTACTTCCTCAATTAATATTTGGTAATCGTAGTTGGTATATATTAAGGAAAGATTAGAAAACAATTTACCTGTAAACATATGGTTCCAACGCAAGTTTGCAGTGGCATTTCCATAATTACTACCAAAATTATTTGTTGACATATCATCTCTTCCTAAATAAGCAGATAAGTATAATTTGTTTTTGGTATTGAGTTGGTAATTTCCCTTTAGATTAATATCATAAAATGAGGCTGAGTTTTCAGATTTTGCCATTTTCATAAATAAATGAGCATATGAACCACGACCCGCAACCAAAAACGATCCTTTATCCTTAAACCAAGGTCCTTCTACGGCGAGTCGACTCGATATTATTCCGATTCCACCAGTTAATCCAAGTTGTTTCGAATTCCCATCTTTTTGTCTTACATCTAAAACCGAAAAAGTTCTTCCTCCGAATTGAGCTGGAATACTTCCTTTATAAAGTTTTATGTCCTTTATAGCATCTGCATTAAAAACAGATACAAAACCTAAAAGATGAGATGTATTGTAAATAATAGCTTCATCTAGAAGAACCAAATTTTGATCTACAGCGCCACCTCTAATATTAAATCCACTTGTTCCATCTCCTCCATTAGAAACCCCTGGTAGAGTCTGAATAGATTTTAATACATCTACCTCTCCCAACACAACAGGAATTTGTTTTATGGTTTTACTTTGAAGTTTAACCGTTCCCATTTCTGGTTTTCTTATGGCTGTTTTTGGTTTTTCTTCACTAGATAGAGTAACCTCATCTAGGGTCTCTGAGCTCTCATTTAATTCAAAATTTAATTTTAAATTTTCCTTTAATTGAACATCAACTTTTTTAGTATCGTAACCTATATAAGATATTACTAAAGTGTAGTTCCCCTGTTTGGCAGAAATTGAATAGAAGCCATATTCATTTGTAGTGCTTCCAATAGTTGTACCTTCCAAAAATACAGAAGCGCCAATTAAAGTTTCACCGTTATTGGCATCAGTTAATACTCCACTTAAATTGACATTTTGAGCTTGTACAATTTGACTCAACAACAACAATATTACAATGATGTTTTTCATAGATTAAATTGATTTTGGACAAATCTAACTTACATCTATAAAACAAAGGTACCAGCTTATAAGTTGGTACACATTTCAGGTATCAACCCATAGGCTAAAACTCACAACCAATTGACAACTAGATATTTTCGTTATTTAAATATTCTTGTGGTGTTTTTCCTATTACGGCTTTAAAATGCTTATTAAACGTAGATTTCGAGTTAAATCCGCTCTCATAAGCCATTGCAATTAGGGTAATATTTTTATTTTCTGGTAATTTTGAAATTCGAATAAATTCGTTTACACGTAGCGTATTTATATAGGTATAAAAGTTTTTATTTCCTTTCTCGTTTATGACCTGAGACAAATGATTCGATGGAGTTTCTAAAGCTTCTGCCAATTGAGAAAGCGTTAATTCATTATTTAGAAAAAGCTTATCAGTAGCCATAATTTGATTCAATTTACCAAAAATAATGTCCGATTTTTCAGCTGTTAAACCCGATTTTGCATAGCGTTTTTTTGGCTTTTCTGGTGTGTCTAAAACCTCATCTACAACCTCTATACTTTGATGGATATTTGAAGATTCAAAATCCACAACTTTTATTTCTGATGTTTCAGGTTGAGAACTAAAAATAGACATTTGGTTTATACCAAAACCACCTATAAAAAAGATAAACAAAACCACGACTCCAAAAATAATTTCGGACTTATCCGAAAACAAAACTGTAATCCAAATTATTGACATGGCAATTGAAAGGTATTTCAACCAATTCAATTCTTTTTTATCTATGTTTGAAAATCGAGTTCGTATTATTTTGGAATAACGTTTGGTTAATAAAAAAGTCCATATGGCATATGAAAATCCTGTAATAATCATCACCGTATTATTCAAATAAACAAACCACTCATAACCAGCACCTTTATTTTCCATTACACAAACCTTCTCTTCTGCTGATAAAATAAAAAAGGGCGTTGCAAAAATATAAATAAGAAAAGCAGGCAATAAATGAAAAACAATAGTTTTCCAACTTAAACTCCCCGTTGTCAATGCTTTTGCATAAAGAAATAAAAATACACCTTGCGCTGTTGGCATTCCAAAACCTAAACCAGCAAGATGAGGATAATCAAAAATCGCGTCGGAATAATTGAGATAGAAAAGAGAAAGATGCAAAACATCCAGCAAAAGCCAAGCCCCTAAAACATGATCAGCAACAGATTTGTTCTTTTTTAGGATTAAAAGCAACTCTAAAAATATGGCAATTCCTATTCCAAATACAAAAAACATTGTGGATTTTCTTATGGTTGTTCAAATGTAAGGAAGTAAGTCTTATTTGTCAAAATATTAATTTATTATTACTCAAATATTAATGAACAGCTTGTTTTTTTGTTTAGGAATGAATTATTGCCGGCCTTAATATTTATTCAAACTCCTTAACAGTAATAAAATTATTTCAACGGATAATAATCTATCCTTCTAGTCTTGGAAAAGTTCTAATAATTTTGCTATAAATAATAAAATCGAAAAAATAATTCCAATCCAAAATTTTACTTCTAAACCAGTTCGTTTTACACCAATTTTTCTTTTATGTTTTTTGACTTTTTCTTCATGAACTTCAAAACCATCAATTTCGGACAAGCTATTCATGACAATGTTATAAATTTTATATTTATATTCATCATCTTTTGGCTTCCCTACACTGGTTAAATCACAAATATGCAAACATTTACTAATAATTGATTCTTTATAATCCTTAAAATCAGCTTCATTTGAATAATTATTTAATAAATAAAACACAATAAAATTAAAAGCTACTTTTAATCTTGTAGTATTCTTGTAATAATTACCAGAAGTATCAAAATCTGTAATAAAGTTATTTAAACTTATATCTGTCATTTGTAAATATTTCAACAATTCTATTTTTATTAACATTTCAGTGCTATTTGTTGCTAAAAACTCAATAGACCGTTGAATAGAAAAAAACTGTGGTTTGTTTTTTGTTTTATTAATATCATCTAATACACTAACATAACTTTCAAAATACTTTTCCTGAAAATATTCTTTAAAATCATTTGAATATTCTTTTTTAGAAAAATCTGTTATTCCATAAATTGTATGCTTGTTTAGCAAATTATTTAATTCTTCATCTAGAGCAATTATTTCTTCAAAATTTTTCATTTACAAATTAATTATATAAGTCTCAAATATAATATTTTTCAAAAAAAATTGCCTATTTATTAACCCAAGGCAAAATAAATTGTTATTTCTATATTCAATTTTGGCTCTAAATAAGTTTTTTCCATCCCTTTTTATAAACTTAAAGGGAGATTTAATGAAATTAGTATATTCGTTAAAATTTAACATTTTATTATCATATTTACTATGAAACATTGCATATTAATATTTCTAACACTTTTTATCACAATTTCTGGGTTTTGTGAAAAAGAAATTAAGAAAAATAAAACTCCAAATTGGCTAATAACACAAAGTTATAATCTGGATTATGAAGCTAATGAAAATGAAATTATTCAAGGTAACTATTTGCTTCTTGCCGATTATCAAATCAATATTCCAAAACAAGAAAACTATCATAGACTTGTTACTAAAATAACAGATAATTCGGGTGTTCAATCGGCATCTAACCTCAATGTTATGTTCGACCCTACTTATCAAACATTAATTATTCATCGAATTGAAGTGATAAGAAATGGTAAGGCAATTAATAAATTAAATTTAGATCATTTTCAACTGTTGCGAAGAGAAGTAAATGCCGAAAACTTTATGTATGACGGATCTTATTCAGCCATGTTAAACTTATCTGATATAAGACAAGGTGATGTTATTGACTTTAGTTATACAATTAAAGGGTTCAATCCAATTCACAAAGGAAAATACACAGGTAATTTCGTTTTTTCGGATTATTCCCCGATATCAAAAATTAATGTATGTATTACATCAAAAAATAATCTAAACATTAAATCTTTTAACACCAATATTGAGCCAAAAATACTTAATAAAGGGAGTTTAACAATCTATCACTGGGAAGTTCAAAACCCAGAATTAATGGTCTATGAAGAGTTAATCCCATATTCAAAAATTGGAGTTCCTTGTATTGCCGTTAGTAATTATGAGTCCATAAAAGACGTTGTAGAATGGGCCGTAGAATTATTCAAAGTAAAAGAACCTTTAAGTTTACCATTAAAAGAATTTATTCATAACATTAAAATCAAATATAAAACGAAAGAAAAACGAATAAAGGCCATTTTGAATTTTGTTCAGAATGACATTCGCTATTTAGGATTAGAATACGGTATAAGCGGATATAAACCATATTCACCAAATAAAGTTTTTGAGCAACGATTTGGTGACTGTAAGGATAAAAGTTTATTGTTGGTAGAGATGTTGAATCAGATCGAAGTTGAAGCTTACCCTCTGTTAGTTCATTCTACTTTTAGAAAAAGTGTGTCAGAATTTCCTCCTTCTCCAGCTTTTTTCAACCATTGTGTTGTAAAGGCTATTGATAAAGATTATGGAGATTTATACTATGATCCTACCATTACTAATCAAGGAGGTCTTTTTAATAATATTCATTTCCCAAATTATGAAATGGGACTTATAGTTGATAAAAACACAACAGAATACGATACTATTACATCTGCCTCACACAATTATATTGTTACTTTAGAAGAGTTTGACATCCCAGACTATAGTGGAAAAGCAAAACTTAGGGTAAGAACAACATATGCTGAATATGAAGCCGATAGAATGAGAAACTTATATAAAAACAATAGCAATAAAGCCATTGAAAAAGAATATCTCAATCATTACTCTAGGTTCTTTCCAAAAATAAAACCAAGTCAAGAATTTTATATAGCCGATAATAAAGAAATAAACGAGTTTATAGTCACCGAATTTTATGAAATAGATAGCTTATGGAAACCTATGGAACATAATCCTGAGAATATTTCAGTCGATTTTTACTCGAGTAATCTATTAAATATTTCTAGCCTTACTTCAGTGAAAGATCGTCAAAATGATTTAGAGTTACCATATCCTAGTTCAAATGAGCACATTATAAGAATTAATTTACCAAATGGAAAATGGGACATCGAAAATTCAAGTGAAATTATTAATAATGATGCTTTCTACTTTGATCATCATATAGAATTTTCTCGTTCAAGCAATAAAGTGGAAATCAGCAATTACATAAAATTTCAAAAGCCTATTTTATTAACATCAGAATTCAAAAATTATGAAAATGATCTAAGAAAATTAGATCAATATTTAGCATTTTCTATGTATACTGATTACGGAGGAAATCCATTTAGTAAGTATTCAAGCTCTAATGATTCTTCAAACTCTGATATGCCGTTAAAAACAATTCTATTGGCAATTACAATAGGTTTATTAGTTGCAATTGTTTCTGTATTATTGATTAATAGGAATAAATAGCGAAAGCAATTCATTGGATATATATGTTCAAGACTGATTATTTATTTTTTTAAAATACCCAGATATTCAATCCAAGGTCCTACCTCCTGTTTATATTGCCTTGCCATAACTCTAGATATTTGTGCTATATGACCCAAATCGTGTACCACCCATGTAGAAATTAATTGCTCTAAGGTTACTTCGCCAAATTCTGGGTGAATTCCTTTTAACTTTAATTGAGTCTCAGATATATTTAAATTTTCCAATTTCAATACATTCTCTGCTCTTAAATGTTTAAATGTATGAATCAATTCTCCCATGGTTTCATTCGGAGCATCGGAAAATTGTGCAAATCGATCAAAGGGTTCAAAAATCTTTTGTTCAGAATCTGACAATATAATTTGAATACGAACCATCCAATCTGTTTTTTCTCCAAAAACTAAATGTCCTAAAACATCATAAGGACTCCAGGTTAAATCTCCTTCGTTATTATTAATCCAATCGTCCGATAAATTTGATAAATAGGCATCTAAAACCAAAGGGGTATTTTTTAAAACTTCAATTGACTTACTCAGATTAAATTCCATGTTCAGTATATTTTTCTTATTCAAAAATTCAGTTTGTTCACAAAACGATCCTTCTATAAATCAATTTTAGCTTTAATCTACTTCATAAACAAACCATAAAATCCCCATTGTGAGGAAACTCTTAATTGCAACGATTTATTTAATTGAACTTTCTTTTTAGTTAAATAATTAAAGGCTTCAACATTTACAATCATATTAAACTGATTTGGTAAATCTATATTTTTAATCGGTAACTTAAAATCGAAACATCCTAAATCACCAAATTTTAATGGTTTTACAAATTTGTGAGCTGGAAAAACTAAATTATCATCAAGATGCACTGATTTAGAATTTGTTTCAACCCATACCGAAATCGTTTGAATTATATATTGCCCGTGTATTGGTAAACGGATTAAGACAAAAGATTCATTTTGCCTCATAGACTTCGGTATAAATACGAATCGGATTACCATAGCTTCATCAGATATTGCAGTCTTTCTTTCCATATTTTCTAAATCCGTATACAAAACACATTGCGTTCGACTTATAAATAATGGTATAACAAATTTCAGTAATACTATAACAAAAACGATAAGAAAGAAAAAGACCAAATACACCATCTATTTTGCCTCCAAAAGCTTTAGTAAAACGTTCTTTATTTTATGTGTTCCTTTCATCCAAGAAATATAAGACAAGGGAATAATTGGAATATGAATTCGATGGAGAATTTTATAGCGTTCAATACTAAAAGCATCCTGACATGGTCCTGGATATCCGATTAAATCAATCACTTTATATTTGCCATTCTTTTCAACTAAAATATCCATTTTAAGACCTGCAATTTCAAAGCCTGGAAAAACATGATAGCCCTTTTCTGTCAAAAACTCACAAACTTCTTTTACAAAGTCATCATCATAAAACACCTGATCATCAATAGGCGGAATATCTTCTTCTATAGACTCAATAAAATCGGTTATTAAACTTGTTTTTGGAATAGAATGTAAATGGAAAGATTTAAATACATGCTGTTCTCTTTTTGCACGAGTAATAGAAACATTAAAAACATCTGCCTTTTCCAAATATCTTAAAGAAGAGTGATGAATTTTGTCATCTATACTCAAAGAAATATACATAAAATCGCGCTCGTCGCCCTGAAAATGATATGGAGAACCAATTTTGATTTTATGTTTTCTAATCTCTTTTAGACTAAAACTTTCGGAAATCTGATTCGACAAATATTTTGTTTGCTCACTAAACGGCGACAAAACACCAATACTCGTTGATGTCCTGGAAGTTTTATCGACTTCTGTGTCAATAACCGCTCTTATTTTTTTGAGCATAAGTTTTGCCTCTGCTTTATTTACGCTACTCTTTATCTCCCGTTTTCCATTAACTTCATGTAAAAACAACGATTTTTTAGAATTATTTTCTGGAGTTTGAGTCATTATTCTTAATCGATTATCGTAAAACTGTCGATTACTAAATTTAATAATGTCTGGTAATGATCTAAAGTGCTCATCGAGCAAAGTCACCTGATCTACAGTCGATGTTCCTTCTATACAAAAATCTAATAAGCTCTTTTTTCTATAATTGAATTGCAGCTTGTCTTCTATCTGAAAATTAGACAAAAGCGTATCCATATAATTTTGAGACAAAAAACTAATATGTCTTAACTGATTTTGATCTCCAGCCACTATTATTTTTTTGGCCCGTTGAAAAATAGGTAAGCAAGAGGCTATATTACACTGGGTGGCCTCATCAACAATAACCAAATCGAAAAGATCTTTCTGCAAAGGTATATTTTCTGAAATCTGATCTATTTTTGACAACCAAACCGGAAATACTCCCGACAATACTTCAAAATTGATATTAGAAATAACCTGAAACAAATCTGACCGATTAGACTTTTCTATGCTGTTATTTAATTTAATAATATCCCTTAAATGATTTTGGGCATAATCCTTCAAATTTTCTAAAACCAGATATTTTAAATAGGTTTTAGAACTTCCATTAAAAGCATCCAGTTGTTTAAAATATGAATCTATAAGCTTCCATTCCTCCTCTTCAAAACTTCTAATAATACTTATTTCGACCTCGTTTACCATTTTGGACAAATAATTCCCGCCTAAATAGGTTTCCACACGGTTGATTTCTTTTATAGTTTTTTCTTTAAAATCATATTCCAACTTTGCTAATTCGTCCAAGGCCGCTCGTTTCTGCAATTTAGAAGACCACATCATTTCCTCTCTTGATTGCACAATATAGAATCCGTTTATAATGTTTGATAACTTAGATTTTATACTGCGTTTTGCATAACGTCCACCACTTTTTATTACAAAATCCTTAATGGCTGTTTTTTTAAGTTTGTCCCTAAGAACATCTAATGCCTGATCGGTTTGAGAAACAATCAACACACTTTTTTTCTTACTTACAAAATCTAAGGCGATAGACGTAATGGTATGTGTTTTTCCGGTTCCGGGAGGTCCGTATATAATTGATTTATTGTATTGATGAGCATTTTTAGCTGCTTTTAGCTGGCTTGTATTCAATAAAATTGGCGATGTAATTTGAATATGATCATCTGCAGCTTTCAACTTGGGTTGATGACTAAAAAAGGCCTTTAGTCCACCGGAATATTCTTTAGCTTCTTCTAACGCTTGGAGTTCGTTAACAACAGCATTTGTATTATTTATTTTACTGGATACAAACAATCCCGAAGCCGAAACAACTTTTGGATTTTCTTGATGTGCCTTTCTTACGCCTGTTGAAGTCAATAAGGTAGGGAAAAGTGCCAAATCAGATTCTAAATCTAATATTTGAGTTTGCAAAACCTTTTCCAAATTGATAATAAAATCGTCATCAATTTTAAAATGCGTTTTCCACAGTGAATTTAAATCGTCTATAAGCTCTGTAAAAGAGGTGGTAAGATTTAGTTTTTTGAGAACCGCAGAATTTATTTGAAAAGAATCGAAATCGATTTCTAAAAAAAAATCTTCATCAACTTCTTTTATGATGGCTTTAAACAAAAATAAAGGCGCCGAAATTTTTTGTTCGGTTTTACTGTTAAAGGCTTTGTATTTTGAAACAATAAATACAGATCCATACCAAAGTTCCTTATCACCTTCGTACAAAGCAAGGGTTTTGTTAACCTTTTCGGCGTAATCCGTTTTTATATAAACAAAAGGCAATGTTTTATTTGCTAATTCCTCACTACCTTTTATAAAATGCTGATGTTCATATTTAATCGCACTAAATTTCAGTAATCCTGTCGATTTATTATCGGCAATATAACATTGGGTAAAATACGAAATGTAATTTTTCATCTGGTGGTTATAAAATATCGCTCAAAGATATAGGATTAAATCTAAACGTTTAATATGGCAATTAAATTGGATCTAAAATTGTTTTAATCCTGTCACAACGTAAAATTATACTCCTTTCAAGGAGATCAAAAAAAAGAGCTTAGAAAAACCAAGCTCTTTTAATATTAACTAATTAATATCCATCTATTCTGTTTTCCAATTCGAACCTCTACCTGGAGTATAAGGCGTATTGTGTAAACTCAATTTCTCTTCTATCTTTTTAATGTCCGATAATATAGATTTCACATCCAAAAGCAATGGTGTATATTCTTCTTTAGCCAAATTAAATTGTTCTTTTTGGGTAGATGTTGGTTCTGAACCGGTATTCCACAATTGATACACAACTGTTTCAACTTTTCCAATCACCGAAGATTTGGTTTCCATTTGAAGTTTAGATCTTAATCCATCTCCATAAAATGCCAATTTAACATCTTCCATTTTACGATTTAAAGTATTCACCTCTTTCATAATGTCTAATGGCACCGAAGGGTAATTTTCTACAGCACGTTTAATGAAGGCTAATCTGTTATCACAATCTCCAACAATTTTAGATGTTCCTTTCATAGATCGTCTTAACTCAGAAACCTCATTTTGGAAGGTTAACAATGCGTTGTAATCTTGAGCTGGTAGAGAACGATGGTCTAACAATTTCACATCAAAGGTTTTTGCTGCTTCCAAAGTTGTAAATTCGCCTTTGTTATAAAGCATAACCTCTACCTGATAAGTTCCCGGTACAACCAACGGACCAACATCTGGCATAGAATAACGCCCCGGCTTTGTGAATTTTTTCTTAATAGGATTTGTTGAAGCCATTCGTAAATCCCAAACCAAACGATTAACGCCTTGCTTTGGTGTTTCTTTTAATTTTCGAATCACATTTCCTAACTTATCTTTTATCACAAACAATAAATAAGGTTTTTCTTCTCTTTTTTCAGCTCTTAACTCATCGAGACTTGGAAAAGAAATGTCGGCATTCGTTTTTTTCAACTTGGCTTCTTTTTCTAAACGAATTTCCTTTTGGGTTTGATACTTATCTTTCAAGAAATAATCGAAATGTACACCAAACTCAGGATTTTCAGCAGCATACAACGAAGCCCCTTGAGAACCTGTTCCTCGCAACCCAAGTGGATTTGTTTCTACATAAAGTAAACCGTCTGGAATATCAAAAACATGTAATGGTTCGTTTTCGATTTCTTTTGTAATTTCTCTTAGAGAAGAATAATCATCTAAAACATAAAAACCACGACCAAACGTCCCCAAAACCAAATCATCTTCACGTTCTTGAATAGCCAAATCTCTTACAGCAATAGTAGGTAACCCTGCTTTTAAAACTTGCCATTTCTCACCTCCATTCCTTGAGAAATGAACTCCAAATTCGGTTCCAACAAACAGTAAGTTTTTATTTTTATGGTCTTGAGCCAGACTATAAACTGAACCACGTTCAGGTAAATTTGTTTGAATTGGATGCCATGTTTTTCCCTTATCCTTACTTTTTAGAACGTATGGTTTAAAGTCTCCATTTTTATGATTATTAAAAACAACATAAACTGTAGAAGCATCAAACTTTGACGTTACTATCATATTGACATAAGTTTTCTCTGGAACAGTCGGGAATTTTGAATATTTCGTCCAAGTTTGACCATCATTTTCTGAAACATGCAACAATCCATCATCTGTACCCGCGTAAATCAATCCTTTTTGTTTTGGCGATTCATCAAAGGCAACAATATTTCCGTAAATGGTGGTAGACATGTTTTTCATTACGGCGTCCATTTCCCAAACACGCCCCATTACTGGGAGTTTGTTTCGATCTTCTTGTCTAGATAAATCATCTGAAATGGCTGTCCAAGTATTTCCTCTATCGGTACTTTTAAACACTTTATTTGCCGAGAAATACAAGGTTTTATTATCATGAGGACTTATTAATAGTGGCGCATCCCAATTCCAACGGAAAGCGGCTTCATCCTTTTTTGGCTGAGGTTGAATTCCGATACGTTCTCCAGATTTTTTATCATAACGCACCAACCAACCGTATTGAGATTGGGCATATACAATATTTGGATCTTTAGGATCGATTTGCGTTTCAAAACCATCTCCTCCATTTGTGATATACCAATCCGAATTCAATATTCCGGCATTATTCACCGTTTGCGAAGGCCCACCCATAGAATTGTTATCCTGAGTTCCTCCATAAATATTGTAAAAAGGTTCGGCTTGGTCTACAGAGACTTTGTAAAACTGTGTTATTGGTAAATTTGGTTTAAACTGCCATTCTTTTGCATGGTTCCAAGTTTCGTATAATCCACCATCACAACCAACAATCCAGTGGTCGGTATTTTTCGGATCTATCCACATACAGTGATTATCTACATGCTTTTGATATTCTCCCGTTTTCTTAAATGTTTTCCCACCATCTTCGGTATGATGCAACCATGTATCCATAGAAAACACTTTGTTTTCATCATAAGGATCACAAACCAATTCTTGATAATAGTTTCCTGAAGTTTGATGACTAGACTGTTTTACCCAGCTGGCACCACGATCTGTAGATTTAAAAAATCCACCATTTTTCCCAGATGCTTTAATAATAGCATAAACCACATCTGGATTTGCCGGAGAAATAGCTAAACCAATTCGTCCTTTGTCGGCTTTTGGAATTCCATTTTCTAATTTATCAAACGACTCACCACCGTTTTCTGTTTTATAAATAGCCGTTTCCGGACCTCCATCTATATAAGTATATACACGACGGCGTCTTTGATGAGATGCCACATAAAATACATCTGGGTTTCTTGGGTCCATCACAATATCCGAAATTCCGGTGTTTTCAGATATGTCTAAAACTTTTTTCCAATTTTCACCTCCATCCGTGGTTTTATACAATCCCCTTTCGCCACCAGCAGACCAAAGTGGCCCATAAGCGGCAACGTAAACAATATTTGGGTTCGATGGATGAATGACTATTTTACCAATGTGCTCAGAATTTTTAAGTCCCATATTTTTAAAGGACTTCCCGCCATCTTCAGATTTATAAACACCATCTCCATAAGCAACAGAACGTTGGTTGTTATTCTCACCTGTTCCTACCCAAACTACATTTTCGTTGGAAGGCGCAATACTAACACAACCAATAGAATAAGAACCATACTGATCGAATATTGGTTTAAATGTAGTACCGGCATTTTCCGTTTTCCAAACACCACCAGAAGCAACTGCTAAATAATATTCGTAAGGATTATTGGGGTTCACGGCAATATCTGCTATTCGTCCTGCTGTTAAAGAAGGACCTACATTTCTGAAGTTTAATGCGGAATAAGCAATCGATTTTTCTTCAGAAACTTCTTTTTTCTTGCGTTTAGATTTTTGAGCATCAGCCGTAAGAACGCCAACACACATTAAAGACAATAAAAAATAGTTTTTCATGGGACTTTATTTTGAGGATTTGAAGATAAGATTTTTAAATTAAAGAATAATTTACTAATTTGAAGAAATGTTTGAATTAAAAATTAACTATTACAATACTTTTAAAAGTACAATTCGAAAATTAAGAATTGCCTATAACAATTCCTCTTAATTTGAAACAAATACGGTAAATTATTTTTTTTATATTTTATTCTTTTTGTTCTCTTTTCTCTTTTACAAACTGGAGTGGAGTTTTACCATATTTTTTTTTAAATGAATTGTAAAAAGAACTGTTACTTTTAAAGCCAGATTCATTTCCGATAATTTCAATATTTACTACCTTACTTTTATTTGAACTTAATAATTTCTTAGCGTACTCAACTCGATATGAATTAATATATCTATTAAAATTTTGATGATAACATAGATTTATTGATGTAGAAATCAAACGGGGATGTAGTTTTAATTCATTCGCAATATCAGCGATAGTTAACTCTTCATTTAAATACAATTTTTCTAATCTTACAAGGTTATCAATTTTATTGAAAACTTCTTCATTATGCTGAATATCTCTACGAGAATCAATTTTCAGTTTCTTTTCATCTAATTTTTCTGGAATTGAATTTTCCTCAATCGTGTTTTCATAAATTTCTGAGATCGGCATTATTTCATTTTTCTTTTCAGCATGGACTATAATAGAAGGAATTAAATTTACAGAATTCTGTTGTTTCAATCCGTTATATATAATAAATATTGAGGTCGATAACCAAAACATAATGTTACAAAGATTAAAATAAAAGTCTGAAATATTGGACCCAAAAACTAGCGATATTGAAAGATATATAAGTATGGAGATTAATAAATACTTCACCCAAAACAAATTTTTATTTTCGATTGAACTATATTGAGTTCTAAGTACTTTTGAGTGTTTATTTATTTGAATAAATATTAGTGTAATTAAAAAAATAAAATAAAAAAACAGGAATACCGAATAAATAATATAGTATTTCGAATTGAGAATTTGAGAAATCCTATCTTGGTAACAAAACGAAAGTAAACTTCCTAAAAGTAATTCAAAGACTACAGGCAAATAAATAATCTTGGAGATTTTATTTATCGTCGTTCCACAGACATTTTGAATATACATTAATAAAAAAATAGGTATTATTATATATGTATTAAGAGGTATTTTGTAAGGTTGATAATATGGAAAATTAATATGAATATAATTAACAATCTCAACTATCGAAGTTGTACTAATTGTTAGAAGAAACAAACCTAAATACATCAACGAAGATTTATTCTTATTGTTTGTTAACATTAAATATGTACCAATAACTAATGTCTGGCTCATATCAATGGTTTCTAAAATGAGTAAGGTAGTTTGATCTAAATTCAAGATTAAAAATTTTAGTCAAATATTACTTATAGAAATCACATCCTGTGATTTTATACTAAAAGTATGTTTGACGATTAATTAAATATGGAAAAGGAAATTAATAAATTAAATTCCCTGAATTCAAAAGACAATGAACCCTGCTTTTAATACAAATTGCAAAGTGTTTTATTCTGTTTAGGATTAATTCTGGAGGAAATATTTTAAAGTAGACCTAAGTTAGAATTGAGAAAAATAATATCAAATATATTTAGATTTCCTGAATTTACAAGGCATCAACTAGTTTAATTTTTCTTCTAAAAAAAATATACTAAAATTTTTTAAAATTATTTAATGGCAAAATTCTAAATCTATTATTATTTGATGCGTTAACCTATTTTAAGTATCTGTTTTAGTAGTATTTGGTATGTATAGTATTTGATTGTTAATTCATTTATACAGATTTCTGAAATCTGTATAAATTCCTGTTTTATTCATATTCTAGTTGAAGGTTAAGGCTCTAGATTTGCACTTTAAAATTGTTTAAAGTAAAAAATAAATCAAAACACATGCGTAAATTATCAATGCTTTTATCTTTCATAAGTTTACTTGCTTTTGGGAGTTGCTTATCCGTTATTACCTCAGGATATATTGCAGAAAGTGATACTAATAAAGATGGGAGTTTATCGTTCTCAGAATTTTTAGTCCAACAAAAGAAAAAAGAACATCAAGTAAAAGAAGCTAAAAAATTAGGCTTGTCCATTGAAGAGTATTCTAAACAAGAGTTTAAAAGAATGGATAGCAACAATGATGGTTTAATCAATAAAAAAGAAATATTAAACTCGTTTAAAAACAAAGAAACAAACAAAACAAGATGAAAACTTATACGAAAACATTACTCTTTACATTCATCCTATTTGTATTAGGAGTTAATACATCAAAAGCCCAATCAGATTTTTACACAAATCTAGAATGGGATCCAATTAGATTGGGAGTAGTCATTCCTGAAAACAATAGTGAATATAAAGGAGGATTATCTTTTGGTACTGAATTGCGGTATAATATACGTAATGATATATCCATAGGTATGGGATTGAATTATATTGCCAATAGTACTGATAAAGAAGCTACAAAAATAGGTCTCAGTGGCTCTTATGTGGTAGTCGGCGATTACTATTTGCGCAATAATTCCATAACAAGAGCATTTGTGGGATTTGGATTTGGTTATAAAATTGAAGGTGATTCAACTCTAAAAACTCATAGTGGCTCAGAAAAAAAGAAAGGAGTTACTGGTGAAATATTAACACCTAGAATAGGATACGAATTTGGACATATTCGTCTTATGGCAAGTTATGATTTAGGTTTCAAAAAGGAATTAACCAATTCTTTTTCCTTAAGTCTTGCTTTTACTTTAGGTGGAGGTCGGAAATAGTTACCAGAAAAAATGAATTGTTAAATAGAATGATCCTATTTAAGTAATAATTTCTGTCCTATTTTTTCACTCCAATATGATGATCTCAAAAATCATCAAGAATTTGGGATTTAAGGATAAAAAAAACAGTTAATAGCAAAAAACGATACATTAAGATCTGAATGTATCGTTTACTATTTAATATACAATCGTGAATTCCAACGCCATAAACATCTAAGTTTCATTATTCTTATCGTGACCTATACGTTTAAATCGAATACTCCACGATTCGAATTCTTCAGTTAAATTTTTAAATAATTTTCAAATTTTGTATTACACATAAAATGAAAAAAGCTCAGTTAATAACATCTTCTCAAGGCTGACTTCGTAAAAATTTAAAAAATAATGATATTACTATACCTCCACCGCAAAAACCTTGACATCCTTTTTCTTTCCTCTTAAAGTCAAATAGCCCAAATCGGTTAGGCTTTTTGGAGAAAGGTGACTTTTGTTTTTCACATGCTCTGAAATTAAAAAATAAGCTTGATGAGTATTACAAAGTCCTTGAATTCTAGAAGCTGTATTTAAAACATCGCCATGGTATGCAATTTCGGTTTTAATGGTTCCAACCTCAGCTGCAGTGACACTTCCTGAATCTGTTCCAGCTTTAAATGTTGGACAAAATCCATATTTCGCCATAAAATAATCTGATTTCTCGTCCAATATTTTAGTATAAGACTTATAAAAATTGATGTAATTATTATTTTTATATGCTTTATTTTCCTCCCAAGTTAATACCACTTCATCGCCAACGAATTGGTAAACTTGGGCATTATATTTTCTTATAGGTTCAGAAAGTAATACAAAACACTCTTGAATAAATTCCGAATAAACCACATGCTGAAGTTCTTCGGCAATTTGAGTGGAATTTCTTAAATCTAAAAACATAAAAAGCCTTTGCTCTTCTTTTGGTTTAAAATAATGCCCTGTGATGTATTTTAAGAATATTTGAGGACCAAATCTATTACTCATCTGTTTTGTAAAATGATACAAAACAGTGGCAAATGATAAAAATAAAATAATGACAAATGTTTCGGATGTTGCCAATAGATTAATCGCAAAAAGAAAACCATTGCCATAGACATAATTAATAAACATCAAAGTCACAAAAAACAAGATATAAATGAAGGACTTCGTTAATAATAAATTTATGAAAGACGATCTTTTAATGCGATTAACAACAAAGGTTTCCATTATGGTAAAAAACAATCCCATTGCAAAACTCGATAAATTGGCTTGCATGAAACGTTCACCAAAATTAAAAACCTTTAAATCTGGATTTCCATAAAACCGAATGACCACCAAAAAATTGGCAATAAACAACCAATACAATGTTGTATATAAAAGGAGTTTCCAAAAATCGGGTTTAACTTGATACATAAATATGATTATCCTACAAATGTCACAAAAAGTTATTTAAAGGTAAGTTACATTTGATACAAATACAACACAAATGAAAAACATAGCCCTATTATCTATTGTTTTATTGGCATTTAGCTGTAGTCAGAAAGACCAAAAAAGTGTGCAAAAAACAAATCTCAAATCTGGGAAACAACTCACCGAAGCAAAATGTATTTCTTGTCATACATCCAAAACAAGTATGGAAAGCAGTATTGCACCTCCATTGGCCATGATAAAAGATGTATATCAATTGAAATATGCAACGAGCAAATCATTTACAGAAAACATGTCGAATTGGCTTTTTAACCCTAATCAAGAAACTGCTTTGTTAAAAAAATCGGTTAAAAATTATGGATTAATGCCGAATTTGAATATGTCCAAAAGCGAATTAGAACGCATTTCGAATTATATTTATACTTCAGATTTAGAAAAACCAAAATGGTATAATATAGGAGATGGAGAAAAGAAAATTGGAAAAAATAAATTCTCTGAATGGATGGATGTTATTGTTGCTACCAAAAAAGAATTGGGAAAAAATTTGATGGGACAAATTAATAAACATGGTACCAAAAAAGCCCTAGAGTTCTGTAATATTAATGCTATTCCAATCACAAAATCTAAATCGGAAGAATTTAATAAATCTATAAAACGTGTTTCCGATAAACCCAGAAACTCAAATAATCTTGCCAATTCCGAAGAACTTAATATCATTAAAGCTTACAAAACGGCATTAAAAAATGGTCTAGAACTAAAACCTGTATTAAAAGAAGGTACATTCTATGCGCCAATCACCACAAATAAAATGTGTATGCAATGTCATGGTGTAAAAGAAGAACAAATTAAGCCTTCTGTTCTTGAACAAATCAATAAAAGATATCCTAAAGATTTGGCCACGGGATATAAACCAAACGCATTGAGAGGTATTTGGGTGATTGAATAGGGAGTGTTTTGAATACGATTGTTAAACGTCTGATGAATTGATTTTGTATATTGCGGGGCTTTAATTTAAAAAATTGAACGTTATGAAATACATGATATTGCTATGCACTTTACTTTTTACAATGGGTAATTTAAAAGCTCAACATTTACTTTCGGGATGGAGAGCTGGATTAAATACCAAAATAATAAAGGCCGATTTTAAGGATTCTGATGCGAACAAAAAATTTGCAGAAAATTCTCACTATGGTTTAGGTTTAGATGTTGGTGTTTTTAAAGATTTCACCCTAAATGAACGACTTTTCATTAGAACCCTTGGAGATTACCAATTAAGAACATCGAAAGAGACAAAAAATAAATATTTCATTTCTTCTTTGAATCTTAGAGGTCATATAAATTACAAATTATCTAATAAGGTAACCGTTTTTGGAGGTCTAGGTTTTGGATATATTTTTAATGCCCTTCGTAATTTTGAAATTCTTCGAACTACATTAGACAACCCTTCAGGAGCATTAGGTACAATTGAAAGAACAGTGAATGCAAATCATCTTTTTAATGCCTTTGAAATGCAAGGTGAATTAGGTTTATTACATGACATTGGAGAAAAATGGCAGTTCGAATTTAAATTTTCCAGAGGATTAAACAACCTAAGTGAATTAGATGATTATACCTCTCGTTTTCAAACGTTCAGTTTCTCAATAATTAAAAAAATAGGAAGTGTAACTAAAGACTAATTCAATTAATGATGCTTTATTAATAATATTAGTCGACTAAGATAGAAAGGAAGGTGGGGTAACATATTTATCCAAAACATTAGACATCATTTCAAACCCACTTTCTACAAAAGCTTTCAATAATATTATTCTATCTTTGCTCACAATACAAGCAAAAGACATTTCTATGGATTACCTATACCTCAAAGCCCTTCATATTATTTTTATTGTCACTTGGTTTGCCGGATTATTCTATATAGTAAGACTATTTATTTACCATACAGAAGCCAACGATAAAGAAGAAACTACCAAACAAATTCTTTTTAACCAATACAAAATTATGGAGCAACGCCTATGGTATATCATCACGTGGCCTTCCATGGTTTTAACCTTAATTTTGGGTCCCACTTTACTTTTTTTACAACCGGCTTGGTTAAAACAACCGTGGATGCATGTAAAATTGAGCTGTGTTTTATTATTGGTTGTATATCATTTATGGTGTCATAAAATATTTAAGCAATTAAAAAACGATAAAATAACTTGGACTAGTGGAAAACTGAGAATGTTTAACGAATTGGCAACCATTCTTCTTTTTGCCATTGTTTTTCTAGTTGTTGTAAAAACTGCTCTATCTGGAATGATTGGTGTTATTGGCATTGTTAGCTTAGGAATATTACTGATGTTGGGGATAAAAATCTATAAAAAAACTCGTAAAGACTAAGTTTCTTTTATGATTTGGGAATATTATTTCCAGGTTATTACAACTCAAAAAAGAACTTTTCTAAAATCCGTATTTAGATCCTATTTCTAGGAATAAAAAAAGCCTCATACTTGCGTATAAGGCTTTTTTTTATGTTAATCAAGATAATTATTAGTTCTTAAAAGCACTAAATCCAGTAATATCGAATCCGGTAATAAGTAAATGAATATCGTGTGTACCTTCATAAGTGACAACAGATTCTAAATTCATCATGTGTCTCATAATAGAATACTCACCTGTAATACCCATTCCACCTAACATTTGTCGAGCATCTCTACAAATATTCATGGCCATTTCTACATTATTACGTTTTGCCATAGAAATTTGAGCCGATGTTGCACGTCCGTCTTCTCTTAACACTCCTAAACGCCAAGTTAATAATTGAGCTTTGGTGATTTCTGTAATCATTTCAGCTAATTTCTTTTGCTGAAGCTGGAAAGAACCAATTGGTCTGTCAAACTGCATACGCTCTTTTGAGTAACGAAGTGCAGTATCGTAACAGTCCATAGCTGCACCAATGGCACCCCAAGCAATTCCGAAACGCGCCGAATCTAAACAACCAAGTGGTGCTCCTAATCCGTCTTTTCCTGGCAGAAGGTTTTCTTTTGGTACTTTCACATTGTCGAATACCAATTCTCCAGTTGCCGATGCACGAAGAGACCATTTGTTATGTGTTTCTGGAGTTGTGAAACCTTCCATTCCTCTTTCAACAATTAAACCTTTTATACGTCCTTCTTCATTTTTTGCCCAAACAACGGCAACATCACAAAAAGGCGCATTCGAAATCCACATTTTAGCACCATTTAATAAATAATGGTCTCCTTTATCTTCAAATTTCGTTTCCATTCCACCTGGATTCGATCCGTGATTTGGCTCGGTTAATCCGAAAGCTCCAAGAAATTCTCCTGTTGCTAATTTTGGTAAAAACTTCTTACGTTGTTCTTCGCTCCCGTATTTATATATTGGGTACATAACCAAAGAAGATTGTACAGATGCCGTAGAACGTACACCAGAATCTCCTCTTTCTAATTCTTGCATAATTAAACCGTAAGAAATTTGGTCTAATCCAGCACCTCCATATTCTACAGGAATATATGGTCCAAAAGCTCCAATTTCTCCCAGCCCGGTTTTAATGTGTTGAGGAAATTTAGCCTCTTGACAGCATTCTTCTATAATTGGTGAAATTTCTTTTTTTACCCAATCCCTTGCGGCATCACGTACCATTTTGTGTTCTTCGGTAAGTAATTCATCTAATAGATAATAATCGGGTGCTTGAAATAAATCTTTTGACATGAAACTCGTGTTATTTTAATATTTGAATTCCAAATATAACCGATTTCGATGTAATTTTTTGTTTATATTTCGATTAATACCGTTCGTTTTAGTTATTTTTTTGATTTTTATTTCACAAAATCATCAAATTTAGCTTTAGACTTTACCGTCTCCGTTTTCATTTCTCCTATCAAAATGACATCCTCATTTATTATCTTCTCAAAATATAACAAACAAAATTCAATAAGAATAATCCCATAAATATTTAGTGCTTAAAAAGCTGAAATTTACTTTTCACAAACAAAATAAAGACACAACTTGATTACAATAATAAATTCTCGAATTTTGT
Source organism: Flavobacteriales bacterium (assembly GCA_049607525.1). GTDB lineage: Bacteria > Bacteroidota > Bacteroidia > Flavobacteriales > CAJXXR01 > JBMYYR01. Next base: position 31,475 of record JBMYWP010000030.1, read on the forward strand.
TTAGCAAAATGCAATTTGCTTTGATTATATTTGCACTTCATTAAAAGGCTTACTATGAAAGTTGATTTAAAAACCATAGAGCATTTAGCTCATTTATCGAAACTTGAGTTTTCTGAAAAGGAAAAGCATGAAATGTTGAACGATTTTGACAAAATGTTAGGGTTTGTAGGTAAATTGGATGAATTAGACATTGCAGACATTAAACCTAAAATTTATGTCAATGACGAAGTTGATCATTTAAGAAAAGACGTACCAGAAGATAAATATTCTAGAGAGGAAGTTTTAGAAAATGCACCTCAAAAAGATTCGTATTATTTTAGAGTACCTAAAGTTATAAAAAACTAAGCCCAGGCTTAGTTTCTTTGTCTAAAGTCGTTTTTACTTCCAAACGAAATATTGTTTCAAACATTCTTTATGCGCCATTTTTTTTCGACATCAAAAAAAGAACAGTCCAAACTCATTATTGCAGGTCCTTGTAGTGCCGAAAGTAAAGATCAATTGTTTGACACAGCTCAACAATTAAAGCAACAAGGAATAGAAAATTTTAGAGCAGGTATTTGGAAACCCCGTACCCGACCAAACAGTTTTGAAGGTATTGGATTTCCGGCATTGGAATGGATGAAGGAAATAAAATCGGAATTTGGAATGCAAGTATCTACAGAAGTTGCCAGCGCGAAACACGTAGAAGCTTGTTTAAAAGCAGATTTTGATGGACTTTGGATTGGTGCTAGAACAACGGTTAATCCGTTTTTAGTTCAAGAAATTGCCGAAGCACTTCGTGGCGTAAAAATTCCAGTTTTTATTAAAAACCCTATTCATGCCGAAATCGGATTATGGATTGGAGCCATAGAACGTTTTCAAAAAATGGGCATCGAAAACATAGGAAATATATTCCGAGGTTTTCATACAGCCAACTCTGCTCCCTATAGAAACGAACCTAAATGGAAAATAGCACTAGAAATAAAACGCCTTTTTCCAGATCTACCATTGCTTTGTGACCCAAGCCATATTTCAGGTCGTAGAGATTTAATATTACCAATATCTCAAACATCTTACGATTTAAATTTTGATGGATTAATGATTGAAACACATCGAAATCCTGATGAAGCTTTAAGCGATGCAAATCAACAACTAACACCTTCTAACTTTAAACAGGTTATTGATGATTTGGTTGTGAAAAACAGGCATTTTATTGATGAAAACCTTCAAAATAAATTAGCTAATATTAGAACCGAAATCAATCAGATTGATTATGAAGTGATGCAATTACTGAGTAAAAGATTTGAACATACCGATGAAATTGGCTATCTTAAAAAAGAGAATGATGTTCGTGTTTTTCAATTAGATCGTTACCAACAATTATTAGATGATCATATTAAAGAGTCTAAACATTTAAAGCATTTGGACGAACGATTTATAAAAGAACTGTTTGAACTGGTTCATAAATATTCCATAGCACACCAAACCAACATTAATACCAAATAAAATGAATAAAAAATGGGTCTTAAAAAGAGAAAGCAATCCTGAGGCATTAAAAATCTTAGAAGAAACTCTTAACATAAATCCCATTTTATGTCAACTACTGATTAACAGAGGCATAAATACATACGAAAAAGCCAAAATATTTTTCAGACCAGAGCTCAACCAACTACACAGTCCGTATTTAATGAAGGATATGGATGTGGCTGTTACCTCTGTTATGAATCATCTCGAAAATCAAAACCGCATAATGGTTTATGGCGATTACGATGTAGATGGAACAACCTCTGTAACTTTATTGTTTGATTTCTTATCCCAATTCACATCACAAATAGAATATTACATTCCAGATAGATATGCCGAAGGATATGGTGTTTCTGATCTTGGAATTGAAACCGCGAAAAAGAACAATTGCAAACTCATTATTAGTTTAGATTGTGGAATAAAAGCCATAGATAAAGTACAAAAAGCCAAAGACTATGGCATAGATTTTATTATTTGCGACCATCACAGACCAGGTTCTGTCTTGCCAAATGCCACTGCAGTTTTAGATCCAAAACGTTTAGATTGTTCATATCCATATAAAGAACTATCGGGTTGTGGTGTTGGTTTTAAATTGGTACAAGCCATTGCTTTGGCAAAAGATATTCCATTTACGGCATTACATCAATATTTAGACTTATTGGCCATTTCCATTGGAGCAGATATTGTTTCTATGACAGGAGAAAACAGAGTGCTTTCTCATTTCGGACTACAAGTTCTAAATCAAAACCCACGCCCTGGATTAAAGGCGTTTTTGCCTGAAATACCACCTGAAAAACATCATGAACTCACCATTACCGATGTGGTATTTAAAATTGCACCAAGAATAAATGCAGCAGGTCGGATTTCTCACGCCCACAAAGCTGTTGAATTGCTTTTAGAAAAAGACGCAACATCGGCAAAACGTTTTGCTAAAGAAATAGATGAATTTAACAAAGAGCGCAAAGACCTAGATCTCAACATAACTAAAGAAGCCTTGGATATGTTAGAAAATGAGGACAGTACTTGGACGACGGTGGTTTTTAATAAAGACTGGCACAAAGGCGTTATTGGAATTGTAGCTTCAAGGTTAATTGAAAACTTTTATCGCCCTACCATTGTGTTTACCGAAAAAGATGGGAAACTGACAGGTTCTGCACGTTCTATCCCAAATTTTGATATGTATGAAGCTCTAAATGCTTGTAGCGAACATTTATTACAATTTGGAGGTCACTATTTTGCAGCTGGTATGACTCTTAAAAAAGAAAAACTAAACGATTTTAAACTTGCGTTTGAAAACTATGCTTCAAAAATTTTACAGGAAGAAGATTTAGTCGAAAAAATTCAAATAGAACACGAACTCGAAGTTTCACAAATTACTCCAGAATTCTACAGCATTGTAAAACAACTAGAGCCACATGGTCCAGATAACCTACATCCTATTTTTGGAGCAAAACAGGTTGTGAGTTCAACTTGGTCTAGAACTTTAGGTGCCGAGAATGAACATTTATCACTTTCGGTTTATGAAAAGAATTACCCAAGAAAGAATGTAAGAGCAATTGCTTTTAAAATGGGTCATATGTTTCCACAAGTGTCTATTGCACCAAGGTTTGCACTTGCATACACCATTTCCGAAAACATTTGGAAAGACAAAAGAAATTTACAACTCATGGTAAAAGACATTAAAGTATAAATGCATTTTATTTTATGACCAAATACTTTGTAACATGTTTAAAACACTGAGTTTAAGCTCATAATTAATGATAAAGCCATACAACTATGAAAACAAAATGGATAGAATTATGCAAAACGTATTCTTCAAATCAAGAAACCATAGAACAGATATGGCAAATCATATTAAAAAGGCATTCCGAACCTCACAGATTTTACCACAATTTAAATCATCTGGAGTATTTATTGAATTTAATAGAATGCCATAGATCCAAAATAAACAAGCCTAATTTAATGATGTTTTCTGTTTTTATGCACGATATTATTTATGATACATCGGCAACAGATAACGAAGAAAAAAGTGCTGAACAAGCCGAAATCCTTTTACAACAATTGAATATTAAACCATCAGAAATTCAATACATAAAACAACAGATTTTAGCTACAAAAAAACATGAATTTAATACCGATTCTGACACCAATATTTTCTTAGATTTCGATTTAGGCATTCTATCAGGATTGGAACACGATTATAAATTATATAGCCAAAAAATAAGACAAGAATACCAGATTTATAATGATGAAATATATTACCCAGGTCGCAAACTGGTATTAGAATCATTTTTACAAAAAAAAGCCATTTACCACACCGATATATTAGGTAAAGATGCAGAACAAAAAGCCAGATTGAATATAAAAAATGAGTTGAAAGAGATAGGGTAAAACATTTAAGATATTTTTTTTCAAAAAATATAATATAACATATTTGTTTCATTTTCAATCACATACGTAAAAGAACTATTATAAAAAGTTATTATTATAATCAAAAACATATATACACCTGTATAACAAGTATATACAACTATTGTATAGTCCTTAAATATTCTTAAAATGAGTCATTTTTTTATAGTTAAAAATAGTGAATGTAATTGCATTAATTATTATTTTCAGCTTCGATGAACTTAAAATAAATTTTTATTTATTGGTTGTTTTTTCTACCTTAGAAAACTCAACTATATTACTAATCAGTAATATATAACGAAACTGAAAGAGTATTTAGTCATTATTTAATTAATTATCAAACCATGAAAATAATAGATTCGGACCAATTTCAACCCTCTAATGAGGCTTTAAACTTATGGCTTACTTGTAGAAAAAAAGTAAAACATCTAAATGGTAATAATATTGCTCCACTATTCAGTGATTCGGATTACACCAGTGACACAAGTTGGTACTATATAACATGGGCATTAGAACTCCTTGGATTTATTGCCACCTTATATGGAGGCTTGAGAAGTGGAGGTGTATGGGCGATCCTTGCATTAGCCTTGGTTATATTTTTTATTATTATTGACTTTCTTCTTATTGTACCAGCGCTACATAAAAATGTTAAAACAAAAGTATACAACGCCGCATTAATTCAAATCCTAAATAAAAAAAGAGATTTAGTGAAAATAAGATCCTTACAGGATGAAATGAAAAAAGGAAAAATAACATTTGCTTTCGCAGTTGCTGGGCTAATTATTATGGCAATAGTAAAAACTGCAGCCATTATACTATTAGGTACTTTTGATTCAATGATTTTTTACATTACATTCTTAGTATTATTTCTTGCAATTGTTTACGGCCATGTCTACAAAACAAGATATAAAATGGCATATTCTAAAACTCAACGAAAAATTGATAAAGATTATGAAAACTTTAAGGATATTAACTTTCAGTACCCCGAAATAAATGTTAACAACGAACCTTTTGTAACAAAAACACCTTTACGTATCAATTCTGACAAGGAAGGTATCGTACAATCTTATGCTAATCATTTTATTAAAGTTGTAAGTGAAAGCTCAGAAAACAACCATTATGAATTACATACAAAAGGAATTTTAACAGACGATGAACTTATCCAACTCACCGATTCTCAAAATGAAAAAAATAGGTTAAGAATATTTGTAACAGGGAGGAAGATGCAATTAAACAATTACGGATTAGAAGGTAAAAGTGCTGAGAGCAATCATGTATCAGCTGATTTCGGAAATATAGAAGATGATATTGACAATTTGGATAACATCTCTGATGAAGAAAACGGTGAAGAAGAACTTGATTTAAATAATGAGTAAAATGAAAAAGAGTTTAAGTATATTTTTAGTATTCGTTCTTTTTGCGTGTAACGAAGAAAAGCCAACAAAGTATAATTTGATTTATCATTTTGTAAAACCATTTGAAAAAAAAATGTATGGCAATCAATTACCTCGTGGATTTTCTCAATATGCTAATTACATAGAATTTGACAAAGGAGATTGTTCAAACACTTTTTTTGTACCAGATATTTTCTATGAAAGAATGGATCTTAATGAAAAGGTAAACATTGGATTACCTGTCAGCTCCGTGGGTAAATTACAAAATAAATTCGGAACACTTTCTATTGTAAACACCAAGACAGCGTATGAACTGGAAAGCATTGAAATTGATGAACTTTTGATAAAAAAGGCAAAACCATTTAATGGTGAGATTAATTATCAATTAAATGCAATTAGAATTGTGGAAAATGCTACCCCGAAGAATGTAGAAAAGGTAAGAGAAAAGATGAAAAAAATGCTTTGCAATGGTGCCTCTGAAATCCATTTTTACATTGAAAATGATATAAAGAGTCCAAAACCTCCTAAGCCTAAAGGCCCTGAAACTCCAGAGCCTGTTGTTCTAACGTTGCCACCAATTACTGATAATGATACAATTAGTAAGGGTTCATTAGATACGAAATATGCTCATTATTCTGGAGGTATAGAAAATGGGAAAATGCACGGAAAAGGTTCATTGACGTTTACAAAGGATGCCGCCATTCCTGTTTCTAGGTTGAGCACAGAGCAACCATCTGCTAAAAAAGGACAAAAAGTAGTGGGTATTTTTAATAATGGAAACTTTGAAAGTGGAGACCTATTCGATAAAAATGGAAAAAAAATAAAAGCAATATTTATTGGTAAATGATGAAAATAATTATTTTTTTCTTGGCTGTTTCTATATCGTTTGTCTTGAGTGGACAAACGAGTTACCATCATGTGGTAAATCGAATAATAGAAGACGAATTGTCTGAAAAGAATATTTTGGATTTAAACCAAAACAGTTCAACTTCTATAAAAATCGAAAATCTTGAATTTAAAATCGGAAAAGAAAATTGTTTAGATTCTCTCAATCAATATTATTTCAAATTATTTCCAAGTACACCGTCTTTAAATATAGCGGATATAGAACGATTTGTAGAACGAAAATTATTATTTTGGATTATTGCCAACAAAGAAGAAAAAGAAGAAAATCAAGGTATAGATAAAACATATTTATACATGAAAAGTGGATCGTTTGTATCTAATGCATTTATCCATTCTCTTCAAAATGGCCATTTTGACTACAACGTAGAAAGTAGAGATTCTTCTTATTTTGTGACTCTTTCAAATGTAAAGAAGCAAACATTGCATATTTCTTTTCCTAAAAATTATTATATTATTTCAGGGAAAGAGAAGCAATTATTGACTTTAGATTTTTTAAATAAAATTTCAAACAACAATAGTTCTCATTTTTATATAGATAGTTTAGAAGGTAGTCTTGAGTTTAATAATATTATTAGTCAAACAAAAGAAAAGTTCTTTCTCATAAAGGATATAAAGAACACACTTTATAAGTATACAGACTCCAACACTATACTATATGATGTAGGGTATCCGGATTTAAGTTTTTCGAACTTATTACTTTCAGATATATCAAAAGATAAAAACATTGAAATACGGATAAAATTTACAGATTACAAAAGCACAGATTCAGTTCAAGTACCCTTAAGAAATTTGTTGAGTCACTTTGATTGCACTTTTGATAAATATGTAGGTTTTGAGGTAATGGAAGGAGAACAATATAGGACTACCTTGGTTATTTTTAATAAGGAATATTCCTATGCACATTTATTTGACATTGGTGTGATAAAGAAAAACATTTTCAATGAACCTCTGTTGTTGAGTGCCAATATGTATGCCTTTATACCATATCATAATATTAAAGAATTATTAAAATAATAATACGATATGAAAAAATACATCATCACAATTATTGGACTATTTACGTTGTTACATGCTCATGGACAAAATATAACTGAAAAAGAAATATTACGTTCATCAAATTACATCTATTATTATTCCTTTTACGACAGTATTGAGGTTGGAGAAAACAAAACAAGCCAATATCTCATTGGAAAAATTAAAGAAGAATATGACGATTTTAATGTTGAGGCCGTAGATTCCTCTTTCTTTAATAAAATCATTTTTTTTCAAAAACCACTTCCCAATGAATATAAAGTTATTGCCTTTATGTCTAAGGAAGTCATTTTAGAAGAACGTTCTCTACAAAAGAAAGATTCGGAAAACAGTGATACAACATCTAATAGTATAGAAAATAGGAATGAAATAGAGTTTACAACAGAACTTAATGATTTATCATTGGATTCGAATATATTGTTAACCAAGCTTGACACAACTGGAAATCTCATAAACAATTCAAACTCGATAAAGGATACTACCACAAGGGTATTTGAAACATCTAGTGAAGAGATCATTCAACCTGAAGAAACCAATTCCAATTCAGGAAGCGTAGATTCAGTTATTAAAGATTTGACTTCTCAATCAATCATCCAGGAGACTCAAAGAGAAAATTTAGAAAATGTAAATAAATACGATGTAGCAGATGAAGCTGAAGTTAATCATCATGTGAAAAATCCGGAGGATTTTAATGATACTGAATTAGCAATTGTAAACATTAATTCTATAGACGAATTAATTCTGAAACTGAAAACATTGAACAAGCAAGGTAAATTGCGTTATGTATTAAATACCAAAACAAAAAAAAGCAGTCAATATTCCAAATATTACAATAAGGTATTTGTAAACATAAAAACAGAACAAGTTGAGGGATATTTTGACAAAAACACAACTACAAACAGAATAGAAGGGAATCCAAATTTGGATTATTATACAACTAAATACATGGAGATATGGATCGAGTTATTTTAAACATAAAAACATTAGGAATACTTATCGTAATATTAATTTCCTTAAACCTACAAGGCCAAACTATGTTGGACTTGGAAGGAATTGCAAATGGAAGTCTAAAAACAAAAATAGAAACAAATACGGCTAAATTTTTCGATAGAATAAATATGGCTTATCGAAATGATTCAAATCCGAATTATGATGATATAGATATCACAGATGATGCTAAGGTCGAATTTCAATTTATTTGGTCAACCAGTCCTTTATTAATTTCTGAAGCTGAGATTTATGATAAATTATTGCAAAAAGTTGATAATAAAAATCAAATAAATGGGTATGAAATAAGAAGAGTTCGTGTTTTCATAAAAGAAGCAGAAGTTGGAAGACAAAACAAGGAAATAGTGATTTCTTTTGATAAATCAGGTCAAATTATTGGGATGCATTTTCCTTTAGATGTTAAACTTTATGGCGATGTTATGACCGAAGGAAAAAAAGTTAAAGATGTTAGAAAGAGACAAATAATTCTAGATTTTGTCGAAAGTTTTAGAACAGCATACAACAAAAAAGACATCTCTTTTATTGAACAAGTATTTTCGGATGAAGCTCTAATTATTGTTGGTAAAAAAGTACAACCATTAAGAAAGAAAAATGATGGAGTTCAATTACCCGACAATGATTTAACGAGTAACTACATTAGTAAAAGTAAAGCTCAATATATTCAAAGTCTAAAAGGAGCATTTAATAAAAATGAATATATAAATATTGATTTTTCGGATTTAATTCTCAAAAAACACAATACAATAAAAGATATGTATGGTGTTACCATTGCTCAAAACTGGAAATCTTCAACCTATAATGATACAGGGTATGTGTTTTTATGTATTGACCTAAGAGATGATGCTAGACCAATAATACATGTAAGAACTTGGACCGAAAAGGATGAATTCAATTTAGAATCTTTTGATTGGAAAAAATTAAAAAAGTAATAAACATCAGAAAAAATATTATGTTGAGGTTAATAATCGTTTTTGTGTTCCTGTTGAGTGCAACCTGCTTTGCGCAAAACAAGTTTGCATTAGAATGTGTAGCAAATGAAGGCTTAATAAAAACAAATTATGAAATAATTCCAAAAGATGCAGTTCTATTTATTTTTAACACGAAAGAAGAGTTAGAAATAGTTCATAAATCATTACCAGATTCAATGGTAGTGGTTACAAAACTTGATGAAAACAACGTTCAAAAACTTTATATTCCATTCAAAAATCCGAATGGAAAGATCACACTTAAGCTAAAAGGAAGTGACATTTTATACAATTTAAAATATGGTAGACACTTTGGAGTCAGAGAATCATTTCCAAGTGTTCAAGGTGGTGATATTGTAGGTTTTGATGTTCAAAAAAAGAACAAACTCATTCTAAATGAAACCACTATTAACTACGACAGAGTTATTCAAGTAGAAACTAAAAATGATGCCTTAATTGTGGTGAAATTACCTCAAAACAATTTAGACATTTCTATTCAAGAGTCAGATTATTTTTCTTTTTATTTTGATGAAGATGAAGCTGAGTATAATATTCTTGTAAACCCAAATCCAGATGGTTCGAATAGAGAAATTATTCTAAAAAAAGAAGGTTATATAAATTTAAAAATCCCTTTAAACAAAGTTGAACCTAAAGGCTTTAGAGTCTTCTCTATTACAGACGAAAATAGAAAACCAGGAAGTTTTTATATCAGAAGTAAACCAGAAGGCGCAACAATAGAACTAGTAGCAAATAAATACTTTTCAGAAAACAAGTTTAAAACACCTCATGAATATAAAGGGCTACCTGGGTATTATGACGTGGTTTTAAAAAAAGAAGGGTACAAAACTTTCAAAGGAAATATTAATATCTCCAGTAAAACAGATACGATATATTTGGAAGAAATTACGGGGTATCTAACTATACCATTAATAGGTCGTTATAAAGATGTAAATGTGTTTGTCGATAATAATTTAATTGGTAAATTACCTATATCTAATTATGAAATACTTGAGGGTGAACATAAGATAAAATTACAAACAGACAATGCCATTCCTAACCAACCGTTTTATTCTATTCAAATAACAGAAGGAAATCATAATGTATTAAATACGTATTCATTTGGTTCCAAAAAAGTGATAAGTATAAGCACCAATGTTAAGAAAAAAGTTGAACTTTATGTTGATGGTGTTTTCACCAAAACAAATAATTTATTCAATACAACTTTAGGACTTCACGATATTGAATTCATTCATAAAGATTACGATACTTTAACTACAAGTTTTGTTGTTAATGATACGACATCGGAATATCATTTTGATTTAAAGCCCAAATTATACAAAATTACATTTAGCCCAGATCCAAAATGTAAATTATATATTGATAATAAAGAAATTGGCGAAACACCACAAACATATTATCTACCAAAAGGAAATGCAAAGGTAGTTTATGAAAAAAGAGGGTATTCCGAATTAACTCGTCATTATTCTATATCTAGAAATCAAACCATTCAAGAGGAGCTACATGCAAAAATGTCGACCATTTTAGATTGTAGTTTTGGTTTAAGTCAAATTAATGGAAACATTGGATTTCTTACTGGTAAATTTTATTTCGGAGGTAAATTTGGAGTAAACAACAACTTGAAAAGTTTCGACATCAACGAAATAGAATTCAACAACCGAAATATAACCATTGATGATATCCAAACATACGGCTCCAATTTAGGAAAAGTATTTGATAAAGACAAAAAGGAATTTTCTTATGGAATTAGGCTTGGTTTTTTTACTCGAAAACCTTTACCTCTTTTGTTTTTCGGAAGTGTAACCGTATTAAATAATGATGGACATCGATTTGTTTACAGAGCTAATAAAGACTACCATCAACCTATACTAAATACTGGAGAAGTATTTCTTTTCTCTGAAATAAGTAACGAAGAAAAAATTGTCTATACAGGTGGAGTGATGCTGTTTTTATCCAAAATGTTGTTTATTGAAGCGGAATATTATTCTGACTCCTTTGAAGGTCCAGGTATAAAATATGGTGTAGGTTTGAAACTAGGAAAATAAACCCTATATTTCCTAATGAAACAAAGAATTCAAGGAATAGACTTGGCAAGGGCTTTTGCCATTATAGGAATGATCATTGTAAATTTCAAAATTGTTTTTGGAATACAAGGTTCAGAAACACTGAATACCATAGCCGGATTTTTTGATGGAAAAGCAGCTGCTACCTTTGTTACATTAGCAGGAATTGGAGTGGCTTTAATGGTGAAATCTGCTTTAAATGAAAACGACAACACTAAGCTTAAAAGAGTCAGAAAAACCATTCTAAAACGAAGTTTATTACTCTTTGTTTTAGGTCTTTCTTATATGGAAATTTGGCCTGCAGATATCCTACATTACTACGGTGTGTATATGGCCATTTTAGCTTTACTTTTAACCTTTTCTAAAAAACTGATTTTTAGACTTGGGTGGGTTATCGTTTTTACATTTCCATTGTTACTCTTTATTTTTGATTATGAGCTAGGATGGAATTTTAAATCACTAGAATACAGGACGTTTTGGACGACAAAAGGATTTATACGAAATTTAATTTTCAATGGATTCCATCCTGTTTTACCTTGGATTTCATTTCTTTTTATTGGGTTTTGGTTCGGATCTTTCGATTTGCAAAACAGACAATTTCTTCGAAGAATAGCGTTAAAAAATTTTATCGGTTTTATTGCAATTCAATTCCTTTCTAAGTTTTCTATCGTTCTTTTATCTCAATCAAACCCAGAATCTATCAATACATTTACTGAACTCTTCGGAACGCAACCAATGCCTCCTCTACCCTTTTATATGATTAACGGGATTTGTTTTTCAATATTTGCAATTTCATCATGCTTATTAATTGATTTAAAGTATCAAAGCAGCTCTATACTGACTGCATTTAAAAACATGGGTAAAATGGCTCTAACATTCTATGTTGCTCATATTATTATTGGAATGGGAATTATTGATATTCTTTTTCCTAATACTTTAGGTACTTACTCCATTTATTTTAGTGTATTGTACGCCATATGTTTTTCTCTATTTTGTATCCTATTTGCTTATCTCTGGTTAAAAAAGTACAATTCGGGACCTTTAGAATGGCTTTTCAGAAAACTTACTCAATAAAAAAGAGGACAATTTAAATGTCCTCTTTTCAGTAAGCACCCTCGTTACTAAGTTAGTATTTTATAAATTTATGATTTATATTATGCTTATTAGATTGCAAAAAATAAACACCTTCTAGTTCTGTTCCTAAAGTAATAAATTGACTATTTACCTGTCCATCTATGCGAATCGTTTCAACAACCTGCCCCATTAAATTTACAATACTCAAAATAAAATTTTCTTGATTGTTGCCCTTTAAGTTAATATGTAGTTTGCCATCAATATTTCGAATTTCAATATCAGTATTCTTTGTAATGTCAACCACTGAAACAGGTTCAAAACTCTCTATCGTTTCCTGAATCCAATCTTTATATCCAAAAATGCGAGTATACCTACCAGGACTGCCTTCTTTGGTTACTAAATTTTGTTCATCACTACCTGAAACAACACCAATTAGGGTTAAATCCCCTGCATTATCAACAAATAATGGACCTCCACTATCTCCTGCTGCGGCTCCAGCTTCATCTTCTCCAGAATCGAAACCTGCATAAATTTTAGTGGATGTAATGTTCTTTACTAATGGTTCTGCTTTAAGCAAATTTGGACTTAAATTTTCTGCAGTCTCCGAAGTTAAACCCCAGCCTAGAACAACAACTGTATCTTGTAAATCAACAATGTTAGAATCTAAATTATTAATATTAATAGGTGTAAATGTAGAAGGAACCTTTAACTTTATTAAAGCAATATCATCATCAAAACCTGTACTTGGAGGTGTAATAGAATAGGTTGGAAAAGGAATAATTGTATCAATTAATATTTCTTCAGAAAAAGACTCGGCTGTTTCTAATGATGTACTATTTATAATTACTTTATTAGGAGCAAAAATACTATCTGCAGGTAAATTTAATCCGCAATGGCCTGCTGTAATAACCCACCCAGGTTCAATTAATGCAGCTCCACAAACATGTTCATCTTCATAAAGCAATTCAACCATCCATTGATACTCTTCAGGACCAGCATTATTTCCACCAACAATGAGTGAACTATTTAACTCTTGACCAAATAAAGATATAAAGGGAGTTAAACAAAATAAAACAAAAGTTTTCTTCATAGCACAAGATTATTTTTTCTTACAATTTTAGAGATAAAAAAAATACTCATTTTTATTTTTCGATAAGAAGATTCTATTTAACTTCTATTGGCTATATTTTCACATTACTCACCTGTTTTATTAATAGAATATTATTTTTCAATAATAACACTAAACCTATTTAAACAACAGCCAACACAATCCAAAGACAAAACACTAACAACCATCGAATTAAAATTGTTCAAAGAAGAAATATTTCGTATATTATTATGTGAAATTTAAATCTTTTATTTATGTCTTTTTTATCAAAACATTTTCTAGTTTTCATATGCTTACTTTTCTCAGTAACTTTAACAAAAGCTCAAATATCTCTATACAGCTTTGATGAAATCATTATCAACCCAGTTGGTGATGCCATTGTTGAATCTTTTCTTAAATATAATGATGAAATATATTTCGAGGCACAGGACCAATATGAAGTGGCTCAACTTTGGAAAACCGATGGGACTGCATCTGGAACCATTAAACTAACAGATTTCAACTATTTCCAAAGATTACGATTATATAATCATCAAATTTATGATGGGAAATTATATTTTGTTGGAAATAGTCATGGATCTGGTTCTGGAGACAATCCTGAAATTTGGGTAACCCAAGGTACAGAAGCCACAACAGAGCTTTACTATACAGACACCAATGGTGGTGAATTTAACGATTTCTACATTTACAAAGATCATATTTACTTTGACTACAACCACTATTTAGGTGTTTACGATATTATAAATGATACTTTTAATGCATATCCAAATTTCTTTGCACCTGAAGGAACATTTTTCGAGCTCATGGGTAGGTTATATTTTACAGCAAATTACAATTCAACCGGGCGAAGGTTGATACATATGGAAAATACAATAGCAGACACCACATTTTTAGACCCTAATGTTCAAGTGCTCTCACCATTTCATGAATACAATGGAGATTTATATCACTTAGGAGAAGAAGGATCATTCAAAGGGTTAATGATTTTTGATCCCACAACCGATACTTTTACTCAATTAATAGAAGCCCACCACTACACCTCTCTACAAAATTATAATAACGAATTGTACTTCACAGGAAAAAATGCAGCAAATGGGGCAGAATTATGGAAAACAGATGGAACAACTTCAGTTATGGTAAAGGACATTGAACCAGGAAATGATGATAGTACTCCTTACGGATTAGGAGCATTCCCTTTTATTTTAAATAATGACCTCTACTTTTCGGCACATACTTCAGATCATGGACGTGAAATATGGAAAACAGATGGAACAGAATCTGGAACACAACTAGTAGCAGAAACTATTAATGGACCAACCCCAGACAACAACTTTAATTTCCCAAATGCTTTTCCTGCTAGCTCTGTGTATTTCAATAACCTATTATTCTTCAATGCATATCAAGGTCTTTCAGATTACCAAATTTTTGCCATTGACCCTACCAATTCAGATATACTAAGAATTACACCAGATTCATTAGACCAAAACAAATCCGTTCATAAATATGGGAGAAATAATCTAATACAATTAGATACCACACTTCTTATGGGTGCCAGATTTTCATCTAACGGTTACCAACTATGGAAAATGACACCAGGACACTATGTCAATATTGATGAATTTAAGAATAATCAGATACAAGTTTTTGCAGATGATCAAAAGAATATTCATATTTCTCAAGCATCAAACAATACGCTAACATTTTCTATTATTGATATGAATGGAAGGACGCATCTTAATGGTCAATTCAATGAGAATGAACAAATAACTAAACTACTATCGGCTAAAGACCGATAGGTTTGGGTTTCGCCTAAAGGC
>JBMYWP010000031.1:0-46645 GCA_049607525.1 Flavobacteriales bacterium
GTCAAAATTTGATTCTCGATACAAATTTTGCTCCTTTTAGTCGAAAAATTCACTCGAATTGACACTTTTTTTTGTCACATCGACCTGTCCCGACTATTCGGGAGTGTTTTTCGTGAAGAGTAACGTAACGAAAAATGTATCGAGATGCCTTATATTCTTACATCGAACTCACGTTAAAATAGATTGTGAGTATGCTTACTCCCTCAAAAATGACTGTATTTCCTGTAGAATTATTTGTTATGGAGAGTATGGCCAAGAAACGCAATGTTCACATAAAGAAAATATTTTGGTTAACTTTTAAATGTATTCTTCCAATATTCTTGCTCTAGTTTAAGTTTCAATTTTTCTTTTTTCAATAAAAATTGCTTGGCAGATGAGCTCTTGGGTTGTAATAAGACGTGATTATTCATTTGCAAGTACTTTTTCATTAATATTAAATAATGCTTAGATACTTCATCTAAAGCACCTTCCACAAAGAAATTCCAAATGACATTTACCGCCTCCTCACTTGGATGAATGAGATCTGGTTTATAGTAGCGATAATCTCTTAAAACATCATTCATTATTTCATAAGACGGAAAGTATAGACAATTATAATTTTTTCTTGTAACGTATTGATTAAACACTTGTAATAAGGCTTTACTACGTGAATTTTCTATTAAACCTTCTTTGGTATGCCTTACAGGACTTGTCGTTAATATTAAGTTAGTGTTTGGATTAAATTTCAGTAGCTTCTTATAGAAGTTGTCAAAAGCTGTTTTCAATTCATCATACTCTAGATAACGTTTAGTGAATTGCTTACTTGGTTGTTTATGGCAATTATTAACAACTTGATGGTCCAAACATCTTACAATACTCGTTCCGAATGCCAAAATGAGATAATCGGTCGTTTTTAGCCATTTATGAATGTTTATTTTTATTGCTTCAATCTTTTCAATAAGTTCATCTTTTGACGGGGCATGTATTGAGGAATGCCAATTGTGGTGATACCATAAATCATGATGGTGTATAAAAAGATGTTCTTGGCTTTGTTCTAAAGAAATACATTGTTCCAAAAGATGAAACATTGAAATTGGATTGAAAATTGTACCAAATGGATTGACTTTAATATTAAATTTATGTTTCAATAGGATATTCCCTATTTCTGTTGAAAAACAAGAGCCTACACTCAATAATTTATGATTATACGCAATGTTTTTAGGCCAATTTAAAGGTTCAATAGAAGTAAAAAGCCGATTAAAGTCCATAGTTATTCTTTTTATTTACTCAGATTTGTAGGGTTTTCAAAAATAATTTTATCTTTGTCATTCAATATTAAAAACACGAGTTATGTTTCTAGGTATTTTAGCTTTTGTAGCAATTGGATTAATGGCCTTCTGGTTAATGGTATTCCTTATGGGATTCTTACCATTTTGGATTGGAGCTTATTTCATTGACAAAAGAAATGAAGGAAAAGAAGAAGTTTCTGCAGAATAATTGAGGTTATTCTTAAAACATTATATTAAGCTGATTCAATCTATTGAATCAGCTTTTTAGTTTGTCATTGTTTTTATGTCTCAAACGATCTCGATTCGTTTTCTTTTCGAAATTCCTTTGGATGGCCTCTTCTAAATCAATACCAGTTTGATTCGCCAAGCATGTAACTACCCACATAACATCTGCTAATTCATCTGCTAAATCGGCATTTTTATCTTTCTCCTTTTCGGATTGCTCACCATATCTTCTGGCAATAATTCTTGAAACTTCACCAACCTCTTCGGTTAATATGGCCATATTGGTTAGTTCATTAAAGTAACGAACCCCAATGGTTTTAATCCATTCATCAACTTTTGTTTGGTAATCCTTTATTTCCATTATTCTTTACGTTTTGTATCTAATTGAATGGTCACAGGACCATCGTTTTCCAGAAGTATTTGCATATTGGCTCCAAATTGTCCGGTTTGTACCTTTTCTTCACCAATAAACGATTTAAAATCTTGAATTGTTTTGTTGTAAATAGGAATAGCAATGTCTGGTTTGGCTGAATCAATAAAAGAAGGTCGGTTTCCTTTTTTGGTTTTTGCAAATAGGGTAAACTGACTAACAATGAGTAATTCTCCTTTTAAATCAAGCAGAGATAGATTCATCTTTCCTTCAGAATCTGAAAAGATTCTCATATTTGAGATTTTTTTAACCAACCATTCTATATCTTCATTACCATCATTATCTTCTATACCAATTAGAACTACAAGTCCTTTTTTGATGGAAGAATACAATTGATTATCTATTCTTAATTCAGCAAAGTTTACACGCTGTAAAACGGCTCTCATATTATCTATATTGACTTTGTTCTTCTTCTTCTATATCTTTTACGAATTGCAGATAGTTTTCATAACGTGTTTCAAAAAGTTCACCGGATTCTACTGCATTTTTTACAGCACACTTTGGTTCGTTGATATGAATACAGTTATTAAACTTACAATCTTTTGAATAAGATACAAATTCTGGAAATAGGCCTTTAAGTTCTTCTTTAGAAAAATAGACTAAACCAAAACCTCTTACACCAGGTGTATCAATTATAGAAGCCCCAAAGCTTAGGTCATGCATTTCTGCAAAAGTTGTGGTGTGTTTTCCTTGTAAATGGACATCCGAAATTTCACTTGTGGTAATGTCTAAAGTTTCGTCTAAAGCATTAATTAAAGTGGATTTCCCTACACCTGAATGACCAGAAATCATACTTACTTTGTCTTTTAAGCAAGATTCAATATCTTGTAATCCTATATTTTCGGTAGCAGAAGCTTCAAGACAAGTATATCCTAAACTTTCGTACATCATTTTATAGGCCTCCATATCTTCAAGCATGTCTTCGTCATACAAATCAATTTTATTGAAAATAATAACGCAAGGAATGTGGTAAGCTTGTGCCGATATTAGGAAACGATCTATAAAACTAAGTGTGGTTGTCGGGTAGGCCAGTGTAACAAAAAGTATAGCCTGATCTATATTTGCAGCCAAAATATGAGCTTCCTTTGATAGGTTAACCGATTTTCTTACGATGTAATTTTTTCTCTCTTCAATCTTTGTAATGACTGGATAATCGGTTTTTTCACTAAATAAGAGCTCTACATGATCTCCTACAGATACAGGATTCGTTGTGCGAATACCTTTTAAGCGGAATTTACCTTTTATTTTACACGGAAATATTTCTCCGTTAGTTGTTTTAACATGATACCAACTTCCCGTCGATTTTATGACAATTCCTTTCATATGTTATTCAATTATAATCGGACAAGGTTTTTTGTTTTCGTCAATGGCAACAAAAGTAAAATCACCAACAATAGCCTTTTCCCTTTCGTCGGAATACATTTGTTCTTTTATTATTGTTACTCTTACTTTTAAACTTGTATTTCCAACATAAGTAACCTTACCAATCAATTCTATAATTGTACCATGTGGAATAGGCATTTTAAAGTCTATTCTATCGCTAGAAACGGTTACCATTTTCATTCTAGAAAAGCGTGTTGCTGTAATAAATGCAACTTCGTCCATAAGTTGCATGGCTGTTCCTCCAAAAAGAGTATCGTAATGGTTGGTTGTATTAGGGAAAACAGCTTTGAAAATTCGTGTTTCAGAATGCTTAATTCTTTCTTGTAATGTTGTCATTTATTCAAGTTTACCACAAAGGTATAAATAAAAAAAAAGCGATATTCTCATATCGCTTTTTATTGTACTAATATTTTCTAGTATGAAAGTAAAACTGAACTTTCATGATGTTGAGTTAATCCTCTACTGTCTTTGTATTCAATAATACAAACATAAACATCATTTGGTAATAACTTTCCTGATTTGTCAAATCCAAACCATTTAAGGTTGTCTGGAGAGCTTTCAAAAACATGTTCTCCCCAACGACTATAAACATTGTATTTTAATTCTCTGAAACAGTATATGTTTGGCTCAAAAAACTCATTGATACCATCTCCATTTGGAGAGAATATTGTTGGAACTTTTAATTGAGTTTCGTCTGGTACAAATGTAAATGTCTGATAACCTTCACAACCATTAGTATCTGTTGCTCTCACGGCATATTTACCAGGTGGAATTTTAGAATTGTTAATTCCTAGCCACTCAATTGTTAATTCACCCGAACCTCCAGAAGCTGTAGCAGTACCTTCAGCTTCAAAAATACTACAGTCAGGTTGTTCTAATTCAATATCAATTAAGATTTCGTCTGGCTGAGTCACTTGGAATAATTTTTCAATTTGACATCCATTTTTATCTTGAACTGTAATGGTATGCCATCCTGCAGGTAAATGTACAACTGTATCTAGGTTTCCATTTACAATATATGGTGGTACACCTCCAGTAATATTGCTAAATGTTACAGTTCCTAAATCTCCATAACAAACTGCGTTAATAACAGTATCTTCCCATTCAATGTGTTCTGGTGCATCAATAAAGAAATCTTCAATGGCAGTACAACCATTTGCATCTATTATTAAAAGAGAATGATCTCCTTCAACTGGATTGTTTGGGTCATAGCCAACAGGCCAAACTGCGTTGTATGGAGGAGTTCCACCTTCAACTTGATATTCTAGTTGTCCATAACCATCAAAACATTTAGCATCTTCTGTTTCTATAGTAATTTTGATGCTATCTGGTTCGTCAATGAAAATTGATCTATAAATAGTTGGTTTACCACAACTTTGATCTGTAATTTCTACTGTATAACTTCCTGTAGTAAGATTGTTTTGGCTTAATAATTTTGAACCATCAAACCATTTAATGTCATAAGGAGGAATTCCACCTTCAATTTGTAAAGTGATTTTTCCATCTGCCCCACCTTTACAAGATACATTGTCAACATTAACAGTTAAAGTTAAAAAATTGATAAAGGCTGAACTTTGGATAATATCGCTTAAACCTCTGTTCATGGCAGCAGCCATATTTAACTTAGTTGTTGTATGGGTAACAACATCTTCTACATCGTCTAATTCAAACATTGTACACGTACCAACACCAGGTGTGTATAATTTTAAATTAGATCCTAATTCAATTTGTCCTAGAGCTACATCATTGTCTAGTCCTGAAGCACAATCATTGGCATCTGTTAACTGAAAATATTCAATTGTATCTATACCAATAAGTGTTCTTCCTAAATTGTAATTCGTAACATAAGTGGTAGGAGGTACTAAAGAAGGCTTTTCTAAACTAGTCATGTAAATATACCTCGAAGATGGCGTAAATTCCACTCCATAAGCTTTGTGAAAAGGATAAGATCTTGGAGAACCTGCAAATTTACCTTCACATGGGTCAAAATCGAATTTATAGACTTCATCACTTTGAGTAGATGCATAAGCTATGATTTCATTGTGATAATCCAACTCTCCTTTACCCTCTAATGCAGGATTGGTAATTGTTCCAGGTACCCAATTTCTAACTGTTGTTGGTCCGTCAACGTTGGTTTGAGTAATTTTAAATTTTTCAAAACCTGTTCCACAATTATAAGTTACAAGCCATTTTTCTGTCGAATTTGGAATATCAATTATTTCTTTACCTTCGGCATATTGAGCCCCTGCATTGGTTGTATCTCCTAATAATACATCCGTATTAAATACGAGTCCAGTTCCGCTTACATCTACCTTAGAATAATAAAGATTAGAACATCCTGTAGCTTTTGTATAAAAAACATAATATTGACTTGGGACTCCTGGAATCTGACAAGCGTTAACTTCTGTAATTTCTACTGCTCCAAATGGAGTAGGTGAACCAGTCATCAGAGAGCCATCTGGGTTATAAATACCATCTCCCTTTACATAAAATAAAATTTGACCTAAGGCATTTTGAATGTGTGTAATACCTTCAGCATTGGTTGCAACAGTAGAACCAGGTATATCTGTTGAAGGCGATGTGGCAGAAAATGCAAAGTCTAAATATCCATCATCATTCGCATTGGAATACATGAGTTTATTTGCATTTTGTGCAAAAAGAGAAGAGAAAATTAAGAAAGTGAAAAAGTATAAAAACTGTCTTAGATAAATCATAAAACAAAAAATTTTAGATGTTTAGAAACAAATATAATCCAATTCCTTAATTTTTGTTATAAATATTGATCTTTTTATTACTTTGTCTCTCTTTTTATGTTGATATTTTCTCTTTTATTCGTGTTTTAGACAGTAGGAATGGTAATTTTGCCGCAACGTATAAAAAAGTGGACAATAGAAGTATATGACAGAAGAATTAAATTTTGAACGCATTGCACGAATTGATGAAGTCTTTTTTGAGCTTTTGGTTGAAAAAGGAATCAGACTTTCTATTCAACGCGATGATTTATTACATCCTGAGGTTTCTGGAAATAAATGGAGGAAACTAAAATATGTTATTCAAAATTTTAATAGAGAAAGGTATTCTGGTGTTTTGACATTCGGTGGGCCTTTTTCCAATCATTTATCAGCCACAGCTGCTGCATGTAAATTATTTAAAATCCCATTTGTTGCAATTGTTAGAGGAGAAGGTGATGAAAATAATACGACTTTAGAATTTATTAAACGGTGTGGAGGGGAAATTCGATGTGTAGATCGAACAACTTTTCGTGAATTACGTCAAAAACAATGGCCTAATCCACTTCATAAAGAATTTCCAAATGTTCTTACTCTCCCCGAAGGTGGTTCTTCTAAAGATGCTAGATTATCTTGTGAAGAAATTAGTGAGCATTGGGAAACGGAATTTACCCATGTTTGTTGTGCTATTGGAACAGGTTCCACTTTTTCAGGGTTAGTGAATGGCTTGAAAGCTAAACAAACGAAAGCCATGGGGTTTGTCATGCTTAAAGATAAAGGGTATTTGGATGACGAATTGAAAGCATTTATTTATTCAAAACAAAAATATGACGTTATTAGAAATTATCATTTTAATGGATTTGGAAAAGTAAATGATGTGCTTATAGAATTTATGAATGATTTTTTTTATCAAACAGATATTCTTTTAGACCCTGTTTATACGGGGAAATTATTATTTGGTATTTTCGATTTGATAAATAAAGATTATTTCAAACCTGGAAGTCATATTATTGCTATTCATACTGGAGGATTACAAGGCATTGATTCAATGAATAGAATGTTAGAACGTAAAAAGAAACCACTCATAAAAACCTAAAATATAAAAGGACCGAAATTTTCGGTCCTTTTTGTTAAGCTAGTGTTTTTATTAAATCATCAAAAGTTATGTTTTTTGCTTTTGCCTTATAATTTAAAATAACTCTGTGTTGTAATATTGGTTTTAAAACCGCCTTGACATCTTCTATGTCTGGTGAATATTTTCCGTGAAGTGCAGCATGGGCTTTTGCAGCCAAAATAATGTTTTGTGAGGCACGTGGTCCTGCTCCCCAAGCAATATATTCTTTAGCAAAATCGTTGTTGGCATTTTCTAGGGTACGTGTTGACTGTACTAATTTTATAACATATTCCAATACATTATCGGCTACAGGAATTTCTCGTATAAGTTTCTGAAATTTTATGATTTCTTCAGCATTTAAAACTTTATCAATTTTAGTTTTTACGTTTCCTGTTGTTCGTTTTACAATTTCAATTTCCTCCTCAAAACTTGGATAGTTAAGCGTAATTTGAAACATAAAACGGTCTAATTGTGCTTCTGGCAGAGGATATGTTCCTTCTTGCTCGATTGGATTTTGTGTTGCTAATACAAAAAATAACTTTCCTAAGTCAAAAGTTTTCCCACTTGAAGTCACCTTCTTCTCTTGCATGGCTTCTAGTAAAGCGGCTTGAGTTTTCGGTGGAGTTCTGTTGATCTCATCAGCCAAAACAATATTAGAAAAAACTGGACCTTGAATAAATTCAAATACTTTATCTTTATTCAAAATTTCACTACCAACGATGTCACTAGGCATTAAATCTGGCGTAAACTGTATTCTGTTAAATGATAAACCTAAGCTTTGAGAAAGCGTATTGATCATTAATGTTTTTGCCAAACCAGGAACACCAACCAATAAACAGTGACTGTTACAAAAAATAGAAAGCAATAAATGTTCTATAGCCTCTTCTTGACCAACGACAACTTTTGAAATTTCCGACTTTAGACGTTCAAATTTAACTTGTAAGTCCTTTAATTCGTCAATTTTATTTTTTGTTTCCATATTTAATGTCTAGTTTATTGTTCATTATAGGATTCCTTAACACAAAGATTTCACAGTTTCTGGATATAAAAAAGTGCTTATTTTGTTTTCCAGTTTGTTTTTAATGGTAATTTTTCAAAGTCTTTATCAATTCTAATGTAAATATCTTCAATGGCACTTTGTTTCCATTTTGCCATTGCCTCTTCTTCTTGGGCTAAAGTGGCCATGTTTTGAACACTTTGATAATCATCTTTTATGTTTAATCTGTGTTTTTCCTTTTTTGTAAAAATGTATAATAATCTATACGCCTCTTTACCATCAGGTAGTTTTATGTATTGAGGTTTTGAAACAGTTTCTAATTCTAAACCTTGAATAGAAGAAGATAATGTTCTTTCCATTTTCTCTATTTCGAAAAATGTAGTTTGAGTTGTTGGATTAATCAACAAACCACTGTTTTGTTTCGTAGCTTTATCATCGCTGTATTCTAATGCAGCTTCGGCAAAAGTGTACTTTCCATCTTCAATAAAGTTTTTAATACTATCTAAAACGGCATTAGACTCTGTAAGTTGAAGCACATCAATGGTTGGGCTAATAAGAATATGTCTAACATCTACAACCTCTCCAGTTCTACCTTCTAACTTTAAGATATGGTAACCATATTCGGTTTTGAATGGATCAGAAATTTGTCCAACTTCTAGGCTAAACATCACTTCTTCAAATTCCTTTACAAACATCCCTCTTTTTATGCCCTTGTACAATCCACCTTGGTTAGATGAACCTGGATCTTCGGAATAGAGAATGGCTAATGTTGCAAAAGATTCACCTTCTACTATTCGCTTTTTTAGATCATTTAATTTCTTCTTCGTTTCATCAATAGCTGTGGCACTTGGCTTTGGATATTTTAAAATCTGACCAATTTGTAACTGATCATCTACCATTGGTAAACTATCTTGAGGTATCGTATGATAAAAGTCTTTGATTTCTCCTGGCGTTAAAGAAATTCCATCTGTAATGGCCCATTTTGCTCTTTGAGCCAAAAGTTGTTCTCTTAGAGGATCTCTCATGTCCTCCATAATTTCTTCTCGCGTTTTTTTGAATTGCTTTTCAAGTTCAGCTCTACCACCAAGCTGTTGTTCAAAATAACTGATACGTCTTTCTATTTGTCCGTTTACTTCGGCATCGTCTACAATAATACTGTCTAATTGAGCCTTATATAGATATAATTTTTGATTCATCATATCTTCAAAAACATAAGCTTTTAGTTCATCTGTAATTTCAGAACCTTGTGCTTTATATTGAGAGATTTGATCTTCAAATTCTGATAAGTAAATAGGTTGTTCTGCAACAACAGATATGACTTTATCAATCATTATTTTTTTTCCATTTTGAGCAAAACTATAATAAGAATTGCAAGAAAATAGTATGGATAATAGGAGTAACGTTTTTTTCATAAGTTCTAATAAAATTCGAATTTACCTTCATTTAGAGCATTCTCGAACAGCTTATTTTCTAAATTTTGGAGTATTTCTTTTTTCCTTTGATGCAATATTAAACTATGTACTTGGTCTTTTACATAAGTTAATGGCGGAATTTGGTCTTTTATTGCGTAATCAACGATTTTTAACAGATAAAGGTCGATTTTGTCTTCGAACTGCAACACATCTGTTTGATTGAGAATAACGTTTTTTTGGAACTCCTTTATGGGTAATTCTTCCACAAAATCGTTTAATTTTATCCAATTGTCCGAATCAAATGTTGAGCGTTTTGCATAGAGATGACCATAATCTATAAGCCATGCTTTATCTTCTTCAAATTCTAAATTCAATTTTTCCTTGAGTAAATCAATATCGGGTGCAAATTTGCTTACGCGAACGTAATTTACTTTTATGATACTTTCCTTAAGAATAAAAATGTGTTTATTTTTAAGGTAATAATCTTTCAACTGATTCTCCGAAATAACAGTGTCTAAATACTGGTTCAAATAATTCTGTTCAAACCGTTGTTTTATTAGAGCATTTTTGTAGTTATTTACAAGGACATCTATTTCGAGTTCATCATCTTTTAAATTGAAAATGGCATGTTCTAATATTGCTTTTTCTCTGGCCCATTGATTTACAAAGTGCTTTAAAAAGACTAAACTGTCGTTTGGTGAAAGATTATCTGGAATGGCTAGTTCAATAACATTGGCATCTAGCTGCTCGTCATTGTATTTAGCTATGTAGGAAAGCTCATCTTTGGATTTGAAGTTTCCACAAGATGAGCTTATTAATAAGATTACAATAAAAACAAGTGAGTTTTTAAGCATTCTATTATTTTACTTGTTTTTTGACTTCTTCTAAAACAGAAGCGTCAACATTTATTTTATGTTCCTTTTTAAGATTGGCAATCCAGTTTTTTTCGAGTTCTTTTTGGTAATCTGAAATCACTAAACCTCTTGCTTCTTTAAGTGTTTTTTGAGATGGTTCCAAAATATTGCTAATAGATACAAATGCATATCCAGTTCCTTTTTTTACTATTTTAGAAAAACCTTTATTCCATTTTACAGCATCAACAATTTTATTGTCTCCTTTGGCAAATGTTCCTTCGCTATGATTAAAATTCAATTCTGATGTTTTGTTTAACATCTCTTCAATCTCTTCATGCGATTTACCTGATTTCAATAGTTTTTGAGCTTGTTTTGCTAATTTTTTCGATGCAATTTCATAAACCTTAGCTTCTACTCTTTGTCCGTGCATATACTCTGATGCATGTTTTGTATGAAATGCCTGAAGCCCTAAAGTATCTTTAGAAGCCATGTCCCAAACTTTAGTTTTAGAAATTTCATATAACAACATTCCATCGTGGTATTCTTGTAATAATAGACGGTATTCTGGGTATTTTTCTTCTAGAATTGATTTTTCATATTCTACCAATTCATCTTTAGCTGACTTTGTCAATAAATCAAATAAAAACTGACTTTGGTTTTGGTTGGTGGAGAAATGTTTTTCATTTTTCTTGATGTCTATTAAATAATCGAGTTGAGTATAAACTTGATCTTTAAAAGTGAAAACAGGCTTATTCAACTCCGTTTTATTTATCAAGTCTGCTTTACTTATGTTTGCAAAATCTATATTTCTCATCACTTGCCCAATAGATTGAGCATTTTTTGTGAAAAGTGTAAAGTTGTATTCTTTTTTAAGTTTGTTGATAAAAGCAGTGTTTGCAATATCTGCTCTATCATTTTTAGTGATTTTACGTTTTATGTATGGCATTTCTGTTTCAAAATCGCTTACGTTTCGTTCACCGACTAATTTTACAATATGCCAACCATATTTTGTTTGAAATGGTTTTGAGTAATCATTCACTTTTTTTAGACCAAAAGAAGCATCTTCAAAAGGTTTAGCCATTTTTCCTGTTCCAAACCATCTTATTATTCCCCCTTTGGTTGCAGATTGTTTGTCTTCAGAATAAGTTGCCACTAAATCAGAAAATTTTGCACCTTTTTCTAGTTTTGCATAAATTTCTTCAATTTTCTTTTGTTGGCCAACAAGATCTTTCCCTTCAGACGTTTTAAGCATGATGTGTGCTACTTGTCTTTCTCCTGGGTTATCTCTTACATCTGTAACTTTTAAGATGTGGTATCCAAATTGTGTTCTTACTGGGGTTGAATATTCACCAACTTTTGTGTTGTATGCAGCATTTTCAAAGGGATATACCATTTGAAGAGCAGAAAAATAGTTTAAGTCTCCTTTGTTTTGTTTCACACTAGGATCTTCAGAATATTCTACAGCTACTTTATCGAAAGGCTCAGTCTTTAGTTTTTCTAGTACATTTTCAATTTTTGCATAAGCCGCTAATGTATCTTTTGGCTCAGCATTTTCGTTTACACGAATTAAAATGTGAGAAGCGCGTACTTGTTTTTTCATACGTTCGTGCGCTTCTCTCAATATATCATTTTCAGCTGAAGAATCTGTTAAATAATTTTTTGATATCTGATATTTATAACCATCATACTCAGCAATAAACGTTTTATCTAGATGCATGTTTTCTTGCTTTGCATCTAAAACTTTTAGTTTAAAGTCAACGAATAGATCCATATATTCGCTTACAGTTTTAGGATCTACCTTTTCGGCAAGGTCTCTATTTTTGTTGTAAACATGTAAAAATTCCTCAACGTTATATTGATTTGAATCATCAATGACTAAGATGTTCTTTTGTTCAAAAGATTGTGCTAACAGCATATTTGCTGTTAGTACAATTGGTATAAATATTTTCGTTTTCATATTAAGTTTTGAATTCTTGCTATAAAAGTATGTAAATTATCTTGAATAATTTGGTGCTTCTTTTGTTATTGCAACATCATGTGGGTGGCTTTCATTAATTCCGGCAGATGTAATACGTACAAAAGTGGCGTTTTTCAGATCTTCAACGTTCTTTGCTCCGCAATATCCCATACTTGCTCTTAATCCACCAATAAACTGATACATAACTTCTCTAAGTGTACCTTTATAAGCTACTCGTCCAACAATTCCTTCTGGAACAAGTTTTTTGTCATCATCTTCGGCTGCTTGAAAGTAACGATCTTTAGACCCTTGTTTCATGGCATCTATAGATCCCATTCCTCGGTATGTTTTGTACTTTCTACCTTCGTATATTACTGTATCTCCAGGAGCTTCTTCTGTTCCTGCCAGAAGCGAACCTAACATCACAGTGTTTGCACCTCCAGCTAATGCTTTAGCAATATCACCTGTAAAACGGATTCCCCCATCTGCAATAATTGGAATATCCGTTCCTTTTAAACCTTCTGCAACATTCATTACAGCTGTTAATTGTGGAACTCCAACTCCTGCAATAACACGAGTTGTACAAATAGAACCAGGACCAATTCCTACTTTTACGGCATCTGCACCAGCTTCGGCCAAAAATTTAGCAGCTTCTGCAGTTGCAATATTTCCTACAACAACATCTAAATTTGGGTAAATACTTTTTACCTTTTTCAAGACATCGATTACATTTTGAGTATGTCCATGTGCAGTATCAATAATTATTGCATCTACACTTGCTTGTACTAATTTCTCCACACGATCAAGAACATCTGCTGTTACACCAACAGCGGCTGCAACTCTTAATCGACCATATTGGTCTTTACATGAATTTGGATTTTCCTTTACCTTTACGATATCTCTAAAAGTAATTAGACCAACGAGTTCATTGTTGTTGTTTATCACCGGAAGCTTTTCAATTTTATTCTTTTGAAGAATAAGTTCAGCTTCTTTTAATGATGTCTTTTCTGTAGTGGTGTGTAGTGGTGTTTTTGTCATGACGTTTTCTATAGATTTAGATAAATCTTTTTCGAAACGCAAATCACGGTTAGTAACTATACCAACGAGTTTATTGTTTTTGTCAATAACTGGAATCCCACCAATTTTATGCTCTTTCATCATTTGTTTGGCATCAACAACGGTTGCACCTGCAAATAATGTTACGGGATCTAAAATCATTCCACTCTCAGCACGTTTTACTTTTCTAATTTCGTTGGCTTGTTGTTCCGACGTCATATTTTTATGTAAAACAGCTATTCCTCCTTCTCTTGCAATAGCAATTGCCATAGCCGATTCGGATACTGTGTCCATTGCAGCCGAAATAATAGGGGCGTTAATGGTAATGTTTCTAGTAAATTTTGTTTGAATGTTTACTTCTCGGGGAAGAATGTTTGAGTAAGCTGGAACAAGAAGGACATCGTCATATGTTAATCCTTCACCTAAAAAACGGTCAGCATGAATGGCTTTCATAGTGGTGCAATTTTAATGAATTGCATGCAAATATACGATAATAATTGTTTTATAAAAAATTGAAGTGTAAATCTAAATTTATCTGCGTATTAAACATAAAAAAAGCAATCAATAAAATAGATTGCTTTTTTTGTGGGCAATAAGGGATTCGAACCCCTGACCCCCTCGGTGTAAACGAGGTGCTCTGAACCAACTGAGCTAATTGCCCTTGTGTTTAACTGATGCAAATATAGGACGTAAATATGTATGTAAACAAGTTTTTTTGGAGGTTTTTTAATGAAAATTTATAATTGGTTTAATATGAGAAGGTAAAGTTGTCAACTTTTTTGATGTATTTATTGGTGATTTTGGAGTAAGGGAAAAAAATGAATGATAGAATGAAAAGTAAATAGTGTAGAAATGACCTGGTTTAGGTGAAATGAATACTTATACACATACTGTTGATAAGTTTGTTAATAAGCTATGAAACCAATTTTTTAGGCAAAAAAAAGAACGATTGAAGTTTTCATTCAATCGTTCTTTCATATTTAGGGAGTTTTGTAACTCTATAATTCAGGGATTCTTAATACTTGACCTGGATAAATCTTATCTGGGTGAGATAACATAGGTTTGTTTGCTTCAAAAATAACTGGATATTTCATTGCATTTCCATAAACTGTTTTAGCAATTTTTGAAAGTGAATCACCTTTTTCTACAGTATGAAATCTTGCTTCAGGTTGTGGTTCTTCAACTTCAATAAAATCGTCAACAGCCGAAATTCCTGCAGTGTTTCCAACAACCAAAATAACTTTTTCCTTTGTTTCTTGGTCCTTTGTTTTTCCTGTAAGTGTTGCTACTGATTCAGAAATACAAATATCTAAATCTTCCACTTCTAAACCTAATTCAGAAATGTTTGATTTTAATCCGTTTATAGCTTCATCGTAATTTGGCGTTACTACTGTTTCCTCTACTGTTGTTTCTGTTACAGCTGGTGTTGTTTTTTCTTCATCTAAACCAAATAATTTTGATCCTGCGTCTTTAATAAAAGAGAATAATCCCATGTTGATAATTGTTTTATGTTTATTTTTAAATAAAGATATTGTTGTTTTATTAATCTTACAACCTTTTATCGATAAAATGAAGATTTTATTCGTCCTATATATTTCTTGCTTAGATTAAGAAAAGGAGGTCAATGATACAAAATGTTCAAACAAAAAGTTGCCAAAGAATTGAGCTAAGAAACCAATGGAGAACCCTAAAAGTAATTGTTCTAAAGTATGTGCTTTTAGCATAAGTCTGGACCATCCCACAAACCCAGATATAATAAAACATATTATGATTGGATAGAAAAAGGGGTAGTTGTAAAACAACGAAAGGGTATATAATGCACCAGTAATTCCACCTAAACAAGCCATATGTGCACTTGCTTTTGTTGTGTTTATCAATGAAATGAGGATAAATATACTAATAGCACTCGAAAAAAACAAAACAGAATATTCTAAAGGAATAAAACTAATTTGTTTAAAAAACATGGCTAAAAACAGATAAGATGCAAAGGTGATGTAATAGGGTATCCGACGTTCTTGAACATTGGGTATCCGAACGGATTGTATCATACCCGTCCATTTTAGAATGAAAACAGAAGCTAATGGTATGGCTAAGCTCACAATAAAAATACTTTGCAGTAAAATAGATTTATGATCTTCTAAAAGAAATGAAAATTTTGAGTTAAGTAAGAAATAAAAACCAATAAAAGGTACAAATACAGGGTGGAATAAGGTCGATATTCCCGTTGCAATTTTCTGCATAATTATAGTGCTTTTCTCATTCTAGCTACTGGAATTTTGAGTTGCTCTCTATATTTTGCAATCGTTCTTCTTGCAATGGGATAACCTTTGTCTTTTAACATTTTGGCTAACTTCTCATCGGTTAAAGGTTTTTTCTTATCCTCGTTGTCTACTATTTCTTTAAGCGCTTTTTTTATTTCGATGGTAGAAACGTCTTCTCCTTCATTGTTTTTCATGCTTTCAGAAAAGAATTCTTTTACCAACTTTGTTCCGTAAGGTGTTAGAATATACTTGCTGTTGGCAACTCTAGAAACGGTTGAAATATCCATGTTTATCACTTCGGCAATGTCTTTTAGGATCATTGGTTTCAGTTTACTTTCATCACCTGTCAAGAAATATTCTCTTTGTATTTCAATTATTCTGGACATGGTAATTTGCAATGTATTTTGTCTTTGTCTTAATGCATCAATAAACCATTTAGCCGAATCTAGCTTTTGTTTAGCAAAAAGTGCAGCCTCTTTTGTAGCCTTGCTTTTTTCTTTTTGATTATTGAAGTCTTCAATCATATGTACGTATTGCTTATTTACTTTTAAATCGGGAATGTTTCGCCCATTAATAAACAATTCAATTTCGTTATCAACAATTTTTATTTCAAAATCGGGTACAATTTGTTGATGAGATCTTAAACCTGTACTAGAATGAGAATTTCCTGGTTTTGGATTTAAT
Source organism: Flavobacteriales bacterium (assembly GCA_049607525.1). Classification (GTDB taxonomy): domain Bacteria; phylum Bacteroidota; class Bacteroidia; order Flavobacteriales; family CAJXXR01; genus JBMYYR01. The sequence continues at coordinate 16,371 of JBMYWP010000031.1, forward strand.
TTTGAGATGATCGAATTAACCGCCTTTAATTCTTCGTCTGTACAGTTGTGTTTCGACTTAAGTTTAGAAAAGTGCTTTTTTGAAAAAGACTCAAAATCTTTTGATATAATTTCAATGGCTAAATTCTGAGCTGGAGATTCATTCTTTCTTCTCAGTTGGATTAGAAGACATTCTTGTAAATTTCTAGCACCTACACCAGCAGGGTCAAGCTGTTGGATCTTTTGTAATATCATTTCTAAATGATCTTCTTCAACCATAATATTCATGTTGAAAGCCAAATCATCTACAATTTCTTCTAAATCTCGTCTCAAATATCCATTGCTATTTATAGAACCAATTAAATATTTGGCTAAGGCTTCATCTTTTTCATCAAAAGACAAAAGTGTGATTTGATCTTCTAAAAATTCATAAAACGAATGTGCTACAGCAAATGGAATGACCTTATCATCATCTTCGGTAGATCTATTGTTATTGGCATAGAGTTTATATTGAGGAATTTCATCGTCGCTCAAATATTCATCTATATTTATTTCTTTGGCATCAATAAAGTCTGTTTCTTCATTGTGCATTTCCTCTCTTTGGGTATCTTCTTCACTACGGGATTGTAATTGCTCTTGATTTTCATCTAAAGCTGGGTTTTCTTCAATTTCTCGTTTTATTTCTTGCTCCAATTCCAACGTAGGTAGTTGAATAAGTTTCATTAACTTAATCTGTTGTGGAGAAAGACTTTGCGAAAGTTTATGTTGTAGTGTTTGTTTTATCATTTTTCAAGACAATTCTTAATAATCCTAAAGTTTATTAAAAATGTATTTGACCTTTAGGATGAATAAAAACAGAAAGATACATTTATTTTGGAAATTTCATCATTTTCATTCTTATTTTAACCATTTATAATTTGTTTAAATTACTCTACCTTTGCCTAATTCTTTATTATGAAAAAAGTACTTGTCATTCGGTTTAGTTCTATAGGAGATGTTGTTTTAACATCACCAGTAGTACGTGTTTTAAAAAATAAGGGTTTCCATGTCAGTGTAATTACAAAAAAAGGATTTCGTGTATTATGGCAAGAAAATCCCTTTGTAGATGATCTCATATTAGTTGAGGATTTTTCATCGGAAATACTTTCTCTTTTAAAAGAGAAACAATTCGATGTTGTTGTGGATTTACATAATAACTCGTGGGCTAAAAAAATAAAATCGAATTTGGGTGTGGACAACTATACTCTATCAAAATCAAACATTAACAAAGCGCTTTTGGTTTGGACAAAAATGAAAGTTTTTGGAGTGACTCATATTGTTTCTCGATACCTAGATACCATAAAGCCATTAGTGGGAGAGATGGATGTAGACGGACTCGACTTTTTTGAAGCTAAACCATCAGAAACTATTTTGCCAATTTTGAAAACCAAATATGCTGTTTTTGTAATTGGTGGCCAACACAAAGGGAAGATGATGACGGAGGCTAGAATGATTGAGTTTTGTATGGAGTTTAAGTATAAATTACTTTTGTTGGGAGGACCAGAAGACAAAGTGAAAGGGGATAATGTAGCTCATAAATCGGGTGATTTAATTGTGAATTATGCTGGGAAACTAAGTCTGATGGATTCAGTGAATATTTTGAAACACGCCCATTTTGTAATTTCTCACGACACAGGATTAATGCATATTGCTTCCGCTTATAAACGCAATATTATTTCATTATGGGGAGCCACCAGCCCTGAACTTGGTTTTTCACCATATAAACCCGGAATGCATTCGGTTGTTTTAGAAGAACCACATATTTTAAGACCTACATCAAAACTGGGTAAACAAAGAGTATTCAGTCAAATCGATTATATAGATCGAATTCCGCTAGACAAAATATTTAGCGAATGTGATAAATTGTGGGATTTATAACCCATAAAAAAAGGAAATTCAAATATTTGAATTTCCTTTTTTTATGGGTTATTTTCGTGTTTTAAGCATAAACGAGAACCGAGCAGTAGGCAGATACACCTTCTTCTCTTCCTTCAAACCCCATCCATTCGGTTGTGGTAGCTTTAACAGAAATATCTGTAATTGGAATGTTCATTGTTTCGGCTAAACAAGCTCTCATTTCTGGAATAAAAGGTTTTACTTTTGGTTGTTGTAAGGCCAAAGTTGAATCTATATTTCCAATCTCTCCACCTTTTTCTCTAATTAAAGCTACAACTTCTTTTAGTAATATTTTACTGTCTATTCCTTTGTACTTTGGATCTGTATCTGGAAAATGTGTACCAATATCTCCTAAAGCCATGGCTCCTAAAAGAGCATCGCAAATAGCGTGAATTAATACATCAGCATCAGAATGCCCGAAAGCACCTTTTGTGTGAGGAACTAGAATTCCTCCAATCCAAAATTCTTCACCTTCTGCCAATTCATGGACATCAAATCCAAATCCTGTTCTAAACTTTTTCATTTAAATGAGTTACTAGATTATCCGTTAGAATCAGAACCTTTTTTGTCTGAAGAACTATCTGTTTTCTTTTTCTTCTTCTTTTTCTTGTTTTCTCTAGCTTCATCAGCTTTAGCCGCCTCTTCATCGGTCTGATTCGAGCTAAATGCATCTAAACTAAAGTTGATAGAAAATCTTAATGTTCCTTGTAATGGGTTTCTAGCTCCACCTGTAGTAGGAATAAGGTAAGAAAAATCAATCGCTGCTTTTTCTAATTTTAATCCAGCTCCTAAAGTTGCGTACTTTCTATTTCCTTTGTCTTTATCTTCAAGAAATAATCCACCTCTAAAAGCAAATTGATTCTTGTATAAATATTCAGCACCCAAACTTAAAGTAAATTCTTGAAGTTCTGATTCACCATCTGGAGAATCTGTAAACGATTGAAAAATTCCTTCAATTACACCAACGTTAGGGTCTTTTCCAGAAGTAATATTTCCATCTGTGTCTCTAAACGGGTTTGTTGGAACTAGAAGTTTCATGGTTTCGAAAGATAAACTCACGGCATTGTAGTTGTCAATGTCAACGTGTAACCCTGCTCCAAGACGCATGTTTGTAGGTAAAAAGTTCGATTGCTCTGTAGTTTGATCATAATTCATTTTACCACCAATATTTGCAATGTTAATACCTCCAGTCATGTAAGCATCTTTACCAGATAAATCGAATTGTGCCGATTTATAGAATGCCGAAACGTCTGCAGCTACACTTGTACCAGGTTGCCCATTCGAATTTTGCGATTGTCCATCTGTCAGTTGAGAACGGATATACTTAATATTAATACCTCCGGAAAGTCTACGACTTAACTTAAGCGCATAACCAGCCGTAAAATTAAGTTCATTTGGATTAAATTGTCTTTCTGGACTATCGAATTCCTCCTTAAAAGTAATATCACCTAAAGAGAAAAATCTAAAATTTGCAGTTACAGCACTTTTAGAACCTAATTTATAATAACCTGTTAGAGACATAATGTTTACATCACTTACCAAGTTTTCTAACCAAGGTGCATAAGAAACACTAATTCCACTATTCTTTTCTGCAAAGTTTAATTTTGCAGTATTCCACATAATACTATTGGCATCTGGTAAAGTAGCAACTCCTTGGTCCGCCATACCACCGGCTCTGGCGTCTGGAGATATTAGAAGAAAAGGTACTGCAACAGAAACGACATTTGAAGTTTGTGCAAATGTATTATAAGAAAATATACTTGCTACGGAGGCAAGCGTTAAAATTATTTTTTTCATTTGTTGTTTTCGTAATTTTCAGGACAAATATAGTCTTTCTTCGTTAAACGTAAATATTATTTAATTATTACAAGTTTTTCAGTTTTATCTGCTCTTTTTCCAGTTTCGGGTATTTGGATGGTTAATTTATAAATATAAACCCCTTTTCCAATGGTGTTTCCAAAATCATCTAATCCGTCCCAAATAAGTTTTCCATTCACTCTAGATTGTGCATTTTGAATTTCTGCTGTTAAGGTTTTTACAAGCCTTCCAGAAATGGAAAATATTTGTACTTGAGCTTCTATAGTTTGATTTTCGTAATTGTGTTCAAACTGAAAATCTGTAGAACTCGTAAAAGGATTCGGAAAGTTCAATACATGGTTTAATGCTACTTTTGGGTTTCGAGCAACAACAAAAGTGATTTCTTCTGAATTTGAATTGTTGTAATTATCCCAGGCTCTAAGACTGAGAGTATGCTCTCCATCGGCTACATCAGTTAGGTTGTATCGCACTTCACCTCTTGTAAAACTGTTTGGAAATGTTTTGTAGAAATCATTTAAAACGATTGGATTACTTGATTTTGCATCTAAAATAGCAATAATATCGTGTCCAACACCAGTTCCTACAGCATTTATTCCATTAGAATCTTTTAGTATAGCATAAATATCAGGATTGTCATCAGTTAATCCACCAGTAACAAATGTAATGTCATTCATATATAAATCAATATCTGGCCCCATATTATCTTCGGCAGGATTAGAGATAATTCCACCAGAATATAATGTTGTATCGGCTCCCCAAGCATCGGTTGTATTACTTTTTGCAAAGGCAGAAACTTTTGCTTTTCCAATAGTTAAATCAATGTCTTTAGGTACAATAAATTCAAATTTAAATTGACCATTTACTACATCAGCTTCACCTTTAAATATTTTATTGGATTGGGTGTAGAATACAAATGGCGCTTCTGTAGGTGTAAATGGAACATTGTCATTATTCAAGGTTTCGTTTAATTTCTTTTTATCGAAAATTTCAAGAAATGCTGTACCATTAAATCCAGTATTCAATACGTGGCCTAACGTTTGAACTTCACCTTCGATGGTGATTTTTTCTAGGGCTTTTAAAGTGTCTGTTTGGTTTCCAAAATCTTGATTGTTTATTTTTGTAAACACAATATTTTGTTCAGGATAATTTAATTTTAATCCAGGATCTCCAACGAGAATAAAACGTCTTTTGTTCACAAGATTAGAGCCATGTTTGACTTTTAATGCCAATTCTCCCATGGTGAAATGTTCTCCATCGCTATCTTTTGCGTTTAACACTTTGTAGAACTGATCTGATAAACGCGTAGCTTCATTTGCATAAATTGTTCGAGTAGTGGTAAATAAACTAATAGCACCGCCTTTTGGGTTCAAATGTGCATATTCTCCGGCAGAAATACGTTCCCTGTCATCATAACGCGTAAATTCACATGTTGTGGTAATGAAAGATGTTAAATTCTCCATATTTGACCATCCGTTGATATCATCTACTGAAAGAATACGTTCTGTTGCCCAACCAGCTTCACCTCCATGACCAAAATAATGAACAACTAAAGAACCATCTACAACGGCATTATTAATGGCTTTTTCAACTTCGGGGTATCGCTGTCCTCCAGATGAGTTAACTTGTTCGTAGGCATCCGAAAATATTTTGTTTATAGAATAATTAATATGTTCGTTGTTAAAATTATCTAAAATAGCATTTGCAGATTTCCCCAAAGCAGATCGTTCCCATTGCTCATCAACATCATCGGCAACAATTGAAATTTGTTTTTGCCAAGGTCCATAGTTGTCTCGGTTTTTGTAGGCTTTTATTTTATTTACCATGTTTAACCCTTGTTGATTAGAATTAATAACAAAGCGTCCAATCCCTATATCAATTTTATCAGAAATTCTTAAAGGACTTCCCTCATTGTCATCTAAACAAACCAAGTAGTCATCGGTGGCAGTTGATTGATTTATGGATAAACTCCTTGGGTCTTCCCAAGTAGGAATATAGCAAGAAAAGTCATTGCTGTAGTTCTTGAAGTCATAAGATGCATCTCCAAACAAAGTTACAGCAGTTGGTTTTTTACCTTGTGTTTCCATTCTAAAGTAAATCATTCTCAAGAAATCTTTTATGGCAGTTAAATCGTTTCGACCTGAAGAAAATTCGTTATAGATCTCTTCTGTACTCACAAATGCAACGTCATAATTGCTGTAGTTTTCGTGAAAACTCTTAAGCTCCAATGCCGATTCTTTGAAATCTTTGTGGTAAATCAAAACATAATCTGCTTGTAAGATACTATGCAAATTTTGATTATTCACTGGTGTAATGGCATCAACAGAAAAAGTATTATTCGGATTAAAAGCAATGAATTCCCTTAATTCTTCAGCAGAAGCATGAAATGCATTACCACTTGAAATAATGTTTTTTGCATCGCTGTTTTCAGTAATATCCCAAATGTTCAAATCTGAGTTTGTTGATGTATAATTGAATTTCACAACATCGTTTGTTGATTTCCAGGCTTTAATGTCTCGGAAATGAAGCTGATTGTTATTAAACGTCAATGCATTTCTATAGTTCACCATCAGGTAATCTAAATATCCAAAGGCATTAAAGTTTCCTAGGTTTTCAAATTCTACATTTAACAACATATTATTACCACTTAGAATCTCCTTTTTATATGGAGCTGTACTAGACATCGCTTTCGGGAAATAGCCCGAAACTGCTGTGAGTTTACCAATGTGTTGAGTTAATAAAGTTGAACCATTATTTGTTAGGTTAAAACGAGAAGAAATAGATGAATTGGCTACATTATTAAATTCAAAATAAACAGAATCTGATGTAATTCGGTTTGGTGCTGGAATATTGAAGCTATAAGAAGAAGTCACGTCAAATTTTTCTCCATACCATTCTCTCCCTGTTCTATCCAAATTCGATTTTTCCAGTTCATGAACCCAATATTCATCATAAGAAGAAGAAATAAAAGGGCTTGTGGACCCGAAGGTAGGGGCATTTGTGACTCTTTTTCCGTTTCCAGAATTGAATGAAATAAAATAATTAGCCTCATCGGTATAAATGTTTTTTTCATATATCAAGGCTTTTTTTGTATTGTTATATGCCCATTTATCAGGCCCAGCTGCGTAAAATAAGATATAGTCGTTGTTGTCTAAAACACCATCTCCACCATCTACAACTTGAATGGCATTTTCCAATAGTTCAAGAGGTCTGTCAATATTGTTCATTTCTGGCAGCATTCCATTGTTTTGTCCAACCACTCTAATCGTATGAGAGGAAATAGTTGATAAACTTGGAATGGCATTTTTTAGTTGAGTTCCTGTTATTTTGTGAATACCTTTTTTAGTCGTTATAATTTTATACCAATCTCCTTGGCTCAATTTTGATTGAGTTGGGAAATTTAAAGTGGCAACTTTCTTTAAAGGATTGTCTTTCCAAATGAATTCCAGTTCAAAGTTTTTTACTTTTCTATTTTCAAGCACTACTGGAATTGTAATATCTGTTTGTCTAACATGTTGAGCAATTCCTTCTGTCCATTCGGCTATAACAGATTTAAGTTTAGAAACATTTATAGCCCTTTCATCCTCAGATAAAGAAGCAAATTCAATATTTTTGATATTTACACTTGCAAGAGATTTATTTGCAGGATTGTTTATTTGATAATAATAATGAGGTATAAAATCATTGTCATAAGTTGCTCCATTAAAATACAATATGCTTTTATTAATTGAAGCTTCCATTAATGTAGAAGCATCTGTCTGCCAAGGTATTTCAACATTAATAGTTTGTGCTTTGGAATGCAATCCTAAAAAAAATAGAGATAGGAAAGAAAACTTTATTAGGTGTCTTTTTAACATAATCAGGTGTTGATATATTAGTACAAAGTTGAAAATAAACGATAACATTTCAATGATATAAACCGATAATTATTTATAAAATTGTAAATTATTAGAAGAAAATTAAAAAATAATTGTATAATTGTGAAGTGAAAATATATGTATTTGTGATGAATAGATCTAAGTTACTTTTAGCTTTTTTAATAATTTTAAGTGGTGTGTTTACTGAGGAAGCATTTGCTCAGGACCCTACCTTTTCTCAATTTTATTCCAATCCTCTGTATCTAAACCCCGCATTTGCTGGAGCTCAAGGTTGTCCTAAAATTCATGTGAATCAAAGGATTCAATGGCCAGAGTTGAGAGGTAGTTTTAATACTACATCAATATCTTTTGATAAAAATTTACCTAATATTAATAGTGGATATGGTGTTCAAGTTGTATATGACGACGCCGGAAATGGACTTTTAAGTACATTTAAAGCTGCAGGTATGTATTCTTACCAATTGAAGATTAATAAAAAATCTTATATCTTGGCTGGTGCCGAAATGTCCTTTAACTCTAAGTCTTTAGATGAAGATAAATTAGTGTTTGGAGATCAAATTGGAGCAAATGGTCAGGTTTATACTTCTTCGGAAGTTGGAAACATCAATACATCTGCTAGCTTCGTAGATTTTTCTTTTGGAGCAGTGGGTTATACTCAGAAGTTTTATTTAGGTTTTGCAGCTCATCACATTACAAGACCAGATGATTCGTTCTTTCAATCGAAATCAGTAAATAACATTATTATAGATCCTCAGAGTCGTTTACCAGTAAAGTATACGATACATGCAGGATCGAATTTTGCAATAAATGGAGCAGCTCGTAGAGGTATTATTGCCGACGGACCATTTATGACAGCAGGATTAATATATCAGAAACAAGGAGCGGCAGATCAATTAAATCTTGGTTTGTCTATTACAAATAAAAGTTTATCAGGTGGAGTTTGGTATAGAATGAATAGTGAGAATGCCGATGCAATTATCTTAATTGCAGGATATACATTCTTAAATACAACTATTGGATATTCTTACGATGCCACTGTTTCGGATTTAGCTGGTGAAACAGGTGGTTCTCATGAACTTTCTTTAAAGTTCCAGTTACCTTGTAAAAAGGTTAAAAAGACAATTGAGGCCATTACGTGTCCTAAATTTTAATTATCTTAGCCCCTAATTATTTTGAAAAAAACGACTAAAGCACAAAATATAATGAAGAATCGATTAGTTCTAGGTGTGTTTTCGATGGCTGCGGTACTTGCTTTAAGTTCTTGCGGAAGTAGAACATCAGGTAAAACGTCAAGCTCAAAAATTATCCATTCTAACACAGGATGGGCAGTAAATAGTGAAGAAAACGGAGGGTTCTCTTCTAATTTAAGTACGACTCAGTATGTGTTACCTGGAATGATTCCTATTGAAGGGGGATCTTTCATTATGGGACAAAACTATGATGATATCTTCGGAGATAACAACAATGTTCCTAGACGTGTATCTGTAGCATCATTCTTTATGGATGAAACTGAAGTTACAAACATTCACTACCGTGAATATTTATACTGGTTAGAGCGTGTATACGGAGAAAGTTATCCTGAAGTATATTGGAATGCAAAACCAGATGAGAATGTTTGGCGTTCAAACCTAGGTTATAACGAACCAATGATAGACAACTATCTGAAACATCCTGGTTTTAACTATTACCCAGTAGTTGGTGTAAGTTGGAAACAAGCTGTAGATTATGCAAACTGGAGAACAGATCGTGTAAACGAATATACTTTGGTTAATGTTCGTGCATTAAAATGGAACAACGATCAGTATGATGATGATAACTTCAATACTGAAGCTTATTTAGCTGGTAAATATATTGGTGAACAAGATAATGGTATCATTGATAGAAGAAATCCTGATAATAAAGAAGGACGTGCCGCTACAATTTCTGACGGAGTTTTTCAAGCTGGATACCGTTTACCTACGGAGGCTGAGTGGGAATATGCTGCTTACTCTATGATTGGTAATACACTTGAAGAGAATATTCACAATGGGAAATATTTCCCAAGAGGTGGTAAAAATAGTTCTTTACGTCACTTAAGAGTTAAAGATGGTGATGCAAGAGGAGCTTTCTTAGCTAACTTTAAACGTGGAAAAGGTGATAACATGGGTATTGCAAACAGATTAAATGATTCTGGTGCACGTACAACTGAAGTGAAAACTTATCCACCAAACGATTTCGGTTTATATGATATGGCTGGAAATGTTAACGAATGGGTTCTTGATGTTTACCGTGAGGTAACAGTAGATTATGATGATTTTATGCCATTCCGTGGTAATGTATATACTGAATTAGCAAAAGACGAAGAAGGTCAAATTGCAGATGTAGATTCATTAGGACGTATTGGAAAAGTAATGGAATCTAAAAGCGATTTAGCAAACAGAAGAAATTATAACCAAGCAGATGTGAGAGGATTCAAAGATGGAGATGCGCAATCTTCTATCTATTATGTTAACGGAGTAGCTAAAGATGGTAAAGCTCTAATTTACGATGAAGATGCAACTTTGGTATCAAACTCTACTCGAGTTTACAAAGGTGGTTCTTGGAAAGATCGTCAATACTGGTTAATGCCTGCTAATCGTCGTTTCTTAGACGAAAACTTAGCAAGTTCAGATATCGGTTTCCGATGTGTTATCGATAGAATGGGATCTCAATCTATCCGTTACGTGAAGTAATTTTATAGATCACATAATATTATAAAGTCAGCTTATAGCTGACTTTTTTTTTGATTATATTTGTCCTATGCTAAAAACATTATATAAATTATTTTTAAACTCTTGTGGTATTTCTACCGATACAAGAACTTTAAAACAAAATCAAATATACTTTGCCTTAAAAGGTGAAAATTTCGATGGAAATAAATATGCTGAGCAGGCCATAGAAAAAGGTGCGTTATGTGTTGTTGTAGATGATGCTTCAATACTTATTAATAAGCAGGATAAGCCTTATTTTTTAGTATCGGATGTTTTAGACACTCTACAACGTTTAGCAAAGTATCACAGAGAAATATTAGATATTCCTATATTGGGAATTACTGGTTCTAATGGAAAAACCACTACAAAAGAACTTTGTTACGCTGTGCTTTCTCAGAAATTCAATGTTTTTGCAACCCAAGGAAATCTGAATAATCATATTGGAGTGCCTTTGAGCATACTTTCTATTACCAATGAACACAATTTTGCCATCATAGAAATGGGGGCAAATCATAGAAAGGAAATAGGTGAGCTTTGTGAAATAGCATTACCAAATTATGGTGTAATCACAAATATTGGTTCGGCTCATTTGGAAGGTTTTGGCTCTTTAGAAGGTGTAAAGAAAACCAAAAAAGAATTATTTGATTTCGTATCTAATAAGCATGGCGTATTTTTCTATCCATCAGAAGATGAAAATATTGCTTCTTTTGCCGAATCTTATGATAAATCCAAGTCGTATTCGCATTCAAATTTGGATGCATTCGTACATTATTCAGTTTTAAAAACTGAATTGTTTTCTTTAGTACAAATTGGTGATTTACAAATTCAATCTAAGCTCTTTGGTGAGTATAATGCTCAAAATATGGCTTGTGCCTATACAATAGGTACTTATTTTGGAATAAAAGATGAAAAGATTAAAAATGGAATAGAACATTATATTCCAACCAATAATAGATCGCAGCTCTTAAAAACCCAAAATAATAGCTTGGTTGTAGATGCTTATAATGCAAACCCCACAAGTATAACTTTTGCTATTCAGAGTTTTATTAATTTAAACGGTGACTATAAAATTTTAATTTTGGGAGACATGTTTGAATTAGGTGAGTATGCTGTAAACGAACATCAAAAAATTGTAGATTTATTAGATGAGTTTGTTCATAAATTTGAAAAAGTATTTCTAGTTGGTTCAATTTTTAATAATACTCAAATAAAAAATACTGAAAGAATACGAGCTATTAATTCTAGAAAAGAGTTGGAGCAACTTATCCAGGATCTGAATTATAAAGGTAAAACTATTTTATTGAAAGGTAGTAGAGGTATTGGTTTAGAAAATATCATTGAATTCTTATAATGAAAGGCGAAAAACTCGACTTTTTTGTGTCTAAAGCTCAGGCTTTATCATGGGCTTCAAAGTTTGACCAATATACTTTTTTAGATTCAAATGACTATGTTCATGGATTTGGATTAGAGCAATTCGATTGGATTCTAGGAGTTTCTAAGAATGAAAATTGTGATGCTTTTAACCATAATCCTCAAGAGTTATTGTCCTCAAAACAAGATGAACTGTTTTTTTTTCATTTCAATTATGATTTAAAGAATGTTTTAGAACCTTGCCTTTATAGTAAGAATCCAAGTGTTATTGATGTACATCAGGTATACATTCAAAATCCCGAGGTTATTCTATATTCAAAAGATAATCAGATCTATTATTTTAATGTTTTAGGACAATTTTCTCAAGAAGATCGTTTTGATCTACTCAATGGGAAGTTATCTAAAAAAGAATATCATATTAATATTAGGGCACATTGGGCAAAAAAGGATTATTCAAAAGCTTTTAACCAATGCATGGAATATTTGGAACAAGGACATATTTATGAAATGAATCTTTGTCAGGAATATAGTATAGAAAAATTTGATGTAGAACCAGAGCAATTTTTTATTGATTTAAACAATCAGGCGAAGTCTCCTTTCGCAAGTTGTATGAAGGTTAAAAACTATTATATATTCTCTGCGAGTCCGGAGCGTTTTATTTACAATAAAGATAATCGTTTGGTATCTCAACCCATAAAAGGAACTCGGCCTAGAAAATGGACAAAAGAGGAAGATAATGCTCAAAAAAAAGCATTATTAAACAGTATTAAGGAAACATCCGAAAATAAAATGATTGTTGACTTGGTAAGAAATGATTTATCACTTTTTGCCAAAAAGGGCAGTGTGAAAGTAGATGAATTGTGTAAAATATATTCATTTCCGAATGTTCATCAAATGATTTCTTCGGTTTCTTGTGAATTAGAGGACCATTCTAAGATTTGGAATGCAATATTAGGAGCATTTCCAATGGGGTCAATGACTGGAGTGCCTAAAATGCGTTGTATGGAAATTATTGATGAATTAGAATCGTTTTCAAGAGGATCTTACTCTGGAACTATTGGGTTTTCTATGCCAGGTTTTATTGATTCTAATGTGTTAATTCGTTCAGTTTTCTATAATAAATCAGAGGATATTGCACGTTGTGTTGTTGGCGGTGCAATAACCATCCGATCTAATATGGATGAAGAGTTTGAAGAGTGTCAGGTTAAAATTAATGGTATTGTTAAAGTTTTAGGTGGTACCTTTATTCAGAATTAATTATCCGAATTTTAGATGTTTTACTGTCAAACCATTGTTCTTTAACATTTTTAAAGCATCAATACCAATTTCTATGTGATCTTCAACAAACTGCTTTGTTATTTTTTTATCACTTTTTTCGGTTTTAACACCATCTGCTATCATTGGTTGGTCTGATACTAACAATAATGCACCTACAGATATTTTGTTTGCAAAACCTGTGGTGAAAATAGTTGCAGTTTCCATATCTATAGCCATGCAACGTGTTGCCTTTAAATATCTTTTAAATTGGTTGTCGTGTTCCCAAACTCGGCGGTTTGTTGTATAAACGGTTCCTGTCCAATAATCTCTTTCATGATCACGAATGGTTGTAGATATTGCTTTTTGCAATGCAAAAGATGGTAAAGCCGGAATTTCTGGTGGAAAATAATCATCGGATGTACCTTCACCTCGTACAGCTGCAATTGGGAGAATTAAATCACCAAGTCTATTTTTCTTTTTAAGTCCACCACATTTTCCTAAAAATAAAACCGCTTTTGGTTTAATGGCAGAAAGTAAATCCATCATAGTTGCAGCATTCGGACTTCCCATTCCAAAGTTTATTATAGAAATACCTTTAGCGGTTGCACTTTGAAAGGGTCTATCTAATCCGTTTATTTCGACTTTATTTTTCTTGGCGAATATTTTTACATAATTTGAAAAATTGGTCAATAAGATGTAATCTCCAAAGGTTTCATTTTCTACTCCAGTATAACGTTGGAGCCAATTTTCAACAATTTCTTTTTTTGTTTTCATATGTTTCTATTTTAATTTATTTGATATCTATTTTATTATAGAAAGATAAATAATATTTATGAATAAAAGAGAATATTCATTTTATTCACAAAAAAAAAGCCTTTAAATTAACTTTAAAGGCTTTGTATTATATAGGTTCAGATAAACATCGGTTCCAAACAAAAGATTTTGAATCTATTTTATTTGGTATGATATCTAAACTCACCAAACGTTCCTGAACCATATTGAGCATATTAAGATCTATGGGTTCATCTATTGCCCATTCGGTTTCTGAATACCATTTTTTTACGTCTTCGAACTTTAAGTTATACAATTCCGATATTTGCATACAAGAATCGGGGTTGTTGATAAAAGCGTAATTCGATTGATAAATAGTATCTAAAAGATGTTCAATAAGTGCTTCATTTTCTTCCAAAAATTCTGTTCTAACAGCAATCATAAAACTAGGCCATGGTGTTGGACAAACATCTACACGTCTAAATTCGCCATTATCTACAAATGGTTTTGTGGTATATTTTTCCCACATAAAATAATCGGCCGTCCCTTCTTTTAATGCTTTACGACCACCATCAAGGTTTCTAATAACCTCGAATTTTAAATTGTGAATAGGCCATTCTTTATTATCTGCATTTACATAAGACATCAGGTGAGACCCGGATCCATAACGGCTAATAGCTGCCGTCTTTCCTTTAATTTCTTCAGGTGTATAAATAGCCGAATGATTTGCAACGTGAATTCCCCATTGCAAAGGGCTTTTTACATAAACCCCAATAAGTTTAGCTTGATTCCCTTTAACAATATCAGCTACTATACCTTCTGTTAATACAATTGCAATGTCTACCAAATTATTTCGAAGTGCTTGAGTCATTTCTCCTGTACCACCTTTAAAATCGGTCCAAGAAATTTTAAGCCCTTTTTGTTTAAACAAAGTGGAATCTTTTGCTAAGTGCCAAGGTAAGTTGAAATGCTCGGGAACACCTCCAACTCGTATCGTTTTATTATTCTGCATAATTTTAAGAATTAGGCAAAGGTACTATTCTTTTTAATTTTATATAAATTATTGAATTGGGTTATGCGGATGATTTTTATCAGTTTTCACGGTTTTGGTTTAAAAATCAATGTATTTTAAGTTTAGACTTTGATTTGTTGTGTAAAACACCTTATTTGGGAATAAATTCTTTTCTTAAAATATTGAAGAATGAGGAAGGTTTTAAATAGTATTGTCCGCAAGATTTGCACAATAAAAGGTTGAGTATATTTTTACCTTTGAAAAAAGCCTACTTTAAGTATGATTACACCACAAAATTTAGCAGAAGAAGATTATATTCAAAGAATCAATCATGTTTTCTTGTATATTGAAAACCATTTAGATGAAGATTTATCTTTAAATACCATTTCTAAATTGGCTAATTTTTCACCATTTCATTTTCATAGAATTTTTAAAACTGTAGTTGGCGAAACTTTAAATGAATACGTGGTAAGGAAAAGGTTGGAATCTGCAGCTAGTAAATTAATGAATCAGAAAAATATTTCTATAGCTCAACTTACCTTGGATTTTGGTTTTAGTAGCAACGCTACTTTTTCGAGAGCTTTTAAAAAAAGGTATCATCTGAGTCCGACGGATTTTCAAAAAACATATTATAGTACCAGCAACCTAGATAAGCACCTTAGCAAGAATGGCAAAGTCATTAATGAATATGACCAATACATTTGTACCATTATTAATCTTAAAAAATGGATAACCATGACTACAAATGTTGAAATTAGAACAATGCCAAAAATGAATGTTGCATACATTACTGCAATGGGGATTACCGATATGCAAAGTGCTTTTGGAAGGTTAACAGCTTGGGCTGGACCAAAAGGTTTATTGGCTAAGCCTGATTTAAAAATGGCAACAATCTATCACGATAGTTTTAAAACCACAGCTCCAGATAAAGTTCAAATGAGCGCCTGTGTTTTAGTTGATGAACCTATAAAGCCCGAAGGAGAAGTGTATAGCAGAACCATTGAATCTGAAAAATGTGTGGTTGCTAGATTTGAACTGGCTGTAGAAGAATTTGAAAAGGCATGGACCTCTATGTTTTTGTGGATGAATGAAAATGGATATCAAAAATCGGAAAGTAATCCATTTGAAATATATTACAATGATTTTAGAACCCATCCCGAACAAGAATTTATTCTCGACATCTGTATTCCTGTGTTGTAAACTTATAAAGCCTTTTCTTATTGAAGAGGCTTTTTTTATAATTAAAATTGCTGAATGTTAAAGTGTTGAAGTTTTATTCAACTATTGTTGTATATTGTAAATGCGAATTGGAAATAAAAAAACATGAAATTTATATTAGTTAGTATAGCATCTTTGTTTTTATGTAACGTAGTAAATGGGCAAGATTATTCTAAGTTAAAACAAGCCGATGAGCTGTATTGTGATGATGATAAAAGTAGTTTGGTTTTGGAAGTGCTTGAAGAATGCCTAAAAGATACAAGTTACTCTAGAACAGATTTAGGCTATGTTCATTGTTTTATGGGCGAAGTGTATTACAATAGAGAAGAATATGATAAAGCCATCATTCAATATGAAGCATCTTTAGAGAATGGGATTCGTTTAATTCCTGAGTATTTTAGTAGATGTCATAAAAGAAAAACCTATTGGAATACTATTGTTTATGGTCGTCCGATTATGATTGGTAGAAGTTATAAGAATTTAGGGAAATTAGATTCGGCAGATTACTGGTTTCGTCAAGCTCAGACAAAATATAAAAAATCGGGATGCTATGATGCAATCATGAATCATTATTTTAATGTCGACTTGGAACGTATAGAATTATTGTTGATTCAAAATGATACACTAGTTGCTCAAGGCCGCTTAATTAATGGTGTTTTATTTTATAGAAATGGGATGTTTAATAAATATAATAAACGCTTAAAAGAGCTTTTACTTGCAAAATATTCTGAAAACGAAATTGAAAAAGAATTTATAAAATCTATAGACCATATTTCTAGAGATCCTTTAGATTCGAATCATTACGTTTTTACTCTTTTTGGAAGCCAAACAAAAGTAAAAATGCGAGTACAAAATTTAAAAGATCAAAAGAGATTGATCAAAGAAAGCTCGGCTGTTCGGCAATTACTCCTTTTACCTCCAATTACCCGAAAATAAAATGTCGATAGATAATTTATGTTTCTGAATTGCTTTTGTTTCTCTTGTACCAAAAGACATAAACAATAGATAGAAAGAACATAATACATCCGATACCAAATATCATTGAAAAATTTTGAATTTTACTATTGTAAAGCGTTCCACTTATTAACGCTCCAAGTCCTATTCCAATTTCTAAGGCAATAAACATGGTAGAAAATCCACGGCCAAGTTTGTTTTTATCCGACAAATCTACCGTCCAGGCAAAAAGAGTAGGAGAGGCCGTTCCTAATCCGAATCCTAAAATAATGGCAGAAATAACCATAGAAGTGACACCAGTGCTAAAACTTAGAATGAGCATGGCAAAAAGGGAAACCAATAACGAATAAAACAACACTGGTACACGACCATATTTATCGGACACTTTCCCTGCTAAAACACGAACTACAACCGAACTTAGTACATAAATAGTAAAATACGTACTCTTGTCTTTAATGCCAATAAAATCGGAAAAATCAGGAATGATGGTTAGAATAATTCCAAAACTAAACTCACATAAAATCATTACAATAGCAACGGGAATCACTTTTTTGTCAAAGAAATCTTCTGTAGAAACCTGAAATACCTCCTTAAAATTCGATATTGTTAAACGTTGTTGTTTGGTAGAATCTTTAATACTTAAAGAAATTAGGAAGGTAAGTAGAGAGAAAACACCAGCTGTATAAAACATGGTATTGATATCGTAATTCATTTTTGTCCAAGAACCAATCATAGGTCCAACAGCCATACCAATACTGCAAAAGAAACCAAGATAACCCATTGCCTCTCCTCGTCGTTCTATAGGAACAATATCTGCAACATAGGCCGAAACACCTGTTGGATTAAATCCTGTAGACATTCCGTGTAATAATCTTAACATTAAGAAAAAGAAAATACTAAAAGATAAAGGATATAGGAAGTTAACCACCATACAGACAAATGCCCCAAAAACGATGGCATATTTTCTACTAAAAGTATCGGTTAGTTTTCCGCTAAAAGGTCTAGAAAGCGCTGCTGTTAATGTAAAAAGCGAAATAATGAGTCCTTTATAAGCTTCTCCACCCATAGAATCTAAATATGCAGGAAGCTCTGGAATAATGAGGTTAAAACTGATGAAGAAAAAGAAGGCACAAAGTAAGAGTAGGTTGAACTCTTTAGAAAATAGGGAAGTGGTTTTTGTTTTCAAGTTTAAAAGATAAAAAAACCGATTCGCGAAGAACCGGTTTGAGTATTTGTAATGTTTAGATTAAGTCCTTTGGTATTTCACATACCGGAATAGGAATCATTTTATGGCGATTGGCACGATGTAGTTTTTGGTAAATTTTAAAAACTTCGGCTTGTCTACCTTCAAATTCTTCAAGTTGACTTCCGTTATCGTATTTTTCCATTGCCCATTCCAATTCAGGGTAGCTCGCCCCAATCTGGTCTTCATCGCTGCGTCCGTCTTCCCAAAGTCCGTCGGTTGGTGCAGCTTTCTGAATAGATTGTGGCACCCCCAGTGTTTTACATAAATCGTAAACCTGTGTTTTGTTTAAATCGGCAATCGGACTTAAATCCACACCACCATCTCCATATTTTGTATAGAAACCAATACCAAAATCTTCAACTTTATTTCCTGTACCAGCCACAAGTTTTCCTTCTGCCCCTGCATATGCATATAGGGTTGTCATTCTTACCCGTGCTCTCACATTGGCCAAGTTTAAATGCGAATGTGTAGAGGTTGGTAAAGCCGATTTTAGGGTTTCGAAACTGTCTGTTAAATCTACTTTTTCTTTTCTAACATTCGGAAATTGACTCTGAAGCCAAGCAATATGCTCATCAGATCGATCTAGTTCGGCCTTAAATTGATGAATCGGCATGTTTATGCAAATCACCTCTTTTCCGGTTAAGGCACAAAGCGTAGAGGTTAATGCAGAATCAATTCCTCCAGAAATTCCTACAACAAAACCTGTTGTATTACTTTTTGTAGAATAATCTGAAAGCCAATTTACGATATGATTAATGGTTTCTTTAGTTTTCATAATTGGTTTTTAGAATAAAACTCCAATAAATATACCAAGAGAGTTAAAGCTTACTCTTGAGTTATAGTCAAACGGTGTGTTTTTAATATTGTCTGTAAAACCATTGTTAAATTGAAGTCCACCAACTAAATCAGTTCCTTCTGTCAATTCATATTGAACACCAGCTCCAACTAATAAACTCATGTTAAAAGAAGAAAGGTAAGATTTATCGGCTGCATCAAAACCTTCAATGGTAACATCTTCCGAAAGTTTTATGTTTGGTACTAAACCAATGTTAAACCAGTAAGAAAGTTCACCAATTGGACGCGTTTTCATTTTTATTCCGATCGGGAACTCTAAATATTGAGCCGAATAGTTCATTTTGAAAATAGACTGATCATCATCTTCTCCTTTAAATTCAATTTTAGAACCTTTGCTTGTTAAATCTATACCTCCAAAAACACTAAAATTACGATCTTCATAATTTCTTTCTGCACGTACACCCCATGCAAATTGAATTTTCGATGATTTTTCTTCGTATTCTTTTACCACATTTGCCCAAGTGATGTTTGGTGTAATGTGTAATCCTACTCGAATGTCTTGAGCAAAAACGTTTGCTGTAACTAATAAAAAGGTTGCAATAGATAAAATTCTTTTCATTTTATTCCTTATTTTGATTTTGTCAATTTAATGGTACTTTTGTACCTTGTTTTCTAAATGCGAATGTAAAAAATATATTCTTTAGTTATGATTAAAAATCGTGTAGTATTATCAAAGTATCTGTTAGGCTTATCTTTTGTTGGTTTATTGGTAAGTTGTTCCAATGATGGAGCGGCACCAAAGAAAGAAAATACACCTAAACCAGTTGAAAGGGCTTTGGAGACAGTTTCTATAAAAAACTTCGAAATACCATTTTATGAAATTCGAAAAGACAGTTTTGAAACAGATTTGTCTAAAATGGAAAAAGATTTTTCTTTGTTTTTTGCAAGTAGAAGACCAATGACGGAGTGGAAACTGAGATATGAAAATACATATTTAAAGACTTTCACAGATTCTGTGGTTGATTTATTTGAGAATAAGTACCAATGGAAAAATGAATTTCAAAATGCTATAAACATATATCAAAAAGAGTTTGTGAATGATGTTATGCCCGAGGTGCTTCTTTGGAACTCTGCTTTTGAAATGAGCGAAGGTGTATGGGGGTATAACAATAAGCTTATTCTAGGAATGGACCAATATTTAGGTGAAGATCATATGTATTATGTTCAGTCTCCAAGGTATTTGGCAAGAAAAAAAGATCCAAAATATATTGTTAGAGATTTAATCAAAGAATTTTCAACAGCTAAAGTAAAGGCAGACCCTGAAGATTTTTCTTTTTTAAATAAACTATTAAAAGAAGGACGTGAGCTGTATTTCACAAGTGTCATGCTTCCAAACGCCACAGATGATGTATTGCTTAACTGTTCGCCAGAAAAGATGAAATGGGCTCAAGAAAACGAAGCTGAAATTTGGAAATATTTTATTAATCAAGAATTGTTGTTCTCTACAGATTCTAAGGTAGACATGGCATTCTTAAATGAAGCTCCTTTTTCTAAATTTGGTCAAGACTTTGATAAACAATCGCCAGGAAGAGTAGCTGGTTGGATTGGTCTTCAAATCATTCGATCTTTAGCAGAAAACGAAAGTAAAATGAGTTTAGAGACGATTACAGGTATAGATGATGCCCAATCTATTTTAACTCTTTCAAAATACAAACCATAAGACAACATGAAAAAAGAGGAAATAAAGTTTAACATCAGTTTAGACGAAAATAATATTCCAGAAAAATTATCTTGGATGGCCAGTGATGGCGCGAGTCAACCAACGCCAGCCGAAGCTTGTATTATAAGTATTTGGGACCCGAAAGAAGAGAATGCATTACGTATTGATCTTTGGACAAAAGAGATGAAAATGGATGCGATGAAACATTTAATTCATCAAACAATGGCAACTCTGGGAGATACATATTTGAGAGCCACAAACGACGAGAAATTAGCTGGAGAAATTAAGCAGTTTAGTGAGTATTTTGCTAAAGAGGCTAAATTGTACGAAAAGAAAAAGTAAATCACTTTTTTATTTTATTATTGAAACATCTGTAATTAATTTATTGCAGATGTTTTTTTTATTCTTATTAATGATTAATGCAATATTCATTCAAAATAAATAAGGAACAAATTAAATTCAATGTAATAATCTGTAAAATTGAAAAAGTATGTTGAGGTTAAATATTATCCAATAAAAATTAAGCATCTTTGTTTTTTAATAAACAGATGTAGGAATGAAAAACAGTCTCATATTTATTTTTTTGTTAACGCTAACGGCATGTGCAGTTATTCAATCGCCAGTTGGTGGAGAAAAAGATGTAAAACCGCCGCAGATCATTTCAGAAAAACCAGAACTTGGAACCATAAATTACAACAAATCCTCGGTTGAAATAAAATTTGATGAGTTTATTGTTGCGAAGGACTTTGCAAGAGAAATTCTGGTTTCTCCATCAATTAAAACGTTAAAATCTAAATATACAGGAAAAGGTGTTAAACTCTATTGGCAAGAGAAATTGAAAGCCAATACAACATATAGTTTCCAGTTTTTAAACACCATTGTAGATATTAATGAAGGGAATGTATTGCCAGGATATCAATTTACATTTGCAACCGGTCCAATCATTGACTCTCTCTCCATTTCAGGAACCGTTTCAAATCCTACCTTAGAGCCTATAGAAGAACTTTCGATTCAGTTAATAGATGAGAATGATTTTAATGATTCGTCTTTTCTTAAATCGGATTTTAATTTTGTAACGTTTAGTGATAAACACGGACACTTCGATTTTAATTATTTGCCTTATAAATCATTTAAATTATTCGGTTTTGAAGATAAAAATTCCAATAAAACTTGGGACAACAATGAGCGTGTTGCTTTTATGTCCGAAACTATAAGTTCTACAGACACCAACGCGTTTAAAATGGTATTGTTTAATAATGAGAACGCGCCTAAATTTAAGAGAGCCAAACATAAAAGGTATAATTGTTTAGAAATGGATTTCGAAACAAGTTTACCAGATTATTCAGATTTGAGATTACTGTCAAATCATAATGAAATTGAATTTAAGGCTAGAGAAAAAGAAAACACATTAGAATTGTTTTTTAACGAAAGTGAAGTAGGTGATAGTTTGACTCTTTTAACAGGACTAGATACATTTTCAATATATAAAGCGAATCATAAAAACTCAAAAATTGACATTGCACACGATGGGGAAATTCAGTTGTTGAATGAACCGGTTTGGTTTACTTCTAACTACCCCATCCAAACAATAGATACGTCTTATATTTCTTTAATATTGAATGGAGATAGTCTATTAAATTACACTATTGTAGAGTCTAATGATCCATATAAGTTTGGAATTTCTTACGCAGAGATAACAACGCCAGTACAAGTTAATATGAAATGGAGAGCTGTGCTTTATAAAGATTCAATTTTTAATAAATCTTTTACCGAAAACATAACCAAACACAATTTGGAGAATTTGGCCATAATTGATTGTAAGTTTAAAAAACACGATTTACCTTATATTGTTCAATTGTATACAGAATCCAATACTTTGGTTGAAGAAAAGTATTTGCCTCAAAATGAAACTACACTTAGGTTTAATCGTATTATTTCTGGGAATTATAAAATTCGTTATATCATAGACGCCGATAGAAATAAACGTTTTACTTCAGGATCTCTTCAAAATGAAATACAACCCGAAAGAATAATCATCAATAAAGGTGTAATTACGCTTAAGCCAAATTGGGTTACCGAACTCTTGTTCTAAAAAAAATATTCCAACAAAAAAAAGAGGCCCTTCCCAAAGCCTCTTTTTAAACAAAAACAAATCTAATTTAATACAAATAAAATTTCCCCTATCTTATTTGAATAATTATGAATGACAATTATGTTTTAATAATTATCTGATGCTAAATTATGAAAGATTCTAGAAGTAGGATACGCTAATTGATTAATTTAGGACGATTTGCGGTAAGTGGTATGTTTTCTTCGTTAAATGATTTTGGAATGTTTTCTTAAAGATAACTTTTGTATTAATACTAGTGTAATAGTTGTTTGAACAAATAGTAGAATGTTCTTGTTTAGAGGTGATCATTTAGCATTATTAATTAAAAAAAGTAATGAAGGAATAGGGTGAATTTAAGTCGAAAAATTATTCTAAATAAATATCTTTGTTGAAAAAAATAACACATGTTTATAGAACCAAGACGCAGTCGATCGAAAGTTAAAGGATGGATTGAAGTTGTATGTGGATCAATGTTTTCGGGGAAAACAGAAGAATTAATTAGGAGATTAAAACGCGCAGAAATTGCACGCCAAAAAGTTGTTATTTTTAAACCAAAAATTGATGTAAGATATGATGAGACCGCGGTAGTTTCACATAACGAAAATAAAGTAAGCTCAATTCCTATCGAAGATCCTAAAGATATTATGGCTCTAGCTCAAGATATGGATGTGATTGGTATCGACGAAGTGCAGTTTTTTTCCGATGAAATTATCGAAGTATGTACTGCATTGGCAGATGAAGGAAAGAGAGTGGTTGTAGCTGGGTTGGATATGGACTTTGCTGGAGTGCCTTTTCATCCGATGCCTAGTTTAATGTCTATTGCAGAATATGTAACGAAAGTGCATGCCATTTGCATGAGCTGTGGCGATGTCGCTCAATATTCTAATCGAATTGCCGAAGGGAACGAAAAAGTAATGTTGGGAGAGCAAGACAATTATCAAGCTTTGTGTAGATCTTGTTTTAATTTAACAAAATAGTATATGATGTTGTTTCAGGAAATTGTAAAAATAGTGGATGGTAAACATTTAGGATCGGATGTGGAAATTGAGGTTAATGATTTCAATTTTGATACTCGAATACCGGTCATTAAGCCTGAATCGACATTGTTTTTCGCTTTTCCTGGAGAAACTGATTCTGGAATGCATTATCTAGATCAGGCTTATCAGGTTGGGGTTAGAGCTTTTATTGTAGAAAGCAATCCCGATGAACTAAAGGACGATTGCACATATTGTTTAGTCAAAAATGTAAAGAATGCCCTTTGGATTTTGGCGCAATATAAAAGATCTAGATATCAATATCCTATTTTAGGTGTTACCGGAAGTAATGGTAAAACGACTGTTAAAGAATGGTTGTATCATGTATTGTCTGGTGAATATAAAATAGAACGTAGTCCTAAGAGCTATAATTCTCAAATTGGTGTTCCATTGGCTTTGTTGTCTTGTACCAACCAAGCCGATTTTGGCATTTTCGAAGCTGGGATTTCAAAACCTGGAGAAATGAATAGGCATCAAAGGCTATTAAGACCAGAAGTAGGACTCTTTACTGGTTTGGGTGATGCGCATCAAAATAATTTTGAATCATTAGAATGTAAATTAAAAGAAAAAATAAAGCTGTTTACATTTTCGGAACAATTGATATATAATGCAGATGATGCATTGGTGAATCGTGTGATTAGAGAAGTGTTTAGTGAATCTAAACTGTTTTCGTGGTCTAAGAAGAACAGATTTGCTCGTGTTTATTTAAAATCATCAAAAATATATGGAAATTCAACCGTGTTGGAAATTGTATACCAAACCAAATTATATACAATTCAAATACCATTTTCCGATGAAATAAGTGTAGATAACACCATGCATTGTTTCTGTTTCTTGGCTTATCAGAATTTATTACATTCAAAAATATTGTCAAGATTTAACTCCCTTCCAAGGCTAACTATGAGAATGGAGAGACGCAAAGGGCTTTATCAATCGTTAATTATTAATGATTCTTATTCCAACGATTTACTTTCTTTGCAACATGGTTTACAGCATTTAAAATCTGAACATGGCAAAATAGGACTTATAATTTCTGATTTTATTGATAATTATTTAGATGAAAATCAATTTTACTTGGAAGTCATTCGTCAAATAAAAAATCAGAATCTCGATATTTTTGTTGGAATTGGAGAAGTTTGGGTAAAACAACAAGCGAAATCTATTGCTAAGCAATCTTTTTTATTTTCTTCAACAGAAGAATTTATCAAACATTTCGATCGAAAAAATATTGCTTATACTACATTACTTGTAAAAGGTGCTAGAGCTTATAAGTTTGAAAATTTAGTTCAGCTTTTGTCTTCAAAACCACATGTTGCAACACTAGAAATAAATTTAGATCACATTATTCATAATCTTCAGTATTTTAGATCTCAGCTTAGAGAGTCAACAAAAGTTATGGTAATGCTCAAGGCTTTTTCTTACGGTGTTGGGGCTGTTGAATTGGCAAAAATACTTTGTAAGCAACAAATAGATAGTATTGCGGTGGCTTATCCGAATGAAGGCGTAGAACTTCGAGAGGCGGGGATTACTCATCCAATTGTGGTTTTGAATGCGCATGAAGATTTTATTGATCTAATGATCGATTATGACTTAGAACCAGAAATTTTCAATTTCGATGTTTTAGAGGCTTGGACCAGGAAACTTCGTGAAATATCAAAATATCAATACCCTGTTCATGTAAAAATAAACACCGGAATGAATCGCCTTGGGTTTGGAAGTGACGATCTTGATCAGCTGACTGCGGCTCTATATTTAAATTTGCATATTAAAGTAGAATCCGTGTTTTCGCATCTAGTCGATTCTTCTTCAGAACAACATAGAAGTTTCACTGAAAAACAATGTTTAGAATTTTCTAATATTGTACAAAAACTACAACAAAAACTATCACATTCTTTTCGTGTACATATATTAAATACAAATGGAATTCTAAATTATCCCGGACATCAATACAATCAAGTTCGATTAGGTATTGGATTGTTTGGTGTCGGAGTCTCAGATCAGACAAAACAATGGGTCAAGCCAGTTTTAAAGTTTTCAAGTACTATTTCGCAAATCAATAAAATAAATATTGGAGAAAGTGTTGGATACAATAGAGGTTTTATTGCCGAGTCTCCAATGCAAATAGCTACAGTTGCGTTAGGTTATGCCGATGGTTTATTACGTGTTTTTGGTAATGGAAGAGCAAATGTTTTTGTACAAGGTAAACCATGTTCTATAGTTGGGAGTGTGTGTATGGATATGTGTATGATAGATATCACAAATCTTGATGTAAGTGTAGGTGATGAGGTTATAGTTTTTGATGGTAAACATCAAGACTTAGATGATTTTGCTAAACAAGGAAACATGATTTCTTACGAAGTACTTTGTTCTTTATCCGACCGTGTAGAGCGTACCTATACCCGAGAATGGTAGCGTGAAATTGTTTATTGTACTCATTCAAACATCCTAAAAATAACCTTGGCCTATTTCTAGAACATAGAATTTACTACCTTGCCATAAAAAAAATTGTGCAAACTCTTTTTCAAAAATATTGGTCTCAATTACAAATTAAGGAAGATAAAACCATTTATCTAGCGCTTAGTGGAGGTGTAGATTCGGTAGTGTTATTCCATCTGTTACGTCTTTCAGCAATTCCTTTTGTTGCTTTACATTGTAATTTTAACTTACGTGGAAAAGATTCAAATGCCGATGAGCAATTTGTTCGAATGTTGTGTTCTGAATACAATATAGACTGTTTGGTAAAATCTTTTGATACAAATGCTGAATTGGAAAAACAGGGGAAAGGTATTCAGGAAGTTGCTAGAAATTTACGCTATGATTGGTTTTCTACTGTTTTGAATGACAATAACGGCGTTTTGTTAACAGCCCACCATCTAAATGACAGTATAGAAACAGCCTTGTTTAATTTTATTCGAGGTACCGATATTAAAGGATTGGGAGGAATTCGATCAATTAAAGATTATATATATCGTCCACTATTACATTTTACAAAAGCGAATTTGTATGAATTTGCACATAAAAATAAATATAAATTTAGGGAAGATATTTCGAATGCGAAAAACGATTATTCTAGAAATCGAATAAGAAATAATGTCATTCCTGAATTGAAAGAGGTATTTCCAAATCTTGAATCTCGAATAAAACAGACCATAAACTCTAGTCAAAAGAATCACGAATTTATTGAACAACAATTAAAGCGTATTCGAAAAGAATGTTTTGTGCTTGGTGAATTTGGCATTGAGATTGAAAAAGAGAAACTACTCGACCAAAACTTAAGTGGTTTTATGTTGGTAGAGTTATTTAAAGAATTCGGATTTACTGACGACATGTTTTTTGAACAACTTAAAACGTTTCAAAGTGGTAAGCAATTACAGTCAAAAACACATCGTTTTATTGTAGATAGAGAAAAATTCCTTATTTGTGCACCAGTAAAATTTACACAAATTCACATATTCAATTGTGAAGAAATGTTAAAAGGTAACAAAACCCAACTGTCAATCATTGAAGAGAATTGTACATTGCACCCAGATTTTAAACTGAGTTTAGATTTAACTAAGATACAGTTTCCACTTACTTTAAGAACTTGGAATCATGGTGATGTATTTTATCCGGAAGGAATGAAGGGTAAAAAGAAAGTGAAAGATTTTTATCGCGATTCTAAATTTTCTATTCCTCAAAAAGAAGAACAATGGATATTGACAGACAATAATCATATTCTTTGGATTGTTGGAAAACGAAAAGATAAAAGGGCATTGAGTAAGAAAAATGATAAGAATACCCTAAATTTGGGATGGACATAGGAAAATGTTATGGTAAATTATCTTGAAAGACAGTATTTAGGTAAAAATATTTATTCTTTTATACGAAGACTCATTATTGCTTTGTTTTGTATTGTTGCTGGGTTTTGGATTGATGATCAAAATGGAAACAGTATGGGTTTAAGCTTCTGTGTAATCGGTGGAATCATTTTTATTTGGTCTATTGTTTTGTTTAAAATTTTACATATTCAAACAAAATTAGATGATGATTTTCTGATTCTAGAAGGCCATTGGACGACTAGAAAAGTGAAAATTGATTTAAGAAGTATTGAATCTGTAACTGGAGGGCAGTATAATCCGATATTTTTAAAAAATCCGGTTTACAATCTTCACAGAAAAAATAAAGTTCATTTTTATACGCATGGTCAAGATGTATTGGTTTTAAAAGACCGAACAGGAACAGAGTATTTAATTGGAACTCAAAAATTAGAGCAGTTTGAGGAAAGTGTTCTAAAAGCTATAAACCTGAATCAATAATTAAAATAAACGATGAAAAGATTTTTTTCTTTGTTGCTTATCTTTATGGTAAGTATGTTACAAGCCCAAGTCGGTCAAGTTGTAGACTGGTCTTTTAGTACGAAACAAATTTCAACCAATGAGTTCGATTTAATTATCGACGCAAAAATCCAAGACCATTGGCATTTATACTCTCAATATCTTGAGTCTAATGATGGTCCGATTGCCACAGAAATTAAAATTGAAAGCGAAGGTTTTGTCGAGGTCATAGGTAAAACAGAAGAATCAGGAACATTAAAAAAAGAACATGATCCAAATTTTGATATGGTTTTGAGTTATTACGCTCATGATGCAAAATTTGTACAACGTGTTAAAATCAATGAAATGGATAGCCTTGTAAAAGGATATATTTATTTTATGGTTTGTGATGAAAAACAGTGTTTGCCACCAAGTTATGTTGATTTTATTTTTAATCCAAAGTCAAATGAATTTTACAAGAAGAAGCTTGTAGAAAGTACACCAATTCCTGTGGATAAAAATCCTTTCTTAAGAAAAGGAGTGGATCGCAAAAATCCTGTTGTTGATTGTGAAGTTAAAGCTGAAGAAACAGAAGGTAAGGGAATAGGAACTGTATTTTTATTAGGATTCTTTGGTGGTTTAATCGCTCTACTTACTCCTTGTGTTTTTCCTATGATACCACTTACTGTAAGTTTTTTTACAAAAGGTTCTAAGGATAAGAAAAAAGGAAAGATGAATGCCTTTATATATGGTTTTTTCATTTTTGCAATCTATTTATTATTAAGTGTACCTTTTCATTTATTAGATGGACTGTCTCCTGATATATTAAATAATATATCTACGAATGTCTATTTGAACCTATTCTTTTTTGTAATCTTTCTATTCTTTGCATTTTCTTTCTTTGGATATTATGAGATTACTTTGCCAGCGAAATTCACTAATAAAATGGATTCGGCATCTAATGTTGGAGGGTTGTTAGGAATATTCTTTATGGCATTAACATTAGCTCTAGTTTCTTTTTCTTGTACTGGGCCTATTTTGGGATCACTATTAGCAGGTTCACTTACGGCTGATGGTGGAGCTTGGTTATTAACTTCTGGAATGGGAGGGTTTGGTCTTGCTTTAGCTCTTCCTTTTGCATTGTTTGCAATGTTCCCGTCAATGATGAACTCTCTGCCTTCTTCTGGAGGTTGGTTGAATTCTGTAAAAGTTGTATTAGGATTTGCAGAAGTTGCCTTGGCATTTAAATTTTTATCTAATGCCGATTTAGTGGAGCATTGGGGATTGTTGAAATATGAAACTTTCTATGTAATCTGGATTCTTTGTGCATTTGGAGTCGGTTTATATTTAGTAGGGAAAATAAAATTCCCTCACGACTCTCCAATAAAGTCATTATCTCTTACACGTAAAGTGATGGCAATCATATTTTTCTCTTTTGGAATATATTTATGTACAGCTTTTTCATATGATAAGGAGTCAAATTCATATCAACCTTTATCATTAATGTCTGGACTGGCACCATCGCCTGGTTATAGTTATGTTTATCCTTCACATTGTCCATTAGCATTAAATTGTTTTCATGATTACGAAGAGGGATTAGCTTATGCAAAAAAAGTGAATAAGCCAGTACTAGTTGATTTCACAGGTTATGCTTGTGTGAATTGTAGAAAAATGGAAGATAATGTTTGGCCTAAACCAGAGATAAAAAAGATTATTTCTGAGGAGTATGTGTTAATTTCCTTATATGTTGATGATAAAGAGGAATTACCTAAAGAGGAACAAATTAATTATAAAACTTCAGCAGGAACTATTAAAGCTATTAGAACTGTAGGAGATAAGTGGAGTACTTTACAGTCTGAAAGCTTTGGGAATAATTCTCAACCTTGGTATTGTTTAATTTCTCCTGATGAAAAATTATTAACACCATCAGTTGGTAACACTCCTAATGTTTCTGAATACAAGCAATTCTTGGAATGTGGACTAGAAGGTTTTAAAAAAGTAAAAAAATAGGGTTTAGTATCAATAACCTGAAGAAAAAAGGATTTAAAGCGGAAGCTTTAAATCCTTTTTTTTGCGTATTACATGTGGCGTTGTCCTGAAGTTTTACTTCACAAAAGCAGATCCAAAATATGGGACATTAGAAGTAAAAATAAAAAACTA
>JBMYWP010000032.1:0-46091 GCA_049607525.1 Flavobacteriales bacterium
AGAGCTTATGTACCAGTGTGTTAACCCTTAACTTAATGACATTGCCTTCAAAGGGGGAATGATATCGGGATGTTAACAAATAATATTGTAACTTATAGCATCATAAACACTTTAGGTCAAGTAGTTGACCAAGGGAAAATAAACAACAGGGTTGAAACGAAAGATGTGTCTTGATAGTAGGTAGTGTCCAAAACTCCTTTTTAAGAGCCAATAATTAGTAATACATATCAAAAAAAGAGACCTATTAAACTCAGTTTAATAGGCCTCTTTTTTTATAAGTAAGTTAAAATTTATTTCACATTTACTTTTCTAACAATTTGTTTATTATTAACGGTCAGATGTACAAAATATACACCCGTTGCTAAATTTTGGTTAATTGTAAATTTTTCAGTGTTTAATACATGCTCTTTGGCTACTTGTTGTCCTAGTGTATTGAAAACAACAACTTCAACGTTTTGTTGTGGTTCAATAAGGTTAACTGCAATAAGTCCATCTTTTTCAGTAACAACAAGCTCATCCAAAGAAGAAGAGGTTTTCTTAAGTGAAACATGAGATACAATTTCAGCAAGGTCTTTAGTGAATATCTTTGTATTGTTATGGTTAATAAACAATTCAGATATTTTGCTTGTTTCATAATCCCAGTGCTTAAAAGAAAGTTCTTTTCCTTCCAAGTTTTCGTTACCATATATTGTAATACTCAAATGACTATTATTGAAAACTCCAGCACCTACAATAGTACCCTGAGCATCAAAAACTCCCAATTCGTCTTCTGGTGTAACGTTAAAAGCCCATGCCTCTGTTGGTATAGCCAAATGCATATGGTTAAATGTTTTTTCTGCTACAGTAAATTCTTCGTTTGCTAAAACTGTGTTTAATGTTTTTAATGCAGGTAACATTGTTGTATTACTTGGGAATGTGAAATTACTGGCGTTTGTCATGTTTATTTGGTATCCAACTCCAGGTTCCATATTTCCAATATTGTTAATTCCAAATGCAGGCCAATAAACGTCTCCATTTAGGTTTTTCATTAAAAATACTTCCGAAGAAATACTAGACATTACAGCATTTGTATTTGCGTCAGCTTTTCTTAAGTATCCTAAATACGACCAACCTGAAGGTAATTGAATAGGGTATAAAGTTGGGTTAATTTCAGAACCACTTACACTCCAAGTAATCATTGAATCTGCTTTTATTTTATAAGCTTTTCCGACAGTTAAATCACCAATATTGTTTATAGAGAATTCAGGCCAAAAAACTTGTCCATTTTCGTCTTTTGCTAATTCAATATGATCTTCAATTTCTGTCATTGCTATGGCAATATCTAAATTGTCTGGAAGAAGGTTTGTTGAAACTAAATTCCATCCGGTAGAAAGTACAATGTTTTGTTCAGTACCGGCATTTAATGATGTAATTGCCGAAATACCGTCATTTAAATAGGCATTTGTCTGTGGTTGGTTAGTGTCATATACAACAGTAGTATTTAATGTTATTTGTTCACTAGCATCCCAAACTCTCCAAACAAATATTTCATTGTCAGTAAAACCATCAGTCGCAGGGTCGTCGTTACCATAAGCAGTAATCGTATTTGAATTTCCGTTCCAAGTTATTTTTCCAGCACATTGAAGAGTTCCACTATTGTTGTAGAATACACCAATTAAATCGCCGTTTTCTAATGGATTTCCATTTAAATCAAACGATGCTGTATTTGGAACTAAAATAGTATGGTTCTCTGATGTTGGAGTTACATTCCAAATTGGATTTGTATTTGGATCAAATTCACAATTGCCGTCGTTTGTATTGGCATTGGCATTATAATTTAATGCTGTAGAATCTGTACATCCTAATACAACAGGCACACAACTTCCGTCATCTGTGTTTGCATTTTCGTTGTAATTGAATGCCAATTCATCTGTACATCCCATAACAACGGCTTCACATGTTCCATTATCCACATTCGCATCTGCATTATAGTTAAAAGCAGTTGAGTCTGTACATCCAAATACTTTTGGAATACAAGTTCCATTGTTTATCGTTGCTAACGGATCAAAGTTAATTGAAGCTGTATCTGTACATCCTTCAATTTCACAAGAACCGTCGTTAAATGTAGCATCTGGATTGTAATTATTTGCATTCATAATTGTACATCCCAATACATGCTCTAGACAACTTCCATCATCAATTACTGCATTTAAATTGAAATTTGAAGCGTTTGGATCAGTACAACCTCTAAAATCGATTGTGATTACTGTATCTAAAAAATATTGAACACCAGGGATACTCGTATAAGATTCTGAAGTAATATAATATTCACCATCGGCATTGTAATAATGAGTTATCGGGTTTTCAGTTGTATCAGGAGTTCCATCACCAAAATTCCAAGTTGTATTGAACAAATCTATACCTGTAGCAACATGAATTTGGAATGTAATTAACGAATCTTGAACTGTGTTATAAGTCATCCAAATATTGTTGTTGGTACAAGTTCCGTTATCTGCCGTAGCACTTGGATTGTAGTTATTTGCATTCGAATCGGTACATCCATAAACAGGGTAAATACAAGAACCATCATGTACTTGAGCAGTTTCTAAGTAATTAAGCGCTGTAGAATCTGTACATCCTAAAATAGGAATAATACAACTTCCATTGTCAGTATTTGCATTCGCATCAAAATTTAATGCATCAGAATCTGTACATCCTAAAACTTCTGCAATACATGAGCCGTTATCCACTGTAGCATCTGGATTATAGTTGATGGCCGTAGAATCTGTACACCCAGGAATTACACAAGAACCGTTATCGATTGTAGCATCGGCATTAAAGTTTGTTGCATCTGGATTTGTACATCCAGGAACAATACAACTTCCATCATCTGTATTTGCAGCTGCGTCAAAATTTGTTGCATCAGGATTTGTACATCCTAAAACTGGAGCTACACAACTTCCGTCATCAATATTGGCAGCAGGATTAAAGTTAACCGCCGTAGGATCTGTACATCCAAAAACGGGATTACTTATTGATGTTGTAAAGTCAAACGTTTCTGACCAATTCGATTCTCCACAACCATTTAATACTTTTACTTTCCAGAAATATTTTGTGTTGTTCGTATACGGTGGTACACTTTGGAAACTATTTGTAGACACCGAATCATTGTGTATAAATGTTGTAAATAAACTATCTGTAGAAACTTGAATGTGATATTGTACTGCATTTGCAACGGCTGTCCATTGATGATTTGCCGAAAAGGCAATTCCTGTTGCATTGTCTGCCGGAGAAGTTAGTTCTGTAGAGTCTGGTATATTAGATGAAACCCAAAATTCAATATCTAAATCGTGCATTTTTGTAGCCGATTCTCCATGAATGGTAAAGTTGTACATTCCATCGGCCAAAGTACCTGGATCAATTGTTACTTCTGAAGTGTTGTTTACATTGGCCGGACTTGTACCAAATGTAATGGTAGCATCTCCTGGGGTTCCCACACTTGATAAGGTGATTGCTTCATTAAAAGCGAGAACTTGAATAAGTGATAAATCAAATGAGGTTGGATCTGGAGAACATAAATCGATAATTTCATCGGCGATTTCCATTCCAAAATCATCCTCTGCAGGCTCTGTAATGGTAAAATTGTTATTCGAAATATCAAAGAATACGTTGTTTGCTGATTTTATTTTAATACGAGCTGTGTTGATTTGAGTAACACCTGCTGGTAAAATGTTTAATGGAAATTGAATTTCTGCAGAACCATCGTTGTTTTCACCCGTTGCTAATGTAATAGGGTAGGTTAATCCACCATCTAATGATAAGAAAATATCAACTTGAGCCGAGTTAAATACTGCTAAATCAGTATTTGCTACATCCCAAGTAATGGTTTGAGTAGAGTATTCAGAGATTGATTCTCCACCGTTTGGCGCTGTAACTAGAAATGGTCCACCGGCATCCGAAACATTAAGTTGCATTTCGTCATAGTCATAACCTCCAGATCCGACATGGTTATCTCTAACTGTGAATCTAAATGTTAAGGATCTATTATAAGTGGGCAATAATTCTCCAATTACAGTAGTATTGTTTACCAAGTCTGTAATTCTTGGAAATACACGAGTCGGATTTGTTGTAGGTAACCAACTTCTAAAAATTGGAGCATTCCCCGTAGGATTGTTTAATGCCGCTAAGTCTACAGTTCCAGGACCTAAATCGTGTTGTTCCCAGTTATATGTCATGGCGTCACCATTTACATCAGTGGCACTTCCAGTTAGTTCAAATGGAGTTGAAACAGGAATGGTAAATCCACCTCCATTTGCAGTGGCTTCTGGTGGTGTATTGTTAAATGATTGGTCTACATGACAAGTTGCTGAATTGTCAATTACATTTTGGATTTGATCTACCGAATGTACATTGAAAAATGCATCGGAATTTCCTTGTAAGTTTGGTGCACATATTCCAGCATATCCCATAATGGTAGATGCCGATCCAGGTTCGTAAGCTGAATTCGCTGAACGGTTACATGTAGTATTATTCTGAGTATGGGCTCCTCCAAATTGGTGTCCTACCTCATGACATACATAATCAATATCGAAAGGGTCGTTTACTGGTGCATTTGAACCTGTAACACCACGAGCTTTCTGAAAATCATTACATACAACACCTAAACCAGCGAGTCCTCCAGAATTGGTTCCAAAAAGGTGTCCAATATCAAAGTTCCCTGATCCAATAACATTTGTGATTTCAGTTTGAGCTTCATTGATCATTGTTCCAGTAGTACCATTGGTGTATGGATCTGAAGCACCATTTGTTTCTATTAGTAAATTTGTATTTGCAACAAGAATCAACCTTACAGATAAATCGTTTTCGTAAATTTCATTTACACGATTTATACTTGTAGTCATGGCTGTCATAGCTTGTGCTGCTGTTCCACCATGAA
Source organism: Flavobacteriales bacterium (assembly GCA_049607525.1). Classification (GTDB taxonomy): domain Bacteria; phylum Bacteroidota; class Bacteroidia; order Flavobacteriales; family CAJXXR01; genus JBMYYR01. Next base: position 4,916 of record JBMYWP010000032.1, read on the forward strand.
AGGCAGTGTATTCACCTGTACAGGCAAGGGCTAATCTATATGTTCTCAATTGTTCACCAGTTGGAATTTCTGGTAAAACTTGTGATGAGTTTTGATTAGGAGCTATTGCTTGAGCTGGGCTAGATTGATCACATGAAAAGGTTTCAGAATGTTCTGCAGATTTACCTTGGTAGTTTTTTCTATAATACGAAATAACATGATTTGTATTTTGCTGAGAATATGGATCGATGTAAATCATCCCTTCTTCCGAACGAATTATGGCATGAAATCCATACGGAGATACATCCAATCGACCTTTGTTTAAAGGAGATTCTGGGTCTAAAATAGCATAGGTTTTTATCGAAGGAAATTTGGTTGATAATCCAGCTTCAAAAATTGGCGATTCAACCACATTAAATGCTTTTAAATTTCCATTTGGCATCGGAAGTTGAATACTTACCGGACTTTGATAAACAGAAGTAATGGTTTCTAGAGGTGCTTGACCTAAAATTGTGGAAACGTGATTTAAATCAATTTGAAAAGTTTCATATTCTTGCGGAATAATATACCTGGTGGATGAAGCAGGAACTTCTTTATCTTTTGATTTCAAAAATTGAGCATGGGTTTCGAGGTTAAAACCTAGAAGAACGCAACTCGAAATAAAGGATTTTATTAAGAACCCTGAAAGTCTTGACATAAACATATACAGATGTTTAAGTAATTTATAGACCACCTGAAAAACCATAGACTATAAATTACGAGTTAAATAAAGTCTAAATTTAAACTTTTTAGATGATATTGAAATAATAATTTTCATGGATTAATGAAAAAAAATGATTGTGATTTTTTGGATTGATCTTTATATAACTATAATAGTTTAGAAAATTAAGCTTAATTTTAGCCAAAATATAAGAAACAATTATGAAAAGAATTTTGATTTTTTCCGCTATTTTAGCAAGTTTACTTTCATGTTCAAATGATGGTAAAAAATCCAGCATAGCGGAGGATAAGGCCACTAAAGAACAGGTTTCAAGTGAAAATAGTATTTCAAATTTTTCAATCCAAGATTCAAGAGTTTTTTGGGCCGGAACAAAAGCAATAGGTGGAGGACATTCAGGTGATTTGTTGTTCAAGTCTGGTAACATGAAATTTGATGAAAACCATGTTGTTGCAGGTGAATTTGAAATCGATATGAAAAGTATGACTTGTAATGACATCAAAGATAAAGAATCTAATGAAGATTTTTTGAAACATTTAAAATCTGAAGACTTTTTCTTTGTTGAGGATTATCCCACCATTTCTGCGAAATTGGATGGAACATCGAAAGATGGAGGTTCTACCTACGAATCTGTTGTAGAATTGACCATAAAAGGGAACTCTAGAAAAGAAAAAATAGTATTAACTAAGGTGGAAAAAAACAATCAAATTCAATTACAAAGTATTTTAAAAATAAATAGATTGAATTATGATATTACTTATAATTCAGGGAATATTTTTAAAAATTTAGGTGACAAGGTAATCAACGATACAATTGCCTTAAAAGTATTATTAATTACCGAAAAATAAACTATGGATATAGGTTATGGTCATTGGGTATTTGCCGTAATTTTTGCAATCGTATTTATTGGCTTTTTAATTTGGGCTTATAAAGATGATTTAAAAATGCACAAAAAATACTATAAAGGTAGTGGTACATTTTTATTAGGTATTATTCTTTTACTATTTGTTTTTTGGATTTTTAGAGGAGCATTTCAATAATGGTGATTGTTAAAATTCTACTGGTAGCCTTAATTTTGTCATTTTTAACTGCGCTGTTGCAAAAAATTAGATATGGACTGACCTTCTGGAAGTCTTTTCTACAAAGTTTTTTTGCCTACTTTGCGCTTTCGGCAATGGCTTATAAAATGTTTTTTGCATAATGAAAAAAATTCTAATCATCAATGGTCCAAATTTAAATTTGTTGGGAATTCGCAACACCAAAGTTTATGGTGATATGTCTTTCAAAACGTATTTGGAATCTGTTAAAATTGATTTTATTGAAAAGTTAGCAATTAGTTATCATCAAACTAACCACGAAGGTGAAATCATAGATTTATTACATCAGTTTGGCTTTGAATGTGATGGTATTGTATTAAATGCAGGAGGCTATACACATACTTCTGTTGCTATAAGAGATGCAATTGAAGCAATTACAACTGAGGTCGTAGAGGTGCATATTTCGAATATTTATGCCAGAGAGTCATTTCGACATAAGTCATTGATAAGTTCAGTTTGTACTGGACAAATTTCAGGATTTGGTTTGGAGGGATATAAACTTGCATTACAGTATTTTGTTTAGGTTTTAGGTTTAATTGAATTATTTTTTTTGGATAAGACATGCATTCAATTAAACCACAGATTTTCAAATTAATAGACGTAATAATCCATTGTGGTTTTTATAAAAGAAGGATGCTGTTAATTCTGATTGACAAAATTAATTTCACTCGTATTTAGAATTCAATTATTTTATCTATTCCTATTTGAATTTATTTTTGAATGGGAATAGATTGTTTTGACATATTAATAACTGAGGTTTTATCTTGTAAAGCGTTGTATTTGAATAATTTTGGGTTCTTTTATATCGTTTAACATCCCTATGGTCCCTTCAAAGGGATATTTTAGATAATACAAGTCATAATACGTTTGTCTCTAAAAAAACTTATTACTCATCGTTCAAATTTCATCACTAAATAAGTCTCATCGTTCAAATCGCATCACTAAAAATATTAGAATCCCTTCAAAGAAATATATTAGTTATAACAAGTTAAATACGAAAGTAACTAAAAAAAAAAGCTAAATATTTACCATTAAATTAACTAGTCACGATAAGTTTGTCACTACTCACTACTCACTACTCACTACTCACTACTCACTACTCACTACTCACTACTAATCTATTTTCTTTTTCATTCCCCATCGAGAAGTTCTCCATTCATTTTGCTCCGATTTTCCTAAAAACGACCAAGCCAGAATTTTCTTACCCTTTTTTCCGTTTTCTAAAGGCAAATCAATGACTTGGATAGCCCCTAACTCATCTAATAATTTCTGAGTATTCTTTAAATTATTTTGACTAGATACAATTGTAGTAAACCAGAAGCAATTGGATGCAAACTTCTTACTTTGCTTTATCATATCTCTATTAAACTTCAGGTCTCCACCATCATAAAGTAATTCTTTAGGTTGATTTTCTCCTTTAATGGGCGATAATGTAGGCGGACTACAAAGTGTAATGTCCACTTTATCTTTTCGATCTAGAATACCATAGAAAAAGTCTTTCGGATTTTCTTGAAGCTTAAAATTAATGGAAGAAGGCAGGGTAGAGTTGGATGCCACAATTTCGCGGGCAATTTTTAGAGTTTCATCATCAATATCCGACCCAATAAAATTCCAATTGTATTCAATAGAACCAAGGATTGGGAAAATACATGTAGCTCCAGTTCCAATATCTAGACAGGTAATAAGATCACTTTTTGGTAATCGACCAAAATTACTCAGCTTTAATAAATCAGCAATATGATGGATGTAATCTGCGCTTTTCGGAATTTGTGGGCAAATATAATCATCTGGAAAATTCCAGCTTTTAACATTGTAATAATACCCTAATAAAGCTTTGTTTAGAATATTTATTGCTGTTGGATTAGTGAAATCAACCGTTGATTCACCTTCTATATTTGTAATGATATGAGATTCCAGTTCTGGTGTATGAAGAACTAAAGCCGATAAGTCGTATTTATCTTTATTTCTATTTTTTAAATGAAATTTAGATTTTACGTGTATTTTTTTCTTTGATGACATAGGGTAAACTATTGAGGTGATACAAAGATAGTGGAGAATAATAAGTATTATCAGTTTTGGAACGTTTCTTTTGCTAATGAGAGTGAGTAATATTTGTAAAAATGACAAATTTTAACTTCGTCGATGTGGAAATAAAACTCATGGATTTTTACCACCAAGATTAACTATTTGTAATAGAGGTTGTTGTCCTAACGGAGCAATTAATTATTACCAATGTGCCAACCGCTTCAAATCAAGGGGCAATAAATCTTATTAAACCTTTCGATGAAGTTTGCCCGTAATATTGAAATTTCAAATTTGTTCAATATGTATTCTCTTTATCATACACTCAAAACATAATGTATTTGTAAATTTAAGAGCAATTATAGCCGAACATTTTTATAATTATCTATATTGAGGTCCGATTAAATTTATGTCAAGATTTTAATCATAAATTTGAAATAGGTTATAAATGAATAATGAGTTGAAAATATTTGCGGTTATAGAGCTTAATGCGAATGAATTTACTGAGTATGAGTATCCATTTCCAAATGGTAGTTGTAATGAGCTCCCTGAAGATTGGAGATTATATTGGAAAAAATGTTTAAAAGATTCGAATTTGGTCAATTTAGATCAAATTATTATTGGAGAACCATTTGTAGATATTTCGACGATTAGTGATGAGGAATTGAAAATAATAATACAACATCAACTCAAGGATACGAATATTGATGATGTGGAAGAAATATTATCATTTGATGGCGGGGTAGTTGTAAGTTATGACGGGGTAAATATAACTCCTCAATGCTGTACTTCCATCAATGATTTTGAAAATTGGCAAAAAATAATATATGAAAAACCTAAAGATTGGCAACAAGTATGGATAGGCCATCCTTGGATATTTTCTCGCTTTAAGGACAATCATATCGAGTTTTCGGATTATGTTGAGACTAACGATTATTCAAAGTCAGTAAGGTTAATTATTGATTTTATTTCCTTTCAAACAGCATTCATGGCAATGTTAAAATCTATAGAGGCCTTTAGAATTAGAATTGAATGTATTTTAAAGCAGGAAGGATATAAAAACCCATCTCGAATTGCAATGTGTTTAGTAAATAAAGTCAATTTTAATGAACCAGACAATGAAATATAATTTCTTTCTTATTTTTCTCATTTCACTTATTGGATGTTCTAACAACTCAAAAAAATGAGCAGTTAGAGGATTTTACAAGATCTGGTATACGTAAAATAACCTATCATGAAAGTCTTGCAAGTATTAATGCTATATAAAATAGGTATTCAACAATAATGATTATATCTAAACTTTAAACATGAAACAAATTTTATTATATCTACTGATTTCTATCACATCCTTAGGCTGTAAAACAATTAAAACAAAAACTCTAAATCCAGTTGGTACTTATGAACTTGGAAACATAAATCCTGACGAAAAAGGGTATTTTGGAATTATTCAAGTAAAGCCATTAAATCAGAAAAGTATTGTTATGACTTTTATGATTAATAAAGGTGCGCCAAGTTACAATTCGGGGTCTTTTGTAGATACTTTGGATTATAAATTAGGCAAAGCTATTTACACCGCTAAAGAATTTGACCCGAGTTGTAAAATTACATTTCGTTTTACAGAGGACGGTGTTCATGTAAATCAAAAAAACGATGGTTATTATGTCGGTAGTGGTTTTGGGCATTCCGTTGTGGCCTCTGGATATTTTAAAAAGACCAGTTCGAAGAGTCCAATATTACGGGAACCTTTAACCGATGAAATTTTAGAATTTTAGAACTTCCTTTTACTTTCTTTATATTGCATAATATTTAAATGAGAAATTAACAATGTGTAATCCGAAACATAAAATTAAATTCTGTACCTGTTCTAAAAAACAAGGAGAGAAAGAGCAAATAAAGAGACCTGAAAGAAAAATTTATTCCAACGATGAAATGTTTTTAAAAAAGAAAGAGGAATTAGAAATAGCAATGGGAATAAGGAAACCTTCATACATAATCGAATCAGAAAAAGCCATTGAACAAGGGTTGTATTTTAAATTAAATATTGAATGGCATCTACAACGATATTGTGGAGATTCTTATGGTACAATCGGAGTCGTACAGGTACCTGGTGAAAAATTAAATGAAACGATAACGTCCGATTATGTACTCGGTTTATTAAATTCGAATGATAAGTTATTTGATTTTGAATATTTACCAAATGAAAAAGATGTGTTAAGAATCTCTCAATATTATGAATATGGCTATGTGAAAGGATATGAAAGACCAGTTATTGATGGATTAATTTCTTTTATTTATACAAACAATGAATGGACAAAGGAAGAATATCTCATAAGAGCTAACTTTTCTGAAATTGCAAGTGGTCATATCAAACAAAATGATTCAAATTAATAAAAAGATACTTAGTTTATGCTCATTAATCGTCTTTATATTTAATTGTCAGGAAGATAAATCCATTGATGTATTCAGCTATCAGATTAATAATAAAAGTGAAAAAATAGAAATACTCGTGAGATATTTGGAAAAGAAATCTGGTCTTATTGACGCCGAATATCATATATGGTATAAGGATAATAGTGCAGGTCTAATTTCTGGACCTTCGGATTATACAATTTATCTTGCTTTGAAAATTAAACCAGACTCTCTGGATTCATGGGTTAAAACCCTAGAGCCAACAACAAAAGTTATTTCAACTGATTTGTGGAATGAACTTAAGTTAGATAAGAATGTTTGGAAATTAGAATCTAAACCTGAGGTATTTCTTTCCAAGTCGAATAAAGAAGTTAAATTGGTTTATAGAAAAGAGTGTCTTATTCTAGGAATTTACTCAACATTGCCTATTCGATATTAATATTTTAATTGAACATAATGAACAGATACATTCCATTTACATTATTAACTATAGGAATTGGCCTATTTTTATTTTCCATAACCTTAGAGCCATTCACGAATAGAACAGAGTTCCTTGAACAAACCTCATTAATAATAGAAGATGAAAACAGGTTTCAGTTATTTAATGAGCTAAGAACATCTTATCTAACGCCAAAATATGCTTTAGAAAATTACGGACTCATTTTAATTATTTTGGGCTCATTTTGGTTAATATTAATTCCAAGGAAATGGAAAGATTTTAAAACCCCAAATCATAAATCGTCTATTGTTTTTATTGGAGTATTAGCCGTTTTGTTAACTATTGGTGGTTTTGTTGGCGACTTATTTCTAGAAATGGCGAGAGATCGTTATCCGCCATGGTCAGATTCAATTGGTATTCCACTCATGTCAACACCTGTTATATTGTTGATTTTTTCACTTTGGTTAGGGATCAATTTAATTGGATTAAAATCTCCTTTTAAAACATCTGTTTCTATAACAAAATTTAATCTTAGATCTACTAATTATTGGTATTTTATGTTAATAGTTTTGACTATATTAGTAACCCTTTCATTAATTATTGAAGGTGACTTTTGGTGGACTTCTGCTGGACTTATGTGGATATATTTTTATTTAACACTGATGCTAGGAAGACAGAAGGAAAGGCAAATAGTTTAATATGCATTTAATAACCTGAGATAGAATTTGATTATTTTTATTAATATTCTAGAATATTGATACAAATGCTATGTTGTGGTTGATAAAAAATAAATAGAACGCAATGAATATAAAAAATGAATTAACCGAACTCGTCAATGCAGACATCATCACAGAAGAAACTGCAAATGATATTCGGCATTATTATAAAAGTAAAGCCAGTTTGCAGCCCAACAGATTAGTTGTAGTTTTTGGAATTCTTGGCGCTATACTCGTAGGGCTCGGAATTATATTAATAATAGCTCATAATTGGGATTTTCTTTCTCGTACTACAAAACTATTCTTTGCTTTTTTGCCAATGCTTATTGGGCAGATAATGGCTGGTTATTTTTTACTTAAAAAACCAATCAGTAATGCTTGGTTAGAAAGTACTGCAGCTTTTCTGTTTTTCTCTATAGGTGCATGTATATCATTGGTTAGTCAAGTCTATCATATTTCTGGAGAGTTAAGTTCTTTTTTGTTGCTTTGGATGCTTTTGTGTTTTCCGCTTATATATATAATGAAATCCTCCATAGTTTCTTTGCTGTATGTGATTGGAATAACTTATTATGCATGCGAAAATAGTTATTGGACATATCCACATAACACGTCCTATACTTATTGGTTACTTTTGTTAATGGCCTTGCCATATTATTACCAACTGTATAAGGAAAAGGCTAGAAGTAACTGGATGACATTTCATAATTGGATCATTCCATTATCGGTGGTTTTTGCTTTGGGAACAACGGTGGAAGAATCAAGGGAACTCATGGTTGTTGGTTATATTAGTCTTTTTGGGTTCTACTATTTGGTAGGTGAACTAGAATGGTTTTCTAAACTAAAGCTGAAAAGCAACAGTTATAGGGTCTTAGGATCATTAGGTTCTGTTGTTTTACTATTATTCTTGAGTTTTGATTGGTATTGGGATAAATTAACAAGAAAAGATTTGCAGTTTAATACAGTTGTGGAACTGCCTGAATTTGTATCTACGGTTGTCCTATCATTAATGGCCTTGTGGCTTTTCATATCTCATATAAAAACTAAAGACTTAAAGGATATTAATCCTTTAACTTATATTTTTGTTTTGTTTATTGCAACCTTCATTTTAGGACATTACTCTTCAATATCTATTGTTCTTGTCAATATTTATATTTTTGGAATAGGAATATGGACGATTAGAAATGGAGCGAAACAAGATAATTTTGGTATTTTAAATTTTGGTTTATTGCTTATTTCGATATTGGTTCTCTGTAGATTTTTTGATACAGATATAAGCTTTGTATTACGCGGAGTTATGTTTGTGTTAGTAGGAGTTGGATTTTTCGGAATAAATTATTGGATGCTTAAAAAACGTAGAACAAATGAATAGAAAAAAGATATTGTTTGCCCTATTTATTCTTTTGGCATTGGTACAGTTATCTGTTCCTGCTAAAATGATTTTGGATAGAGAAGATTTAATAAAAACAGGAATTGAGTTTAAATTTAAAACAGCACCTATAGACCCATCCGATCCATTTAGAGGAAAATACATAACCCTTAATTACGATGAAGATAAATTTTATGTTTTAGATGAAAAGGAATGGAAGCGTGGCGATGTTGTATATGTTTCTTTATCAACAGATTCTTTAGGTTTTGCTAAAGTAAAATCAGTCTCAAAAGATGTACCTACCAATCATAATGCCTACGTTAAAGCTAAGGTGGATTATTCATTTAATAACGATGACAATAGAATTTCCATAAAATATCCTTTTGAACGGTTTTATATGGAAGAATCTAAAGCATATGATGCTGAATTGGCCTATAGGGCATCTGCCCGAGAAGGAAAGAAAGAAGCTTACGCCTTAATAAATGTAAAGGATGGAGAGGCTGTATTAAGAGATGTTTTGATAGAAGGCGTTTCAATTCAAAAAATAGTAGAACACAATCAATTGAAAAATAATAGGTAGTTGAATAATTGGTGAACAATTGGTTTTAAGCTAAATTAGAACTACTAAGCCTTATCTTTTTTAAGTTCTAAAACATCATACTCAACTTAAAATTCACAACATTAAAATAAAGAATATGAGACAAATAATTACCTTATTATTTCTAATGACCTCCATAACCTCTTTTGGGCAAGGGTTTGACTTTGACTACAATAAAGATTTTAAAAAAATCCTAAAACAAACAAAAAAGTCATCAAGTGACATAAGCTATGTTAAATTACTAAGTAGATTTCAGAACAATGATACAACTCTCAGCGATTTTGAAGTTCTTTCGCTTTTAATCGGATTTACGAACAATGAGCACTTTAAACCATATCGCTATTTAAAGGATGAAAGAAAAATCTATTCTCTAAATGGAAAAAAGAAATACAAAGAAGCTCTTGCCATGTGCGATTCATTTTTGGTATTTGTACCTCTTAGTCAAAAAGCGCTTATTGAAAAATCCTACGCTTTTCACAAACTTGAACAACCAGACAGCGCTCAATATTATATGTGGCAATTTAGAAGGATAATGAATGCCATGGAAGCGAGTGGAGATGGGTTAACACCTGAAACTGCTATCTTTTCTCTAGGGCCAACAGATGGTCAAAACTATATTAGAAAACATCTTGCAAGTCGAATAGGAGATATGGGTTCTGGAACTGATAAATACGGAAATTTTGTGGATATTTTGGAAGCTAAGCGTAAAGATGAAGACGAGGGCAAAAAACAAAACATGTATTTTCATATAGAACATGCAACAGCAACCATGTTTAGTGATTAGAGAATCCATATTCCGTTATAAAATAAATTAAGATAGAAAATGAATCATGAATAAATACAAAAAGGTGCTTTATGTTATTTTCACTATCCTACTTATTTATTCCTGTTCAAATTCATCTAATGATATAGAACAAAAAATCATCAATACTTCAATCATAAATCCTTTAGATAAAATCTTAGGAGAAAAACTTCTGAATGATTCAACAAAGGAAATCAGGGCGGGGAATTTTGAAAGTCTAAAAAACTTAACAAAAAAGAACATTCAGGAGGAATCATTGCTCTATAAATTATCGGAAATAAAAAAGGGGTATTATAAGCTAAATCAAAAGAAATTTTACTCAAATGCTCGATTGTTCAGTGCAATACTAAAAGTTGATTCTGAAAGGGTCGTGAACTATAGAATTGAGAGTGATTTTAAGATTGTTGACGAATCTTATGACACGAAAGCAATTTATTTGTTGAAAGGGAATTTTGGATATAATAACAAGTTTTGGAAAATAAACTCAGAAATTCAACTGGTTAAACTAGATCATTATCTTAATCAACTTTATGTTTATAAACCTAATTCAAAGAAGTTCCCTTTAGAAGCCATGGAGCTTGAAGTTCAAAAAGATTATTTGAATGTAGTTGTTAATGTGATTACTGGTTGTCATATTTGTTTTAACACATTTGAATTGAAAATTGACAAGAATGGAACGTGTATTTCTGCGATTGAAATAAGCAAACAAAATTCTTCTGTTGTATTGGACAAAAAAACGATTGAAGGTATTTTTATGAAAGGGAATTATTGAAGGAATAATGTAAAGCAGTTTAATTAATTTTTATTAGCATGAAAAAAGACAATATCATTTTAAACAATAACGATTGGCAGATTTTACTTAAAAAGGCAGAACAAGGTAATTCTAAAGCTATGAATGAAGTTGCTTTTAATTATGAACATGGTTTAACTGCTGATGGAATTGTTATAGTTGAAAAAAATACTCAATTGGCTTTTGATTGGACTAAAAAATCTTATGAAACCGGCGACTTGGATGGTATGATAAATTATGCCAATTATTTAAGCGATGGGAAATACTTGTTTTGTGAAAAGAATATTCAATTAGCCATGAAACTCTATGAAAAGGCGATGCATTTAGGTTCTTCGATTGCTGCTTATAGTCTTGGAATAGAATATAGAAATCAAAATAATTTTGAAAAAGCATTTGAACTTTATTCAAAATCGAATAAAAACAGTGGAGATATTCCAGATTTAACCATTGGCCTTTGTTATTATTATGGAATTGGAATCGAAAAAAATAAATTGCAAGCTCTAAAAATATTTGAATCTATAAACCTGAATGTGAATACACCTTATGAGGTAGATGAAGCCAATTATTTGTTGGGTAAATTTTATTTGGAAGGTGAAATAGTTGAGCAATCTATTGATAAAGCAAGGTATTATTTAGAACTTGCTGACAAAGATGGCGATCATAATTCTGCCCAAGAACTTATATTTGTCATTGGCAGATCTCCGTATGTTAATAATAATCAAAAAAAATATAACCTAAAAATGTGGTCAGATAGATACTACTACCTCAATATTTATAAAAATGAAAGTTTGGAAGGAGAAATATCCACTAAAACATTACAAGCCTTTATGGAAAGCATTCCTGAACTTGTGGAAGAACCAGAAGGTCTCAGTTATAGGAATAATAATGACTTTCCATTTATTCACCTGGAATTACTAAAAGTGAAAAATGTGAATTCATGGAGTTCTAATGATAAGAATAAAAAAACAACCAACTTTATAGCCATAGTTTGTGAGAAAGGCAATGAAAAAAACAAAGTAGAATTGTTTAAAGTTTGTGTTCAACTAGCTTCTTTTCTCAATTGGACATTAGTAGATGAATGTACTGAGCATGAAGAGGAAAATTTTGTAATTTGGAAAGCAGAAAATAACGATTTATGAAAAGTATTTTACGTTTTAAACATTGGCAATTATTTATTCTAATCGTATTAACGGGGACTTTTGTGGCTCCAAGTCCAATACAAGAAATAGTTCATACTGTTGGTTTAATCACAATGGCAATATGGTTATATTCTATTGTTATTTTCGGCCAAGGAAAATTGAAAATGCTTAATATACCAACTCTAAAAACAAAATTATTCAAAATAAACGTTGTCTTGTACCCAATTCTAATCAATATTGTTCTTTTTCTTGACCATTTATATGCTCCAAAGCAAAATGAATTAAATGTTTACACAATATTATTCGCTTTAATTGTATTATATTGGTTCTTCGCTTTATTTCATTGTATGTGGCTTGCAATCAAAACCATTACAATGTTAGAGCTAAAAAAAGAAGTATTGTTTTCTGAGTGTTTAAAGAACTTGTTTCAATTTATTTTTTTAATCCTTTGTATTTGGTATTTACAGCCAAAAATAACAAGACTTATTGCAGACAATTAAGTGTTTTCAGGTATGATATTTAATTTGAAACTAAATAGAAATAAATTTGATTTTTTTCGATATGAAGAATACTATTAAAAAAGCATTAAAATTATACAAATACCTTCTTATAGGCTATATTTTAGTTTTTGGGATGTACATGATATTTGATGATTATTCTTTTATTGAAAACTATTGGAGTTCTGCTGCTTTTCTGTATCTAAAACTATGGTTGTTCTATTTATTAGTTTATTTTTTTATCATTTCTATTGTATTTTGGATTGTGATTTTTCTCGTTGTTTTTCTGAGAAATAAATGGAATAAACACCCTGTTTAATGTATTGATATCTATTTAAAACCTTAAAATTTAATAATGATGAAAACCTATTTCGATAAGATGACGACCATCGATTTTGCTAAACAAATACAGTCAAGGCCTTACATGTTCTTCAAAAAAGGTATTTCACTTTCAAATTTACAAAATATGCTCTGGGTTTACAATCTAAATTCAAATTTTGAAAACGAGGTTCCCTTTCAGTATTTTAATTATTGGGTGAAAAATAAACTTAATAAATTTGGATCAAATATGGATTGGGCCACGGCCATTTTGGAATATTGTGAGCATAATGAAGAAAAAGGTTTTTGGATGTTTTATGAATTATTGAATGAGTTTGAAAGCTTAAGTCCAATATCGATGTATTCAATTGATATAAATCCTGTTCATTTTTCATTTTATTACTCGCAAAACAATCGAAATAAGAGCTCTCGAATAATTGGACAGGAAAATAATTTTATTCTAGAACCAGCGGCTTACCATATTAAAGTATTTGAATTTGACTATTGTTTTCATTCTTATCATTTCGACTATGAATGGGCGATCAAAGAAAATAACCAAAGCAAGTATCATCAGCATTTTGATAATGTTGATGATTTTATTAATAAATATAGAATGCAATATGGCGAAATGAAATGGGTAAAATTAACAGGACGAGAGGTACGAATTGAATTTAAGAATACAATTGATCATTGTAGAAACAAGAATGAGAATATTATATAAAAAATTGTAAAAATGGCATTTCCTAAAAAAGGTAGTAGAACAATAGTCGTAGATGGGATTAATTTCCTCTATAGAGTTTCAAGAATTAAAAAGAAATCGGATTGGAGAAGTGAAGATAATGAGCTTGATTCAACCTTTAAATCATATGCAAAATATTATGGACTTGGTAGTGTAAAAGATGCAACTATAAACATTGCAATACAACTGAAAACGGATCCAATTTCGGCTATGTTTATTAAGTTTCATACTCTGATTGTAGCTGGTTTTATGGGCCCCGAACAAATATTAGAAATTAAACCGAATCAAGTTGCACAGTTAATCCAACAAGGTTTGAATAGTGGTTGGAATCCGAATGCAAAAGGTGATTTTAGACTAGAATTAGCTCAAAAATATATGGATGAAAAGAAACCAGTAATTCTACAGCTACCAAATATGAATGAAACGGTTACAGGATATGAGAATTTAGATCGTCCAATAGAAATAGATATAGAATCGTGAAAAACCCAACTCGAAGAAATAGGAATATTGGAACTTCCAAACAAGGATATAGTCAAGACAACAAACTGGTTGTTCCTTATCCTGCACTTGAAATGAAATCGTTTTACGAAAGGTTATCTTCTTATAAAACCGTTGTGAAAGAAATAAATGGACATTCGTTTACATTTATTATTGAAAAAACACGAGATAATTCCTTTCATTCATGTACTGTAGAGGATTTAGCAAATGTTTTGGTGCATATTCCTAAGCAAGATTATGGAGAATTGGAGTTAATCATTTTAAGACAACCCACTAGAAAGGAGGAAACTTTACATCCAGTCTGGGGAAGACTAATTTATTCCTATGAATTTGAAGATGATTACTATCCTGCAATTCTTATTGAATCCTTTGATTTTGAAAAATCCTTTAAGTGGCCTAAGAAATTAAGCATGGCAGCCCAAAGAGAGTTAAATCGTCTAAAAGATGATGGTCATAAAATAAAAATGGGGAAGAAGTTTTTCGAAGCAAAATATGAATTGGAAGCCGTAAGGGCAACTCAACTCTATAGAACGTTTCTGCACGAATTCGGTCATTATGTTCATTATCTAAAGGTCGTTGAACAGCCTGGTACAGATCATGAGGATTTGGAAGAATGGAATAAAAGGTTAAACCTTTACCACAATATTCCATCTCCTGAAAAGGAAGTTTTTGCACATTCTTATGCTGATAAACTGAAAAAAGAATTCCAAAAGAAAGCTGTAATACCTTTTTCAAGAATCGTTGATAAACAAGAAATGATAAAAAATGATTTAAGTTTGAATGATTTTATTAAATAATTATGGGATTTGAAAGTGTTGAAATCATTGTGGAAATAGAACATTGCTTCGGAATAGAAATTTCAGATTCCGAAACGGTAACAATGTACACTGTTGGCGAATTAACCAATTATATTTGGAATTCTATAGAACATAAAGAGGTAGAAAATTGTTTAACCCAAATACTATTTTTTAGGCTTCGTAAATTCTTTTGTAAACAGTTTAGTTTTGATTACGAAAGATTTAACCCCGATACTTATATATCTCAATTCGCAACCAAAAAAACATCTAAATGGCTTTCTGATAAACTTAAGGACGATCTAAAACTTAATATTCCGACACTTTATACCGGTGGGGCAATTCTATTTTTCTTTGAATCAGAATCGGATACCATATTAGATTTAATTGACGGAATAATCCGTCTGAATATTAAATCTCTAGAAAATGCCCATGGCATAAATCAGGGAGTTGTTCATTCCGTTGTCGCCTCTATCATTCACGAAGTTTTGGGTGTTTCGAGAACGGATATTGTACCAACGGCAAGGTTTAATGAAGATTTGGGATTGTAAAAACGAGTTTATTTACTTCTTCTTTTTCTTTTTTTGAAGTTTTGGAGGGACACAAGACAAACAATATGCTTTATATTCCAGAATTTCTTGCGACACTTTATCTTGTTCTTTTTTAAGAAGCACTTCATTTTTTCCCAATTCAGTTGTTTTCATAACCTCAGACGAACGTTGAGTCCATTCTTTTTTTAGTTCTTCATAAAATGTATTAAAAAAAGTGGTGTTTGAGAACATCTTCTTGTTTTCATGTAAAGCTTTTCTTAGTTTTCTGGCATATAATTCGGTTAAATCAAAATTATATTGTCCGTATCTTGCCAGGCGTTCTGCAATTGTGCTATCTGGAGCAACGATAACACCAATTTTTGGATCGAAGGTCGTTCTTACCTTAGAGTTGAAATTTTTAGTAAACATAAACTCAAAAGAACTCATCTGGAAAGAAAAGTCAAAGCTTGAACCAGAATAAATCGAAATTATTTTAACATCGGGACTTATTTCGCTTTGTGGAGACCTGAAATGATTAATAGATAATACCGAATCTTCTGCCCATTCAAAAGATTCATTTTGAGAATATGATGGTAGTGTGAGAATTAGTAAAAAGATGAATACGTACTTGATAAAAGTTGTCATGGTATCAGTTTTTAGTCACTCTATATAAATCTATTTCTTGGGTTTTTCCTTTAAGTTGTGTGCAACCAACGTTTTCAAAAGTAAACCCATAGCTGTATTTAACCTTTTGAAACAAGGCTTCTGGAATCAGCATTTGTGCGTCGAATGCATTACACATTTCTTGTATTCTAGAGGCTGTATTTATCGTATCGCCATGGTAAGAAATCTCTTTTTTTATTTCACCAACTTCGGTAACAATACTTGGTCCAGCGTATAGTCCGCATTTAAACGTAGGTAAAAAACCATATTTTTTTTCATAATATAATTTTTTACTTTCCATTTTTTGTTGGAAGGCAAAGAAAGACTCCAAAATATTATTGTTAAGTAAACCTTTGTCAACAGACCAACTTATAACAACTTCGTCACCGACATATTGATAAATTTCCGCATCAAATTTGTCGACTATAGAAAAATCATAAAAGCAATCTTGGATAAGACTGCTAAACTTAAGATGACCTATCTTTTCAGCAATGGCTGTCGAATTCTTCATGTCAACAAACATAAATACACGGTCTTCTTCTCTAGGTTTCATGAATTTACCTGTTATCATCTTCCAGAGATTACCAGGACCCAATTTTTTATCCACTTCAATCATCAACCTTCCTAAAAACAAAGTGAATAAGAAATGAAGCGTCATCGGAATAATTTCCTTTTGATGAATGGTGTTTATTTGAGAATCTGTAATAAAACTTAAAAATCGATTCGAAAACCGATTTGAAAAATGAATAAGTGTAGAAATGATGATGATATCTACCAAGAATCCGATAACAAATAGAATCCAAAGTTTTTGATCCTTAGCAAATCTTTTCATCACAAAGACATCAAAGAATGTTGATGTTAAAGCCAACAATAAGGATACATATAAGGTGATAATTAAAAGGATTTTGTATTTACCGAATTCTATAATAGATTGACCCACATGTTGTTCTAAGATTAAGCTCTCTGAATTTACAAAAGCAATCCTCGTATAGGCATATAAACCAATAGTAATAAAGCTTACAATAAGATAGATGATGAAATGTCGTAGAAATTCCTTTTTTCTCATAATTATAATCCCAAATTTCAAGAAATCTTAAAATTGACAGTAAAAATAGTGCTTTACGGCATATAAAAGATGCCGAATGAAGTATTTTTAAGAATTTCTTAATTCTTCCGTATAGGTTTTTAGATTTTCTTTCAAATCGGCATTGCTATCTGGAAAGTTTATTGGGAATGTTTTTAGTTTTTCTAAAAGAATTTCAGAAACCAAATAACGCGCAAAGGGTTTACTATCGGCAGGAATAATATACCATGGCGATTGCTTTTTGCTTGTATTTCGGAGCATTTCTTTATAGGCATTGGCGTAATTCTTCCAATATTTTCGTTCTTTTAAATCGCCGGAGTCAAATTTCCAATGTTTTTCAGGATTTTCTAAACGAGCTAATAGTCGTTGCTTTTGTTCTTCTTTAGAAATGTTTAAGAAGAATTTTAAAATAATCATTCCATTTTCTGCCCAAATACTTTCTACCTGATTTATTTGATCGTATCTCGATTTCCAAAAGGATTTATTTATGTCTTTTAAGGATGATATATTTGGTAAATCTCGACCTAAGATATATTCGGGATGTACTTTTGTAATTAACACGTTTTCGTAATGTGTTCTATTAAAAACGGTTATTTCGCCTTGTGCAGGCAGTTTTTTATAATGACGCCAAAGATAGTCGTGGTTCATTTCTTCTTTAGAAGGCGCTTTAAAAGAATGTACTTTTACACCTGCCGGATTCAATGGTCCAAATACTTTTCTTATTAAACTATCTTTTCCAGAGGTATCCATCCCCTGTAAACAAACCAAAACCGAAAATTTAGATTGTGCATAAAGCTTTTCTTGAATTTTCTTTATTTTTTTTATGTTTCTATCCATTTCGTTTTCCCAAAAATCATCTTGGTTTTTGGGAGCTTTCGTAGTGTCGAATTGTTCAATCTCTTTATCCTCTACGAGATGTTTATTATAATCAATCATATATTTTGATTTATACTTTTAAGATTCTAAATTTACTTTTTACTCAAAACATAAACAAGAAACTTACAAAACATGATAAAATATATTTTTCCATTCCTTTTTTTAGGTTCGTTTTTGGCGAAAGGTCAAATCAATGTAAACCATATTGCAGATTTACCAGAAAAAGTAAGTAATAATGCCGTTAGTGAAGGGTTTAATAATGGAAAAACGTATTTGTATTCTTTTGGAGGAATAGATTCAACAAAATTATATTCGGGAATACATTTAAAATCTTGGCGTTATAATGTTGATGATGACCTCGTGGAAGCTTTGCCAAATTTGCCAGATACTTTAGGTAAAATAGCCATGGGTGCAACTAGAATTGGCGACATTATTTACATTGTTGGTGGTTATCATGTATATTCAAACGGATCCGAACTATCTTCGGATAAGGTCCATCGTTTTCATATTCCTTCAAATTCTTTCTTAACAGATGCTGAACCAATACCTGTTGCTACCGATGATCATATTCAAGGCGTTTGGAACGACAGTTTACTGTATGTAATTACGGGTTGGAGTGATGTTGGAAATATAGACGATGTTCAGATTTATGACCCAGTTTCCAATACTTGGCATGCTGGAACAGATATTCCTCATCCAACTTATCGATCTTTTGGAGGTTCGGGAACCATCGTTGGAGACACCATTTATTATTTTGGTGGCGCAAGATCTACTGGTAATTTTTCTATCCAAAATGATTTAAGAAAAGGGGTTATTAATCCGCAAAACCCTTTAGAAATAAATTGGACGACTTCTAAACCAAACCCAAATATTGCGGGTTATCGCTTGGCTTGTACGAGTGTAAATGGGGAAGTACATTGGATAGGTGGAAGTAATGATACATACAATTATAACGGTATTGCGTATAACGGAAGTGGTGGTGTTTCTCCTAACAATCGCGATTTGTTTTTGGCTTTACACGATGATCAAACTTTTCAAGAAACCAGTCATTCGTTTGATATACCAATGGATTTAAGAGGGGTGGCCAAAGAAAATGAGAATACACAATATTTGATTGGTGGAATGGAAAATAATCAATCTGTAAGTTCAAAAATCATTAAACTTACTTGGCAAACAGATCCAGTGTCGGTTGTTGAAGTTGAAAATTCTGTTGTAAATGATTTAGTGGTTCAAAACAAAATTTTGGAGTTTACTGCCAAAAACAACGGAAGTTTACAAGTGGTAAATACATTAGGACAGATTATTTGGACTCAAGCTTATAAAAAAGGTGAAAATCAACTTTCGTTAAATCATTTGTCTGGAGGTATTTATTTTATTACATTAGAAAATGGTGGTAAAGGATATAAAGTCCTTGTAAAATAAAACCACACATTTTGTAGTTCTTTTAATAAATATAATAGTTTATGCCATACCCAAAGTTTTGTTTTTACAGTTTGATTTTCTTTTTATTTCTTTTGCCAAAACAGCACTTTGGTCAATCGACATCCGATACCAATCGGTTATACGAACTAAATACTTTGGGTTCTTCAATCATTGTGGGCGTTGGATTTACGACCAATGCCGTGGGATTAAAAATCTTGGACAAACGTTCAGAAGTGGAAGCTTCTGATTTAATTGGACTATCTGAAAGTGATGTGCCAAAATTTGAACGTTGGGTTTTAAACCAAAATTCCAATCAATTTTCAACATGGCATAACCGTTCCGACGTGGTCATGAGAACCAGTCTTATATTGCCAGCGGTGTTTTTATTTAACAAACGCATAAAAGACCAATGGCTAGATTATTCACTACTCTATTTAAAAACACAAGCGTTTAGCGCCAATTTTTATACATTGGGAGTTCCTCAGTTTTATAGAAAATTAAGGCCAGAAGTGTATTATACAGATTTGTCTTTAGAACATAGGACAGGAGTGCGTAAAGCGAATTCTTTTTTCAGTGGGCATACCAGTGTCACTGCAACTTCAATGTTTTTTATGGCCAGTGTATATCACGATTTATACCCAGAGCGCAATTTTGTTTTACCCTTGGCTGTAGCTACACTTACTACGGGTTATGTTGCAATGGGAAGATTAAAAGCTGGTAAGCATTTTTTAACCGATGTGCTTTCTGGGGCAATTATTGGCGGAGCAATTGGGTATCTAACGCCTCATTTTCATTCTAAAAAGAAAAGACAAAATAGAAAAGGAGATGGTTTAAGCCTAAATTTGGGTTATAATGCCTTCGTAATGACTTTGTCTTTTTAATTGATAACTCGTTTGATTCCTGTCTAAGAATCTGGCAATAGAATGCAGAACTTAATGTAATTTTTCTGTTGTTTTAGAGGAGATAATCGTATTTAGAATAATTTATTAAATGTAAACAATCGAATATGGAATACCTTTATAATAAATGGATCATTGTTTTATCATTATTTCTTGTTCAGTGTAATTTTTCTGATTCCGAAAAACAAGATAATGTTAAAGGTGAAGTTACTCGACGGGCTAGATTTAATCTCGGAAAGAATTATTATCGCGCTATTTATGAATACAAATACGAATTTAAGGGGAAAACATATTCAGATAAAGCGACCTTTTGGAAAGGAGATTCTAAACTGAGAAATGTTAATAAAGGCGATACAATTGATATTCGAGTGGTTCACATGAATGATATAGTGAAAAGTTCGGAGTTTTTAGAATCTAATTTCGAAAGATCGAAATCTCAAGCGGGCTGTTTCATTAAAGGGAATTATCAGTCTGGGTATTTTAATTCTATTAATTCTTTTGTCAAGGATGATACGAGAGATGAATATCGTTATTCGAAAAAAATATTTGAGAAAGGACCAATCTTTTGGGGGTGGAATAACGTTTTTATAAAAAGAGTGGAAAGTGACAAAGGTGAATATTTTCCATTATTAAGCTGTGATTTAACCAATGGTGTTTATATTATTAATTCCAAAAAGGATAATGTTGATCATCGGTTTTTTATAAAACCTGATAACTATTTGATTCATGAATTTGAAAAGTATAAAATGGAATATATTTTGAAAAAGGATTAAAATATGTCAAGAGTGTACTTTTATTTATTGATCGACATCCTTTCAAAAGCTTATTCATTTTAATATTCATCGAAAATGTAAGATTAAAAGAAAGAGATTCGTATTTTTGACTCCTATTTTTAAAATGCGAATGTCAGAACAAAAGAGACCATTACTTATACTTCTTACGGGCCCAACGGCTGTGGGTAAAACCGAATTGTGTATTCAACTTGCAGAAACGTTTGATACCGAAATTTTATCTTGCGATTCGAGGCAATTTTTTAAAGAAATGAACATCGGAACTGCCGTACCTTCAGATCTAGAACTTTCTCGTGTAAAACATCATTTTATTCAACATATTAGTTTAGAACAAGATTATTCTGTTGGTAAATATGAGTTGGATGCATTAGAAGTCTTAGAATCTTTATTCAAAAACAAAGAGTTGGCCTTCGTAACAGGTGGTTCTGGAATGTATCATCAAACCCTTTTATATGGAATAGATGATATTCCGGCCACTTCAGTGGAGGTAAGAGAAAAGGTTGAAGGTATATTTAGAGATGAAGGATTAGAAAAATTGCAAGTTTTGGTTCAGGAAATAGACCCTGAATTTTGGGAATCAGTAGATCAAAACAACCACAGAAGGTTAATGAGAACCCTTGAAGTTTTTTATATGTCTGGAAAGAATTTAACTTATTTTCAGAAATATAAAAAAGCAAAATCGAGACCTTTTGATGTTTTGAAAATTGCCATTACCCGTGACAGAGAAGAACTTTACACTCGAATAAACAAAAGGGTGGACATGATGCTTAAAGAAGGGCTTGAAGAAGAAGTGAAGTCCGTATTAGGATTTAGACATAAAAAAGCAATAAATACAGTAGGCTACAAGGAGTTTTTATCCTATTTCGATGGAGAGATTTCCTATGAAAGATGTGTTGAATTAATTAAACAAAACACACGTAGATACGCTAAAAAGCAAATGACCTGGATAAGAAGAGAGAAAAACATTCACGTTTTTTCTCCAGATCAGAAACAAGAAATTATTGAACTAATAAAAACCAAAAGAGAAGAATAAATCTATGAAATTAATATTTGCAATAAGTTTTCTTGTCCTATTCAGTTTAGGAAACGGGTTGGCTAAAGCTCAAACCAACTGGGAAAAGAAATTGAAGGACAATACATTTTGTAAACCTTTAAAAATTCCCATGTATTTGTCAGGTAACTTTTGTGAGTTGCGATCAAATCATTTCCATGGAGGATTAGATATTAAAACAAAAGGCGTAGAAGGTTTTGATTTACATGCCATTGAGGCAGGGTATATTTCAAGAATAAAAATATCTGCATATGGTTATGGTTATGCTCTATATATCGACCATCCAAATTCAGGATTGACATCGGTATATGCACATATGCAAACATTTTCTCCATCAATAAAAAAGTATATTCAAAGCATTCAAAAGCAAAAAAAGAAAAACAGCATTGACCACAGTTTAAAGCCAAATGAATTTCCGATAAAGAAAGACGAAATCATAGGGAAAAGTGGTAATTCTGGTGGATCTTATGCGCCTCACTTACATTTTGAACTAAGAGACGCAAGAAATCAACATCCAATAAACCCAATGTTTGCTTTTGATATTAAGGATAACGTGAAACCTGAAATTACTGGTTTAATGGTTTATGATTTTTCTCAAAAACACGACAAGCAAATCATCAATAGGCGATTGGTAAATGTTAAAAAAATAGGAGAGGGGAAATACGAAATTCCAGAAACTTTAAACACATCTCCGTTTATTGGTTTTGGGGCAAAGGTGTTTGATAAAGCCACTGGTGCACACAATAAAAATGGGGTTTACGAAATGACTTTTTTTATTGATAATGTAGAAGTTTGGGGTATTGCAATGAATGAGTATTCTTATTCCCAAACACGTTACATAAACAGTTTGATAGATTATGAATATTTTAAAAAGAAGAAATCTAGGTTTGTAAAATTATATAAAGATCCGAATAATAAACTTAGCGGATTTTCAGATTTTACACATTCCTATTCATTTGAACCTCACAAAACATACAAAGCACAATTGGTTTGTAAAGACATAAAAGGAAATATTTCGGTATTGAATTGGAGTTTTAATACCAATAAACCTTTTTTGCAAGAAATTGAAAAAGGAAACTATCAGGTAGATTATAACGAGGCCTTGTCTTTTACTCATGAGGGTGTAGAGCTCAGCTTTTCTTCCAAAAGTTTATATACCGATTTGGATTTATCTTTTGATGTTACGAAAGATTCTATTCCAAAATTTGTATTGAAACCAGAATATACACCAATTCACCAACGTGTAAATGTAAAATTAAAGTGTCCCGAGGCTTTCCGTAATCGTATAGAGAAAACTTGTATTGTACAAACCATTGGAAAACACAAATCTTGGATAAAGCCAAAGGTGAATCGATTAGATTTTGAATTTAGAATCCGCAGTTTTGGTTCGTTTTCATTTGATATTGATGACGATGATCCTTATGCTACCTTTCCGCATTTAAAGGAAAATGCCAATGCATCGAGTCACAACAGAATAACGGTAAAAGCCTACGATTTGCATTCTGGAATAAGTAAATACAACGCCAAATTGGATGGCGAATGGGTCATTTTAGAGTATGATCCGAAGAAAAAAAGCTTCTTCCACTACTTTGAAAACAAACCCGATGGTAAAAAACATACCTTCGAATTTGAAATATCTGATATTTGTTCCAATAAAAACACCATAAAACGTACTTTTGTTCGTTAAGATGCAAAGGCAAAGCTTAAAATTTATGTCAAATTCTCATATTTCGACTCGTTTTCTCATTTTTGGATTCGTTTTATTGTTTAATATTCTCGGACTTTCGGCTCAAGAAACTATGGTTTATGGGTTTATTAAAGATGAAAATAATAATCCGATAAAGGATGTACATGTTATTACCAAAAACAGAAAAACCTTTAGTGACAACGAAGGGTATTATGAACTAAAACTCCTTCCAGATTTTAGATATACCATAGAGTTTTCTTCTATAGCGCACAAACCTTATAAATTCAAAATAGAATTACAAGACGGCGAAGCAAAATCTAAGGATATTCTTTTAGAGACAAAGGTTGTTGAAATTGAAATTGAACTGGAAGCAGAAAAAGGAGAGAACCGACACGATAATGTAACCGAAATAGATGCATCACAAATAAAAAATGTTGCCGGTGGTGGAGGTTCTGTTGAGTCGCTCATTAAACAAACCACAGCTATTTCTGGGAGCAATGAATTGAGTAGTCAATATTCAGTTCGTGGTGGTAATTTCGATGAGAATTTAATTTATGTGAATGGATTTCAGATTTACCGTCCGTTTTTAATTCGTTCTGGACAACAGGAAGGGTTAAGTTTTTTAAATTCTGATATGGTGGAATCGATTCGCTTTTCTGCAGGTGGATTTAATGCTGAATATGGAGATAAATTATCTTCGGTGTTAGATATTAAATATAAAGATGCCAAAGCATTTGGAGCCAAGGCCAATTTAAGTTTTCAAGGCGGAGGTCTTACTTTAGAAAATCCGTTTAAAATTGGAGAAAAGACCTTGTCTTTTATTGGATCTTACCGATATAAATCACCTTCTTTTGTATTAAATTCCTTAGAAACTCAAGGAGATTATCGTCCTAGATTTCACGATTTTCAAACCTATTTAAAATACGATTTATCACCCGTTACCGAACTGTCTTTTTTAGGGAATTATTCTAAAAATAGATATCAATTCATTCCTGAATCACGAACAAGTTCTTTTGGTACAGCCTCGGATGTTAAACAGGTGTATATCTTTTTTGAAGGTCAAGAAGTTGATGAATATGAAAGTACAAATTCGGCATTAAAATTAGATCATAGATTAGATGAAGATAAGTTGATAAGCTTTCAAGCTTCTCATTTTAGAACCTTAGAGCAAGAGTTTTATGACATTGATGGGTTTTATCAATTGGGTATTGTAGACAATAATCCAGGTTCACCAACCTATGGCGATGTCACTTCGATTACTGGAGTTGGTGAGTTTTTAGATCATGCACGTAATGAATTCTATGGAGAGGTGAGTAACCTAAACCACCGTGGAGTATTCGAATTTAAATCTTCTCAATCTAAATTAAGTTGGGGATTAGATTATCAGTACGAGCATATTGAAGATCAGCTTAAAGAATGGCAATATATAGATTCACTTGGGTTTTCAATTAACGATCATTCAAACAATCTAGAATTGTATGAATTTGTAAATAAATCCAATAAAATAAACAGTTGGCGTACGTTCGGATTTGCCCAATTCGAAAAGAAAATCAACAATAAAGAGAAAAAAACGTCTCTAACGTATAATGTTGGAATTAGAGGGAATTATTGGAATTTGAACGATGAGTTTTTTGTGACTCCACGAGCTAATGTTTCTTATAAACCCAATTGGAAAAAAGACATGATCTTTAGATTTTCGGCCGGGATGTATAATCAATCGCCGTTTTATAGAGAGTTGAGAGATGCAAAAGGTCAATTAAACAAAGATGCAAAATCTCAGAAATCTTTTCAAACCGTTTTAAGTAACGATTACCATTTTATTTTTTGGGATAGAAAGTTTAAAATGACAACAGAATTATATTATAAGAACTTGTGGGATGTTTTACCTTATGAAATAGATAATTTGCAAATTAAATATTTACCATTCGAACAAGCTAAGGCATATACTTATGGTTTAGAATGGCGTATTAATGGAGAATTGGTAGAAGGAAATGAATCATACCTTTCTATGGCTTATATGCAAAGTAAAGAGGATATTATTGGAGATGGATTTGGTTATATTCCAAAACCAACAGAACAAGCTTTTGTTTTGAATTTATTTTATCAAGATCATTTTGTGAACAATAAAAATGTGAAATTCCATTTAGCAGGATCATATTCTTCTGGTCGTCCGTTTGGTGCACCGGGAAGTGTTAGAGGAAATCAAACTTTGAAAATGCCGAGTTATAAAAGGGTAGATGTTGGTTTCTCGAAAGCTATAAAACGCAAAGATGAGAAAAAATCAAATTTCTTACGTCATTTTAAAGAGGCATGGGTTTCTGTAGAAATACTAAACCTATTAAACATAAACAATACGGCAAACCACTTATGGGTTAGAGATGCACAACAAGTACAATATGCCGTACCGAATTACTTAACTGGGAGATTGCTGAATATTCGATTGAATGTAGAGTTTTAACATTTAACCAAACAAAAAAAAGCCTCAATGACTAATGCATTGAGGCTTTTTTTATGATGAAAACAAAATGAGTTAAATCAATTTTTCATCAATTATATTTTGGAAAGAATCTTCCATCGTCACTTTTAAAGGTCTAAACGTCATATTTAA
The DNA here is from genome assembly GCA_049607525.1 of Flavobacteriales bacterium. Classification (GTDB taxonomy): domain Bacteria; phylum Bacteroidota; class Bacteroidia; order Flavobacteriales; family CAJXXR01; genus JBMYYR01. The sequence continues at coordinate 31,448 of JBMYWP010000032.1, forward strand.
TTCTTCTTTTATCTTAGAGTTATCAGCTTTCCATTCTATGTTTACATTGTTTCGAATAAATTTACGTGTAAACAATTTATTTGTGATTGGTCCAATCATCATTAGTAACCATTTTGGAAGGGCTTTTTGAGGTAATGGATAGGAAGACCCATATTTTGGTTGTAAAACAAGTCCCATTTCAAGGAAATCCGTTTCGTGTGCCGATGTAATGTATCGTCCTTTAGCTTCTGGCGTAAATCCAGCTCTAAAATGAGCTTCGGCCACATCTCTAACATCAACAATTCCCATCCCAATTTTTGGTGCACCCATTTTCATTTCTCCATTTCCAAACATTTTTAATATGTTAAAACTTTCAGAGGTAATGTGTTTTGGATTTAATGCGGGACCAAGGACCAAACACATGTTTATCGTAATTAAATCCCAATTGCTTTGAGTGTTTTCAATTTCCCAGGCTTTCTTTTCGGCCATGGTTTTCGAATACATGTAGGGCTGATATTCAATAGAGCTTGTTGTGTTCCAAACTTCTTCCGTAAGTTTACCTTTTGGTGCATTCAATGTGTCAATAGCATCTGTGTACATTGCGGCACAGCTGCTGGTAACTACAACACGTTTTACGCTTTCAATCTGTTTGGCAGTGTTCAGTACATTTTCGGTTCCAGAAACCGCAGGTTCTATTAATTCCTTAACTGGGTCCGAAATGTTTGATGTAAAAGGTGAAGCAGTATGATAAACCAATTCACAACCTTCCATGGCTCTTGTAAAACTACCTTCTGTGAGTAAATCTGCATCAAAAAGAACCAATTTACCTTTTGCTGTTTTACCTAGATCCAATAAATGTTTTATTTTCTCTTCATTTTTACTATCTCGAACTGTGGCATGTACGGTATTTCCGTTGTCAAGAAGTTTTTTTACAAGCCAACTGGCCACATATCCGTTTGCGCCTGTTACAAAAATGGGTTTAGTTGTATCTATTGTTTTCATTATGTATATGTTTGTTAATTACAAAGTTATATGATGTGTAGTCAATATTTTGACACTTTTTGCAGATTGTTCTACACAAAATACAGATGTTTAGACTGGTGTAAAATGATCATGAATTCAGTTTAGAAATAAATTTCGATATTCTTTTGGAGTATGACCTGTTTTAGATTTGAAAAATCTTGTGAAATAATGAGGGTAATTGAATCCTAAGGCATAAGCAATTTCACTAATGGTTTTACTCGAATTCAACATCATGTTTTTGGCATAATTAATGAGCATCGTATTGATGTGATCTTTTGGCGTTTTTCCCGTTTCTTTTTTTATTAAATCGCTAAAATAATGTGTTGATAAATAGGCTTGTTTTGCAAAATAATCTACGTTGGGTACACCTATTTCAATGTGTTTACTTTGTTTGAAATAATTTGAAAGTTGTTTTTCGAAATTTGAAATTTTATCTGAATGATAATTGGTTCTTGTATTAAATTGACGTTCGTAATAACGTAAACAATAGTTTAATAGGAGTTCTAAATTGGCAAGAATTACTTTTTGACTGTGCTTATCTATTCGTTGGTTATATTCGGTTACAATATTTAGAACGGTTTGTTCAACGGTTTTTTCTTCTTCTTGAGATAGGTGAAGAGCTTCAAAGACATCATAATTGAAAAACGAAAACTCCTGTATTTGTTCCGCTAACGGACTTTTTCTGATTAAATCTTCGTGGAAAAATAACATCCAGCCTTCTATCTCTCCCTTTTGTATCTCTTTTGTGGATTTATAGATTTGACCTGGAGATGAAAACGTCATAACCCCATTTTCAAAATCAAATGTATTACGGCCGTATTCAACACCACAATTTTTGTCTTTGATGGAGATCATGTAAAATTCATAAACAAATCGCATATGCATTTCTTCTTCAGAGATCTGTAAGTGTTTTGTGTCTATTACCGAGATTAATGGATGTTTAGGTTCCGATAATCCAAGTAATTGATGAAGATGTTGAATTGAAGTAATTCGAAATATAGAATCAGCCATAATGATATATTTGGATAAATGCTAATGTCGGCATTTTATAGGAAACAAGAAAAACACAATTTGCAGAAATTAAAACACAAAAGGTTTAAGAAGGAGGATTTTCAAATATAGGGAGAGGTATGATTACAATATATAGAAACAAAAAAAAATGCAAATCAAAACTGATTTGCATTTTTTGAACAATGAATAAAAATATAGATTCGATAAATAACAAATCGAATGCATAAGCCAATTAATAAGTTTACATTTTACAACAAAACAGCTAAACTTAATAGCATTGCAGTTGGTTTTGCATCGGTTTCATAAGTGGTATCACCAATTTTAATTCCATCCGTAACAGAATCTAAACTTCCAACATAACGCACGTCTACAATAAATTTAGAAATTTTTATTCCAGCACCTACTTGGTATCCCCATACGATGGATTTATAATCTTGTTCAATAGTTGTGCTTACTTTGTCATAACTTATAGAGTTTCCTAAGTTTAAAGATAAACTCGGTCCTGCCATTAGGTCTAAAAACCCTGCAAACCTTGTCCCAAACATAATAGGTAAATCCATACGCCATTGGTCATCTTCAACGAGTAAATCTTCAATTAATGAGGACTCATCATTCAATGTGAATTCAGATTTTGTATTCACAAAAGAAGGATCTAATTCAAAAATAAATTTTCCTGTTGGAGCCGATATTCGAACAATACCACCAATATGCATACCAACTTGTTTATCGCCGTTGGTTACATTATCAATTTCTTTTGAGTAATCGTTAATATTAAAATTATTGGAAACAATTCCACCTCGAATACCAATCTTTATTTGGGAAAAACTTTGATAAGAAATTAGAGTTGATAATAAAATTGTAAATAAATAGATTTGCTTTTTCATATCTGGATAATTTTAGACTATAAAGTTATGAATAATTTATTTTAAACGTTGACGAACAGCTTCATAAGTTACTAAACCAGCGGCAACAGAAACATTTAAAGATTCCGTTTTTCCTAACATAGGAATTTTAACAGTTTTGTCGGCTAATTTCAAATATTCAGCAGAAATTCCATCTTCTTCACTACCCATAATAATAGCTGTTGGTATGGTCATATCCACATCATACATTAAGTCGTCTGTTTTCTCGCTACATGCCACAACTTGTAAACCACTGTTTTGTAAAAAGTGAATTAAGTTTTTTAAATTATGCTCTTTACAAATAGAAATACGGTGTAAAGCACCTGTAGATGTTTTAATGGCATCGGCATTGACTCTGGCGCCACCTTTTTCGGCAATAACAATGGCATGCACTCCGGCACATTCTGCTGTTCTTGCAATGGCTCCAAAGTTTCTTACATCAGTAATTCTGTCCAAAATCATAAACAATGGCGTTTCTCCTTCTTCAAATACACGCATAAGTACATCCGATGTTATTTCGTAATCTATTGGCGAAATAAACGCGAATACCCCTTGGTGATTCTTTTTGGTTAAACGGTTTAATTTTTGAACGGGTACAATTTGATAATTGATTTTATTTTCTTTTATCAAATCCCATAATTCTTTTGATAAATCACCTTGTAATCCACGTTGAACGAGGATTTTATCAATGGTTTTTCCTTCTCTTATGGTTTCCATAACTGGGTGCATACCAAAAATTTCGAAAGCATTTTTTTCTTTTCGTCTTGGCTTATCCAGTTTATATTTTGGTAATGATGGTTCTTGTGATTCGTTATTTTCCATGGTCTAGATACTTTGTGTCTATTTGTTTTTTTGTTGGAATACCCAGCTTTTTTATGCGTTCTACTTTATTGGCCAACCCTTGACGCCCAGAGAGCTTTACAATCATTTGTTGTTGTGTTTTGTTTACTGTTTCAAGTTGGTTTCCCATTTTGTCTACGAGTGAAACATAACTTTCTACTTGGTCATAAATGGCCGATGCTTGTTGAACAATTTCCTGAATATTCTTTCTTTGATCTTCTTGCTTCCACAAATGTGAAATGGTGCGCAAGGTAGCTAAAAGAGTTGAATGACTTACTAAAACAACATTTTTACTTAGTGCAAAATCGTATAATTCTGGATCTAAGTCTGCCGCCAAAAATAAAGCCGGCTCTACAGCCACAAAAAGCAATACATAATCTACGGTCTGAATATCGGCAATACGTTCGTATTGTTTTGAACTCAGTTGCTTTATATGATTTTTTATACTGATTTGGTGTTCTTTTAAGGCTACCGTTTTTTCGAGTTCAGAAGTAGAAGAATGATATCTTTCATAAGCTGTTAAACTCACTTTTGAATCTAGAATCAAACTTTTATTTTCTGGTAAATGTATAATGAAATCTGGAATTTTACGTACCCCTTCAATGGTAAAGTTATTTTGTTTGGAATAATGAATATGTTCTTTTAATCCAGAATTTTGAAGCAACATTTCAAGTCTATATTCTCCCCAATCGCCTTGGGTTTTGTTTTCACCTTTTAAGGCAGAAACCAATGAGGCCGCTTCGTTACTAATCTGTTGATTTAAGCCCATGAGTTTATTCAATTCACCTTTTAACTCACCGTTCAATTTATTGTTTTCGGCACGTTGGTTTTGAATGGATTGTTCAAAATGATGTAATTTTTGTTGAAAGGGTTCAATAACTTTTTGCATAGAAGCATAACTGTCGGTACGCCACTCTTTATCCCTTTCTTTAAAAATTTTTTGAGCCAATTGTTCAAAGTAATTACTTAATTCGGCTTGTAATTCTTGTTTTTGGTTGATTAAATCGTTTTGTTTTAATTCGAATTGTTGGTTTTTTAACGTCAATTCTTGAATTTTTTGCGTCTGAGATTCTATGGTTTGATTTAAAATATCAAATTCGCTTTCAGTTTTGTTTAATTTTAAATGAAGGTGTTTATTTTCGCTTTCTAAGGCAATGTTTACCTTTTCAATTTCTTCACGAAGTTCATTGATTTCATCTTTTTCTTGTTGTTTATCTAAAATCTGATTTCTCAAATCGTAAATAAGTTCTTCATTTTTCTTGTTTTTAGTTCGAAAAACGAACCAAACGATAAGAAGAATGACACCTAAAACCAATAAGGCTATATTATTTTCCATAGATTCTATAGATTGTTTTTTATACCAAAGTGAATAAGGGCTTGTTCAAAAGAAAATGGTTGGGGAAGAACTCGTCCACTCGAAACGCCAAAATTAAACCAACCAGATTTAACTGGCAAGATAAATTGTATTCCTAAAGACTGTAATTGCGTATTTTTTTCCTCTATTGGTGATATTACGCCATATTGCGTGAAAATTTCACCAATAAACGCACTACTTTGGTTAAATCTTGCCGATAATGTAGAGTAGAGATAAGCATCTACTAGAAATCGATTTTCTATAAAACCTTTCATGGTAGAAAATCCTCCAAACCCAAAACTATTATTGGTTAAAGTATTTGTTTGTACAATTTGGCGGTAATTTATTTCTCCTACCAAAGAAATAGCTTTGTATAATGGTTGTATTTTTAATGCATTCGTTTCAAATTGATATTCTGCTTCTGACAATCCTTCAGATTTTCGATTTCCTATTTTGGAATGAAGATATATAGAATATCCTTTCAGGTCGGTTATTGGAGAAATGATGTTTTTCGATTCCCAACTTACACCCAATAAATTTTTAGTGTAATTTTTTCTAAAAGTCGAAGTGTTTCCAACAGCAGATTGTTCAAAATAATAGTCAACATTCCATTGAGATAGAGGTGTGGTATTCATTTGTAATCCGAAATTTAATTCTGTTTTTGTAAACGTGCTGTCTTGTCGGTAAATCTGAATCCCAGCATTTATTCCAAAACTTTTATAAATATGACGGAATGTATTGTTCCATTTTAAATTTTGATTTCCATTTCCTGCACGCCATTCAATGGTAAATTGTTCGGCACTTTTTAAAATATTTTCCAGATGGATGTTCATTTGCCCCGTAAAACCAGAAGTGGTTTCGGGGTCGTTAGAAAATCCTATTATCCCGTTAGCGTAGTTTACTTTTTTCTTTTCAGGGAAAATGAAGAGCAAATTCTTTTTATCGGTTAATAAAAGTTTACTCGGTCTATATGTTTTTGTAAACCCAAGTTTATTAATAAGTAAGTCTGTTTCTGATTCAACTTTAAAAACGGCCTTTTTCTTTTTAGGTAAGATAATATTCGACCATTTTTTTGGTTTAAGAATGTCCTCTTTACTTTTTACTACAACAGAATCTATATATTGAAGCTCATTTGTTTTTACTTCAATTTTTCCTATCCAGGTTGTATCTTCGATAGAAACGATAGACCATTGAATAAAGGCGAATAAATGACCTTGATTGGTGAAATGTTTAAGAACAGCCTTATTCACACCGTTTACATTGTTTAATCTTTGAATTTTTAGATCTAATGTTTTAGGTAGGTTGTGTTGTAGGTGTTTAAGAGTGTATTGTTGACCCAATTGCCCATAAATATAAGTAGAGTCAGTATGTGAAACGGAATCAATTTGAACCTGCCAAAATCCTTCATTTTGTAAATATTCTTCATAAAAAGATTGTCTTACATTATTTTCGTTGTTAAAAATATGTGTGGTTTGTGGGTTTTTATTATTAAAAGTTAAAGACTGAGCACATATGCTGTTGGTGAAAAACACGAGCAGTATGAGGTAATATAAGTTATTTTTAACACACAATTTTAACACAGTTTTATATTTATTCGAGATAGATGAATTTTTTTCGTTACTTTGCGATAGTTAAACTAACTTATTTTTAAAATGAAAAAAACAATCGCAATTATCGCCCTTTTCGTAATAGCTGTAGGTTTGCAGTCTTGTTGTTCTACAAATGCTTGTCCAGGTTTATCTTCGGTTGAGCAAACAGCAAATTCAAACTGCTAATATCGTTATTATATGTTTTCTTTTTTGAAAAAAGCCGAAAATAATACATCAAGTTTTCCATGGAAAAACGTTGATTCTACAGAAATATTGGATTCTTTAATGAATTCTGATACGAAAGTAGCTATTTTTAAACACAGTCCTCGTTGTATTATTAGCAAAACTGTTAAGAAAAGATTCGAAAATGAAGTTGATGCTTCAAAAATGGATTTTTACATGATTTCAGTTATCGAAGAAAGACCTTTATCAAATTATGTCGCAGATCAATCTGGTGTATTGCATCAATCGCCGCAATTATTAATTTTCGAAAAGGGTTCTTGTATCTATAACGAATCTCACGATGGCATTATCAGTTCAGAAACAGTTGCTTTTCTTCATAAATAAATTTCTATATACACTTTTTTAGATTGTATGTAATCATATAAAAAAAAATCGGATATTTCTATCCGATTTTTTTTTGCTCTTATTTTTCTATTTTTTTCCTTTAAAAATAGCAAAGGCTTCTTTTTCGAGTTGTTCTCTGTGGTTTGGATGTGCAATATTGATGATTTCTTTTGTACGTTGTTTTAAATTTTTTCCATACAAATTGGCCACACCATATTCGGTTACTAAATAATGAATATGAGCCCTTGTTGTAACAACACTAGCACCTGGTTTTAATTGACTCACAATTTTACTTATCCCATTTTTGGTTACCGAAGGTAAAGCAATGATTGGTTTACCTTGATCTGCCAATGCAGCACCTCTAATAAAATCCATTTGTCCTCCAACCCCAGAATATTGTCTATGACCAATAGAATCGGCACATACTTGTCCAAAAATATCTACCTCAATGGCGCTGTTTATGGCTGTCATTTTTGGATTTTGCCTTATAATTCGAGTGTCGTTGGTATATCCCGAATCTCTCATGTTTACAAGCGGATTGTCATCTATAAACTCATAAATATTTCGACTTCCCAACACAAATCCAGAAACAATTTTCCCAGGATCAGTTATTTTTTGAGATCCATTTATAACTCCAGACTCTACTAAAGGTAGTATTCCGTCCGAAAACATTTCGGTATGTATACCTAAATTTTTGTGATTTCCCAAATTTCCTAACACTGCATTTGGAATAGAGCCTATACCTAATTGTAGGCAGGCTCCGTCATCAATAATTCCAGCAATATGTTCACCAATTTTCTGATCAACGTCATTTGGTTCAGGTAATATATGCTCATAAATAGGTTCGTCTACCCATACTTTTGCATCTATTTTATCTATATGAATAATCCCATTTCCTATAATTTTTGGCATTCTAGGATTTACCTGTGCAATTATGATGTCTGCCGTATCTATGGCTGCATTCGAGATATCTACAGAAACACCAAGTGTACAAAACCCTTTTGAATTTGGTGGAGACACAGTGACCATAGCTACATTTATTTTCATGGTTTGAGAACGAAATAAATGCGGGATTTCTTGTAGGAAAATTGGGATATAGTGAGCTAATCCTTGATTTACAAAAGGTCTTAAATTAGAACCAACAAAAAAGGCACTTACATCAAAAGCATTAGGATATTTAGGATCGAAAAATGGGAGAGGGCCTTCGGTATGTGCTCCAACTATTTTTACATTATCCAATTCAGACTTTCTATTTCCTAAGGCTCGAACCAAATGTTGTGGTGTTGCCGCGGCGGTGTGAAGAAAAATTCGATCTCCAGAATTTATGAGTTTTACGGCTTCTTCAGCTGTTGTATAATCTATTTTTGACATTTTTATGTAAAGTTAAAACCCTAAAATCAAAAAAATGTTGAGTAATGTCATAAAATGTTATCATAAATTTTAGGTATGGAAATCACCTTAAAAATATAATAAAGGACATACCAATTCAGGTTAACTACTTATACATACATATTAAATTTATCTGGTAATTATATATCAAGATGGCTAATCCCAAACTATCTATAGTTAATAATTTATGTCCATCTCCTAATGTATCATCTAAATCTTTTTCAATAACATCATTCAAATTATTAAACATAAATTCAGGATAAGAGGAACTTGAATATTCATGACCATGTAAATTAAATTTTATCTGGTAATTGGTGTTCTCTGGATTTGTAGGAATTGAAAACATGACAAGTGAATCATTTTTCAAAAACAAACGACTTTTAATAAAATCTTTTGAAAAATAACCCGATAATACTTCATCGTAATCTGGATAGGAATCCAATTCTTTCCAAAATGTAGGAGAATAAGATGAAGTATCACGTGATTTTTTTTTGATTTCATCGATGTGATCTCCTAACTATAAATGCTCTATTCCACTTTTAGGTCGAAGAAATAAGGTTATGTCAAAGATTTCTTTTGGTTTACTCATATTTGAATGAGAGCACGAGAACAAAAGGGTAGAAACTATTATTAGAATAACCTTTTGAGATATTTTCTTTATATTTTCATCTTTTTAGAAAAGTATCAGGTTAAGATGATATCGATTTCAAATAATGAATCCCTTTTCTATCATATTCTAAAGAGTCCCAAAATTCCAATCCTTTCGTATTGTGAATATAACAGTTGAGCTCAGAGGATTGGCAACCATTTTCTTTTCCATATTCAATAATCCATTCCATCATTTTTTTTGCAATACCTTTTCCTCTAAACTTTGGATCAATATAAACATGATCTGGCTCAACACTTCTTCCCGAATAATATCTTGTTTGAATCCATATACCTGAACAACCAACTAATTCATCATTTATATAAACCCCCAAACAAGTATAGGCTTGAGTGGTCATATCTAACAAACGTTTTTCTAGAATATCTTTAGGAATAGTGGCGTCTAATGCTTGTAGAAAGGGAATAATGACTAAGATGTTTTCTTTGGGAATAAGTTCGAATTTCATTTTTGAATCCAAGATATGAAAATGATTTGTTTTATGAAACTAAGCTTAATTGACGTCAGGCTGAGTGAAATTTGTTTTGCCTTCGGTGGTATTTACATTTTTTCACATAAATTCAGTTAAAACAACACATCTCAATCCCAATAAAAATGGTAAGCTCTGTTAAAATTGTATTTTTACCGTTGAATTAACAATTTTAATATGAACAAGCGTATATTAACTCTTGCTTCGGCCATTTTACTTAGTGGAGCTACGGCTTTTGCTCAAAAAGTAGAATTTTCCGAATTTGATTTAGATAACGGATTACACGTTATTTTACACCAAGACAACTCTGCACCTGTTGTTACCACTGCGGTAATGTATCATGTAGGAGCTAAAAATGAAAATCCGGAAAGAACTGGATTTGCCCATTTTTTTGAACATTTATTGTTTGAAGGAACTAAAAACATTGGTCGTGGGAAGTGGTTTGACATCGTTTCTCAAAACGGAGGATCAAACAATGCCAACACAACAGACGATAGAACATACTATTACGAAGTTTTTCCTTCTAATGCCTTAGAAGTTGGTTTATGGATGGAGTCTGAACGTATGCTTCACCCTGTAATTGATCAGGTTGGTGTAGATACGCAAAACGAAGTTGTTAAAGAAGAAAAAAGATTAAGAGTAGATAATCAGCCTTACGGAAGTTTTTTAGCCGAAGTAAAAAAGAATCTCTTATTAAACACCCATACCGTTGGGCAACAATTGGTTCTATGGCGCATTTAGATGCAGCTACTTTAGATGAATTTCAAACGTTCAACAAAACATATTATTCTCCAAATAATGCGGTTTTAGTTGTTGCAGGAGATTTTAAAACAAAAGAAGCAACAGAACTCATCAAAAAGTATTTTTCTGCAATTCCTAAAGGAACGCCAGTTGTTCAACCTAAAATTGAAGAGGCTCCGATTACAGAAACAATAAAAGCAGAATACCAAGATCCTAACATTCAAATTCCTGCTATTGTTGCGGCCTACAGAACGCCATCAATGAAAGAAAAGGATGCCTATGTTTTGGATATGATTTCTTCTTTATTGAGTGATGGGAAAAGTTCTAGATTATTCAAAAAGGTTGTAGATACAAAGAAAATGGCCCTTCAGATTGGTGCATTTAACGTAAGTCAAGAAGATTACGGAATGTACGTGATTTACGGATTGCCTATGGGTGAAAACACAACAGATGATCTTTTGGTTGAAATTGATGAGGAAATTGAAATTTTGAAAAAAGAATTGATTTCTGACGAAGATTACCAAAAACTTCAAAACAAAATGGAAAACCAATTTGTGAATTCGAACGCGAGTATTGAAGGAATTGCACATTCTTTGGCAAACTATTATATGTTGTTTGAAGATGTTAATTTGATTAACAACCAAATAGAAATTTACCGTTCTATTACCAAAGAAGACATAAAAACTGTGGCAAATAAGTACTTAAATGCTAACCAACGTTTATTGTTAGATTATTTACCTGTATCTGAATAAGAATCCATGAAAAAGAATATAATCATATTACTAAGTGCTTGTTTTTTGTCTATTACTATAGATACTCAAGCGCAGGTCGATCGTTCTAAAATGCCAGAAGTTGGGGCAACTCCTTCTATTAATTTAGCATCGCCAAAAACATTCGAGTTAAAAAACGGACTTAAAGTAATGGTTGTAGAAAACCATAAATTACCAAGAGTTTCTGCTTCTTTAACCATTGACAATGCTCCAATTGCTTTTGGAGAAAAAACAGGAGTAGCCGATTTAGCCGGTGCGCTTTTGGGTTCTGGAACGTCTAACATATCTAAAGACGATTTTAACAAAAAAATTGATTATTTAGGTGCGCGTATGTCTTTCTGGGAAACTGGAGCTTCTATGAATGCTTTATCTAAATATTCTAATGATTTATTAGATTTAATGGCAGATGGAATAAAGAATCCTGTATTTAGCCAAGAAGAGTTTGATAAGCAAAAGGCACAAGTTTTAGAAGGTTTAAAATCTGAAACAAAAAGTGTAAAGGCTGTTGCCGGAAAAGTACAAAATGCCTTAACTTACGGTAAAAATCACCCTTATGGTGAATTTGTATCTGAAGAAAGTATAAATGCGGTTACATTAGAAGACGTTCAAGCGTATTACAATACATATTATAAGCCAAATAATGCCTATTTAGTGATTATTGGTGACGTAAAATATGGTAAGATAAAGAAGAAGGTAAAAGCATTATTTTCGGACTGGAAATCAGCTGAACTTCCAGTAAATGTCATGCCAAAAGTGATGAATGCAACCGAAACGGAAATCGATTTTATTGATATGCCAAATGCAGTTCAATCTGAACTTGCCATCACTTCTACTATTGAATTAAAGCGAGGTGATAAAGACTTTTTTGCTGTTCTTTTAGCAAATAAAATTTTAGGTGGAGGATTTAATTCTTACTTAAATATGAATTTGAGAGAAGCACACGGTTGGACTTATGGAGCCAGAACAAGTATGGCGGCAGATCGTTATATTGGTGAATTTAGCGCTAGAACAAGTATTCGTAATTCTGTTACAGATTCTGCAATTGTTGAATCTATGATTGAAATTAATCGTATTCGTGATGAAAAAGTAGATGCTACAGCTTTAGAGAATGCAAAAAAGAAATACATTGGAGATTTCGTATTGTCTTTAGAAAAGCCTTCGAACATTGCTCGTTATGCATTGAGAATTGAAACCAATAATTTACCTGAAGATTATTATAAAACTTACCTTCAGAAATTAAATTCCGTTACTGTAGACGATGTAAAACGTGTTGCAAACAAATACATAAACAACAACGGTTTAAGAATTATTGTTACTGGAAAAGGAAGTGATGTTGCTCCAGCTCTAGAAAAATTGGGTTACAAAGTAAATTACTTTAATGCAAAAGGAGAATCTATTGCAAAACCAGTTTTTGAAAAAGAAATTCCTGCAGGTGTAACTGTAGAAACTGTTGTTTCGGCATACGAAAATGCGATTGGTGGGGCAGAGGCTATTTCAAAAATAAACTCTGTTGTTTCTACTTATGAAGCAAATATGCAAGGTATGGTGTTGGAAATGAAAAGTACTTCAATGGCTCCAAACTATATGTCGCAAATTATTTCGATGGGAGGTAGTGAAATGAGTAAAACTGTTTTTAATGGAAAAACAGGTTATACTAAAGCTCAAGGTCAAACGATTCCTTTTACAGAAAGTGAAATAGAATCGTCATTAAACGAAAACCAACCTATTGATGTTAATAATTACAAGAAGGGTAAACTTGTTAAAATTACACCTATAGATGGTAAAGATGCTTATGTTGTAAAATCTGAAGGGAAAACAACATTCTTTGATGTTGCAACAGGACTCATTGTTCAAGAATTAAACGAAAGCGAATTACCTAATGGGGAAATGGCTGAACAAAAGATTCAATTTGGAGATTATAAAATGGTAGATGGTGTTAAGTTTCCACACCAAATTACAATTTTTAGAGGACCAAGAGGTTTAGATTTTATAGCACAATCTATAAAAGTAAATTCTAAGCTAAAGAAGAGTATCTTTAACTAGAATAATGACTTTCTAGAATATGAAAAGCCTGCTCATTTGAGCAGGCTTTTTTTGGTGTAAAACTTTTATGAAAGTTCAATCATTGGTACTTCCATTATTAATATTTTCGTGTTTTGTTCTAAAATATCAATCGTCATTTTTTCAATATTCCATAATCCTATTCCATCTCTATTATTAAGTTCAGCACCATTAATATTAACTTTTCCGTGAATTATAAAGGCATAAATTCCGTTAGAATGATCTTTTAACTGGTGCTGTATTGTTTTGTTTACATCGAATGTTCCTAGGTGAAACCATGCATTTTGATGAATCCAAATACCTTCGTCGTTTTTATTTGGTGATATGATTTGATGAAAAACGTTCACTTTTCTGTTTTTTTGAAGTGTAATCTGGTCATACCTTGGTTTAACATCTAATTGATTTGGAATAATCCAGATTTGAAGAAATTTAATGGATTCCGTTTTGCTTGCATTGTATTCGCTATGCTCAATTCCAGTTCCTGCACTCATGGCCTGGATGTCTCCAGACTTAATAACTTGTACATTATTCATGCTGTCTTTGTGAACCATCGAACCTTCTAATGGAATAGAAATAATTTCCATATTGTTATGAGGGTGTCTTCCAAAACCCATTCCAGGTGCAATGGTATCATCATTTAAAACTCTGAGTGCTCCAAAATGAATATTATTTGGATTGTAGTAGGATGAAAAACTAAATGAATGGAAAGAATTTAACCAACCTAAATTGGCATGTCCTCTTGTTTCGGCTTTATGGATTACAATATGTTTCATAATGGATGAATAAAGTATGGTTTGCGTATGATTTTTGAGATAATCAAATTTAAATATTAATAACGGGTTATTAGTTAATGTATATTAACAAAGGATAAGTGGTAAGGGCTGACAGTGCATTGTGTTTATTTTGGTTCGACCTAAAAAAAGTTTTCACTTTTAATAAGCGGGTTAATAGTTGATTATAAATTAATAGAAAATTAATCTTAAATAATGTTTGTGAAAGCGAAAAATCGTCTTAGTTTTGCAACGCATTAAAGCAAAAAAGGCCTCGTAGTTCAACTGAATAGAATGCCACATTACGGCTGTGGTGGTTGCAGGTTTGAATCCTGCCGAGGTCACAAAAAAAATCCAATACATAACTTGTATTGGATTTTTTTATTTGAATTATTTTAAGATTTACACTTATTTTCTTTTTTAATAATGAACTATGAGTTTTTCTTGTAGTGTTGTAAAGCTATCCCCTTGAGGGCAATGTCATTAAGTTAAGAAATCACAAAGATATAAGTAGT
>JBMYWP010000033.1:0-46049 GCA_049607525.1 Flavobacteriales bacterium
CAATCTAACATGGAAACTCTAATCTCAAGAACCGATGATATTTGCAAACGATTAGATGATAGAAATATTGAATATTTTAGAAATCCATTTATCAATATTGTTACAATCAAATCTAAATATCTGACAAAAGCATTAGCGAAAAAACACTTTTTAGTAGGAGATAATCACGAAAATCCGACTTGGCATAAAATTGTAGTGATGCCACATGTAAAACGTGGATTAATAGATCAGTTCTTTTTAGACTTAGATGCATAAAAAAATAAACCACCCTAATTCCATATATTTTAGGGTGGTTTAATATTTATTTTCCTAGCTTATTTAAGGCAATATGTGCTTTTATCTGATCTAAAAAGAAATAATCTAAATCTTCGATATTTTCTGGTGTCTTAACAATTTCTAATTTTTCTATATCTAAAGTTGCTGATTTTTCTCCCAGTATCATATCCAACATAACATAAGTTCCATAAGCAAAACTGCGTTTAGCTTTCAAATCAAAATCATTATAATATAGCCTTAATCCAATACCTTTACTAGGGTCTTCGCTCTCTAACATGGCACAACGTGTCTGACGAGGATCAAATTCTCTATTTTGTATTACAGCTTTATATCCTACACCAATCGCTGGTTTAAATTTCAAAAAGTTCCATCTAGGAATAGGTAAAGCATTGTCTATTAAAAACTCAACGTGATCAAAATATCGAATATTACCTTCAGCCGTAATAATCAATTCTTTATTATCATTATGATCATCGCCAATTAAGTAGTAAATAGAATCGCAATATTTATGAAGTTCGTCTTGAAGCTCTTTCATTGCTTCATTTTTTCGATCTTCGGGCATTTCATCTAAAAATAAATACTTGGCATTATGCGCTTTAAACCAAGTCCAAAATTGAATTGCATTTTGTAAGTCCATAACAGTTTCTTTTATGGCCACTTAACCCCTTCTACCTTTCTCGCTAATCTATATTTGAGGGTTTTGCGACAGGTTATTAAAATAAACAGTAAAGTCATTTGACTTATACCGTGTAACAAAAAATAAAACATAAACCATACCAAAACAGTAGGTTTATAGAAAAATATGATAAATCGGGTTGTTAATATGTATTAATATTATTGAACATTTTAATAACAACTTGTTTTTCCATAACAGTAAACATATTGTTTTTACTTAGACGTGAACACTCATAAATCCTTTCAAAATTCCTTTTTTCATATGCATACTAAAGTACAGGAAAATTGATGAAAATTAATCTATTTTCGGTGATTCACTGAATATTTTCCACAAAAAAAGCCGTTTTACTTATAAAACGGCTTTTTTATAACATTGAATATAGCTTAATGC
The DNA here is from genome assembly GCA_049607525.1 of Flavobacteriales bacterium. Taxonomy (GTDB): domain Bacteria; phylum Bacteroidota; class Bacteroidia; order Flavobacteriales; family CAJXXR01; genus JBMYYR01. The sequence continues at coordinate 1,343 of JBMYWP010000033.1, forward strand.
TCTACACCATTTGGTCCATGAACATGTCCGTGATCTAATTCTTCTTGCGTTGCCTCTCTCACTTCTACAATTGTACCTGTAAAATGTAAATCTTGACCAGCTAATGGGTGGTTTACATCCATTTTAATTGTTTCTTCATCTATAGATAAAACAACAGCAGGGTGCATGTTTCCTTCTTGATCTTGTAATGGCAAGATATTTCCTAAAACAACTTCTTCAGCCATTTTACCTTCTTGCATAAACATATCTTTTGGTAAATCAACAATTCCTTGTCCTGGAACTTCGTTTCTTTGTCCATAAGCTGAATCAGCTTTTATTCCAAAAGAAAATGTATCACCTGCATTTAAGTTTACCACATTATTTTCAAATTCAGGAATCATTTGTCCAACTCCGGATAAAAACGCTAAAGGTTGTTTTCCTTCTGTAGATTCAATTAATTCACCTTCAGCATTATCTCTATATAAAGTATAGTTTAATGCAATAACTTTAGTTCCTGTTTCAGTCATTTTAATTATTTTTCTGCAAATCTATGCTTTTTTAATCAACAAAGGACTTTATTCATTTTTTATTATTGAGTTGAATTACAATATAAAAGGCAAATAATATTGAACAACGCGGTTTCCTGAATAACAAAAAGTAAATAAATACCTCCTTTGCATATGAATATTGGTCTAAAAGTTAGTGATACGTTAATTATTATTAATCTTTTCCCCATCTTTGCAAAAGGTTTTATAACTTAGAGACCCAACCAACCATATCATAGTCAGCTATTATGAAAATGTCTAAAACAACCCTTCCCAATTGTCAAAACTGTAGCCATAGAACGCAATCCGTTTTTGCAGATCTAAGAAAAAATGAACTTGAAGAGCTTAGTGCTCAAAAGTCTTGTGGTTTCTTTAAAAAAGGACAATATATTTTCCAAGAAAACAGCCGTTTACCAGGTGTATATTGTATTCATTCTGGTAAAATAAAAATGTTTAGAATGGGACCGGAAGGAAAAGAGCAAATCATTAGATTTGCTAAAGCTGGAGATATGATTGGGTATAAATCTATTTTAAGTGACGAACCTTTATCAGTTTCAGCAGCAGCCTTAGATGATGTTTCTGTTTGTTTTGTACCAAAACAATTTCTATTCGATACCCTTTCTATAAATAATATGTTTACCAGAAAACTTATGGAAGTGGCTTGTCATGAAATAGGAGAAGCAAATAAAATAATCACAAATCTAGCTCAAAAAACAGTTAGAGAACGATTAGCTGAGGTTCTTCTTATTTTAAAAGAAACTTTTGGTGAGGATAACGAAGGTTTCCTAGAAGTGAAATTGACAAGAGAAGAGATTGCAAGTTTTGTAGGTACCGCAACAGAATCTGTAATTCGATTATTATCTGAGTTTAAAAAAGATGGCTTTATTGAATTAAAAGGTCGGAGAATAAAAATTCTACAAGCAAATCAACTAACTATTGTGGGAAATGTTTTCGATTAATTGAAGGAGCTTTTTCTCTAAATGCTTCTCTTTAACTTTAAACATAAAATCAAATTTGTTCGATAAATAGTTTGCTAAGTACTCTTGTTCGGTTTGACCAGGTGTTGGAATAAATATTATTTTCTTTTCTGATTCTTTATGTAAATCCATTATTGTACTATAACCAGATCTACATATGATTATTGATGCTTTATTAATCTCTAATTCTAATTCCTTTTTATTTAAAAATGAATGGTAGGTATTACTGTTTATGTTCTTTTCAATAGGAGTTCCACCAACAAAAACAACAGAAAACCGTGTTGGTGATAGGATACTAATTAATACATCTTCAACCATTGTACGATTTGGCTCCAGCCCTGAAAGTAAAACCAAAATGTGACCTGTTATAATGCTATTATTCTGTATTGTCAATTGAGAAAGAGGAGAAATAAATTTAATTTCTTGCTGCCATTTCAATTTCAATTCCGACAATTTCCCAGAAAGTTTAATTTCTTTTTTTTCAAAATCTGGCACCCAAATTTCTTTAAAATGTTTACATAAATTTCTATGCAAATATTCAATAGTTATTTGACCAATTCCAAAAGGACTTATTGGATTTAATTGATGACAGATAAAAACAGATTTAGTTTGTTTAGAATATACACCATATCTATTATCAGAAATAATTAAATCAAACCTTTCTTTCTTTTGTATTTTTTCAATTAAAGTATACTCTTTATTGATTTTAGAAAGTATTTTCATTCCCTGTAATGACACAGAGAGCCATACAGGTAAGTTTCGATGGTAATTTATTTCATAATCCGGCAATTCAATTTTTTCCAAATCAGGAAATTTTGAGCATAAAAAAGCCATACTCCTTCCAGAGCTGGCTATATAAACTTTATGTCCTTTTTCTATATGAGATACTATAATAGGAATGCATCGTGTAGCATGTCCTAAACCCCAATTCAAAGGTGCAATAAGCACTTTCATATCATCAAAAGCTTACAGCTATTGCTATTATTCCAACAACAAGACAGTAAATAGAGAAATAGCTTAATTTACTTTTCTTTACAAGTTTTATCATCCAAGTACATGCTACCAAACCCGATAAGAATGCGGCAATAAACCCTATAAACATTGGCATTGATTCTGATGATGAGAAAGAAATATCTCCCCCCAATACATCTTTTGCAATTTTCCCAAATATTAACGGCACAACCATTAAAAAAGAAAATCTTGCCGATCTTTCCTTATCAACACCTAAGAGAACTGCTGTAGAAATGGTTGCTCCAGATCTTGAAATACCAGGTAAAATGGCTATGGCTTGAGAAATACCAATGATGGCTGCATTAAATAAACTCAAGTCTTTATCGGTACGCTTTGCCTTATCTGCAAGTAATAGTAACCCCGCGGTTAATATCAACATACATCCAACAAAAAATACATTACCACTAAAAAGAGCATCCAATTCTTCTTCTAAAAGTACTCCAACCAAAGCAGCTGGAACCATAGATAAAACTATTTTAAGTGAAAATTGAAAAGCCTCATTATTTTTAAACTGAAACAAACCTGTTAACAATTCAATAATGTCTTTTCGAAAAATAATAATTGTACTTAAAGCCGTGGCGAAATGAAGAACAACTGTAAAGGTTAAATTCTCTTCAGGAACTGAACCCAATATGGCTTTTCCCAATTCTAAATGCCCACTACTACTTACGGGTAAAAACTCCGTTAATCCTTGAATAATTCCAAGAATGATAGCCTGAATAATATCCATTTACTCTTTACCTGTTTTCATAATCGCAATAACATCAATCACTATCCCAATTAAAATAACAATAGGTGCAATTGTAATTCTCTGTGCATTAAAAATTTCTGGATTGAATGATTTTCCATCTACCGAACCACCACCAATCATTAAAATAAAACCTACTAAACTAATCGCTAAACCAATTAAAAGCAGTTTATAATTTACGGATCCAAATAAATTTGGTTGAGATATTTTTTCTTTTTTCATACTATTTTAAACGTATAATTCTGATAAATTCGCGTGTAAATACCTTTTCATTGCAAAAATGGTACTTATTAACGAAAGTACAATTCCAAATACAAAAATCACTACTGAAGTGAGTAAGAATGTGTTAATTTCTGATAAAAAACTGAAACTAGGTATACTAGAGTTTAAATAATGTAAAGCACCATAATTTAAGGAAATAGCTATTAGGCCAGATAAAGCACCTTGTAAAACACTTTTCCATAAAAACGGTTTTCTAACAAACCAACTCGACGCACCAACAAGTTGCATGGTACGAATTGAAAACCTTTGGGCGTGAACCGCCAATCGGATTGAATTGTAAATAAGGGTTATAGCCACAAATAAAAAAATTGAACAAAGTATTACAACAATTAAACTTATGGTTTTTATGTTTTTATTGAGCTTTAAGATGATTGACTTATCATAGGTCACCTTATACACAATATCGTGTTTTTTTAAGTCTGTTTCAATTTTGGAAATACGATCTAAATCCACAAATTCGGCATTGAAATAGACGTCATAAGCATCGAAAAACGGATTAAAATCCAATAATTCCAATACATGTTCATCTATTTCGGATTTCATTTGTTCAGCAGCTTTTTCTTTGCTCACAAACTCAATTCGGCTAACACCTTCAATCCGTTTTAACTTTTTATCAAAACTCTTTATTTCTATAGGTTTTGCCATCGGGTCGACATAGACTGTCAACGTCATTTCCTCTTTTATCTTTTGAGAAAATTGGTTGGCCAATACCACAATATTCACCCACATACCAAGCATAAACAAAAGTAAAGAAGAGCTTATCAACACTGTTGTAAACGCAACTTTTAGTCTATTTTTCTGTTTTTGTTTGTATGGAGAAACTGCCATAGATTATAGAATGGTAAATTCGAACTGCTCCTGAATATGCTTGAGAAGTTTTTGCTCTACTTCTTTTTGATCTACATGTCGTCTGAGTTCAATATTTAAAGACGTAACAGATTTATCTGTAATTCCACAAGGAATAATATTTGTGAAATAATCTAGATCTGTATTGATATTAAATGCTAAACCATGCATGGTTACCCATCTACTGGCTCTAACACCCATGGCACAAATTTTTCGAGCATTCATTGTCCCAACATCAAGCCAAACACCTGTTTCACCTTCAGACCTTTCGCTATGTATTCCATATTCTTTCAATGTTAAGATTACAGCTTCTTCCAAAAATCTTAAATATTTATGGATATCAGTAAAATATTGTTCTAAATCAAAAATTGGATATACAACAATTTGACCTGGGCCATGATATGTGATATCACCTCCACGGTTTATCTTATAGTACTTAGCACCTTTCTCTTCGAGTTGCTTATTATTGATAAGTAAATGCTCAAACTTTCCACTTTTACCTAAAGTATAAACGTGAGGATGTTCACAGAATAACAAGTAATTATCGCAAATAACTTGTTCGTTTTCTTCTCTTTTTCTATTTGCAGATTTTTCTTGTAGAATACCATCGAAAATTTTCTCTTGATAATCCCAAGCTTCCTTATAATCAATATTTCCAAGAAATTCTACGTTTACCTTTTTCATATTAAGCCTTTCCTAGTTCTGACTTTAAGAAATCAATAACATTTACTTCGATAGGATCTACATCATTCATTTCGGACAAATAAACAGACACCCAGTCTCCTAAATGAATCCAATATAATGTATTTTCTAATTGATTCTCACCCAAAGATGTATATTCTTTCACTTGAGCATATTTAGAAATGATGTCTCTATTTAAGTTCATTCGAATGGTATTTCTTTCATGATCATCTTTATTTTTCATGAATAAAACAGCCAAATCATCATGATTTTCTGTCCATCCTACCAATTCATTGTGGTTCATTTCTGGAACAATATGATGCCAACATAACATTTTAGCATTTTCATTAATCTGTTGTCTAAAACGCTCGCATACTCCGTCATAACCATCTACAGAGTACAGAACAGGTTTCTTTTTATAGAAAAATTCTGCTATTTCTTTTGCTTCTTTTTGGATGTCCAATGTACTATTTTCAATAAAACCAATAGCTTTATTCATCATATTTTCAACATCTATGTCCTCTAATAAATCATAAGCCTTTAAAGCAAACAACAATTGAGTTACTGAATAACTCAACATTGCACGAGGAGATTTTGCAGTTGGCAGTTGAATATAATCCAATTCTTTTTCCTTTGCGGTTTCAAGAATGATTCCACCAGATGTAATACAAAAAATTGAAGCACCTTTTTCTATTGCCTCATTCATGCAAATTACAGTTTCTTCTGTGTTACCAGAAAATGAAGATACAATTACCAAAGTGTTTTCATTAACACTTGCTGGTAGACAATAACCCTTATTAGAAGTAATTGGCATTTTCAAACTATTGTAAACTAAATCCTTTACAATACTTCCACCAATTCCAGAACCACCCAATCCTGTAATTACAATATGATTAAACAGTTTTGAGTGCTTTATATTAATTTGTTTAGCTATTGAAACAGCATCTACAAGTTGGTTTTTAAATGAGGCAACTAATGATTTCATATAAAATGATGATTTTTTGAATTCTGCAATATACGTTATAAAATGGATTCTCGTTTAGTCATTTCTTTTGAAAACAACTTCTGGATACAATAATAACGTTCAAAAATAAAACTTCTAGTAAAATATGACGTTTTTTGAACGTGAAACTTTCATTAAATCAAAAATATTTTTCTTTATTGATCAATAGAATATAGAAAAATACGGCTTGGACTTGCGTCGTTATTAAATCTCGGAAATTGAATATTCACAAAATATATTCCATCCTTAACCTGATTTGGAACATAAATGAGTTCTGTAATACTCGCGTTTTTCCTAATGTGTTCTGGGTAATTCCAGAAAATACGATGGGCTAATAATTTACCTTCATCGTTTTCCTTGTCAACAGATGGTAAGTCTATTAATAAATGCTCGATTCCTAAATCCACAATAAATTGCATGGCTTCTTCAAGAATATAAGGAGGGTTTGTATTTGAATAATTCTTATTAACCTTTTCAATATTATTCGGTAAGGTTCGAATGACAATTGCTTTAATTCCTGAATCTTTATCTATTGAATTGAGCAGGCAGTTTTTTGAAATGACCAAATCGCCATTTTCCAAACATACTGGATTTATTGTTACAACCTGAGCAAGGTGAAAAAATGTATTGATATGATCTGAAACACTTTCCCAAGTCTTGCTAATATGCCCAAAACACTCGGTATGGGTTCCGTGGGCATGAGGATTGAAAGCAATATTTCTGAAATTCACTGGAGCTCCTTGAGTCACTTCTCCAATAAAATCGCCGTCGACTACTGGATTTATTTTCAATGGTTCTTGATACCATGCCCTTGCGGACATGGCATTCATTTCAATGGAAATATCTATCGGAGAATTTAAATCTATCGAGTATTCTTTGTTATTGTATTGAATCTTTGCTTCCATAAAAGTTGAGTTCTGGATCTTCTTGCCAATGAGCAAATTCATCTTGAAGATCTTTTAAAATAGGAATAAGTTCTTTTTTTAAAGTTAAACACTCTATTGCCTTTTGAACTTTCAATCTTGAAGTATTGTGTTTTTGATAAAGATGTTTATAAACCTTAGGTTTTATATAAGTCAATGTCAAACTATCTAAAGCTTTTGTATTCCTTGAAGCTTCATAAATGAAAATATCTTTTAGAATGGGTTTCAATTCTTCTTTAGACATTTCACAAATAATATCTTTGCGTTCATCAACCGGCTCACAACCAAACATGAAACATCCAAAAACAATGAATAAGAAAATAGATTTAAGATTCATGCTTAACGATTAAACTCTATTCTTTTTCCAGATTGTTCTTTTACAATAGTTCCGTTATCATAAACGATGGTTCCATTTACAAATGTTGTTTTCACTTCATGGTTAAAGGTTCTACCTTCAAAAGGAGACCATCCACATTTGTACAAGATATTATTTTTAGAAACGGTCCAGTCAGACTTTTTCATCAATACAACATCGGCAAAATATCCTTCTCTTAAATATCCACGTTCTTTAACCTGAAAACATTCTGCGGGTGCATGACACATTTTCTCAACAACACGTTCGTAAGAGATTTTCCCATCAGTTACCATATCAAACATTAACGGTAAAGCATGTTGTACCAAAGGTCCACCAGAAGGGGCTTTAAAGTATGAATTGTTTTTTTCTTCAATTGTGTGAGGTGCATGATCTGTAGCAATAATATCTAATGTATCATCTAACAAACCTTTCCAAAGCGCGTTTTTATCAACTTCAGATTTCACTGCCGGATTCCATTTTATGTAGGTCCCTTTTTCGTCGTACATCGATTCGTCAAAATAAAGGTGATGTACACACACTTCTGCAGTAATTTTCTTTTCAGCCAATGGCTTTGTATTGTCAAACAATTCCAATTCTTTAGCTGTGGAAATATGTAATATATGTAAACGAGTGTCTAATTTCTTTGCCAAATCAACTGCCATAGAAGATGAAATATAACATGCTTCATGAGATCTAATTTTTGGATGGGCCGAAATTGGAACATTTTCACCATACTTTGCTTTATAAGTTTCAATATTTTTGCGAATAGTAGCTTCATCTTCACAGTGTGTAGCTACAAGCATTGGACTATTAGTAAAAATATTCTCTAATGTTTTGGCATTATCTACAAGCATATTCCCGGTAGAACTTCCCATAAACACTTTTATTCCAGCAACATTTTTTGGATTTGTTTTTAAAACTTCATCAATATTATCATTTGACGCCCCCATAAAAAAGGAATAGTTGGTAAACGACGTCTTTTCGGCAATATCGTATTTATCTTGCAGTAAATCTTGTGTTAAGGCCTGAGGTACAGTATTCGGCATTTCCATAAAAGTGGTAATACCACCAGCTGCTGCCGCTTTACTTTCCGTAAAAATATTGGCTTTATGCGTTAATCCTGGTTCTCTAAAGTGTACTTGATCATCAATTACTCCTGGGATTAAAAAACAGTCTGATGCATCAATAACTTCTGCATTGGCATCAGAAATATCTGCACCTATTTTTTCTATGCGCTCTCCATGAATTAATAAATCAGAAACAAATTGTTTTCCTTCATTAACTAATGTTGCGTTTTTTATAAGGATTTTTTTCATCGTTACTTTTTATATGATGTAAATAAGCTTTTCCATTTCAATTGCATAACTCCAAATAAAGCCTCCTTAAAGATTCCCATGCTCATTTTAGATTGTCCTTTTAATCGATCTGTGAAAACCACAGGTATTTCTTCAATATGGAATCCAAATTTCCAAGTGGTAAATTTCATTTCTATCTGAAAGGCATATCCAACAAATTTAATTTTATCCAAATTTATGGTTTCTAAAACAGAACGATGATAGCAAATAAAACCAGCTGTTGCATCGTAAATAGGCATTCCGGTAATAAATTTAACATATTTTGAAGCAAAGAAAGACATAAGAACACGTCCCATTGGCCAGTTCACTACATTGACTGAGTTATTTGTATATCTAGAACCAACAGCCAATTGTGCACCATTCTGAACAGCATGTAAAAGTCTATCTAAATCTTCTGGGTTATGAGAAAAGTCACAGTCCATTTCAAAAATGTATTCGTACCCATGCTCTAATCCCCATTTAAACCCAGTAATATATGCAGTACCAAGTCCCAGTTTACCTTGGCGTTCTATTATATGTAAACGCCCATCAAATTTGGTTTGTAATTCTTTAACCACATTTGCTGTACCATCTGGTGATCCATCATCAACAATTAATATATGATATCCTGTTTCAAAACCCATTGTTTTATGAATGATGTCCGAAACATTTTCTTTTTCGTTGTATGTTGGAATAATGACTAATTTTTTCTCCAAAATATTTGTTTTAATCTTATTAGCTAAGCAAAAATAGTTATTTTTTATGGGATGACTTAGTTTGTAATCTCATCAATTTTATTTAATTCTAAATTATTAACCTTTCCATGGGTTATTTTAGAATAATTTGCAATTAAATCACTAGACATATGTTTTGAAAACACTTCATTATTCTGCCAAGTTTCAACAAAAAAAACAATATTCTGATGCTTTCTATCTTCAAACATTTTATACGAAATACATCCTTCTTTTGCTCGACTTGGTTCTATGAGTTTTTTCAATTCAGATTTCACGAAATCCGAATGCTCTTTTTCTATGGTAATTTTTGCTATTAGTGTAAACATTCTTGTTTTTCTTCAAATATAATTTAATCTTCAATCTGTTCGTAAAAAAAATACATCATTTCATCGAAAATAAGTTTTTCGAGTACAAACATGTGAAATATTATTTCTTTATTTGCAATGCAATAATGACTCTATTTACTAAAATTTTACACGAAAATATTGGAATAAATATACACCAATGATAATAAACACTTTACATATTATTTCATTATATTCTTAAAATTTTCTGCAAACTTTAAAACACACCACTAAACATAAAAGTCGGGTTACTAAACTATTAAATTCACCATTTTGTCAACATTATCTATAAATAATTTGAAAATGTAAGCAAAAATAGTGTATTTTTGAAAAGCAAAAAACGATAATATCAAGTAAATTCTATGGAAATCAAGGGAAACGAAGTTTTGAATAAAATCTACACACAGCAGGAGGCATTTGAAGCTTCATTACAATATTTTAATGGAGATGAATTAGCAGCTCAAGTTTGGGTAAATAAGTATGCTCTTAAAGACTCAGACGGTCGAATTTATGAAGCTACTCCCAATGATATGCATATAAGAATTGCTTCTGAAATTGCTCGTATAGAATCTAAACATCCCAATCCTCTAAAAGAAGATAAAATCTTTGATTTAATTAAAGATTTTAAATATATCGTTCCTCAAGGAAGTCCAATGACAGGAATTGGAAATCCTTTCCAGGTGGCATCGCTTTCCAATTGTTTTGTTATCGGAAATGAAGGAGATTCTGATTCCTATGGTGGAATTATGAAAATAGATCAAGAACAGGTGCAACTTATGAAAAGAAGAGGTGGAGTTGGACACGACCTTTCACATATACGCCCAAAAGGATCTGCCGTAAAAAATTCAGCGCTTACTTCTACAGGAGTTGTTCCATTTATGGAAAGATATTCCAACTCAACGCGAGAAGTTGCCCAAGACGGACGTCGTGGAGCATTGATGTTATCTATTTCTATCAATCACCCCGACTCTGAATCGTTTATTGACGCAAAATTAGAACAAGGTAAGGTTACAGGTGCAAATGTATCTGTAAGAATAGATGATCATTTTATGCGTGCCGTTGAATCTCATTCTACTTACACTCAAAAATACCCAATAAACAGTTCTAATCCTAAATTTACACAAGACGTAAAAGCTAACCCTATTTGGGATAAAATTGTACATAATGCATGGAAATCTGCAGAACCAGGGATTCTATTTTGGGATACCATTATAAAAGAATCGGTTCCTGATTGTTATGCCGATTTAGGATACAAAACAGTATCAACAAATCCTTGTGGAGAAATTCCACTTTGTCCATACGACTCTTGTAGATTATTAGCGATCAATCTATATTCTTATGTAGAAAACCCGTTTACAGATCAAGCCAAATTCAACTTTGATCTATTCAAAGAACACGTGGCATACGCACAACGTATGATGGATGATATTATTGATCTTGAGCTAGAAAAGATTGATCATATCCTAGCAAAAATTGATGCCGACCCAGAAAATGCAATCATCAAATCTGTTGAAAGAGACCTTTGGGTAAATATTCAGAAAAAAGCAGACGAAGGGAGAAGAACTGGAATTGGAATTACTGCCGAGGGTGATATGCTTGCTGCACTTGGCCTTAGATACGGTACAGATGAGGCTTCTGAATTTTCTGTAGAAGTACACAAAACTTTAGCATTAGCAGCCTACAGAGGTTCTGTTGACACAGCCAAAGAACGTGGAGCATTTAAAATATATGAATCGGAAAGAGAATTGAACAACCCTTTTATAAACCGATTATTTGATGCTGATCCATCATTGAAAGCAGATATGCTTAAATACGGAAGACGAAATATTGCTCTATTAACCATTGCCCCAACGGGTACTACGAGTTTAATGACACAAACGTCTTCTGGAATAGAACCAGTGTTCTTACCTGTATATAAACGACGTCGTAAGGTAAACCCGAACGATAAGAATGTAAGTGTTGATTTTGTAGATGAAGTTGGTGACTCTTGGGAAGAGTACATTGTTTTTCATCATAAATTCAAAGATTGGATGCAAATCAATGGGTATTCAACTGATGTAAACTACACGCAAGAAGAATTGGATAAACTGGTGATGAAATCGCCATATTACAAGGCAACATCTAATGATGTAGATTACTTGAAAAAGGTAAGAATGCAAGGCGCTATCCAAAAATGGGTTGATCATTCTATTTCAGTAACCATAAATATGCCATCGGATGTAACCGAAGAACTGGTTGGTGAATGTTATGTAGAAGCATGGAAATCTGGATGTAAAGGTGTTACTGTATACAGAGATGGTTCTCGTTCTGGAGTATTACTTTCTACAGACGATACTAAAAAAGAAGAAACATTACACGAAGAACTTATCAATTTCCCTTCAGAAAGACCTGAAGTTATTGATGCGGATGTTGTAAGATTCCAAAACAATAAGGAAAAATGGATTGCTTTTATAGGAACGATTAATGATAATCCTTACGAAATTTTCACAGGACTTGCCGATGACGAAGATGGAATTTCTATTCCACGTTGGCTAAACAAAGGACAAATCATAAAAAGCAAGGACAGCAATGGAAGTCGTAGATATGACTTTCAATTTACCAACAAAAGAGGTTATAAAACAACGATTGAAGGTCTGTCTCATAAATTCAATCCTGAATATTGGAACTATGCCAAACTTATCTCGAGTATTTTAAGACATGGAATGCCAATGGAAAAACTGATTGATTTAGTGGGAACACTTCAATTAGATAGCGAAAACATTAATACTTGGAAAGCTGGTGTTGCTAGAGCGCTTAAGAGATATATTCCAGACGGAACAACAGCTGCAGGTCAATCTTGTATGAATTGTAAATCTACAAAATTACAATATCAAGAAGGTTGTTTAACTTGTTTAGATTGTGGATCATCTAAATGTGGATAATTCAATAAAAACAAACAAAAAAGAGCAAACACTATAAAATGTTTGCTCTTTTTTTTGTCTTTAAAATAATCAGGTATTATCCCATTATTTTTTCAATAACATCTTTTCCGTTTACTATAAGTATTAATCCCATTACAATAAAGAAACCTATGACCTGAGCACCTTCTAAAACTTTTTGAGATGGTTTTCTACCAGTAATCATTTCATACAATACAAACATCACATGACCACCATCTAAGGCTGGAATAGGCAATATATTAAGGAAAGCCAACATAATAGACAAAACAGCTGTGATGTTCCAGAAGTATCTCCAATTCCATTCCGAAGGAAATAACTCTGTCATCTTAATCATTCCACCAACTCCTTTGTAAGCACCTGTATCTGGATTTATTATTTTTTTAAACTGCTTTACATAATTGATAAAGTTAGTATAAGTCATTTTTACACCAGCAGGAATGGCTTCACCCAAAGAATAAGCATCGTGTTTTATTTCCAATAAATTCAGCTTTTCCAAATCACGTAATGAGGTAGGGTACATTTGAACACCCAATTTCCCATTTTCGTTTACAAACAAGTTAACCTCAACAGTTTTTTCGTCTCTTAAAACAACTGCTTTAACCTCTTGGTTTTTATATTTACTTAATACCGGACCTACTAAATCGAAATATTCTGTAGATTCTCCATTCACAGACATAACACGATCTTTCAATTGTAGATCACTATTTTTATTTGCGCTACCTTCTACAATTGCACCTACAATAAACGGAATACGAGCAGAATAGAATAAACGCTCTTTTTTATCTGATTCAAGTAGACTGTTGATGAAATCTTCTGGAATTTGGACATGAACCATTTCCCCATTTCTATCAATAACCATCTCATCTCCAATAATAATACTATTTATTACTTTCTGATAATCAACAACTTTTTCACCATCTACAGAATGTATTTTATCGCCATTTTGTAATTGAATCTCCTTAGCTAATTCGGGTTTGGTAACAAGTAATCCACCTTTTAAAGAGTCCATTGGTACATAGTCATCTCCCCAAGTAAAAAGAATTCCGATGTAAATAACCATAGCAACCAAAATATTTACCACAACACCACCAATCATAATAATGAGTCGTTGCCAAGTTGGTTTACTTCTAAACTCCCAAGGCTCTGGATCTTTTTTCATCTGATCGGTATCCATAGATTCATCAATCATTCCGGCTATTTTCACATAACCTCCAAAAGGCACCCAACCTATTCCATATTCGGTTTCCCCTATTTTCTTTTTCCAAAGTGCATACTTGGCATCAAAAAATAAATAAAACTTTTCTACTTTAGTTTTAAATAGCTTTGCTGGAATAAAATGTCCCAACTCATGCAAAATAACTAACAAAGAAATACTCAATAAAAATTGAGCTACTCTAATAACTATATCCATATTCTGATTATTCTTTTAGTAAGTTTTCAGCAAATTCTCGAGCCAAAGCGTCGGTTTCAATAAGCTGATCTAAGGTCGGTTTTTTAATAAAAGCAACACCATTCATTGCTTTTTCTATGAGGATAGACATGCCTACAAAAGAAACCTTATCGTCTAAAAAGGCTTGTACGGCAATTTCATTTGCCGCATTCAAGATACACGGCATATTTCCACCTTTCTCAATGGAATCAAAAGCTAACTGTAAATTTTTGAACGTTTCTAAATCGGGCTTTTCGAATGTTAAATTCGGATAATCCATAAAATTGAAACGCGGCCAAGTGGTTTTAGGTCTAAATGGAAAAGACATTCCGTATAAAATTGGCAATTTCATGTCGGGTAAACCAAGTTGAGCTTTCATAGAACCATCTTCAAATTGAACCAATGAATGAACAATAGATTGAGGGTGTACAATCACTTCAATTTGATCATTTCTCAAATCAAATAACCATTTGGCTTCTATGACTTCCAACCCTTTATTCATCATACTTGCCGAGTCTATTGTGATTTTGGCGCCCATACTCCAATTCGGATGTTTTAACGCTTGACGCTTTGTTACCTTTTTTAAATCTTCAAGTTTCATTCCTCTAAATGGACCTCCACTTGCTGTAAGTACAATTTTTTCGATCGGATTTTGTTGCTCTCCAACCAAACATTGAAAAATGGCTGAATGTTCTGAATCTACAGGATTGATTTGAACACCATTCTTAATGGCCAATTCGGTTATTATTTCACCTGCAACAACCAATGTTTCTTTATTTGCTAAGGCTATATTTTTCTTAGCTTCAATGGCTGCAACTGTAGGTTTTAAACCAGCAGAACCAACCATGGCGGTTAACACAACGTCAACCGTATTCATCTGTACAACCTCACAAAGCGCTTGGTCTCCAGCATATACTTTTATTCCTAAATCAAATAATTCATTATTTAAAAAACTATAATGTTCTTCATTTGCAATAACTACCACATTTGGTTTAAATTCTAACGCTTGTTCCAAAAGCAACTTGGCGTTATTACCAGCTGTTAAGACTTCAATTTCAAAATATTCTGGACATTCTCTTACAACCTCTAAGGCTTGAGTACCTATGGAACCTGTTGATCCTAAAATGGCAATTCTCTTTTTTGTCATAGCTACAAATTTAATCTTTCATTTATAATTTTCATCTTGTTTTTTTTATTCATTTTATAATCATTAGAGAAAAAACTTAGAATGTTGTGAATTTTCACTTTCCTAAACACTTATTTTTTCAATAATAAAGCACATTTTTTTAACTAATCTTTATACTCAAGTTTATTTTACTCATAAAAAAAAGCGTGTTGACTGTTAACACGCTTTTTTTTATGAGTTATCTATTTTTTGATTATTTCTTTTGTTTTTTATTCTTAGACATTTTAATGTTTAAGAACTCCACAAGAAGAGAAAATGAAATGGCAAAATACAAGTACCCTTTAGGAATTACTCCAATATGTTGAGAAAAAATCTCCACGTTTGCCATATGACATGATTCTGCAATTAGCATAAATCCAATTAATATTAAGAACGACAAACCTAACATTTGAATGGTTGGGTGTTCGTTAACGAATTTCCCAACTGGACCTGCAAACAACATCATAATAATCATAGAAAGCACAACAGCAATCATCATTACTGGAAGAGCACCTTCTAAACCATTCGTCATTCCGATGGCTGTTAGAATCGAATCGAATGAAAAAACGACATTGATTAATGCAATTTGAAAAATCACATTGTTCAAAGTCACTTTTTTAGTTGATTTTTCTGCTTCATTTCCATCATCTCCTTCTACTTTATGATGAATTTCTGATGTCGATTTATATAATAAGAATAAACCACCTCCGAACAAAATGAGGCTTTGTCCCGAAAACCCACCCTTAAACCAACTCAAATCCAGTTGAAACAACGGTTCTTGCATGGCAGTTAATGCCGAAATAAAAAACAATAATACCAATCTAAAGATCATAGCCAAAGCCAATCCAATATTTCTAGCTTTAGGCTGTTGGCTTTCGGGTAATTTATTAGATGCTATAGAAATAAAAATAATGTTATCTACACCTAAAACAATTTCTAAAAATGTAAGTGTAATTAATGCTCCCCATACCTCTGGGTTAGATAAGAATTCCATACAATATGTTTATTTATTTGTGTGTAAAGATAATTGTTTTTAGAAACTTTGAAATAAGATCACTAAAGATTAAAACATAACAATCTATAGAACCAATAACTAGTTTTCAGTTATTTATATTTTCAAATGAAACTTTTCGGCACGGTAATTGCTCTTAGTTTTATGTACAAAAAAAGAGCTAACCTCACGGTTAGCTCAACCTCAAACATTAATTATGTAACAGGTAGTGTAATAAAACCCTCATAAAAATAATTACACTACTTGTTTTTTTGTTTAAATCAATTAAACAAGCCCTAATATACTCATTTATTTTAAATTAACAAATTAGGGCTTGTTTTTTTTATTTAAGAATTACTTTCAAAGTTTGCACTTCTCCCATATTTTCTATTTCAATTGTGTAATATCCATTATCTAAATTAATAGATAAATTTTTGGCATTTACTGCTTTTTCAGAATAAACAACCTGTCCTAAAAGATTACTTACACGTACCGTAGAGTTTTCTTTTATGTGACTTAAAGAAACATTTCCATTCTTCACAACTGCATAAATAGAATTTCCATCAAGTTCATTTACCGATACATTGTTAGAAGTACTGTTGAAGTCAAATGAATCATCTACTACATTCCCTGCGTTATCTAAACACCCAGTAATTGTTATAGTATGCATTCCTGTCCCCAAGTTATCTACAGTTAGGTCAACACGATTATTTTGAAAACTATGTTGAGTGGCTCCAGTAACCACAACTCCATTATTAATAGAGTAATTTGAAATATCTTCAATTGTTGCGGTTGTTATATCTTCTGAGAAAATAACGGTAACAAAACCATTCACAGAAGAAGAAGCATCTTCAATTGTAGGTGCTACATTATCTGTTCCTGCTTCAACATCTTCACTAAACCTCAATTCTACTTTAAACTCATCAAAATTGAAATTCAAAACTCCCGATACATTATAGGCTGTACCAACTGTTGGATTATAGTTATAAGTAGCAGAATTGTGTATATTACAAGAACCTGTTGCATCTGTTATCTCCCACATTCCAAATCCTAAATCATCATCTGTACATCCAGCATTAAATACTTTTATCAACATAGATTCATAATCTTCTGCCGTTGTTGGGTTAGAGTTTGAAATATCATTTGCTGTTACCACAGTAAAATCTGGTAATTGTAAACCAGTTGAAATAGTATGTAAACCAGAAACATTAACAATTTCCGTCATATTATAATATTCCTTTACTTTACCAGTAACAATTACACTATCTCCAATAGCAGGGAAAAATCCAGAAGAATATATATACATTCCACTTCTCAACTCTTGAGATTCCTGAATAAAGAAATTATCTCCAAAAGCGGCGGTTACCGTACCTGAAACTGAAATCTCTACATTGTTTGCTGAGTTTGTTTGTGTACCAGATGCATCTGTTACCTGATAAGCCAAAGGTGAAATGGCTCCAGTTCCTTGTACAGTTGGAATAGATGTTATTGTACCTGTAAATGGCTCTGGCTGAATTTTAAAATTATGTGAAATAAAGGCCGAATTTCCGTTTTTAATACGGAAATAAACTTTTGCCGAATACACTTGAGAAGGAATACTTGCCGAGTAGTTTCCTGATCCATCATCTGTCATAGCCACAGTATTTGTGCTGTCTAAAACAGAAGCCCAGTCGTTACCCCAAAAAAGCGTTGGTGTAGATGCTGTACCTGCAAGTGTTGCCGAAACATTAATAACATCTCCTTGGGTTGGTAAAACCGGATTAATGGCTAAGTTTGACCACTCATCAGCATATGCTGCATCTGTTCCAAACACCATTTCAACAAATTCTGGATGATCAATAAAAGGATTTCTATTCCCTTGCCAATTGAAAATCACATCGTTTCTATTCAATTCAAATTCGTCTACAGGATCTTGAGCATGCCAAGCCAATAACGTAGATAATTTACCCATTTGTGGTAAAGGAAAAGTTCCTACGTTATCTACAACTTCTAAATCAGGTTCATTATCTCCTGCCAAACTCGTACCGCCCTCATAACGAGTAGCCATATAAAAAATCATACGAGCAACATCTCCTTTTACCTCGTCTCTAGGTTCCCAAGTATTGGTTGTCGACTTACAATCTGTTGGCGTAGATCCATTATTTACAACACTTCCTCCATTATCAAAATCTTTATAACCTCTTGCAGAGTTTATAGTCATATCCGATGGCCTTAGGTGGTGTGCATCTGTATTTGCTCCTTTTTCGGTATATAAACCTGTTGGACCAAAGTTTCCATGGGATTTTGCCCAAACGTGTTCTCTATTCCAGAAATCAACATGATCTGGATTAGAAGGATCTGAAGCGAAGTCCCACTTGCTAATAGAATTCCCTGTATAAAGAAGAATAATATTATTTGAATTATTTGGATCTTCATCGGCTTGACGAATTACCGTTTTTATTGTTCCATACTCCAATTCGGTATGGTCATCAATAATATCATGTAAGGCCGATTTTAAAGCCGTACCTGTTAATCCGTTTGCCGAATTATAATAGTTTAAAGGTTGAGCAATACTTGCTAAACTCAATAAAGCTGTACTAAGGATTAATGTTTTTTTCATACTATTTGTGTTAAGGCAAAAAAGCGAATCTTATAATTAGATTCGCTTTAAAGTGTAATGTTAGAATGTCAATTTTATTGATGTAGAAAAGTTTCTACCTGCTCCAAAGAATACTGATGCAGACTCTGCGTCATTATTAGCAGAAGTATCTAGCAAGAAACCTGCGTTATTCTGAGCATCACTAATATAAAATGTATCAAAAATATTGTACATACTGAAATTCCAAGACAATCTCGTTTTCTTAATATTAAAACTATAACCTAAGAATAAATCTACAGTGCTGTAATTTGGAATTTTCCAAGGTTCTACCGCTTGATATCTCGTTTCACCATCATCAAATACAGGTTGTGGACTAAAATCAGAATAGTACTTAGCAAAATATCCATATTTCAATCTAATATATCCACCTTTTACTGGTTTATAGTTTAATGAAATACCTACTTGGTTTTGAGGAGAATCCCCTACATGAATATCATTCACCGAAAATTTCAAATCCGTTGGGGTTGTTGTTTGAGCATTTTGATCGAAATAATCTACTGTTACATTTTCAGAGGTCCAAATCCAGTCACCTAAAGAAACTGTACCTTGAACTTCAAACTTTTTGGTCAATTTATAGACTCCATCCACTTCTATACCCATATGTCGAGCATCAATTCCTGGAAATACATAAAACTCACCATCATCTAATCTCTGGTTATTTACTGGTTTTCCATCCCAAACAGTATAGTATGCATTGGCATTTACAGAAAATTTTCCTGACCCATAATGGTATCCTAATTCAGATGAATACACCACTTCATTGTCTGTATCATTTCTGAATTGGGTTGTAAAACCATTAAACATATACTTAGATGGCCTTGCCTTATTCAAATATCCCACGTTAAAGAAAACATTCGAATTTTCGTCAAGATTATAGTTCGCTCCAGTTTTTATTGTACCACCAAATTTAGACTTTGTACCAGACTCTTGGTAATTTAGAAAATAATCTTCTTTTTTAAATGAAATATGAGACAAAGATAAGTTTAAGAATGAACTCAAATTCCCTGATGAATATTCTGCTTGACCAAATACTCCTGCCCATTTAACAAATACAGAATTATCAAATTCAAACTTATCACCTACTCTTAATTTTTTGTTATTTTGAGTAGGATCTATATAATAGTCACCTCCTAAAAGATCATATACTTCTTTATAGTG
This sequence comes from Flavobacteriales bacterium, assembly GCA_049607525.1. Lineage (GTDB taxonomy): Bacteria > Bacteroidota > Bacteroidia > Flavobacteriales > CAJXXR01 > JBMYYR01. Next base: position 21,425 of record JBMYWP010000033.1, read on the forward strand.
TCTACCTTCATAAGATCTTAAATCAATTCCTCCAGATAAATTCCATGAATCATCTAAGTCATAATCAACCTTCGATAGTAAACCATACCAATTATGATCGTTTCTATTGGCTTCTAAAAATGTTGTTGACTTTTGAAAATCACCATCCTTATTGAATACACCTTTAGCATTTAGATCATAGAAATGTTGCCAATTCAATAGTCCTTCATCAGTATAATGCTTTGCTCCTACACTAGAATTAATTCCAGTACCTCCACCTCTACCGATAGACAAGTAAAGAGCAGTATTAAACTTTAACCTTTCATTATGTATATATGTATGATTTAAATTCACCTGAGGTTTCATATAGAAATTTCTTTTCTCAGATAATGTTTCTCTCTCAACATTTGAGTTATAACGTGTTCTTTCAACATATCCCCAGTTACGGTTGTAGTTTCGCCCCATATTTAAATTAAAATACTGAACGTCATTATATTTTGAAATATCTATACCTTGATCTTGGGCAAATTCAGAAGAATATGTTGCAATACGTTGCTTATATGATCTTTGATCATGTTCTTGAGGTGCAACAAAAGAAGAAAGTGAAATAATATGTTTTTTCAATTTCTTCGTTATTTTTCCATAAGCAAAGAAACCTTCAACTTCCGAATTATCTACGTAATTATCACCTTTTTTATATGTAAAAACACCTGAATAACTCCATCCTTTATCACTTAACCCTGAATTATATGATAGAGCAGTTGTTGACTTCCCAAACTGATTAATGTTTTGTTTAACTTTAAATTCTTCTTTCGAATCTACAGTAGTTGTTAAAATATTTATTGTACCACCTACAGAAGGAATAGAAAGTTTAGAAGCCGACAAACCTCGCTGAACCTGCATACGACTTGTAATAGCATCCAAACCAAACCAATTTGACCAATAAACAGCTCCATTTTCCATGTCGTTAACAGGAATACCATCTATCATAACGGCCATATTTTCCTGTTTAAATCCACGAATATTTATTCGAGCATCTCCATCACCACCACCACTTTGAGTAGCGTATACCCCTGGTGTTTGATTTAGTACTAAGGGTAAATCTCTTCCTCCTAACTCTTCGGTGATTTTCTTAGGCGAAATGGAAGTAAAGGCTACGGGGGTTAAACGTTCTTGAGCAATATCTGCTACAAGAGTCACTTCATCTAAAACATCTTGTTTTAAATTAATTTTTAACGTTACCGGCTTACCAGTAACTCTTATCTTCTTTGTTTGAGAAATATAACCTACATAACTTATTTCAAGCTTATAATCTCCGTCTTTCACTGTAAATTCAAAACGACCATCAAAGTCGGTTACCACACCTTGATTTGTTCCGTAAACAACATTTGCACCAATTAGCGTCTCTCCTGTTTGAGCATCTTGGATGACTCCGCTTACTTTTTGTTGAGCTAATACGACTAACCCTGTAAAAAGTGTTAGGAGTAGAGTAACAATCTGTTTCATATGAGATATTATTCTTTGGGGGATTGAGAATCAAAATCTTTACACTTATTATATAAAAAAAGTATAAAGCCAAAAAAAGCCGACAGACGAAAATTTAATTTAACGCAAGCGGCTTTTTTTAGTTATTTTATTTTAATACAATTTTACTTGAAGTTTGTTGTCCTTTATCGTTTGTCAAACGAATTACATAAACTCCATTATTTAGATTTGGTTGAACAGTAAATGATCCTGTTGAAACACTTTGAGAATATACAACTTGACCTGTAAGACTTACAAACTCAACATTTTTTAAATTTTCTTTAGAAGTAACAATAACGTTACCTTCTAATGAGTAAGCTAAGAAACTAAATTGGTTATATTCTGTAGTACTTAAAGTTTTACAGTCACAAGTATGAGACCCTAATTCTGTAAAAGTATTTTTAGGTAAAGAATCATATTCTAATCCTGTATTAAACACTGAAGGGTTTGCAGTAACACCTTTTAGTACAGAAGATTTACGAACCATAGTATGATCTTTTGTCCATGCTGTCCAGAAGTCTTCTCCTGCAACATAATTCATAGAATCAATATTGTTCCATCCGTTATTTGGATCTTCTCCAACTTTTCCAAAAATATCAACAATATCATCTGTAGAAGTTGAATTAGCTTTCTCTATTGTCAATGCATCATTTCCATTAAAAAACATTGGAGAAGAAGCGTAAATTCCAGTTCCATGAAGATCACCCATATTGTATAATACAGAATCTACAGTTCCAAAACCTGTATCGGTAGTTTCTCCGTTAGTAATAACAACTACGTCATAACCAACTAAATTACCTGACAATTCCAATTCTGTATCTGGAGCAGTCTGACCATTTTTGTAACGCTTGATTTTGTAAACAGATAAATCTATTGAAGCACTAGTAGGATTATAAATCTCTAAAGCTTTATTTTTACTTGATCCTTCAACGTATTCTGAGAAGAAAATCTCTGTACAATCTTGAGCTTGTAATGCTGTTACGGCAAGTACAGCCGCAGAAAATAAAAGTTTTTTCATGAGTTAAGATTTTGTTGTTTAACCACTTATCCCCTTTTTACAGGTTTATTTGTTTGGCAAAATTACTTTTTTTATTATAAAGTCAAACATCCTTTTGTAAGTTTTCGTGTTAAAATTGAAAACTTAGTATTTAATTAACTTGGTTTTTATTGGCCAATTGCCCACACGCCGCGTCAATATCCTTACCACGACTACGTCTAACATTTACCGTTAATTTATTTTTTTCTAGATAATGAACAAAGGCATCTACTTTTTTCGGATCTGCCTGTTCAAATTCACCATCGTCTATCGGATTATATTCAATAATGTTTATTTTACAAGGAAAGTGTTTAGCAAAATCGAATAACTCCTTAGCATCTTGAATTTCATCATTAAAATTCTTGAAAATAATATATTCTAAAGTAATGCGATTTCCTGTTTGCTCATAGAAGTATTTAAGATCGGTTTTTAACACCTCCAAATTGTTGGTTTCGTTAATCGCCATAATTTTTGTTCGCTTTTCATCGTTTGCAGCATGTAACGAAAGCGCCAATGGAAATCTCACTTTATCTTCGGCTAATTTGCGAATCATTTTAGAAACTCCAGCAGTAGAAACCGTAATACGGCGCGGAGACATATGCATACCTTGCTCAGATGTAATAAGATCTATACCCAATAACAATTGCTTGTAATTAAGTAATGGCTCTCCCATTCCCATAAAAACAAGATTTGACAAAGGTAAATTATAATAATTCTGAGCAATTTTATTTAGCAAATAAACTTGATCATAAATTTCTGCAGCATCTAAATTACGCTCTCTTTTTAAACGACCTGTTGCACAAAACGAACACGCTAAACTACATCCTACCTGAGATGAAATACATGCCGTCATTCGATCTCCTGCCGGAATAAGAACCCCTTCTACTATGAAATTGTCCCATAATTTAAACACAACTTTTACTGTTCCGTCTTTACTTCGCTGTTCTTCACTAATAACAACATCATAAATATCAAACTGTTTATTGAGTTGTTCTCTTAACTTAATCGATAAGTTGCTCATTTCATCAATTGAGCGTGCGCCTTTTACCCACAACCATTCTAATATCTGTTTGGTTCTGAATTTTTTCTCACCTATTGATAACATAAACTCATTAAGTTCTTTAGAACTCAATTTTCTTATATCGGGTTTAGCTTGTGTCATTTTCATAGGGCAAAGGTAAAATTATTTTGTTGGGTAAATAAATTTATCTTCAATCTTACTTTTTGTTAACAATAATCAAAAAAATAAACCGAAAATATTAAGACAAAAAAAAAGGTTTTTACAATTGTAAAAACCTCTATTTTTTTAAATAGTGTATGCTAACCAGTTTAATAGTTACATGTAACAAGAAAAAATTCCCCAATAATTTCTTTGTAAACTCTATTTAAATAAAAACAAATCAGGTGCAAATATCTAATATTAATTTAACATATGTATATAAATTTAATAAATAGAGTATTTTTTTTAGGAACGGACTATTTTAACAAGAAAACTTCAAAATCTGATGTTTTATACTTAGATAACTTAGCCTTTATTTCGTTTTTTAATACAATTTCAAGTCTAGATTTAGAAAAACTAATAAAGTTTTGTTTATTAATCAACCAAGATTTATGACTCCTATAAAAACTATTATTATTTTCTAAAAGAGATTGATAATATTTAAGGTTTTTACTTACCATAAACCGATCGTTATTTATGGTATAGATATAACTGTATGACTCTTGAGCTTCTATTGCAATAATTTCTGAGGTTTTTAAAACATGTTGATTGCCATTGTTTTTCACAATAATTTTATCAACCTCTCCAACATCGAGAGTCTCCTTAAACGTTTTGTATTGTAAATGAACCTCTTCTTTACTTCTTGTATCATCTAGCCGTTTAATTGCTTGTTGCAATCGAGATATCTCTATGGGTTTTAACAAATAATCGATAGCCGAAACCTCAAAAGCTTTTACTGCATATTGATCGTAAGCTGTTACAAAAATGATATGAAAATCAATATGTTCAAAAAAATTAATAACCTCATAACCTGCATACTCAGGCATTTCTATATCTAAAAAGACAACATCGGGTTTATTTTGTTTTATTGACTCTACCGCTTCTAATAAATTTCTACACTCATCTATAATCTCAACATCCGGACAATACATCTCAAGTAAGCTTCGCAAAACTTCACGAGCTCCATGTTCATCATCGGTAATAATTGCCTTATGTTTTAACATAATAATTGCGTTTAATACTTTGTTTATAATTGATAATTAATAGGTATCTTAATAATAACTTTTGTGCCTTGACCTTGAGAATTTTCACTTAAGTCAATAATCTCAAATCCAACCTGGGACCCATGCATTTCTGATAATATATTGAATCTTTTGCCTAACGAAGTTATTGAAAAGGATTTATATTTTCGGCCTTGACGCATTTTAATTTCTTGTGAACGTTTCATTCCCACTCCATTATCCAGTATGATACATGTAAGAAGCTCATCTATTTCAAAATGTATTTTTAAGCTTTTATCTCCAGTTTTATGCAGTAGCCCATGCTTTATAGCATTCTCAACAAATGGTTGAATTAACATTGGTGGAATCCCTCCATTTAAATGCTTATCAAAAGTAATTTCGAAACTAAAATCATCCGAAAATCTTAATTTTTCCAATTCTAAATACAGCTTCAACATTTTCACTTCCTCTTGAAAATCGATATAATCTTTGTCGGAAAAATTTAAGGTTTGACGTACCAACGTAGAAAACTTAACAATATAGTTATACGCATTACCTACATCTTGCTTTAAAACTAGAGCTTGAATAGAATTTAGAGAATTAAAAATAAAATGCGGATTCATTTGCGATTTTAGAGCCGTAAGTTTTGAATTATAAATTTCGGCTTTAATACTATTTTCCTTTTTTATTTTGCGCACATTTCTGGAATAAATCAGGTATATCAAACCAGATAATAAAAACCCAACTAAACCTAAAAATGGTGTTGTTTTCCAAAAAGGATTCTTCACTACAAATGTATATTCAACAATATCTGACTTTACATTATGATCTGATACTGCTCGTAAATTAAATGTATAACTACCTGAAGATAATGAAGGAAAGGTAATTGAATTCCTACCACTAAAATCTTTAACCCAATAAACACCAACACTATCTTGATCTTTAATTAATCTATATTCATAATGTATTTCGTGCTGAAATGCATAAGTTTCATATTCAAATGTTACAGACTGATTATAATAATTTAATTCAGGATTTTGCCCAAATAATTCACCTTCTTTACTTGAAACCTTTATCAAATGAACATTTGCCAATGTATCGACATCATAAAGTGTGTTTAGATCTACCTTTTGAAGACCGAGATAAGTCACGAGTGCCAATTGATTGTTCATTACATCAAAATCTCGGATATTATTTGCAAACAATCCATTTGACCTATTAATGAGTTTATACTTTTTTATCTCTGAAATTTGGTTAATTTGTAACCCTTTTGCATGCGAAATAAATAGCCTGTCGTTTTGAAATCTAATTTTATTAATTTCATTACTTTCCAAACCATCCCCTTCTTTTAAGTGAACAACAATCTTATCATTATCAATTAAAAAGACACCATCAGACTCAGTTGCCACCCATAATTTATCCTCATAAATCTGTAAATCTATTGGTATACTATAATAATCAGACAATAGATTGGAACAGTGCAAGTGGTTATTATGGTAATAATAAAGTCCTTTATTAGAAGCAACCCAAAGTTTATCATCTTCTTCAATATATCTAACCTTATGAATTCTTGCGGTCAAAATTAGACTGTCTGTATTGCTATTTTCTGGTGAAATTAATAAACCTCTAGAAGTCCCATAGAAATAGCTTCCGTCAACTTTCTCAAAGTCCTTTCCTATATTTTTCTTATTAGGCTGTTCCAATGCATTATATTCATGCTCTTTCAAAGGAAAAATCCCTCTTGAAGCATAAATTACATTATTTTTATATTCCAGATAATTCACTTTATTCGGGGAATTATCATTAAACAATTTTATTTGAAAATTATCTTCTTCATATATTTTACCCGACATGGTTCCTATATATAAATTACCTGCGGGACAAAAAGCTATTTTATGAATAAATTCATCTTTTAGTAAAGGCTGATCTACAAAGGAAAAAAACGGTGTACGTCTGAAGTATAATATAGCCTCTTCCAATGTTCCCGCCCAAAAATTCCCCTCAGAATCTTGAAGGAAACAAGAAAACACAACACTGTTAAAACTTACGTCATTAAAAGATCTTTTAGTCCCATCTTTGCTGTAGAAAACCATACCTCCATTAGAAAAAGTTACACAAAACTGCCCTCCTTCATAAGCTTTAAAAATTTCTGTTCCATAATTAAATTTCGGCTTCGCTAAAGGGATTTTTTTATAAGTGTGTTCATTAAATTCATAAACCATATGATTTTTATGATCCAACATATAAAGTCTGTCATCATCATCATCAAAAGAAATTTTTGTACCTATATCCACTTCTTTATTCAATGATAAATAATGAGTTTCTAAAGTTTTTGAGTCAATAAAATAAATGCGTTTGTGGGAGTGACTGTATAATAATATTTTATTTTTCTTTGATTTTAAAATAGAAGAATTAAACTCAACATCATCTGGAAATAAGTTTTCATAAGTACTATCTTTACGTTTAATTATTGGATTTGGAAGACTTATAATAATTTCATCATTTTCCGTAAATTGGAATGTAAAATACCCTGACAGAAAATCGTTTTTAATAATTGTTTCTAAATAGATTGTATTATATCCAACTTTATAAACTTCTCCTATTAAATTGTAACAAAACAAATCTCCAGTTTTGTTTTTTATGAAACCAAAAAAGGATTTATCTCGAAGTTTTGGTGATTCTAAACGTATTATTTCTTTACCATTGTGTTTAAAAACCCCATTATTAGTTGCCAAATACACTATACCTTCATTATTTTGTGCTATTGAGTATATATCGTATCCACTAAATTCTTTTTTACCTATAACACTATAACTCGGATCCTGGGCAAAGGTCAGAATCGAAATAAAAAACAATAATATGAGTAAAAATCGCGTCATTAATATTTATTTGGGAAATACTTTTCTTACAATATACAATTTTTTTTGAGGGTGGAATGTATCATTATATAAACAAAAAAAGTAAGCCATTCGGCTTACTTTCATATTTTTATTTGACTTCATTGTCTGGATAAAACATATTTGTTAGATCAATAAAATCTTGAACTGATAAACGTTCGGCTCGAAGTTTAAAAATATCCATTTTTTTCCATTCCGGATTCGTTAGCAAAGGTTTTAAAGCATTACTTAGAGTTTTTCTACGCTGAGAGAATGCCTGCTTTACAACTCTTTTAAACAATACTTCATCACAAGGCAATTTATAATTTTCTTTACGCCTTAAATAAATAACTCCACTATCTACCTTTGGTGGTGGATCAAAAACCTGTGGTGGTACTGTAAAACAATATTCAATATCATAATAGGCCTGAATAAGAACACTAATTACACCATAAGCTTTAGACCCTGGAGGCGAAGCAACTCTTTGTGCCAATTCCTTTTGAAACATTCCACCTGCTTCTGGTATTAAATGTCTAAAATCAACTATTCTAAATAAAATTTGAGACGAAATATTGTACGGAAAATTACCTATTACAGCAAATTGATCTTTAAACATTTCATCTATAGGAAGCCTAAGAAAATCTGCATGAATAATTCTCCCATTTAACTTCGGAAAATTCACCATTAAATATTCCACCGATTCATTATCTACCTCAACTACTCGAAGATCTTCTGGTCTATCAATCAAATATTTTGTTAAAACACCCATTCCTGGTCCAATTTCAACAAGATTTGAGTATCCTTTCCCTGTTAATATATTTGCAATATTCGCACATACCTCTTCATCTTTTAAAAAATGTTGTCCGAATGATTTTTTTGCTTTTACTTTCTTTTTTGGATCTTTCATCAACTGTTATCTTAGTCCTTTAGATTTTCTGTATTCACTTCCAATAAACTCCAATTCTTTGTACCATTCCTCTCCATATTTTGTAATAAGAGGTTGTTTTAAGAATTTATACACTGGTATTTGTAATTCTTTTCCCAACGTGCATGCATCAGAACAAATGTCCCATCTGTTATAAAGCAATGATTCAAACGTTGGTAGTTTTTGAATTCGAATCGGATATAAATGACAAGACTCAGGTTTTAGAAAATCTATTTTTCCATCGGCATGAGCATGTTCAATTCCACATCTTAAAGAACCATCATCTAAAAACTCTACATAAACACATTCTTTTTCATTAACCAATGGTGCTTCTAAGCCTCCATCATAACCTATCGCAGAAAACCCTTCTTTTTCTACTTGCTCTATAGATTTTTTAGGCAAATACGTTTTTATTATATCCCAGTTCTGTTCTATTTCATGAGCTTCTTCTTTTTTTAAAGGAGCTCCTCCATCACCTTCTACACAACACGCACCTTTACATGCCGATAGATTACAAACGAATTCTTCCTCAAAAAGCTCTTCCGAAATTAATGTATTTCTGTGTATTATCATTTTACAAAAATAAACAATTAAACCTTTGCAACTCAACTATCCTTTAATCTATTCATCATTCAAAAATCTATTTTTTGTTTTTTCTACTTTCACACTAAACATAATCTTATTACCCAACACATCATTTTACGTTTCATATCAATATTAGGACAAAAAAAAGATCAGCTCTCAAGTAAAGAACTGATCTAGATATTAGATAATTGGGGGTAGTAAATTAATTAACGTACTTTTTATAAAAAAGTACAGTGGGGAGTGATTTGTTTTTGTTTAAAAAGAGTCGATTTTAGTTATGTAAGTAACTTTCCTTTTTAACTGCAGCAAATATAGAAAGAGAATTTAAACGTAACAACTTAATACATAATATTTAGGGTAAACGACAAAAAAAATAGAGTGTATAACGTATTTTAATCGAAATAAAACATGACATAAGTCATGAAATGAGTTATTAAACCTAAACTTAACCTTTAAATTTCTTTGCTTACATATTTATTTAACATAAAAAAGCCCAATTCGGAAATTCCGAAATGGGCTAATCATTGTAATATATTGGGGGTATTACATCATTCCAGGCATACCTCCACCCATTGGTGGGTGACTATGAGCCTCTTCTTTTTCTGGTAAATTTACTAAAACACACTCTGTAGTTAAGAACATTCCTGCAACAGAAGCTGCATTTTCTAAAGCTACACGTGTTACTTTGGTAGGATCAATGATTCCTGCAGAAAACATATCTACATACTCATCAGTTTTGGCATTATATCCAAAATCTCCTGAACCTTCTTTTATTTTATTGATAACAACAGAACCTTCGCCACCAGCGTTTGCTACAATCTGACGTAATGGCTCTTCAATTGCACGTGTCACAATTTGAACTCCAATTTGCTCGTCTTCATTAATTGTTTCAATAGATTGTGTTGCTTCCGAAGCTCTCACTAATGCAACTCCTCCACCAGGAACAATTCCTTCTTCTACAGCTGCACGAGTCGCGTGTAAAGCATCATCAATTCGGTCTTTCTTCTCTTTCATTTCAATTTCAGAAGCCGCACCAACATACATTACAGCAACACCACCAGCCAATTTAGCCATACGTTCCTGTAACTTCTCTTTATCATAATCTGATGTAGACGCTTCGAACTGTGCTTTTATCTGATTTACTCGTAAACGAATATTGTCTTCAATTCCAGCACCGTTTACAACAGTTGTATTGTCTTTGTCTATGTTAATTTTTTCGGCAGTACCCAACATGTCAATAGTAGCGTTTTCTAATGTAAACCCTTGTTCCGAAGAAACAACAGTACCACCAGTTAAAACAGCAATATCTTCTAACATCGCTTTTCTACGATCTCCAAAACCTGGTGCTTTTACAGCAGCAACTTTTAGTGCTCCACGAATTCTATTAAGAACCAATGTAGTTAAAGCTTCTCCGTCAATATCTTCTGCAATAATTAATAAAGGACGTCCAGACTGAGCAACAGGCTCAAGTACAGGCAATAAATCCTTCATTGTTGAAATCTTTTGGTCGTAGATTAAAATGTAAGGATTTTCTAAATCTGCTTCCATTTTCTCTGTATTGGTCACAAAGTATGGCGACAAATACCCTCTATCAAACTGCATTCCTTCAACCACATCAACTGTAGTTTCAATACCTTTTGCTTCTTCAACAGTAATTACACCTTCTTTACCAACACGTTCCATAGCTTCGGCAATAAGTTTACCAACCGATGAATCGTTGTTTGCAGATACAGAACCTACTTGTTCTATTTTATCGTAACTATCTCCTACTTCTTGAGATTGTGCTTTTAAATTTTCTGTAATGGCTTTTACAGCTTTATCAATACCACGCTTAATATCCATTGGATTTGCACCCGCTGTAACATTTTTTAAACCTGTATTAATAATTGCCTGTGCCAATACCGTTGCAGTTGTTGTTCCGTCTCCGGCAACATCTGCTGTTTTAGAAGCTACTTCTTTTACCATAGAAGCTCCCATATTTGCCAATTCGTCTTCTAACTCAATTTCACGAGCTACAGAAACTCCATCCTTTGTAATGTGTGGTGCTCCGAATTGTTTTCCTATAACTACATTACGACCTTTTGGCCCTAAAGTTACTTTTACTGCGTTTGCTAAAGCATCAACTCCAGCTTTCAATCCGTCTCTTGCGTCCGAATTAAATTTTATATCTTTTGCCATGATAATGTCTTGACTCTAAGTTTGTAATTCTAAAATATACCTAAATTGGTATTATAATATTGCTAAAACGTCCGATTCTCTCATAATAAGATAATCTTTACCTTCTAACTTAATTTCTGTACCTCCGTATTTACCATAAAGCACTTTATCCCCAACAGAAACGGTCATTTCAATATCTTTTGTTCCGTTTCCTACGGCCACAACAATTCCTTCTTGTGGTTTTTCTGTAGCTGTATCTGGAATAAAAAGACCTGATGCTGTCTTTGTTTCTGCGGCTAACGGCTCTATAAGAACACGATCTGCTAATGGTTTTAATGTTACTGACATAGCTTAAGAATTATGATTTTAAATTTTGTACGTCTTCCTTTTGTCAATTTATATACCATTCTACTTTAAATGTCAATTTGTCGTTTTTAAGAAGAATATATGACAAAAGAATCCGAAAATTAGATTACTAATGTTAATTTTGACGTGATTACAAACGTTATGAAAGTATTTAAATTTGGAGGAGCATCGGTAAAAGATGCCCAATCGGTGATAAATGTAGGACAAATTGTTTCTAAATTTGGTGAAAATGAAGTTTTAGTTGTTGTATCGGCAATGGGAAAAACAACAAATCTTATCGAAATCATTATTCGAGAAATTTATTCTAATGGCACAATTCCACAAAAAGAATTGAACCAACTAAAACACTTTCACAACGCCATTGCTCAATCACTTCATTTAGATTTTGATTTAGAATCTATTTACAATGCTTTTATAACAAAAGCCTCAGAAGTAAAAGGAAAACCATATCGTTTTATTTACGACCAGATCATAGGTTTTGGCGAATGGTTATCATCGTCAATTTTATTTCATTATTTAAACACCATTCAATCTAATGTTCAGTTTTTAGATGTACGCCGATGTGTTGTTACAGATTCTAATTACCAACAGGCTCAAGTGTGTTGGGAGACGTCTACAGAACTTATAAATCAAATCGATTTTAACGATAAAATTACCGTAACCCAAGGATTTATTGGTAGAGATAAACATGAAAACTTCACATCTTTAGGCCGAGAAGGATCCGATTTTACAGCAGCAATTTTCGCATCGGTATTAAACGTAAAAAATGTGACCATTTGGAAAGATGTTGACGGTTTTTTTAATGCAGACCCAAGACGTTTTCCAGAAGCCAAAAAATACGAACAACTTTCGTTTAGAGAAGCTATTGAACTGGCTTACTATGGAGCAAGTGTGGTTCATCCAAAAACCATTCAACCTTTGCAACGAAACCACATCAACTTGTTTGTAAAATCGTTTATACATCCCGAAAAAAGTGGAACTTTAATTTCTTCTGAATTAAAACAAATACCCGAACTTCCTTCAATTATTGTAAAACAAAACTTATTTCTGCTTTCTGTTTCCAGTAAAGACCTGTCTTTTATTGTGGAAAAAGAGTTAGAAAGCCTTTTTGGTGCATGTAAACAGTTTGGGATTCGCGTGGTTTTACTTCAAAACTCTGCCACTTCCTGTGCTTTGGTTCTTCAAAACGATTCTATAAAAATCCCTCAACTTACCGAGTTTTTAAATTCAGACTTTAACTTGAAATACAATTCCAATGTCGATTTATATACCATAAGGCATTATAATGAAACTATTGTAAAAGAAATTTATAAAAAAGGACGTTTTATTTTGGAAGAAAGAAACAATAAAACCATCCAGATTTTATTGCAGTCGGAATAAGGAAAAGACCATAACGCTTTCTCCTAAATAACTCCAAACCTATAAAGAAGTTTAATTGAGTATAATTTCTTGCCCTCTTTGTTTTAGCATCAACACCCTGTCTCCTTTTACATTTACGTCATCCCGAGGACCAATGTGATAGATGACAATTTTCTTCGTTTTAAATTTTTCTTCCGATCCGATTATTTCTCGTACCAACCAAGCTGGAATAAAAGCCACATCCATATCTTCTATTTTAAGAATGGTTTCTGCCGATTCTGTATCGCCCGATAGAAAAATGCGCTGCCCGTGCCATTCTATTAAATAAGAATAATGTGCAAATGAAAACAAATGCTTTGTTTTAAATACTTGAATTTTAAAATTAGGAATGGCTTCTTCCAATTCTGAAATGGTTTTCTTATTATACTTTATTCCTTTTTTGGATTTAATTATTTTTTTCGCCTTTCCTTTATAGTAATGATCGCTGTGTTTATGCGTAAAAATATAGTGTGCATTTTCTTTTAAACTATCCAGTTCGCTTTGCGGATATTCTGCATAATGATGCGCGCCAGATTTATATGGAAAATCGGTATATACATGATTTTCGCCATCGGTAATATGGAGTCCACAATTTCCGATATATCGGATTTTTATGGTTTTATTCTGACTAAATCCAAGGTTAATAAAGAGTATAAACCCTGTAAAAAGTAAATAAAGTGATTTGTTTAAATTGTTTTTCATGATTTTATTTTTCTTCAAATCAATATCAAAACTTACTATTATTCAAATCATTGTGACCAACAGATAAGATTTTTGATGAAATTATAAGACTTCGGACAAATTATCTTTAAATGTCTTATAATATGTTTTGGACAATGGAATGAAAAGTCCACAATTTTTAAGGACAATTTTGGCATTTTGTGAGTTTCCGGCTACTTCTTGTATCAATTCTGGATTTACTAAATATGACCGATGACACTTTTCTAAAAAGGATGCTTGTAGATGTACAGAAGATAATGTTTGTCGAAACGTTTTTGACCTCGACCCAAAATCGGCATCTAAATAATAGATAGAAATATAATTTTCTTCGGCCTGAATGTATAAAAGATTTTCTTTGAGAATGGACAAACGCTCTTTTTGATTCTTACCAAGAATCTGAATCATTTCTGATTTTACAGGTGCATACCACGTTCCAAATTTTTGTCTAAAAAAAAGTAAAAAGGGAGATAAAATCAACATCATTGGCGTTACAATATAAATGAGATATCCCAAATGTGCCCTCAAGTCATAAGAAGACTCGTTTATGACCGTGTTGTTGTAGAGAAAAATAATAGTTCCAGAAACTAAGAAAAAGAACAGGACCGAAACCAATTCGTGCCGTACTTTCCAATCCTTTTTAACCAAATTAAAACCAAAAGCCTCTAAAAATCCGTATAAAAAATAAACGACCGTAAAGAGAATTCCAAATCCTAAAAGCAACCAAGTTCTATATTCCGATTGAAATGTGTTGGTGTCAAAAGGCTCTAAAAGAAAAATAATCATAGACAAAAACAGACCAAGAATCACACTTATGATTATTCTGTATTTTACATCCTGAACAAATGATATGGGCTGATTAAAAATAGACAATTGATAATAGAGTATTGTTTAAAACAAAGATAAGTGTAAAGCTAATAATTCATTCTATTAGTTAGTAAAATGTTCATTTATTAAAACCTTGCAACAAATGCCACCTGGCCTCCAAAAATAGACTTCCATCAATATAGGTTTTGTCAACTCTGGAATAATTATAAGTATTAGAAGGGTAATGCGTGAGATTATTAGGGTCGGAAATTGTCACATCATAAATCCAATAACGTTTTTTATTGACTTGATATTCCACTCCTCCACATAAATGAAATCCATTTCTTTTATAAAACACATAACCTATACTCACCTGTGTTCTATAACGTTCGAAACCTGTGTTAATACCCTGACTCACATTAGACTGAGTGGTATGATTCGAAACCAAACCTTTATCTAGGCCAAAACTACCTTGTTTTCCGTAAGAAGCCTCAATAAACCAACGTTCCCGAAATGTTTTACGCCCAAATAGACTTACAAAATGAGATATACCTTTACCGAATTCAGAAAATGGTGTTGAAATTTTATTCTGAATATCGTTTGGATAATGGAGATTGGACATCAAATGCCCCATAACACCTATTTCATTGCCTTTATATTCTATACTAAACCTTGGTGACAACCAATTCAAAGCTTCATCAGTCGCTAAAACATCAGTTTGAAAACTGAAGACATAATTAACCCTTGGCGAGTTCCCTTCATTTTCCTGAGCCTGAACACACCAAGACCATAAAAACACAATGTAAATGAAATAGAATTTTGACATATCTAAAAATACAAAGGAAAATTTAGATGTGCAAAATATGGCTTTATTGATTATTTTCTAACGAAATTCAATAATACCTACTTCATTGTCTTTAAATTATATAAAGCTTAGTGTTAACATATTTAGAGCTTTTTTAATCATTAAACATCAGTTTAAACTCTAAGATACCTTTTAATATTTGATGAAAACATCTTCATTTCTCTAAAGCTTTTTCAGTTCTAAACCATATTAACATCAATTGTGAAATTTATTATTTAAGTAATAGACGTTTTTTGAAAAATACATAAGATTAGATGAACACCCTATCAATCTTTTAACACCATGCATTTGGTGTGGTAAATATTAACTTTTAAATTTGATGCTCCAAAATATGATGAATAGTGTAACTATAATTTATTTTCCAAATAATTACTACGAGTTTCTAAATGGATAAAAACAATAATTCTTTTATTAAAGGAAATGTATTATTAATCAATTTATCTAAATTGATTTTAGTCTTTGTTACTCTTATAAATATAAAAACTTATGGAAATAACGACTTAAACACCTTTAAGCAATCAGACTATCATTTTATCTTTGATAAATTATGGACCGATTATGGATTGATATTAAAAGATGAAATTGATAAAGACATCAATAAGTTAAAAGATAAATTAGACCCTCATAATGATACGTTAGTTTTATACCAACAATTTTTAGAATTTAACTTCCTCGTTTATTATACAGTTGGAAATAGTAAAGAAATAGAACAAAAATTCAAATATTTATGTGATTTTATAGAAAGTAAAAAGATCCGTTCTTTTGCTAATATTAAAGCAATCGAAGCTATTATTCTCTATTATAAATCTACAAATCAACATGAAAAATTAATTTATATCACTGAATTATTAACCAGTTGGAAAGAATTAATTCCCAGAAAAAGAAATTATTACGAAACTCTTTCTTCATTATATTATGAAACCTTACAATTTGAAAAAGCAATAAATATCTATCGAGAAAACATACATTTGTGCGAGTCAAATGAAATCTTAAGAAAAGTTAGCATGCTAAATAACACTGGGTTAGCATATTTAAAACTAAATCAAGAGAAAAGAGCTGAAAAAAATTTTAGAAAAGCATTTGCAATGATTGATTCTTTATTACAAGATCAAACACTTATAGAGAAAGAAAAAAGCATAATAAATAAATATAGTACAATAGAATCCATTAAAGATTTTAAAATCCTAATTGAGGAGAATTTAAATTTATCATCACAATTAAAAACCAGTACTGAAGAAAAACTAGAAAATTTAATTGAACATGCTAAATCTTTTAAATTTTCTATGCATACTTCAGACATAAATACTTTTTATAAAATTGCTTATTTATACTCTAATATAAAAAAATATGAACAATCAAATGTATATTTAGATTCAATTGAATTTAACTTCAGAAGATCTCCATTTTATCCTGATTTATCAAACGATATAAAAAAACTTCGTGTTTTTAACAATCTCAAACTAGGCCATATAGATTTAGCATTAAACGACTTAAATCTAGAAAGCATTGTGAATCAAAAAGAATCTTCAAAATATTTAGCTTTTTCAAATTATCAAAAATCTAATTTTGATAAAGAAAAAGAACAAATTGATATTGAAAATAATAAAAATAAAACAGTTGGAACTGCTATTTTTATAATTATCATCTCACTAATTTCTTATTATGCCTATAGAACTTGGACAAAAAAACAAATCCAACAGAAAAAAGCAGAATATAGGCAAAAACTAATCACTTCTATCAAAGAAGAATCAGACATTAAACTCAAAGAAGCCGATCATAGAATAATGAATAGTATTCAGTTAGTAGCTCAAATGGCTTCCTTAGAAAAAATGAAAGGTGAAAAAGAATTTGATGTACAGGCTTTTCAATTAAAAATGATGTCTATAGCTGAAATCCATAATATGCTACAAAATAATGATCTTGAAGATGCATTATCATCAAAAGAGTATTTGACTAAAATTATAGATTTACTTCAAAATGGACTTTCTTTTACTGGAGAAATTAAAATGGAATTTATTAATGAATGCGCTTTAGACATTGATGATCTGAATAACCTTGGCCTTATTACTATTGAATTAGTGATTAATACCATTAAACATAGTACAACGAATTCAGACCAAATTTGTATTGAGTTTATTTTTGATATAAAGAAAAGAAATCAATGGAAAATAAAATATCAAGACAATGGTAATTTCGATTATGATGATTTTTTACATAAGAGTAATTACGAAGCTTCTATAATTGCCATTCTTATTGAGTCTCTTTCTGCTAAATATAAAATTGTCAATAAGCAATTTTTTAATATTGAAATATATAAATAAAAATCATCAACAATTTATCAAAATTAATAAGAAGGGAGTCCCCTTAATATCTCCCCTCTTATTACCATATTTATTGTTTTCACAATAAATATTTATTACAAATTGTCTAAGGACAAGTTCCGTTTAGCACATTTGATATATTTGGTGAAATAGCTGTTATCCCATTATCAATTGCCGTTTCTAAACCATTGGACAAACCATTAACTCCATAAGGAGGAGGAAAATGATATAAAGTTTGTGTGCTAGTAGTCATTCCTGATTCATATGCATCTGAACAACCATCACTATCTGAATCTAAATCAAAATTATTTGGGTAACCATCATCATCATTATCAGAACACCCCAAATTGAATAAAAACTGAGCTGAATTAGTTGCAGATAATCCATTACTTTTATATGTGACCTTAAATCCATCAATTTTCATATTAGGATTTAGTATAAATTGAGCAAAATCTTGATGATTACTACCAGAGGCATGAGAAATTGTTATTTTATACCCATCAGTTATTGTATCAGAATCAGCTATATTATAATACTCCCATTCAAAATTAGTTGTTGGGTTCAAAGGTTCAAAAGTAAATTCATCTAAACTGTTTATATTAGATCTAGCAAAAGAGGAATTAGCAAAAATATTTATCTGATTAGGTCGAGAAAACTCAAATTCAGTATAGAATTCTTCTCCAGTATCTGCACCCGTATTTAACATTAATATCACAGCTTCATTTGGAATAGATCCTATACCTACACCAACAAATATTTCCCCAAATGTATTTGGTGTAATAGAATTTGGTTTATGTACAATTATATCAGATGGTAAAGCGTTACCATTAATAGTTTGTGAACTCGTAAACTGAGTCGGACCAGAAGCATCAGTATTTAAATTTAACCCAGTAAAATCTGCGTATTCTATTGGACACTCTAAATTATCTAGGATACCATCATTATCATCATCAATATCGACTACATTTAATATGCCATCTCCGTCAAAATCATCTTCAATAATCACTTCATCTGAACAATCAATTATGGTTTTCCAAATTTTTGAATCAAAAAATGATAAGGCGCCTTTCGGACAGCAATTTGTACAAAAAACAACTAAGCCTTCAGCTGGATTAATAATATAATTTCTCTCTAAAACAGACATCCTTGGTGGGAGAAAACCTTTATTGTTTGATGTAACATCTAATATTGCTGATTCATGCGGTGTGGTTGTACCTATCCCGATTTGTGCTAAACTGTTTTGGTAAATTATTCCAGAAATTAAGAATAACATTAATATCTTTTTCACTTGAACTATCTTTTTACAATTAATCCTGCGAAATTATATTAATGTTATATTGATTAGGTTAAGAAATCATGTAGTGGGACAACAACTACTGTTTTTGGTACGAATACGAAATCTTTGTTTTTAATGACGTTTTCAATGCAATAAATTTGAAAATAAATGAATCTAAATATTTCTCTCAATTAAATAATATTTTTTATGTACTAAAACTACATCATGCAACAAAAGTTTAAGTAAATAAAATGTATATTGGGTTGAAAAACTGGTTTATTGGGACTATCAAGAGTTTGTTAAAAAAAGATGACAATCCTTTCTACAAAAAAAAGGCTAAAGCACTTTGTTTAAAAGTCTTATTTTATCATATTTTTGTCGCCCTTTTGTTAAAGCCAACATTCGATTAACAAGTCGGATCCCATCTTTAATTCACTTAAAAAAACACTTTTGTGTAAAACAGTTTTAACTTATAATTTATCAAATGGATAAAGGCGTATCTATAACAATAATTGAAGACAACTATCTGGTTAGTATAGGTATAAAAAATCTTGTAGAAAAAGAAGGTTTTATTGTAGAAAACATTTATAAAACAGGTGAATCTTTTATAGATGACTTAAATAAAATCACCTCAGATATCATTATTATTGATATTGAACTTAAAGGTCAAATTAATGGTATTGAAATCGGGCAACTCTTAAACCAAAAACACCCCGAAAAATACCTGATATTTGTTACTGGTAAAAAAGATTCACAAACAATAACAAACATCTTGGCTCTAAACCCAGCGTGTTATATAAAAAAACCATATGATGACACAACCTTATTGGTTAATTTAAACCTGGTTATTTCAAAAATTAAAGCGACTACCTTCGAAAAAATCATCAGTTTAAAGGACGGACAAAAGTCTTATCAGGTTTCTTTACATGAAATACTATTCATAAAGAGTGATCGGAATTATGTAGAGTTCTATCTTAAAGATAAAGACATGTTTTTTATTCGTGAAAAGATATCAACCATAGAATCATCTGATGATTTTAAGGATTTTATCAAAATACACCGACAGTATTTGGTTAACCCTAAACATATTTTTCATTACAATTATAAAAACCTTACAGTTGGTAATATGGATTTACCTATAGCTGAAAAATATAGACCGGATTTAAGGAAAAGGTTTAAATAATAAATTACCCGTACAGACAAGAAACAAGGCTTTGTCGACTGATAAACACCAATAAGAACAAATTATTCTGAAATAACCGCCAAGCAACCCGATTTTCTTTAAACTATTCTGAAATAATTCCCAAACAATCAGGTTTTCTTCAAATTATTCTGAAATAATTGCCAAGCAACCAGATTTTCTTTAAAATTTTCTAAAATAATTGCCAAACAATCAGGTTTTCTTTAAACGTTTCTGAAATAATTGCCAAGCAACCCAATTATCTATAAACTTTTCTGAAATTGTCCCCAAACAATCCGATTTTCTTTAAATTTTTCTAAAATAAATGCCAAGCAACCCTATTAAATGTAAATGTCTAATGAAATATGAAAAGAAGTAAGATCTGTTTTAATCAATTTACATAAAAAGCTTTATTCAACAACACAAAACCCTACAAAACAACAATATAACTCATTCGTTTTTAAGTTTTTTTATATAAATTAGTAACAATATTAATCAATAAAACTTAATCCAATGAAATTAAATAAACTGCCACTAAGAAATTCTGAATATGTTCAATATATCAGAGATTTATTTAAGCTTATTGAACCTAAAGAGAATGTTAAAGTTATTTTAGCTCCTAAAATTACTCCATTAGAAAACCAACTTAATTTGATGGAGCAATCTTCAAAAACAAAAAACACAGTCTTGTCTAAACAATTAAGGCAAAAAGACGAAAAAAGGGATATAACCTACATTGGGCTAATCTCGTCTATTGAAACCCAAGCTAGACATTGGGAAGATTCTATAAAGACTGCTGCCGATTTAGCTTTAACTGTTGTAAAACGACATATTAAAAGTATAAGAACATTAAATTATCAGGCTGAAACGGATAAAATAAAAACTGTAATCAGTGAATTAAGAGATCTAGAGACAAGTCAAGGCCTTTTAACCACTTTAGGCAACAAAGAATGGGTTGACAAATTAGAAGAATTCAATAATGAATTTAGTGAGTTATTTGCAACAAGAACAATTAGCGATGCAGAAAACACATGGATCTCTGTAACAAGACTTAGACAAGAGTCTTACCCTATGTTAAATGCTTTAATGAGCCTATTAGCATCTGCCATTGAATTAAAAGAAAGTCAAAATGAAGATTTCTCTGAATATCAATCTTTATCTAATGAAATTGATGTTTTAAATTCCAAATACAATGATTTAAATAATTTAAGATCATAATTACCAGTGTCCTAATAGTCGGGCATTTGTCCTAGTGGATTATACCACAAAAGAAGTTGTTCGTGTTTTTGATAATAGCCTTTATTATGGAAATGGTATATTTGAGGAAAAATATATTTTATGAAACGGTTAAATCAACTTAGTAATTTTCTATTCAAAAAGGTTAACTTGATAATTAGTATTATTTCAGGATTAATGATAATTCTTTACTTTTCGAAATTTGGCTTTACTGTAAATTCTGTTTGGCCTTCAGATTGGTTTAATGAACTTTCAAATGACCCAAGTGACTGGGCTAGTTTTGGAGCCTATATGACACCCGTTTTTATGATGGCTACAATAATGGTTATGGTTCATACCTTGAGCGAAAGTAAAAAACAAGGCGATAAACAATATAAAACTATAGAAATTCAGCAATTTGAAACTTCTTTTTTCAACCTACTAATGTTGCATAGTCAAATAGTAAACACAATAGATATTCCAAAAAGTAAAGATATAAAAGGAATTAATGGGATTACGTTCATTGCAAGGGAGTTAGAAAAAAAATTTAATTTCGTTGACTTTATTATTTCCAAAGAGAAACAATATATTGATGTAATTAATGAAGGATGTACTGAAATATTTGAAAGCAATGTAAGTCTTTATAGGTATTTCACTAATCTATACCATATTTATAAATTTATTGATGATTCTGCAATAGAGGATAAAAAAAGGTACTCAAATATTGTAAGGGCTCAATTATCAAATGGCGAATTACATTTACTTTTCTATAATGGTCTTTCTAAATATGGATATGATAAATTCAAGCCATTTATTGAAAAATATAGCATTTTTGACAATTTTGATACTCGAATATTATCTTCCCGAGAGTTTAAAGAATTATATGATCCTAAGGCTTTTAAATAGTAAATAATCCAATTTAACCCACCCCGACAGTCAAAAGCACTGGTGGTGGGTTTCCTATCCAACTTAAGTCGAGGATTGTAAATTCATTAATAACTCGGAAAAGGAAGTACAAGACTCATTTCTCATTCCTTCAATTAATAAATATCTGAACCTATTAGTTATCTGTTTTAGTTTTAATTCTAGAATGATTAAAGATTTATCATGACTTTTATTAGAGTGTATAATTGAATTTCGTTGAGCATAACAATCCCATAATATTCTTTTAATATTTTCAGATTTTTCATTTAAGCTATTAGTGTTAGAAATATTTCTATGTTTTGTAAATAAAAATGAAATAAACGAGTGATTCACTTCTTTCCTAATCTCGTTAAGATCGAAGTTGTTCGTAGCTCTAAATTCATTCATTTTACTTTGACTAATACTTAATACCTTTGCTGAGGAATGTATTATTGAATTTATTATATATAGTTCAATATTACTTTTTCCCTCACCATCTTTAGACAAGATTTTCGATATGCATTCTATTATTTCCTTAGGATTTTTTTCTTCACCTTGAAATAAAGCTTCAAAATAGATCCAATATTGTTCTGGTTTATTAGATCCTTCTGTAAATTGGAATAAATATTCTAAACTTAAGAAAAATCTTGAACATACGGTATCGTAATCATTTAGTGAGGAATATGAATTATTATTTAGATTATCAATCTTTGCATCATCAATAGTATAATTGTTAGCTCCTATTTTCCATAAAGGAAAAAAAACTTGAAAATCAAAAGTTGAAAAGTGATAAAAACCATCTAGTACACCAAAAGAATTACATCTATTATTTAAGTAAACTAACTCTTCATTAATTGTTTTTATTGCTGTTTTCTCAGCTACCTTATGACTTTTATATTCTACTTGAACTTTAGCAATTACCATTTCTTTTTTAGTCATAAAGTCTTCACATTCTTTTCTTGATCTAATTTGAAAGTTTAACCCTTTTAAATCTTGATGTTCTGGATGATAAAAAGTTACCTTATTATATTGAAACTTAGTTTTGTTTTTGAATCTTATATTAAAAATTCTAAAAATAAGAAACTCATAATTAGAAGGCTCATGAAATATATCTTTTAGAGCATCAAATTGCTGATCTAAAGTTATGTTTTCTAAAAAAAGCATTTTATTTTCATTCAAGTTCTCTTTGTGCCTTTCATTAAAGGATTCCGTGAATGGGAACATTCTAATGTCTTTTGAAAATACTTTTAAAAAGATATACTTTAGATCCTCTTTTGTGTAACCATTAAGCAAGAATGAACTTACCAATATATTTGTATAGTGAATTATATCTTTTTGATGATCATTTATAGAATGTGGACATTTAATGTAACTTAGTAATTCATCTACACATTGATTAAACATATTATTCTTCAACTCAATTCTATACTTTTTCAACGCCTCAAGAAAGTTAGGATTCTCTTTTATCCATGAAACTCTTTCACCCAATCTGATTCTATTATATTGAATTAAAAATTTAATTACAGTCGAATAATCACCAAATTTATTCATTTTATCATCACTATTTTTCAATAATGGATGTTCCAAATAACGATTAATATAGTGAATGCATTTTTCTATATTAGTTTCTATTTGAAAAATTATCTTATCAAATAAAGATAAATAATTTTCTATATCATGGAAGTCATTATCAGCAGATTGAGATGCTGAATAGTAAAAGTAATCTGCGAAGAAATTTATTTTCCCTTGAATATTTTTATCTGGATGAATAAAATTATTTAAATATATCATCTTTTTAATTTACCAATAGCTACAAACTTCCCTGCTCTCTCAACATATATCGTTTCTGTTTGAGTTTCTTTAGTAGGATTGAATAGATCTCTAATATCAACATCTAATGCTTTTGAAATATCAATAAGAGTTTCAAATCTTGGTTGACGTTTATTGTTTTGGTTTAGACTTATTAAATTTTCGGTTACATTCAAAGTCTGGGCTAATTGCTTTCCGGTAATTCCTATTTCCTTCAGAAATTCTCTTTTTCTTAAAATTTTCATGACTAAATATAATTTTTGTAAACATACAAAATGATACTATAACGATAGTTATTTTAAAATAAATAACATAAACTGTTCGAAAACATTTGGTGTTATAGATACAAGAAATTAATAGCAAGAAGAATAAAAGTGTAGAATAGAAAGGCATAATTTCCAAAATATATAGAAACAAAAAAAAACCTTAACTTTTCAGTTAAGGTTTTTAAAAGTGCGGCTGAAGG